>JASGMV010000003.1 GCA_030156255.1 Desulfovibrionales bacterium
CCTTCTCCCCTTCCCCCGGACCCCATCCCCTTTCCCAAAAACATATTTTTGGAGGGGAAATTTTTTAAGCTTGAAAAAAGTTTTTTCGTCGCATGGGGTGTTCGACATTCAACTCCCTGAGATATAGCAGGAAGCGCCAAAGACATCCCTCCTGGGCGACGACTCAGTCCCGGGCCAGGACCAAAACCTCCACGCAGGCCGCACCGGCCGCCAGAAGGGTCCGGGCGCATTCGGACAGCGTAGCGCCCGTGGTCATGACGTCGTCCGCCAGCAGGACGGATCGGCCGGCCGCGAGCGCTGCGTCTGCGCGAAACGCGCCGGCGACGTTGGCGAGGCGTTGCTTTTTGTCCAGCACTGATTGCGGCGCGGCGGTCCGAATCCGGGACAAGGCGCGGTCTACGATGGGCGCTCCCGTTCGTTTAGCCAGCAGACGGCACAGCTCCCGGCTCTGGTTGAAACCCCGCCAGCGCAGCCGGGAGGCGTGCAGCGGCGCGGGAACCAGCATGTCCCACGCGCCGCCGGCGGGCGCGGCCCCCGCCGCAAGCTCCATGAGAAGCCGCCCGAGGCCCAGATTGCGGCCGAACTTGTATTCCAGGATCAACTCGCGCAGCAGCCCCTCGTATCGGCCATGGAAATAAAGGGCCTCCCACGGCGGAGGAGCGGCCGCGCAAACGGCGCACAGACCGCCGGCCTCCGCAGGCAGCGAAACGCCGCACAACCTGCACCGAGGCGCCGCATCCGGCTGAAGCATTTCAGCGCAGGACGGGCACAGCCGACCGCCGTCCGCGGCGGCCTCACCGCAGGCTCGGCACCTCCGGACCGACAAACCGGCCCAGTGCAGAAGACTTCGCACGCGGTTCATAGCAAACGTTAGAACAGCTTAAGGTTGGAACACCCCATAAGACAAAAAAGCCCTTTTTTTGGGCTTGCGGAACATCCCCCTAAAAAAAGTTTTGGGGAAAGGGGATAGGGATCTGGGGAAAGGGGAAAACCCTTTTTTTCCGAAAAAGGGTTTTCCCCTTTCCCCAGTTTTTATAATCCTCACCCCTTAACCCGCAAATCCTGCACGGCTTTTCCAGCCAAGATTCGAACCTCTTCCCGGGCCGCGGCGTCGGCTTCGAAGTCCTGCGGCCCGTCAAGGCCTCGCAAGGTTGCAACGGCGGCCGGCTGGATATTGAAATAGAAGAGGAACCGCTTGAGCGTCAGCAAGGCCCCATCGAAAATCGCCGCCCCCCGCGTTCTGGCCGCTGCGAGGATCACGTAGGCGGACCGGGGCGGCAGGCCGAGAATGGCGGGATCGCCTTTTTCATGGGCCGCCCAGAACCGCTGGCCGCGGTCGATGAGGGTCTTGAACCGCGAGGGCAAGTGATAAAAATAGATGGGCGAGGCCAGGACCACGGCCGGCGCCGTGAGGAACCGTTCGAACAGCATTTCGGCCTGGTCGACTGCGGCCAGGCGGCATTCGCAGCGGGGATGCGCCAGACAGGCGTTGCACGCCTCGCAGTGCTGCACCTCGTAGTCCGTAAGCGACAGCAACTCGTTCGGAATCCCGGCCTGCTGCAGCTCCCGGACGACCATCCGCGCCGCGGCCTCGGTGTTTCCACCGGGCCTGTGGCTGCAACACAACACGCTGACCGGATTCACGAAGTCTCCTTGAATCTTTTGTTGGCGAAGACGGCCCGAAGATAGCCGTCCCGCTCTTCGATGCTCGACTCCCAACGGTCCGCCTCCTGCGCGGCGTACTCCAGCTGGGCCCGAATCTTCGAATCGGACCTGGCGAGCACCACCACCATCGGGGCGCGGCTGAGCCGGAGGCGCAGACCCACCTCCTGTCCCACGCCTCAGCAGAGACCGCGCAAATCCAGCCGGACCGTCTCGTCATCCATGCGTGATCTCCTCAGAAACCCGATTCGGAAAGATAAGGATTGTGCAACCGCTCTTCGCCCACCGTGGTGGCGTCGCCGTGTCCCGAATAGATGACGGTTGCATCCGGAAGGTTCAGGATTCTGGTCCTGGCCGACTCCAACAAGGTCTCCAGGTTGCCGCCAACGAAATCGGTCCGGCCGATGGAGCGCTGAAAGACCAAGTCGCCGACGAACACCGCCGCCTGCCGGGGGAAATAGAAGGACACCCCGCCGGGGGAATGGCCGGGAGTCGAAAACACCGAGCACGGCTCGCCCAGAAACTCCCGTTCTCCGGGCTCCAGAATCTCAAACTCGAAGGCCTCCACCACCGGCAGGCCCATGAAGCCGCCGCGAAACACGTCCGTATCGAGCAGTCCGGCGTCGCCCTTGCTTGCGAGGATCGGAGCGCCCGTGGCGCGGGACAGCGCGGCGTTCCCCGCGGTGTGGTCGAAGTGCAGGTGCGTGTTCAGAATGCACTCCAGGGCGAGTTGCTCCTGATCCAGAATCGCCAGCAGCGGCGCCGGGTTTCCCCCGGGGTCCACCACCACGGCCTTTTTGTCCACGGAAAGCAGGTAGCAATTGGTTTGCAGCGGTCCGAGAGGGATGGCGCGAATATCCACGTTTGCTCCTTACAGTGGTTCGATCAACAAATCGGCAAGCGGCTTGCGTTGGCCGGAGCCTTGCCGGCTGGGCCGGCCAATGGCCGCCACGGCCGCGAGTTCGTAGGCGTCGGGGTCCAGGGACAGGGCTTCGAAGACCTGGCGCTCCCGGCTGACGATCTCCCCCAGCCAGACCGCGCCCAATCCCAGGGAGTGCGCCGCCAGCAGAATGTTCTGCATCGCGGCCCCGCAGGATTGATGGTCCTTGATCTGATGGTACATGGCCGATTTGTCGAGCGCCACCACGATGAGGGCCTTGGCGGCTTGCACGGCGCTTCCGGACCGGGTCAATTCGGCCAGGGCCTGCTGGCGGGCGTCGCCGCCCATGATGGCCAGAAAACGCCACGGCTGGTTGTTTTTCCCGGAAGGCGCCCACCGGGCGGCTTCGAGCATGGCGCGCACTTCGTCTGCGGAAACCGGCTCCTCCGTGTAGCGGCGAACGCTGCGCCGCTCGCGAATGGCGTGTAGCACGGGATTATCCAACTCCGGCATGTCTCTCCTCCTTGGCGTCAGGCTTGAATGTTCGTCCTGCATGGCGGCCGGCGTTCGCCGGTCCGTCAGCGCTCCTCCAAAATCTTGTACGCCAGGACCTCGCCCCGTTCTCCGCCTCCAGCCATGCGGGACAGCTCCTGACGAACCTGCTCCGCGGACAAGCCCACGCAGCGGGTGAAGGTCTCGCCGTTCCGGACTTCCTTGGAGACCTGAAAATGGCGATCCGCCAAACCGGCGAGTTGGGGCCAATGGGTGATGAGCAAAATTTGCTGGCGCCTGGCCAGGGCCCGGATGCGTTCTCCCACGGCGGTGAGGGTCAATCCGCCGACGCCTGCGTCCACCTCGTCGAAAATCAGAGTAGGACGCCCCTCCTCGGCGCCCAGGCTGGAGAGGGCCAGCAGAAACCGGGACAGTTCGCCGCCCGAGGCGATTTCCTCCAGGGGACGGGCCGGCTGGCCCGGATTGGGAATCCAGAGAAGGCGCGGCTTATGCTCCTGGACGCCCGGATGCAACTCCTGAGCGGCGAATTCGAAACGTATCCGGACGTGTTCGGAGAATCCCAAGCCG
Organism: Desulfovibrionales bacterium; assembly: GCA_030156255.1. Lineage (GTDB taxonomy): Bacteria > Desulfobacterota > Desulfovibrionia > Desulfovibrionales > Desulfovibrionaceae > JASGMV01. The sequence goes on from JASGMV010000003.1 coordinate 3,623, forward strand.
GCCAACTCCTTCTCCAGCCTCGCGGCCACGTCCTTGGCCGTATCCGAACGGACCTTGTACAGGTCCTCCAACACGCCTTCCAGCCGGCTGGCCAGGGCCCGCTCCTCCTTGTCCAGATTCTTGAGGTCAAGCGCCCCGGCGTCCAGAAAGGACAGATGCTCCTCAAGCTCGTCCCTGAGTTGGCCGATGGACTCCAGGGAGCGGTTCAGGGAGCGTTTGAGGCGGGACAGGTCGAACAGGCGCGACTCGATGTCGTCCAGGGACTCGTAGGGGCCGTCGTCCATGCGCTGGCCGCGCAGCCGAACCTCCAAATCCAGAAGTCGCTCGCGGAAGGCCTCCATGGCGTCGCGCTCGGGCTCGTAATCCGGAAAAATCTCGCCAATGCGCGCAAGTTCGCGGCACAGGGCCGAGGTTCTGTCGGTGAGGCCCTCCTGCCCCAGAATCAAATCCAGAGCCGCGTCCACGCTTTGGGAGGCGCGTTGCCGTTCGCGCAGGGCCTCCTTGCGGCGCAGCAGACTCTCCTCCTCGCCGGGTTTGGGGCCGACTTTCTCGATCTCGCGCAGCTGATGCTCCATGAAATCCCGCCGGTCGGCGAGCCCGGCCAGGCGCTGCTGGATTTCATCTTTTTTCCGCGCCGTCTCCCGCAGGGACGCGAGCAATACGCGGCGCTCCTCAAGCAACTCCTGTTTGGGCAGAAAACCATCCACCAGCGCCGCCTGGAAAGCCGGCGAGAGCAGGCGTTGCTGCGAATGCTGGCTGGTGTGCTGGATCAAGGCCGCCCGCAGGGAGCGCACCGCGTCCCGGGAGGAAAGCTGGTCGTTGAGAAACATGCGGCTGCGGCCCGTCTCGCGGTTGAGCTCCCGGCGCAAGACGAGTTCTTCTCCGTCCTCCATGACGAACAGCGCTTCGACCATGGCCTTGTCGGCACCGGTCCGGACCATGTCCCGGTCCAGGGCCTCGCCAGTCAGGAAATCCACGGCGCGCATGATGAACGACTTGCCGGCTCCGGTTTCGCCCGTGAGCACGTTGAGTCCCGGGGAAAACTCCAGAGACAAATCGTCGATGAGGGCCAGGCTTTTGATGCGCAACAACTCAAGCATGGAGCAACCGTCCTTGTCCGGACTTCGCCGGACCAAGATCATTTAACATTTGCAAGCCGCTCTGAGAAGCCCCGCAACCTGCCCGGAGCGTGCGCCAGACCGCATCCTGCAAGTCCGCCGTTTCCGGGCTTTCCAGAGTATTTTACGTTTGAAACGCCTGCTTAACGGCGGGCGCAGCCCGTCTACAAGCATTTCGCGGCAAGGATTTTCGCAAATCCTTGCAGATCGGTTGAGCCTTTTCAAGGCTCAACCGATCTATTGTCTGAGTCGGGGATCCAACAGATCGCGCAGGCTTTCGCCCACTAAATTGTAACCGAGCACGGTGAGCAAAATGGCCAGCCCGGGGAAGACGGACATCCACCAGGCGACGCCCAGCACGTCCTTGCCCTCCATGAGAATGTTGCCCCAGGAAGGCGCCGGAGGCTGGATGCCCAATCCGAGAAAACTGAGGGAGGACTCCACCAGAATGGCGCCGGCCACGCCCAAGGTCGCGGAAACCAGCACCGGAGTCACGGCGTTGGGCAGCACGTGCCGCCAGAGAATACGCACGGGCCCGGCTCCCGCCACCCGCGCGGCCAGCACGAAGTCCCGTTCCCGCAAGGTGAGCGTTTCGGCCCGCACCAACCGCGCCACCCCCATCCACGAGGTCAGGCCGATGACGATCATGATGTTCACCAGACTCGGGTCCAGAAACGCGATAACCGCCAGGATGAGAAAAAAAGAGGGAAAGCAGAGCATGACGTCCACTCCCCGCATGATGACCTCGTCCACGATCCCGCCGAAAAAGCCCGCGCACAGGCCAAGAGCCAGGCCGATGGCCGTGGAGATGCCCACGGCGATGAATCCCACCCAAAGCGAAACCCGCCCCCCGTAGAGCATGCGCGAAAAAAGGTCCCGGCCCAGGGCGTCGGTCCCCAACAGATGCGCCATGGACGGCGGCTCCAGGATGTGGTCCACGTTCAGCGCCAGCGGATCGTAGGGAGCGATGTACGGCGCGAAGACGGCGCAGATTGCGACAACGGCCACGATGAAGCCCCCGGCCAGCAACATGCCGTACTTGGCGGCCAGGGTTCTGGAGCTCGGCGCCGCGCGCTTCATTGCTGCTTGCCTCCGAATCGAATGCGGGGGTCGGCCAAACCGTAGCCCATGTCCGCCAGAAGGTTGCCTGCCAGGGTTAGAAACGCCCCGAGCACCAGGCTGCCCATGACCAACGGATAGTCCCGGGCCATGACCGCCTCGTAGAACAGCCGGCCCAGCCCCGGCAGAGCGAAAATGGATTCGATGATCACCGAACCGCCGATGAGGGACGGCACGGACAGTCCCAGAATGGTGATGACGGGGAGCAGCGCGTTGCGCATGGCGTGCTTGAGCACCACGGCGGACCGGGACAATCCCTTGGCCCGGGCGGTCATAATGTAGTCCTGCCGCAGCACCTCCAGCATGCTGGCTCGCATGAAGCGGGACATGCCCGCCAGGGACCCGAAGGTGTAGATAAAGATGGGCAGGATCAGGTGCCGACCCATGTCCCAGACCTTTCCCGCGGCGGAGAGCTGGGGATAATTCAAAGAAGTCAGCCCGGAAATGGGCAGCAGCGGCCAGTATACGCCCAAGAGCATCATCAGCAGCAGCGCAAGCCAGAAACTCGGCGCGGCGAATCCGAGAAACACCAACACGGTCAAAGACTTGTCCAGATTCGACCCTCGCCTGCAGGCCGAGATGATCCCAATGGGCGCGGCCGCGAGCAGCGTCAAGATCAGGGAGGCCACGTTCATGGAGAAGGTCAGCGGCAGCCGCTCCTTGATCTTGTCCCAAACGGGACGATGGTCTCCGGACATGGAGCGCCCGAAATCGAAACGCGCCAGCCGCGAAACCCACCGACCGTACTGGATGTAAATGGGCTGGTCCAGGCCGTACAGCTTGCGCAGCCTTTGGGCGGCTTCAGGCGAGGCGTTGGGGTTCATGGTCACCTGCAGGTCGGTGGGCGATCCCGGCGCCAGGTGGATCACCCAGAAGCTGATCACCGTGATGCCGAAAAAGACCACCGCCACCCAGGCGAGCTTGGCGAGGATACGTCGGATAAGGGCTATTAGCATGGCTCAGTGGACCTCGAAGACCCTATTGGAGGTCCTTTATACGGAAATGCCGCTTCGGGGGCAACGCAAGCGCGCCGCCGGCTCTCATTGCATGGGAGCGCAAAATTCTTAACGAATTTTGCTGACGCTCTGTTCAACCTGCACGGGAAGTGAACTTCCGCTTGTCCTCGCCGGCGCGCCCCGCTTCCATTAATAAATGAACCGATTGGACTCCTCCCGCTCAAGCCACTGCGCCAGGCTTTGCGCCTTGGCGTCCTTGCCCGAAAGCGTCGGAGAAGACACCGGCCATTCGATTCCGATGTTGGGATCGCTCCAGAGCACTCCGGATTCTCCCTCGGGATTGTATACGCCGGTGCACAGGTATTCGATCTCCGCAAAATCCGAAAGCACGCAAAAGCCTCGGGCGAAGCCGGCCGGAGCGTACAACTGCCGCCGGCTTTCGGCCGTAACGCCGACGCCGAACCATTGGCCCAACGTGGGAGAGCCTTTTCGTATGTCCACGGCCACAAGAAAGGCTTCGCCGCGCACCACGCGCATGAGTTTGGCCATGGGCGGCTCCCATTGGAAATGCAGCCCCCGAACCGTCCCCTTCACGGACCCGGATTGATTGAGCTGCACGAACCGCGTCGGCAGTCCGTTTTGTTCGAATACGTCCTTCCGGAACACTTCCTGGAAGAAGCCCCGCCTATCTTCCATGAACTGACTCTGAATAAGGTAGCAATCTCTCAGGCCGGTCTCGTGCAATGCGATATCCATGGAAACTCCTGATGCTCTCCGGGCTGAAAAGAACCCAAACAATTTTGCGAAATTTTATACAGGCGTCTTCAGGGCGCCGGCCGCCCCTCGCTCCGCTTCTGTTCGAAAATCCCTGAAGCGTCAAGCAGGGCCGTCTCGACCGCTTCCGTATAGCTTCGGGCTCTCCACCACCTGCAACGGTTTCGAGAAGATTCCCTTTCCTACAGTTTATTGCTATCATGGAGAGGTTCTAAACTCGGAGTCCATGAGGTCAAGCAAGATGCCTGAAACCGTCGCCGCTCATTCCAAACCGCTGGCCCTAAAGCAAGTGGCCGCCATCGCCGGCCCTATTCTGCGCAAGTATGGGGTGAAGTCGGCGGCGGTGTTCGGTTCAGTCGCCAGGGGAGAAAACGAGTCGGACAGCGATATTGATCTCCTGGTGGAGTACCCGGAAGACATGACCGCTTTTACTGCGCTCGATCTCAAGGCGGAGCTGGAGGCTCGCCTGGGCCGGAAAGTGGATTTGACGCCGCCGCGATACTTGAAACGCCATGTCCGCCCGTCCGTTCTGGCGGATCAAATCAAAATTTTTTAGATATGGTCAAAAATTTTAGCTTGCTCATTTCCGAGCTTCTACAAGACATGAGGGACTACAGCGCCAAAGCACACGCTTTCCTCGCCGACGCCGCCAAACAGGATTTTTTGGCGGACGAAAAAACTCAATTTGCAGTATTTCACTGCATCGAGGTCATAGGAGAGGCTGCTGCGCGATTACCGCAATCCTTCCAAAATCAGCACCCGGATATTCCTTGGCGCAAAGTCATTGGAATGAGAAATATTCTCATTCATAATTATTTTGGAATCAACGCGGAGATGGTGTGGGAAACAGTGCAAAAAGACCTACCACAATTAATAAATTTTTTGAATTTAATTGAAAAAAAGATGAGGGACTCCGATGGATAAAAACAAAACTCGAGTTATCGCAAGATTCGCCAGCATCATACCAATACTTGAATCTATGCATATGACGGGCGATGCAGTTTCTGCCTATCGAATTGGAGGACTTCTGAAGGACGCTTTGGTGAGCTTGGATTCGTCCGGAGAATGGGAAGATCATATTGAAGACTTGCTCGAGCAACTGGACTTTGCCCTTGGTTGGGGGCTCCCTGAGGACGCAGAAGAGCAGTCCGGCGGGTAGCCCGGGGTCTCTCGTTTCTCTTTCCTCTCTGAAAATTCGAAGCATCGCACGACAGAAACGCCGTTCTTTCCCGCGGCCGGCTTGAAAGCCCGCAATCCGCAGCCCGCTTGACAGTCCGTCGCCTTCAGAGTAAAAACTACGCAATTTTACGGAGCTTTCCCCTGCAGTCCAGCGGGGCGCAAGCGTCCGGAGTTCATCGCACATGCTGTTTAAAAATTACGACATGCTCGTCCTCCGGGCCGACTCATCCAAGCATCGACAGATGCGTTTTCACTCCATCCTGCTCGTTCCCGTTTTTTTGGCGTTCGCAGGACTCATCAGCGGCAACATCTTCTTTTTCCGATACTACCTCGAGAACAAAAAACTGGAAAAAAGCATCCAGTCCTACGAAGCGCTGGCCCAGGACCAGCAACTCGCCATGCTTTCCCTGGTGAACCGCGCCCGCTATCTTGAGTCCGACCTCGCATCGGCCGGCGACCTCGACGGCAAACTCCAGGTCATTTTGCAGCTGACCCAGAACGGTTTCGGCCAAGCCAACGCCGTAGGCGGCTCCTATGGCGGCGAGTTGACGACCCGCTACCCGGCGGAGCAGAGAATGGAATCGCTGGCGCGCTCCCTGCACAGCTACCTGAAGCACCTGGAGACCACCTCCCAGTTGGAGGAGGTCCGGCAGCAGGAGATCATCGGCGCCATCCGCACCAAACAGGAGCGCTGGTCGGTCACGCCGTCCATCTGGCCCACCCGCGGGCGCGTCACCTCGCCCTTCGGCTGGCGGGCTTCGCCCTTCACCGGCGGCAGGGAGTTCCACCAGGGGCTGGACATCAGCGCGCCGCTCAACACTCCCATCACCGCGACGGCCCGCGGCAAGGTCGTTTTCGCCGGGCGCAAGGGCTCTTACGGCCTCGCCATCGGCGTGGACCATGGTTTCAACATCACCACCCGCTACGCCCATCTGCACATCATCGCCGTAAAGAAGGGAGACATCGTCAACCGCGGCGATATCCTCGGCTACGTAGGCAATACAGGCCGCTCCACCGGCCCGCACCTCCATTACGAGGTCCGAAAGAACAACACCCCCGTCAATCCCCTTGCGTTCATCGCGGATTGACGGATATCGGCCGCAAACTCCCGCCATATCCTTCCCGGACCTTGCGCCGCCAGGTCCGAGTCCGTATTTGAGCCGTATGAAACCCGATATGGCGGCCGCCGGCCGCTGGCGAAAACAGCTCTTCAAGGAGCGCCGACATCATGCGATTCGTTGACGAAGCCCAAATTTCCGTCCGCTCGGGCAAAGGCGGCGACGGTTGCGTCGCCTTCCGCCGGGAGCGCTTCATCCCCAAGGGCGGCCCCAGCGGAGGCGACGGGGGCAAGGGCGGCGACGTCCTCCTGCGCGCCGATGAACGGCTTCTGACGCTTCAGGACTTCCGCCTCAAGCGGAGCTACAACGCCAGAAACGGCCAGCCCGGCATGGGCAAGGACCGCTACGGGAAAAACGCCGACGACCTCATCATCGACGTTCCCGTGGGGACGCTGGCGTACGAAGTCCATGAGGACGGCTCGGAAACTCTGCTGGCCGATCTGATCCGGCACGGGCAGGACGAGCTCATCTGCCGCGGAGGGCGCGGAGGCCGCGGCAACATCCACTTCAAGACGCCCACCCGCCAGACGCCCCGATTCGCGGAGCCGGGCAAGCCGGCCGAAGAAAAGCGCATCCGGCTCGAACTCAAGATCCTGGCCGACGTCGGCATCGTGGGGCTGCCCAACGCCGGCAAATCCACTTTCATCACCGCCGTGTCCCAGGCCCGGCCCAAGATCGCCAGCTACCCCTTCACCACGCTGAGCCCCAATCTGGGCGTGGTGGAGCGTGAAGACGGCCGGCGCCTGGTGCTGGCCGACATTCCCGGGCTCATCGAGGGCGCAAGCCAGGGCGCCGGGCTCGGCCACAACTTCCTCAAACACGTGGAGCGCACCCGCCTGCTGCTCCACCTGGCCAGCGTGGAGGACGTGCGTCCCGAGCGTCCGCTGGAGGCTTTCACCCTCATCGACGAAGAACTGGCCCGCTACGACCAAACCCTGGCCGGCAAACCGCAAATCCGGGCGCTGAACAAATCCGACCTGCTGGACGAGGAGGCCGAAACCGCCCTGCGAGGCGCCCTGGACGGCCTGCCGGATCCCGTCCATCTCATTTCGACGCTGCAGGGGCGCGGCGTGGCCGAGCTCATGGAGCTTGTCTGGAAGGCCTGCGGGGAGCTTGACGAGGACGCCCCGGAGGAAGAATAACATGCCCATGGAGAATCACGACGCCCAACGCCGGGAGATCATCCGCAACACCAAACGGGTGGTGATCAAGGTCGGAAGCGCCGTGCTGACGTCCGAGCAGGGAGTGGACCTGCGGGTCATCAGCCGGCTGGCGGACCAGATCGCCTGCCTGCACGACAAGGGGCTCGCCGTGGTCCTGGTCTCCTCCGGGGCCGTGGCCTCGGGCAAGGCCCGGCTCATCGAGCAGCGCCTGGACGTCAACGGGTTTCCCGAATACCAGGCGCTCTCGGCCCTGGGCCAGTCCCGCCTCATGCGCGAATACGACGACGCCTTCCGCCGTTTCGGCAAACTCACGGCCCAAATTCTGCTCACCAGGGACGACTTCAAGCACCGGTCCAGGTTCCTCAATGCGCTGAACACCATGCGCCAGCTGCTGGACTGGTCCGTTATTCCCATCGTCAACGAAAACGACACGGTGTGCTTTCAACATCTGCACTTCGGCGACAACGACTACCTCGCCAGCCTCATGGTGAGCCTGGTGAACGCCGACCTGTTCATCAATCTGACTTCGGCCCGCGGCGTATGCGACGTCAATCCGTTGCAAGACCCGAACGCCAAGGTTCTGCCCGTCATCGAAGACATCGCCTCCCTGGACATCGACAACCTCTGCAAGGGCAAGACCAGCGCGGGCAGCGGGGGCATGCACTCCAAGCTCATGGCCGCGCGGCGAGCCGCCCAAATCGGCGCCGCCACCATCATCATGGCGGGCCGCGAGCCCCACGCGCTGGAGCGCGTATTCAACGGCGAGGCGCTTGGCACGTTCATTCCGGCCGAAAGCAAATCCGTGTCGCAGCGCAAATTCTGGATGGCGTACCACGACACCCCGGAAGGCGCGCTCAGCCTGGACGCCGGCGCGGTCCGGGCCGTTGCGGAAAGGGGCAAGAGCCTGCTGCCGGCCGGAGTGAACCGGGTCGAAGGGACATTCGAAGTCGGGGCGCTGGTGCGCCTGCTCGGTCCGGACGGCGACACCATCGGCGTCGGGTTGACCAACTACGACAGCGAAGATCTGGCCAAAATCCTGGGACGCCAAACCCGCGACATCGAATCGCTGCTCGGCGCCTGCCCCTACGCGGAGATCGTGCACCGGGACAACCTGCTGCTCGATCCGGCGATTTGAGGAACACCGGACTGCGTATGGCCCGCCCCCTTTTCCTGGACAAGAATCTGCTGATTATTTTCGGGGTCACGCTGACGGCCGTCCTCGGCGTTTCCTCCCTCATGCCGATTCTACCGGAGTTGCCCGCGGCTTTCGGCGTCTCGCGCGCGGCCGTGGCGTTGGTCGTCACCGCCTTCACGCTGCCCGGCGTGCTTCTGGCGCCCGTGTCCGGCGTTCTGGCCGACCGCTACGGGCGCAAAATCGTCCTGGTCGCTGCGCTGCTGATCTTCAGCGTGTTCGGGTCGGCCTGCGCCTTCGCCGACGACATCTGGACACTGGCGGCCCTGCGCACGATGCAGGGCGCGGGCGCGGCGCCCTTGGGTATCCTGAACATGACGCTGGTGGGGGACCTTTTCTCCGGATTGGACCGGGCCAAGGCCATGGGCTACACATCCTCCATCCTGGCCATCGGCGCGGCGGCCTTCCCGGCCCTGGGAGGACTTTTGTCCCTGCTGGGCTGGCGGGCGGTGTTTTTGCTCCCAAGCGTAGCCGCGCCCTTGGCCCTGCTGGTGTTTTTGTTCCTGGACGAGCCGGCCCGCGGGGAGAGCGAACCGTTCATGAACTACCTCAAAAACACGGCCAAAACCCTGTGCGGGCGCAAGGCCTTGGGGCTGTTCGCGATCACCCTGCTGACGTTCATGATTCTTTACGGCTGCTACGTCACCTATCTGCCGGTTCTGCTGCGCGTGAAGCTCCACGCCTCGAGCCTGACCATCGGAGCCGTCGTGTCCGCGGCCTCGGCTTTCACCGCCATCGCCGCCTCCCAAAGCGGCCGGCTCAACACCCTTTTTTCCCCCATTGCGCTCATGTGCGCCGCGTTCGTCTTCTACGCGGCCTCCCTTGCGCTCCTTCCCCACGCCGCGAGCCCGTGGCTGTCCATTTTGGCGGTGACGTTGTTCGGGCTGGGCCAGGGGCTGAACATCCCGAACCTCATGGGCATGCTCACGGGGCTTGCGCCCGTGAGCAAACGCGCCGCCGTCATGGCGATCAACGGATCGCTGCTGCGGATGGGGCAGACCCTGGGGCCGCTGTTCATGGGCGTGGTCTACGCCGGGCTGGGGTTGAACCTCGTCTTTTACGCCGGGGCGGCGCTCGTCGCCGCCATGTTCATCGTTCTGCAATGCATTGTCGTCCCTGCGACGGCCCAAGGAGAAACGCCATGACAACCGAATCCGCCAAAGCCAAAATCCTGTTGGAGGCGCTGCCCTACATCCGCGAGTTCGCAGGGCGGCACGTGGTGATCAAGTACGGCGGCCACGCCATGATCGACGAAACGCTCAAGCACAGCTTCGTGCTCAACGTCATCCTGCTCCGCTACGTGGGGGTCTTTCCGGTCATCGTCCACGGCGGCGGCCCCCAGATCGGCAAGATGCTCGAGGCGCTGAACATCGACACCCAGTTCCGGGAAGGCTACCGCATCACGGACGACGCCACCATGGATGTGGTGGAAATGGTCCTGGTGGGCCAGGTCAACAAATCCATCGTCAACCTGTTCAACCAGCATGGCGTCCCCGCCGTCGGCCTGTCCGGCAAGGACGGAGAATTGATCAAGGCCCGGAAACTCGAACTGGCCATCTCCAAAAAAGACGCTCCGCCGGAGATCATCGACCTGGGCAAGGTGGGCCGCGTGGACCACGTCAACACCCAGGTCGTCAAATCCCTGGAGGAGGACGGATTCATCCCGGTCATCGCCCCGGTGGGCGTGGACGACAAAGGGGAAACCTACAACATCAACGCCGACTACGTGGCCTCGGCCCTGGCCGAAGCCCTGGGCGCCAAGCGGCTGATCCTGCTGACCGACGTGCCGGGCATCATGGACCAGGCCGGGAACCTGCTCTCCACCCTCACCGGAGACGACGCCCTGGAGGCCATGGAGCAAGGGGTGATCAAGGGCGGCATGATCCCCAAAGTCAAATGCTGCCTGGAAGCCGTACACCAGGCGGTGGAAAAGGCGCAAATCATCGATGGGCGCATGGAGAACTCCCTGCTTCTGGAGTTGTTCACCACGGCCGGGGTCGGGACGGAAATCGTCCGTTGAACCGGCGACGGCGGCCGCATCCGGGAAAACGCCGGATGGCCGGCGGATGCTTTATTTGATCCTCCAACGGTGGTATGCACAAGCAGCCGGCTTGGCCGGGGCGAAACAGGAGCGGTCTGCGGCGAGACAACTCCCCGTAGTCAACGCGTTTTCGTCAAATTCACGGTGAAAACGCCCTGTGCGCGTATGATGTAAACGCTGAACCGAAGCGGAAGCGGCCATGGCGCGGCCGTAAGCTCCCATGGCCGCGTCTTGAAAACAACGCTCCGCCCAAGGCGCAACTGCTCAAGACCAGGGGCCACTATGTTCCGCACCATCATCAGCAAGATCGGCCTGCTCGTCGCCGCGGCCCTGGTCCTTACGGCTGCGGCTCTCGCCATCTCATCCAAGTTCACCGTGGAAGCCGAAATGCTGCGCTTCGAGAAGCGCATGATCGCCAACATCCTGCAGGTCACGGTCCTGGAGATCAACAAGGACTTCCAAGCGATTCAGGAGTACCGCCGGCAAACCATGGAGGCTCGCAAGAGGGATCTCCAGCACGTCGGGCAGGCGGTGCGCTCCGCGCTGGACGGCTTCGCCGATCTGGCCGACCAAAAAATTCTCACCAAACGCCAAGCGCAGGAAGCGGCCAAGGACTACATTAGAAACTTCCGCTTCGGAAACAGCGACTACTTCTACGCCTACGACCTGGACTTCACCAACATCGCCCATCCGAGGCGGAACTTGGAGGGAAAAAACCTCTACGACCTGCAGGACGATCATGGCAACTTCGTCTGCCACGAACTTCGACGCATCGCCGTGGAGGAAAAGGAAGGATTTAGCCAGCTCCGCTTCCCCAGACTCAACGCCACGGACTGGGCGCCGAAGTCTTTCTACGTCTTCCTCTATCCCAGATGGAGCTGGATCGTCGGCTCCGGCGTCTACATCGACGACATCGACGACGAGGTCCAAGAGAAAATGCAGTCCGTGATCCATCGTCTGCAGGATACTCTATCCGAGATCAACCTGGTGGACGGCGGCGGCTCCATCTTCATTTTCGACTCCAACAACAAAATCATCACGCCCCCCAGCCGAGAAATTCGGGAGGCCTTGAACAGGCTCCCGGAAAAAGGACACGACGGGCTCTACGAGCGTCTCAAACAAAAAGCCGTCGACCTGGACAACCTGCTGCAAATCGAAGAAGCCGGGCGCGATTCCGAAGAATTCCGGGCCATCTCGTTCGAGGCGCCCGACCCCAACGCCCGCGGAGAGACGCGCAACATCATCGCTTTCAGTACGCATTACGCCCCGCTTGGCTGGTACATCGTGGGAGAAGTACCGCGCGAATACGTCCTCAAGCCCGCGGAGAAAATGATTCGCAGCGAAATGTCCGCAACGCTCGTAGTCCTGCTGTTGAGCATTCTGGCGTCCGTGCTGGTGGTGCGGCGCATTTTGCGGCCCATGGCCCGGCTTACGGAGATCGCCCAACAGATCGCCGCCGGGGACTTGAAGAGCGCGCAGGCGTCCCTGAACTACCTGGGACGCGACAAGCGTGGATTCTCGCAGGAAACCAGCCGGCTGCACCAGTCGTTCGTGCATATGGTCAAAAGCCTGAGCGAACTGGCCCGGCAGATCAAAAAGTCCCAATACCAGGTCGCGGCTTCGGCCACGGAGATATCCGCTTCGGCCCGGCAGTCCGCGGATATGGTCCAGGCCCAGGCCGACGCCTCCAGCCAGGCGAACGAAACCTCCCAACGCATTTCCGCCACCGTCGAAGAACTCGCCATATCCATGAATCAGGCCACGGAGGCCGCGAGCGAGACCGCAAACCTGGCCGACGCCAACCGCAAAAGCCTCACGTCCATGGAGGAGGCGATGCGCGAGGTCCACACCGCCTCCAACTCCATCGCCGACAAGCTCGGCGCCATCAACGAAACCACCTCGAACATAGGCGCCATCACCACCGCCATCACCAAAATATCCGAGCAGACCAACATGCTCTCGCTGAATGCGGCCATCGAAGCCGAAAAAGCAGGCGAGTACGGCCGAGGATTCTCCGTTGTGGCCCGCGAAATTCGCCGCCTCTCGGACCAAACCGCCAAGGAAGTCCTCAACATCGAAAAAATGGTGGGCAACGTGCGTAGCGCCGTGTCCTCCGGCGTCATGGAGGTGGAAGGCTTCTCTCACCAAGTCCAGAAAGGCGCCGACCAGGTCAAGGAACTCGGCGGCAGGCTCGACCAGATCATCGACCGAGTTCTCGAACTCGCTCCGGGATTCGAGGAAGTCAACAGAGCCATGACCGCCCAGGCTTCGGGCGCCGACCAGATCCGATCCATCATGGGGGGCCTCGCCCAGGCCTCGAGTTCTTCGGCCGAATCCCTGCAGGAATTCCGGCTCGCGGCCGAACAATTGAACGAGGCGGTGCAGGGACTCCAAACCCAACTGAGCGGATTCAAACTCGACGAGTAGGACGGACTGCGCCTATTCTTCTGTTGAAACTGCGCACCCCGGAGAAAAAACCGTGGCGGACGATTCAAAAAAAATCTCGCGCCGGGATCTGCTGATGGGCGGCGTCCGCCGGCTGCGCAAAAACGCCGAGTCCATCGCGCAGCTGCGGGCCGATGACTCCCCGCTCAAACGCGCGGGCAAGCCCCCGGTGTCCATGTTCGATCTGGGAGAGCGGGCCCTTGCCGAAGGCGAGTTGGACAAAGCCGCCCAGCGGCTGCGGGAGTGCGTCAAAGCGGACCCCAACGACCTTCTCGCCAGACTCAAACTGGGGGAAGCCCTCTATCGACTGGACAAATTCATTCAGGCGCGCGTGGAGCTGGACAGAATTCTGCGCACCGACTCCGAAAACCATCTGGCCCGACTCTACCTTGGGCTGACCATGTGCAAAATGGGAAAGCCCGATAAGGTAAAGGCCGCCTGGGAAGGCTACTTCGAACCCGAAAACCTCGAACTCCAACGGGAGATCAACATCCAACTCGCATTCCTGGAGACCGAAGAGGACCTCGACCTGGATGAAGTCGCAGCCTGCGTGGAGCGGGTGGCGGGTTTGCGCCCAGAGCGGGAGGGAGCTTGACTCCCGGCGGCGGCCGCCAGACGGGGGGCCTGGGCGTCCGTCTTCTGATCGTCTACGCCATCCTCGCCGCAGCGCTGTTGCTGTGGATGGCCATCCCGACGCCGTCCTCTCAGGCTCCGGCGCTTCCCGAGTTCCGGACGCAACGCCCGGCGCTCCCGGACCGGACCACGAACGCCGGCCCCAAGGACGCGGCCGAACGGGAAACCGGCGCCGAACCGCAAACCAACGCTTCCGCCGGACTAGGAGCCGGCGCCGCCCCGAAGGCGTCCTGGTCCAAAGAAGAACTGCAAAAACTTTTCGCGCAGACGGCCGAAGCGTACGAACTCCCCGCCGACCTCCTCATAGCCATTGCGCAGCACGAAAGCCGCTTCAGCCCTTGGGCCCTCAATCTTGGCGGGCAAGGGTTTTTCCCGGAAACCCGCGCGCAAGCGACGCAACTGCTGAGCAATCGCGCCTCGAAAAATTTCGACCTCGGGATCATGCAGGTGAACTCCCAGTGGCTGGACCATTTCGACCTCACTCCCGAACAGGCCCTAGAGCCCGACGTCAACATTCAACTCGGCGCCCGCATCCTCAAACAATGCGTCGAACGCTACGGCTTGAGCTGGGACGCGCTCAGCGCCTATCACACCGGCGGCCCCGGCAAGCATAATTGGCGCGCATCCATCTACGCCTTACAAGTCTGGCGGCGTTACGAAAAGATGCAACAATCACAAGCAGAAACCGCACCTTCCCCCTGATTGACCGTTGAAAAACGCATGAAATGCGGGCCGGTCCAGAATGGTGCGATGCAAAGAAGTGAAAAAATCCAGAACGCGCAATGTATTGCGCCTAGACAGATAATTTGGATTTTTCGCTGACGAAGCAGACCGCCATGTTGGGTCGGCCTGCCGATATCACAGCCACGGCGCCAGGCTTGCTTGCTTTTGCTCCCGGCTTGGTCCAAGTTAAATCTTTTCGGAGGTTAGCCAATGGAATTCTTGATCCGGCTCTGGCCGCTCATCAAGTTGCTCTTAGCGTTCGCCGTGATGCTCATCGGCATCCGTTTCAAATTCGGTTTGTGGCGATCCATTTTGGCGGGCAGCCTCGCGCTGGCCCTGCTCTTCGGCATGGGCTTCACGGGCTGGGCGCGTTTCGGGCTGCCGGGCGCGGTCCAGGAGAAATCCTTGCTTTTATCCGCAGTGGTGGGCGTCATCATGGTGCTGTCCGACCTGATGGCCATTTCCGGCCAGGCCGAACGCATGATGAACGCCTTGCGGGGGTATCTCAACCGGCCCACGCTGCGCCTTGTATTCTTTCCGGCGCTTATCGGCCTGTTGCCCATGCCCGGGGGCGCAGTTTTCTCCGCGCCCATGGTCCGCTCGGCGTCCCAAGGCCTCGCTGTCCGGGAAGAGGATCGCGCCGTCATCAACTACTGGTTCCGGCATATCTGGGAAATGTGCTGGCCGCTCTACCCCGGCATTCTCATGGCATCGGTCCTGGCCCAGGTCTCCATCGCCAAACTGCTTTCATGGATTTGGCCGGGGACTGTCGCAAGCCTGACCCTCGGTTGGTTCTTCCTGCTCCGGCCGCTCAAACTTAAAAACGCCAGGACCGAAGCCGAAACGAAAAACGCCCGCCGGGCCGGCCCCGCTTTTCGGGAAAGCCTGCCCATCCTCACGGCGATCATCGGCTCCCTGGTCCTGGAATGGATTTCGGGGCTCTTGTTCCCCGACTGGCCCATGGAGTTCGGCGTCCTGGCGGGTCTTGTGGCCGCAGTCCTGGTCTGCGCCGTGCAAAACCGCGTGACGCCCCGACGCATTCTGGCTCTGCTGGGCAAGAAGCATCTGCTTTCCATGCTGTGCATCATCCTGGCCATTTTCGTATTTCAGGAGACGCTGTTGGCTTCCGGCGTGATCAAACAGCTGGCGCAACTGGCCGGCGGAGAGGCCGCTCTTCTGACTTCGGCTATTCTGCTGCCGTTTCTCACGGCCCTCGTCTCCGGCATCACCCTGGCCTACGTCGGCGCGAGTTTCCCCCTGCTCATCGGCATGCTGCACCAGTTGGGCATGTCGGACCAGATGATGCCGTACGTGACGCTGGGCATGTTCTCCGGCTTCGCCGGAGTGCTGCTGTCTCCGCTGCACGTCTGCTTTTTGCTCACGTGCCAATACTTCAAGGTCGGCCTCGGCCCCTGCTGGCGCATGGTTCTGCGGCCGGCCAGCGGCGTCATCCTGTTTGGAGCGGTCTACGTGTTGGCGTTGATGAACTTTTGAAAGGGAGCCGCGTCCTCCAGCGCCTCCCTTTCGGCGGTCGGCGCAGAGAGCGCGGCTTGCTTCCCTTACAAAGATTTGGAGAAAAGCGAATGGGGGGCCGGGGAAGAGCCCCTTTTTCTTCGCTTCAAGGGGGCGCTTCCCCAGTTCCTGTCACACGGAAATCGCCCCCACCCGCCGTGTTGCGGCCCGAGGTTCGCTCAGTCCTTGCGACCCAACTCTTCCTTGAGCCGGGCGAGTTCGGCCTCCACCTGCTCCAAACGGCCGGCCTGGGCCGGCTCGCCCGCAGGGTCGGACCAGGCGCCCGCGGCCCGGCGGCCGCCCAACCCGCGCCCCAATCCTTGGCCTTGGCCTTGGCCGAGCCCGCGGCCTCGGCCGCATCCGCGGCCGCGCCCGAAACCGGGCTCGCGCCCTGCGCCTGCGGCGCAATAACCCATTCCCCGTCCGCTCATGGGGCCTTGCCCATTGGGGCCCGATCCATCGAATCCTGGCATAAGAAGCCTCCTTTGCTTTCGGTTGCGCTCCCAAGCGCCCGCTCCCGGTTCGGGACGGCGCTGGAGCCTTGCCCATATAAAGCATAGGCTGTGCCGAAAGCTATTGCATCAGGATTGCAGGAGGATACGAAAAGAGCCTCCTGAGCGCCAGCACAAACCGGACGCGAAACAAGCCCAAAAAACTTGCAATAGGCTCAATTCAAGCCCGCTTGATCATTCGACGTCGTCATTGCTTCCGGAGTCCGGATAGAGCATCACGCGATTGCGGCCTTGCCGTTTGCATTCATACAAGGCCGCATCCGCCGCGCTGATGGCCTTCTCCAGGGTGGCCGCGCCGTTGGGATGCTCGCAAACGCCGATGGAAATGGTCTTGCGCACGGTCTGTCCCAAGGGCAACACGAATTCATAGCGCTCCACGGCGCTGCGGATATCCTCCGCCACCTTGAGGGACGAACCGGAGGCCACGCCCTGCAGCAGCATCAGAAACTCCTCGCCGCCGTAGCGGATGAGCAGGTCGGAACGGCGAATACGGGTGCTGATGATGGCGGCAACCTCCTTGAGCACGAGGTCGCCGGCTTCGTGCCCGTGCTCGTCGTTGACGCGCTTGAAATGGTCGATGTCGGCCATGAGCAGGCCGGTAAGGAAGCCGTCCCGCCTTCGCTGCGGTTCATAGCTGTTGAGGTACTCGTCCAGAAAGCGCCGGTTGTAGGCCTTGGTCAGCGGATCGCGCAGGGCCTGGTCCTTGGTCAGGCCGAGAAGCCGCAAGGAGCTGAGCACCGGGCCGGCCTCGTCCAGATACTTGCGCATCACCGGCAACATATCGTTGATGCGGTCCCAGCGGCGGCGGGAGGCCACGAAGGAGAGCACCGCTCCCACCTGCCCGCTCATGATAATGGGCATGCAGCAGCGAAATTCCTTGTCGTGGTCGCAATTGAAATACGGGCACAGGGCCGGGTTGTGGTAGGAAATGACGTCCGTGGCGGTGCGGCTCGCCCGGCAATGTTCATAGTCGACCTCCAGCTCCGGACCGGCCAGGTCCATATCGCCCGAAGCGTCCCAGGCCAAATCGAAATTGTTGCGCCCGTTGCCGATCTCCAGAACGACCAGAGCAGTCACGCTGAACTGGGACTCGAACACCCAGGCAAGTTGCCCGTAGACTTCATCCTTGTCCCGAGCGCCTTGCAAATCGTGGCTGAAGGCCGTGAGTTTGGCCATCTGCTCCAGCCGATCCGAAATTTCGTCCAGCGAAGGTGATCGGCCCGCGTTCGGCTGCGTGCGCAAGACGTGGGACAGCAACTCCCCGACCCGGGCCAGGAACCGCCCCCACAATCGCATCATGGTGTTCACCACATTGCGCATTTCATTCAGTTCGTCGCCGCTGCGCAGGCTGTAGACCGGGCAGTTGGCGCACGACTCGTAAACGTTGAGAAAAATACAGGTGTTGCGCCACCTAGGGCTGATGGCCTCGGAGCCCGTTTCCAGATGGCAAACCAGGGTCGTGTTCTGGTAGACCGGGCATTCTTCGTTGTGGCACTCCATGATTTCCAGGCAGTGCACGTGGTCGGACTCGAAGCGGTCCGCGAAATCGTTGGCGTGGGAGGCGATGATGATGCTGCGCAGGCGCGCGAGAAAGCGCTCCACCCGGGCGACATTGGAGAACAGCGCAACCCAGAGCAGGATCGCGCCGGAAATAAAAAACCAGCTGAATTGGTAGATTCTGTTCCAGGAAGCCTCCTCCAGTCCGGATGCGTCGTACATCAAAACCGCAAAAGCGGGCGTCCCGCCGGCGACTCTGGGCAACTCCATCCGCTTCAGCTGGTAGGATCCGACCCGCGCCCGGCCTTCCGTCCAAACCACGGGCTGGTCCAACGGAGGCTCCAGCCCCATACTCCAGGAGGGTTCGCCAGCGACATCGCCGAGATAGAACTCCGCGCCGTAGCCGGAGGGGACATCCAGCAGGGACAAGACCTCGGACAACGGATTTCCCACAACCCAGACGGCGCCGGCGGAGTCCTCCGACGTTGCGGCCCCGGCCGCGACCACCAAGCCGGCCCCGGTCTGCACGACGCCCCACCGCGGCCCTTTACGCCTGGACAAACTTCGACAGAACTCGACCAACGCCGCGCTGGCCAGGTCTTCGGGCTCGACCGCCATCAACTTGTCGCGCTCCATCGCAAGCCAGACCAGCAAATCCGGCCGCGCCGAGATCAACCCCAGCCGGCCGGCGGTTTCGGCCAGCGCCGCGTGTGCAGAATCAACGCCGCCGTGCGCCAGCAAATCCTCGGACTTCACGACCAAGGGGTCGTCCAAGCTTGTCTGAACGAGAAGGGAGAGCGCCTTCTCTTCCGACAAGATCGCGTCCTTGACCCGCAGGGCCAGCATATCCAGCCCTGCGGAGCCCGTGCGGATAATGTCCGCGTTCAACGCATGCGACAGGAACAGAATGAGAATCACATTTCCCAAAAGCAGCAACACGCCGGACAAATGCACGACCCGGGTCCGCAGGCTCCAAGCCCGGGGATTCATCACCCTGGTCAACAACCGGCGCAGCCTGGACAGTTTGCGGCCATCGCCTTTAAGCCCGTCTTTACGCCGAAATATTGGCTTTTTGGGCATTTTCCTCTCTCATACGTCGAATTTTCCAATAACGATAACCCGGAAAGCGTTTCGCGGGCAATACCAATTTGATTTGTCCTGGTGGAGCGACGCATTATTGTGCATGAAACTGCACATCTTGTGCAACACACTGCCGCCCACGCTTGCACATTTCACTTCTCGTTTTTTCTTATCTGTTTATTATTACAGTATAAACAAACTTGGCACAAGCCTTGCCTTACTCCAAAGCACACACCGATCCTTCCCCCAGGGGGGTGGGGCGTCGCCCGGCCCCCCAAACGAAGGATCGGGGCAATAACAACAAACCACCAGGAGGCATTATGCAACGCCGCGCCATCATTCCCATCGTAGCGATCATGGCCCTTCTTGTTACGACGTCCATGGTCTTTGCCGATTCGGACGACGACGGTCCTTACTTCGGCGGCGGCCCGGGCTGGCAATACAACGTCTCGCCCGAGAAGGCCAAGGAAGTCCAGGCCGTTTTCGACAAGCACCGGGACGTCACCATGGAGCTGCGCGACCAGCTCTGGGCCAAGAAGACCGAATTGAACGCCCTGATCGAGTCCGGCAAGGCCACCCGAAAGGACATCCAGGAACTGGTCGGAGATATCACCGAGCTTCGGGCCAAGATGCGCGCAGACCATCAGGAGATGGCCGCAGAACTCTCCAAGGTGACCGGACAGCCCGTATCCTCCTTCATGGGTCCCGGTTACGGCCCTTGCCGCGTCGGCATGCGCGGCCCTGGCATGGGGTTTAACGCGGGCTGGGGTTGCAACGGTCCTGGCGGCCGCGGCGGCGATCGCTCTGGTTGGGGCCACTCCCATATGCGGGGGTTTGGCTATGGTTACGGCCCCAACACCGGCTACGGCTGGTAACGCCGTCTAAAGATATACATCACCTACCTCCCTATGTTACGGCGGGCCCATCGGGGGCCCGCCGACATCCATTTTCAAAGGCGCCCGTTACGAGAGTGAAGTATCAGAAATCCTGCATCACGACGGAGACGCCATTGAGAACAATCATCCCCCACCCCTGCCGGGCCGGCTTTCCGGCGCTGGCGCCCGTCGGTCCCGGACAGGAGCATTAAGCTTTGCAGGTCCGTCAAGATCACAACCCCCCTTTTTCGGTTGCGGCCGCGATTCTGGCCCTGGCCCTGCTCGGGGCCATCAGCCTGGTGCTGACGTGGCGAAACATCAGCGCCCAGCAGGAGGCGGCCTACGCCCACATGGAGCTGGCCGCCCAGTCCATTCTGCGGGGAGTGGACGGCGGCGTCTTACGCAGCGTCTTGCGGTTCATGAGGAGCAGAGGCGACGCGGACAGCCTCGCCCCCGTCCTGGACGCCTTGTTCGAAGAGTTCATCGAGACCGACGACGTGCTTTACGTGGGGCTTTACAGCCCCGACGGAAAACTCTGGATATCGTCCCAAAGAAAGGACCAACAAGGTCCGGCGCCTCAATTGGCTCCGGCCGTCCTGCAATCGTTGCAGAGAACGGGATCGTGGATCGGCCAGCAGAAACTGGACGAGCGCCAGGCCTTTCTGGCGGCGACCGTCGCCCGGATCGGCTTGCCGCCGCCTCCGGAGATGATGGGCCGAATGCGTTTTCTGCGTCGTTGCGGCCTGCCGCCAGGGCCATTGTACCTGGTCATGGCCCTCGACCCCAAGGCCCATCTCGCCCTGTTCCGGTCCTACCGCCGCGCGGCCCTGATCCAGACGGGCTTCGTGCTGCTTACCGGAGCGGCTTTGTGGCTGTTGGCCTTCGCGCTCCTGCGCCGCCGCGACGCCTCGCGCCGCGTGGAGGAGCTGGAGCGTTTTCAATCCAAGCTGCTGGACCACACCCCCGACGGACTCATGACGCTCTCGGCGCAGGGTGAAATTCTTTCCGCCAACCCTTCCGCCTCCCGGCTGCTTACGGAGGGCGCAGACATCATCGGCATGCGGATGCAGGACATCCTGCCGGGCGATGCGCCCTGCCCCGGAACCATGCAGACCTCGGGCGTGCGGCCTTGGAGACAGGTGGAGACCGCCGGGCGGCATCTGGAGCTCCTTTGCGTTCCGCTGGACCCGGAGGCCCTGGACGGCGAGCGCCTCCTGCTCCTGCGCGACCGCACGGCCATCAAAGGCCTGGAGCACGAACTGGCCGAGGCCCAGAGGCTGGCCGCCATCGGCTCTCTCGCCGCCGGCGTGGCCCATGAAATCCGCAACCCTCTGGGATCGTTGCGCGGCTTCGCCCAGCTTTTCGCCTCCCGGCTCAAAGACCAGCCGCCGCTCGGGGAATTCGCCGTCACCATGGTCCAGGAAGCCGACCGCCTGAACCGCGTGGTCACGGACCTGCTCTACCTGGCCAAGCCGCGAGAGCTTCACCCCGGGCCCGTAGACCTCGAAACCCTGGCCGAGTCCATCACCCGGCTCGTGCATTTCGATCTGGAGCACGCCAAGGCCCGGCTCACCGTGGACCTGCAGGCCAAGTCGGTGTACGCTGACTCGGACGGGCTGACGCAGGTGCTGCTCAACCTCATGGCCAACGCCTTGCCCGCCCTGCCGGAATCCGGCGGGGAGCTTTGCATTTCCTCCCGCCTCGATGGAAAAGACGTCATTCTGGAGGTCCGGGACAACGGCGAAGGCATGTCCCCCGAGACCGCGGCCAAGGCGTTCGAACCTTTCTTCACCGGCCGGGAAAAGGGCACCGGGCTCGGCTTGGCCATTGTCAAAGCCATTGTCACCGCCCTGCGGGGACGGGTGGGGCTGCAAACGAGTCCTGGGGAAGGGACGACGGTGTGGGTGCGCCTGCCTTCGGGACCACAGCCTCCGGCCGCGGGCGGCCAGGAGATTGGAAGTGAATAGCAACCACGAAGCCGCCATTCTCGTGGTGGACGACGAACACGGCCACCGGCTCATGGTCCGGGCCGTGCTGGAAGACGCCGGATTGAAGGTCCAGGAAGCGTCCTCCGGAGCTGAAGCCCTCAAGATCATGGCCGACCGGCCTCCGGCCGCCGCCATGATCGATTTGCGCATGCCCGGCATGGACGGGCTGGAGCTTTTGAACCGCCTGCTCAAAATCGACCCGCATCTTCCGGTGGTTCTGTTGACGGCTTACGGCTCCGTCGGATCGGCCGTAGCGGCCATGAAGCACGGCGCCTTCGACTATCTGACCAAGCCGGCGGACAACGACGAAATCAAGGCGGTGGCGGCCAGGGCTCTGGAGCACCGCCGCCTGGCCGAGGAAAGCCTCAAGGCCCCGGACCGCCGGGCTGAGGACGAAGGGCCGGCCCTGGTCGGCGAAAGCCCGGCCATGATGCGCCTGAACGAACTTTTGGAGCAAGCCGGCCCCTCCGAGGCCACCGTGCTGATCCAGGGCGAATCCGGCACTGGCAAGGAGCTTGTCGCCGAACGCCTCCACGCCCTCTCGCCAAGGCGCCACGGCCCGCTCATCAAGGTCAACTGCGCGGCCCTGCCCACCAATCTGCTCGAAAGCGAACTCTTCGGCCACTCCAAAGGCGCCTTCACCGGCGCGGTGCGGGACCGGCCCGGACGGTTCCAGCTTGCGCACGGCGGCTCCTTGTTCCTGGATGAAATCAGCGAGATGGACTTGGCGGTGCAAGCCAAACTGCTGCGGGCCATCCAGGAGAAGACCGTGGAGCCTTTGGGCGCCGCCCGCACCGTGCACACCGACGTGCGCATCCTGGCCGCGGCCAACCGCAATTTGAAGGAGTTGGTCGAAAAAGGCGAGTTCCGCGAGGACCTCTTCTACAGACTCGCCGTCTTGGAGGCGCCTATCCCGCCTCTGCGGGACCGGTTGGCCGACCTGCCCCTGCTCACGGCCCACTTTCTACGTCAGCTTGGAGAAAAAAACCGCAAACAGGCCCGCAACGTCTCGCCGGCGTTCATGGAGGCCCTCAAACGCCATAGCTGGCCGGGCAACGTCCGCGAGTTGATGAACGTTTTGGAGCGAGCCCTGATTCTGGCCAGGTCCGACACCCTGGGCCCGGAGCTTTTGCCGCCGCAACTGTCCGAATCCGCCGCGTTCTCTCAAACGGAGGGGCCGGCGCCGAGTTCCGGCGAAACCGAGGCCGATCCCTTGGAGACAGCCGAACGCGAGGCGCTCATCAAGACGTTGGAGGCCAACGACTACCACCGCCAGCGCACCGCCGACGCTTTGGGCGTCAGCCGCCGCACGCTGCAGTACAAGCTGAAAAAGCACGGGCTTACGAACCGGTGACGCCGCGTTGCAAAGCCCCTCTCTCCAGCGCCTTTACCAATCTCCGAAGAATCTGATAAGAGGCGGCCATGCGACGCCTCCCGATTCTCAGCCTGTGGCTTCCGGCCCTTTGCATCGTCCTCGCCGCGGGTTGCACGGAAACCAAAACCCGCGTGGCGGACAACGTCAAGTCCTTCGACTACGTGGTGGTCCCCTCCAGCATGCAGGGCATGGCCATCGACCTCGTCGGGCAGGGAGTGCGGCAGGCGGCCCAGGAACTGCACGCCAACGCCACCTTCGGCGGCCCCCCCTTCCCGGACGCCGCCGACCAGATGCAACTGGTGCAGTCCATTCTTTCCCGCCCCCTCAAGGGGCTCGCCCTAGAGGCGCTCGACGCCGCAGGCCAGGCGAAGGGGATCGTTGCGGCCAACAAACAGCACGCGGCGGTCGTCTGTTTCGGCTCCGAGGCGGACCCGCCGTCACGCATCGTCTACGTGGAGCCGGTCCCCATCAAGGAAACGGCGGAGCAACTCATGACCATTCTGGCCATAGCCGCCGGCGGCCAGGGCGACGTGGTCATTATCGCGGGCGCGCGTATGGCCTCCTTTCAACGGCGGCTGATCCGCGAGTTGCTCAGACTCTCGCGGGAGCCGAGGTTCAAGGGCCTGCGCATCCGGGACACGCTGTACGCCAGCAATCATCCCACCCAGAGCCGGGACACCGCCGTCAAACTCGTAGACTTCTATCGCGACCTGCGCGGGATCATCGGGACCAGCCCCGACGCCCTGGCCGCAGCGGCCCGGGTCGTGACGGAAAAAAACCTCGCCGGCAAAGTCGCCGTCACCGGCCTGGGACTGCCTCAGGCGATGAAGCCCTGGCTCGACTCCCAGGCGGTCCCGGCCTTCCTGGCCTTTGATCCCCGCCAATTGGGCTACCTGGCGCTTTACGCCCTGGACGCCGCCGCGAACAAACGCATCACCGGCCGGCCAGGCGAAATACTTCACGCCGGGTCCATGGGCGATTTCACCGTAGGCGCAGACGGCGTCATCCTGCTTGGACGCCCCGAGCTTGTCGACGCCAGCAACGTCGACCGTTTCGACTTCTGATCCGCGTCCTTCGCCTATTTCCCGGCGCCATCCCCCGCCAGCAGGAAAGTCCCCTGGGAAATGGCGCAGGGCTTGCCCGGCTCCACGAACGCTTCGGCCTCCGCCGTCACCGCCCGACGCCCACGGCGAATGATCCGGCCGCGGGCCGTCAAAAACTGTTCTCTCTCCCCGGTAAAAAAAACAGGCCGCAAGAACTTCACGCTGATCTCCACGCCCGCACAATTCACCGCGCCGGAAAGCCCGGAAATCACGGCGTGGGCCATGGCCTCGTCCAAAAGGGTGGAGATGATTCCCCCGGCCACGACCCCGGCGCCCTGAAGGAAATCGCGCCGCAAGGGAAGCCGCAACTGTGCGAAGTCGGGCTCGATGGCCTCGACCGCAACGCCCAGAAACGAAAACAGAATATTGACCTGCTGGCCGGGGAGGTTCACTTTTTGGATATATTCGGACATTTCGTCTACCTGGATATTTCAATGGTTTCGCCAGGCGCCATTTTCAGCAGCTTGACGTCAGGGCGCATGCCCTTAAGCATCTCTTCGAAACGATCGGTGTTCTGCTCCAGAACGGGGAACGTGCCCCAATGCATGCCCACCACGGAGCGGCACTTGAGCAGCTTGCAGGCGTAGGCCGCCTGTTTGGGGTCCATGGTGAAATGTCCGCCGATGGGCAGCAGGGCCAGATCGATGTCGTGAAACTTGCTGAACAACTCCATGCTGGAGAAGATGCCGGTGTCCCCGGCGTGGTAGATGCAATAGCCGTCACTGAGGGTCAGGATATATCCGGTAGCGACGCCCGTCACCGACGAGTGCATGGCCTGGACCATGTGCGCCTTGACGCCGCCCACCTCTACGGTTCCGCCGATATTCATGCCCACGCACGCATCCTGCGGCAAGCCCTCGTCCACCAGGGCCGTCACCGTGTCGAAAACGCCCACCACCCGGGCGCCGGTGTGCTCCTGAATCTCCAGGGCCTGGCCCAGGTGGTCCCCGTGGTCGTGGGTGAGGAAAATGGCGTCCGCGTCTTCAATGGACTCCGATGAACAGGGGCAGGTGGGATTGCCCTCGAAATACGGATCGATCAGCAGAGTTTGGCCCTCGGTCTTCAACATGAAGTTGGAGTGGCCGAACCAGGTTAGTTGATGTTGCATGGCCCGTCTCCTTGGCGCCCGCGTTCGCGGGAATTGGTTTGTGCGCATAATGAGCTATCCGACGCGCCGACCGCGCCATGACGTACGAAAACTTTTGCGCGGCCAAGCGGCGCAGAGGCTCGATAGCGCGCAGGCTTCGCAGCTGCGCATGGTTTCTTCGTAAGCACTCCGCAGGCTTTTATCAAGCGAACCCGGCCTCCAGCGGCCTTGAGCCCTGGCGTGGTTGAGGGTATGTCTTCCAGCCAGGAGGCGCCCATGGGTTACGCGAACATGCAAACGTGCCTGGCCGACCTGGAGGCCAACGGACAACTGGTCCGCATCGACCAGGAAATAGACCCCCGACTTGAAGCCGGCGTGGTGCAGCGTCGCGTCTATCGAGCCGGCGGGCCGGCCCTGCTCTTCACCCGGGTCAAAGGATGCAGGTTCCCCATGGCCGCCAATATTTTCGGAACCATGGAGCGCATGCGCTTCATCTTTCGCGACGCCCTGCCGCGGGTGGAGCACTTTCTGCGCTGCAAGGCCGACCCCACGGCTGCGGTGCGAAGCCCGCTCAAAAGCTTGGCCGGACTTCCGGGGCTCGCCCACATTGCGCCGAAAAAAGTCGCGGACGGCCCCGTCCTGCAAGGACAAGCCGACCTGGCCGATCTGCCGAAGCTCGTGTCCTGGCCCAAGGACGGCGGAGCCTTCATCACCCTGCCCCAGGTCTATACGGAAAACCCGGCCAGCCCCGGCTTCAAGTCCTCCAACCTGGGGATGTACCGCGTGCAAATCTCCGGCGGGGAGTACGGTCCCGGCGAAGTCGGCCTGCATTACCAGATCCACCGCGGCATAGGCCCCCACCACGCGGAAGCCCTGCATCGGGGCGAGCCGCTGCGCGTCAACGTTTTCGTGGGCGGCGCCCCGGCCATGACCCTGGCCGCGGTCATGCCGCTGCCGGAGGGCGTCCCGGAAATCCTTTTCGCCGGTTTGCTTGCCGGCCGACGCATCCGCATGGTCGCCAAAGGCCTATCCCTCCCTGTTCCGGCCGAGGCGGATTTCTGCCTGGTGGGCCGCATAGAACCCGGCGCGGTGAAGCCCGAAGGCCCCTTCGGGGACCATCTGGGCTATTACAGTCTGGCCCACGACTTCCCCGTACTCACGGTGGAACGCGTCCTGGCCCGGCCGGACGCGATATGGCCGTTCACCACCGTGGGCCGGCCTCCCCAGGAGGACACCGTCTTCGGCGCCTTTATCCACGAATTGACCAAAGAATTGATTCCGGCCACCTTCGCCGGCGTGCGAGAGGTCCACGCCGTGGACGCGGCCGGAGTCCACCCTCTGCTTTTGGCCCTCGGCGCCGAACGCTACGTCCCCTTCGCCCGGGAACGCCGTCCCCAGGAGCTTATCACCTGCGCTCTGTCGCTTTTGGGGCAAACCCAGACGTCACTGTCCAAATACGCGCTCATCGCCGCGGCCGAGGACGCACCCGGACTTTCAACGCACGACATCCCGGCCTTTTTCAGCCACATGCTGGAGCGTGCGGACTTCACCCGCGACCTGCACTTCATCACCCGTACCACCATGGACACCCTGGACTACTCGGGAATCAGCCTGAACCAGGGCTCCAAGCTCGTCTGGGCGAGCTGCGGAAAACCGCGGCGGCGACTGGCCGACAGCCTGCCCGCGGACTTGCCCCTGCCCGAAGGTTTCGCGGACCCGCAACTGTTCCGTCCGGGAATCATGGTCCTGCGCGGCCCCAAGCACGACCGGCCCCGCGACGCAGGGGACCCGGCCATGGAGCGCCTGGCCGAGGCGTTGGGGAAACGCTACGGCCAAAGCGACGGATTGACGGGCTTCGGGCTGGTGGTCGTCGTGGACGATGCGGCCTTCACGGCGAAAAACTGGGAGAACTTCCTGTGGGTCGCCTTCACCCGCAGCGATCCGGCCACGGACCTGTACGGCGTGGGCGCATTCACCCATTGCAAGCACTGGGGCTGCGAGGGCCCGCTGGTTATGGACGCCCGACTCAAGAGCTACCACGCGCCGGAGCTGACGCCGGACGAAGACGTGGAGCGCCGGGTGGACCACCTGTTCGCCAAGGGCGGCCCGCTGGCCGGGGTGGAGAAATAAACGTTTTCAAGACGCGGAGCGTCCGGACGGAGCCAGACGAACGAAGATGGCAACCTCGGCCAAAAATCTTGACTTTCACCGCATGATCGGGCAACAAGCTTTGTTTGCGGGCAATTAGCTCAGTTGGATAGAGCGTTGGCCTCCGGAGCCAAAGGCCGGGCGTTCGAATCGCCCATTGCCCACCACAGGAAATTCAGGGGCTTAGGTGCTAAACCTAGGCCCCTTTTTCTTGGGCCAAAACCGCAGTCCCCCACACTATCCCGGTTCTACACCAAATAAAGGGGTAGCCACGATGACGGCCAAAACGTTCACTGGATTCAATGCCCCGCCAGGCGATGCGAGGCGGAATGCCGCGTCCGCTCAGGTAATTCCGACATGTTGGGTCGTCATAGCAGGCGGACTTGCTTGCTCAATCGTGCTTTCCCCATCTCAACCTTGTTGCCCTAACCGCGTGAACAGACTAACCAGGCAAAGCATTAGACCACTCGCCCAAGGAGAACATCAATGCAGCGAAGCGCGTTCCGGCAAGACCGCAGAACATTTATCAAAACTGCAGCCATTGCAGGCGGTCTGGCCCTGCAACACGCCTTGGGCGCGCCATTCTCATGGGCAGGGCGGCAACCTACAGCCGAACCAACGGCTCCCTATGGGGAAAACGCCGAGGCGGGCGGCGTCTTTGACCAGGCCGAGGCGTTGACCGTCCGGTATCTCGACGACATCGAACAACGTTTGCAGATTCGGCTGAAAGAAAAGGACCAGCCGTTCACGGATGAACTGCGCATGTGGCTCATCCGGCTCGCCATGCAGCCGCTTGTGGCCGGGGCGGTCAGCAATTCCCTGGAGATGATTGGGGACAGCAAGAACGCCCGCGAACGGTTGTCCTTCATCATGCCGCTGGTGCGCTGGATGAGTGAACCGTTCCTGTTCCCGCTGGAGACCGAAGGAACGCCCGAGGAGCAAAAGCGGGAGATCGACAAGGTCTTTGGACTCATGGCCAGACTGAGAACCCAAGGGCTCTCCACCTCATTGGACAACGTAGGCGATGCGTCGCTCTCCTCCGCGGATGCTCAGGCCTATCAACAATATTATCTGGCGCTTGTCCGCGCCTTTATTGACTCAAGCAAAGCGGATCAGCTCAACATGTCTCTCAAATTGTCCGCGCTGGTCTACGACATGGACGCAGCCCTCGGCGACGGGGCGGAAGCCGAAAGCAAGCGTCGGGAAATCGTCGAGGCGTTCTCAAAGCTTCTGGAAACCGCCGCGCAAGCGCCGGATAGAAGCATCTTCCTGCGGATCGACATGGAGGAGTACGCCTACAAGGATCTCACGTTGCGGCTCTTCCGCGAAATAGTGGAGAGCAATCCATCCACCGCCTTCGACGCCTCGGGAAAGCTCCGCCTGGGCGTGGTCATTCAAGCGTACCTCCGGGACTCGGCCCGCGATGTGCAGATGCTGGCGGACTGGGCCAGGAAAAACAAGCTGCGGGCGCCTATCCGGCTGGTCAAAGGGGCTTACCTGGACTTTGAACGCGACGCGGCCGCCGACCTTGGGTATCCCAGCCCTGTTTGGGACCACAAGCCGTCCACGGACGCCAACTACGAGGCCGTGAGCGCATACATGCTGCTCAATCTGGATGCGGTCGATCCCGCCTTCGCTACGCACAACATCCGCACCCAGGCCCATGCGATGGCCCTGGCCGAGGCCTACGGGCTTTCTCCGAACGACGCGCCGATCCAGATGCTCTACGGCATGGGCGATTCCATCAAGCACGTCATCGCCTCCATGCACAGGCCCATGCGGGCGTACATCCCTGCAGGCTCCCTGGCCCGCGGGCTCAAATACGCCGGACGCCGTTTCGCGGAGCTGGCCAGCAGCGACAACGCCCTGGCCAGGACCATGCGCGGCGATTTCAGCGGCGTGAATACGTCGGCGCCGGTGTTCACCGGAAAGCAGGACCAGGCAGACTCCGAGGACGTCAGGGCAATCCTGGAACAGGCGCTGGCGAACAAAGGGGAATCCTCCCATTTTTAGGAGGTCTGAAAAGTAGAGGCTATGCGACCGTTCTCAGTTTCTGCATCGGGGTGACGCAGCCAATGCTCATGTTGGGCCGTTCGTTGTTGTAGGTCCAGAGCCAGCGCGTGGCGTAATCCTGGACCTCTTCAATACTCGCAAACAGATACTGGTTCAGCCCGTCGCAGCGCACGTGCGGTTGTAGCGCTCGACATACGCGTTCCGCTGCGGCTGACTAGGCTGGATGTATTCGAACCGGACTCCTTGGTTGTCAGCCCAAAGCTGAAGCCGGGCGCTCACGTACTCCGGCCCGTTGTCGCAGCGGATCGCGTTCGGCTTGCCTCGCCATTCAATGATCCGTTCAAGGCTCCGGATTACGCGCTCGGCTGGGAGGGGGATTAAACGGCTCCGAGCCCGCGAGACAATATTGGACATTGGCTTGTTGATCTACCATGGGTGGATTCCCCAAATTTTGGGTAATATGCATTATTTTACAAAAAAAAGCCCCAAAAGAATAGGAGGGGCTCCTATTGGCGCCGTAGCGCCGCGCAGCTATCACCATAGTTGTCCTTCCGGCGACGGTATCGCCGCCTCCGTCCGGAAGCGATGCACTGCAACATTCGTCGCATGCGTAACATTGTAATGTCCGGTTTTTGATGCATCGAGCCGGGCAGTGGACACCAAGAAGAGCATAAGCTCGGCACGCGCTAAGGAAGCAGGAGGTTGGCATGGCCCACGACGCGGAGTACGCCCAACAGGCATTTCTCAAAGAAAAAGACGAGCGCAACAAAACAAAAGTCACTCGCCTTGAATTTCAGAAGCTCCAAGATTCGGTCCAGCGGGTCGAAAGCTGCCTCCATGCATTGCGCCAAGACATTCTGACCATCAAAGAAGAAATCCACGCAAAGGCATGAGGACCCGCTACGCGCGCCCCGTGTGCGCCCCTGCCCGCCCTCGCCTTGCGCCATTCTTTGCACGAGGAGCAACACCATGGTTCATTACGCCAAATCCAACGACGTCCTGGGCACGACCAACCGCGGATCGGCCGCGGAATCCGGTCTGTGCACCCTGTGCCGGGCCGATTGCGCCGGCAAGTGCGAAACCTGGATGTCCTGCCTCAAAGGGCGCCAGATGCTCTATCCTCGGGATTTCGGCCTGATCACGGCCGGCAGCGCCAACACCACACACGTGGGCGTAAGCTACAACGCCCTGCGCATCCAAGGGTACAATTACGGAGCCTCCGGGCTCCAGGCTGGCCGCACCAATAGTTCCGACGACTGCCTGTTCACCAACGTCGGCGTGGAGACCGCCTTTGGCGATACAGTGCAGACCAAGGTCCGCATGCCCATCATGACCGGTGCCTTGGGCTCCACGTTCATCGCCTCCAAATACTGGGACTCCTTCGCCGCCGGCTGCGCCTTGATCGGCGTGCCCATCGTCATCGGCGAGAACGTCGTGGGCGTGGACCGCGAGTCCTCTCTGAGCAACGGCCGCATCGAGCGCTCGCCCGAGCTCGACCGCCGCATCGAAATGTACAAACGCTACCACGACGGCTACGGCGCGGTCATCGTCCAGCTCAACGTAGAGGACGCCCGCAACGGCGTGGCTGAATACGTCATCGAGAACTACGGCGACGACGTCATCATCGAGCTGAAGTGGGGCCAGGGCGCCAAGAACATCGGTGGAGAGATCGAGGTCGGTAGCCTGGACTACGCCCTGTTCCTCAAGAAACGCGGCTATCTTATGGACCCGGACCCCGAGCTGGAGGAAGTCCAGGCCGCGTTCAACTCCGGCGCACTCAAGCATTTCGCCCGTCACAGCCGGCTGGGGTACACCGACCTGGACTCGCCGGAGGCCGTGCACGCCAATTTCATGGAAACCGTGCAGAACCTGCGCGACCTCGGGTTCAAGCGCATTTCCCTCAAGACCGGTTCCTACGGCATGGAAGCCCTGGCCATGGCCCTCAAGTACGCCTCCGAGGCCCATCTGGACCTGCTGACCATCGACGGCTCCGGCGGGGGCACGGGCATGAGCCCCTGGAACATGATGGAGTCCTGGGGCGTGCCGTCCATCCTGCTGCACTCCAAGGCTTGGGAGTACGCCTCCTTACTGGACAGCCAAGGAGGGAGCGTGGTGGACATCTCCTTCGCCGGAGGCTTGGCCCGCGAGGACCAGATTTTCAAGGCGCTGGCTCTGGGCGCGCCCTACGTCAAACTCATTTGCATGGGCCGAAGCCTCATGATCCCAGGCTTCCTGGGGGCCAACATCGAGGGAGTCCTGCGGCCTGAACGCAAGGCTGCGGTGAACGGCAACTGGGACTCCCTGCCCAAGACCGTGCGGGACGTCGGCGAGACCCCCGAACACATTTTCGCCGGCTACTCCAACCTGAAGAAAAAGCTGGGAGCCAAAGAAATCGAGTCCGTCCCATTCGGCGCTATCGCGGCCTGGACCTTGGCCGACAAGCTCTCGGCCGGGCTGCAGCAGCTTTTGGCCGGAGCGCGCAAGTTCTCCGTCAAGGAGATCAGCCGCAGGGATATCGTGTCCGCCAACCGCGAAACCGAACGTGAGACGGGCATACCGTTCATCACCGACGTGCAGAACGAAGCGGCCCGCAAGCTGCTCACCGAGCCAGCCCTTCGATTCATGACAGAAGCGCAGGACGCCTCTGCGCGCAGCCAGCTCATCTCCTAGGCAAACAAAGCGGCCCCGTTGCATCGGGCGGGGCCGCTTTCTCCGGCCGTGAATCGCTTCTCCGTCCCCTGGCGTACACTGGCGCCCTGTGATAGGCATCATTTTGTCGCGCCGGAGCGTAGACAATGAGGCTGGTGCATGAACGACGAACGCAAAAGCCGCGAAGAACTGCTGCAGGAGCTTCAATTCCTCCGCCAGGAACGGAGCCGCTCCGAGGCCTTCCTTGATGAGCGCAAGCGCATCGAGGGCGAGTTGCTGGAGCGGGTCAAGGAGCTCAACTGCCTGTACGGCGTCACCCAGCTGGCCCAGAGCAACATCCCCCTGCCCGAGCTGGCCACGGGCATCGCCGAGCTGATCTGCGCCTCCTGGCAGTTCCCCGAATCCGCCTGCGCCCGGCTGACCATCGACGGCCAGGGCTTCGCCACCCAGAACTTCCGCCGCGTCGCCGCCTGCCAGGAGGCCCAGGTGTACGTGCAGGAGGAGCGAGCGGGGAGCATCGAGGTCTGCTACCTGGACGAGCGCCCCGAAGCGGACGAAGGTCCGTTTCTCAAGGAGGAGCGCAAGCTGCTCAACGCCCTGGCCGACCTCGTGGGCCGCATAGTCACCCAGCGCCGAGTGGAGAGCCAGATGCGCGCACTGTCTCGCGAACTGATCAGAATCCAGGAGACCGAACGCCAGCGCATCGCCCGTGAGTTGCACGACCATCTGGCCCAGGACCTGTCGCTGGCCCGGATGGGACTGGAGCGCATCTGGGCTGTCCAGCCGGCGCCCCTGAATTGCAAGGCCCAGGCCGACGACGTGCTCGGCCGAATTTCCGCGGCCATCGGCGCTATCCGTAACTTGGCCTATGGCCTGCTGCCTCCGGGGCTGTCCGAACTCGGGTTGGTGGACACCGTAGTGCGGCACTGCGAGGAGTTCACCCAGCGACACGGCATCGAGGTGGACGTCTACGCTGACGGCATGGAGAGCGTCTGCCTAGACTTCGAAACCCAAATCAACCTGTACCGGCTCATTCAGGAGTCTTTGACCAATACCCGCAAGCACGGCGCCGCCTCCCGAGTGGAGATTCGGATGTTGGCCGCGTTTCCCGACCTGCTGCTGCGTATCGCCGACAACGGCCGAGGCGCCGATCTGGACCGGTGTCTGGTCAAGGCCGGCAAGGAGCGGCGCATGGGATTGTGGTCCATGCGCGAACGCGTCCGGCTGCTGGGCGGCAAGATTACCTTCCGCTCAAAACCCGGCGCCGGCATGTGCATCCGGGTGGAGGCCCCTTTGACGAGGACGCGACGTGAACGCCAGAAAGCGCATCCTGATCGTTGACGACCACCCGCTGTTCCGCGACGGCCTCAAGGCCTTGCTGGCGGACTGCGAGAATTTCGAGGTGGCGGGCGAGGCCGGCGGCTTCGCCGAAGGGCTGCAACTGGCTCGGAAGCTCAAGCCGGATTTGGCCCTGCTGGACATCTCCCTGCCCGACGGCAGCGGCGTCGAGCTGGCTCGGGAGATGCTCTCCCTGGCGCCGGGGCTGGGCGTGGTCGTGGTGTCCATGCACTCCAAGATCGACTTCATCTCGGCCGCATTCCAGGCCGGGGCGGCCGGTTACGTAGCCAAGGAGTCGGGCGCCGACCGCATCTTGCAGGCCATCGAGGCGGTGGCCAAGGGGGGCCAATATCTGGACAGCACGCTTTCGCCCAAGGTGGTGCGCAAGCTCAATGACTTCAGCCGCCGCAAGGCCAAGTGCATCGACGAATCCTACGGCGCCCTGTCGCTCCGCGAGCAGCAGGTCATGCGGCTGTTGGCCGAGGGCCTCACACCCCAGGAGATCGCGGACAAACTCTTCGTGACGCGCAAGACCGTGGAGAACCACCGCTATTCGATCATGAACAAGCTTGGCGTGAAGACGCCCCTGGCCTTTGTGCGCCAAGCCGCGCGCCTGGGCCTGGTGGACCTGGATTCCGACGACGTTTGAGTCCTCGCAGGCGTCCGGACGTCTGGAGAAGGATAAGCTTATCTTGGTAAGATATCTCAACAATACCCTCCTTATAGGAGGGAGCTCTCGTTGACGAATTGTCAAATACTATGGGGAGATGTTCGTAGAAAATTTGTAAGCTGAGAAAATGGGCTACGGAAACATTCCGTAGCCCATTTTTTCAGATCGGAATGCACGGATTTGAGCTTCCGATCTCCGCATTCCGAGCTGCGCCCTGAGCGCCTGGGCCCGTTCGTCCATCATAGGCGGCCAGTCCGCCTGCCTGCTTTTCCGTCCAAAGCCGAAGCCGAACATGCTGGAAGTCCACGTCGTCATTCGCCGCAATGCTTCTTGCAACTGGGATCTTGAAAACTCGCTGCGCGCCCTGACAACTGACCGCATCAAGAAGGCAAACGACAGAAAGGCGGCGTAGCGGAGATGGCCGGAAGGCCAAGCGCGGTGCTGTCTGGCGCCTACGGCGCAAACGACAGTTTTTCCTTTTTTATCAATCGCGCCTTTATGAGCGCCAGAATGCAGCATTCAGGGATGAGCCCCCGCTGAAGAAGTTTTCCCCCTCACCATCCGCCATTTTCCTATCGAGCCGACTCGAAGCATTTGCCCGGCAAAGGATCAAGGTCGCACTTTTAGCCGAGGTATAATTTGACGCCAAGAAGTAAAATAATTTCACCAAGTTCCACCATCTTCTTGTAGAATCATCAATAAAAAAGTCATAAATATATTTTAATCCTCAACTATCTAAAGAATTACAGAAATTTATTTCATATAAACAAATTATATTCAAGCATCAAAATAAAATCATAAGTTATTGAGAGACCGGTTGTTCCAAATTTGTAAAAAAATATTCATTTTTATGGCAGTCAAACTGAAACTTAATTCATAAATGTTAAATCAATTGACAATTGGGTTTTGATCGCGTTATCCCTGCCATCGAAGGCATGATCAAAAGCCATTGCGCGAGCCATTTTAGCGACTGGAGCAACTCGTTCAGGACTAAAAGTGCAAACTAACTACTTTAAATTATATTAATTTTTTATGAAGCACCACATGAGACATATGCGGAACGAGGAAAGCATGCGGGGATTTTTTTTCATTCACAATGCATGCATTACGAATTCATTATGCGCGCGTTGACAATTCTTCGTGAAAGCGCGGGACATGCGTTTTTTTATTAAAATAAATTATTTCAATTAGATAAATAAAAGCGGGGCGCTTGAAGCCGTCAATATCAGCAATGACTTTTTTGTAAAAATGACAGAATCCAAGATGAACGGTCCAGTTCCGGAGAAGAAAGACAACGCCCCTTCCTGTCAACCAACAAACGGCGGCGATGTCAGACCACGGAGCCAAAAGGAGAGAGCAATGGATACGGACAAGAATGCCGACGAATGGGCGGAAAAGGCGAAAGCGTCCGCCGAGTTCATCGCCATGATGCTGGTGTACGTGTCTCGGGCGGTCGTCGAGTCCGCTGGCGAGGAAGCTGGGATGCGCATGTTGAAAAAGGGGCTGCGCGAATTCGGACGCGCCAGAGGGCGGAATATCCGGAAGAAAGTCGACGCCCAGGGGCTGAAGCCCACCATGGAGGCTTTCGCCAAGAACTACGATTTCCCTCTGTTCGCCGCTTACAAGGCGGAGCGTGAAATCTCCGGCCGCACCAAGACGTCACGCATCTCTCTTTGTCCTTTGGCAGCCTTCTGGGACGCATGTGGAGAAAAAGCCATCGGACTTCTCTATTGCGATGAAGTTGACGATGGCATTCGAGAGGGATTCGATGAAAAACTCGCCCACTCCAACCCTAAAAACCTGCTCCGGGGCGACGATCTCTGCATTCATATTGATGAATTTTCAGAATAGCGGCGCCTTCAGAGTAAACAATCAGCCAATTGTCATACGGCTTTTGTGACTAAATATTCCAACATCAACAAAGGAATAGGTACAGTGATGCGCAAACAATCTTCCCTCCACGCCATGAAGGAACTCTGGATTCATATTCTATCCGCCTTCATTGCTTTGGGCTGTCTCTCTCTTGCAAGTCAGGCCTATGCTTCGGACGAAGACGTCCTCAACTTCGGCATGGGCGTCGACGCCACGACGCTCGATCCTCACAACTGGAAAACGGCTCCCGACCTTGTCGCCATCAATTTAATTTATGAAGGCCTTGTGGCTTTTGACGCGGACTTGAGCGTCACCCCCGTTTTGGCCACATCCTGGGAACGTCTGGATGACGTGACTTGGAAGTTCAATCTGCGCAAGAACGTCACTTTCCAGGACGGAACGCCTTTCAACGCTCAAGCGGCGAAAGTCAACTTCGACCGCATGAAGGACGCCCCCAGGGCCAAAGGCATTTTCGGGATCATCGACTCGGTGGAAACCCCTGACGACTATACTCTGCTCATCAGGACCAAGCACCCGTTCGCGCCGTTCTTGAACAACATGTGCCACCCGGTCGGCTCGATGATCAGCCCCGCCGCTTTGGAAAAGTACGGCAAGGATATCGGCCGCCATCCGGTGGGCACCGGTAAATTCGTCTTTGAAAAATGGCTTCCTAACCAGCGTATCGTCCTGAAGCGCAATGATAATTACTGGGGGCCCAAGCCCAGCTTGACCACCGTCAACCTGATCCCCATTCCCGAAGAGGGCACTCGGACCATGGCCTTCGAGTCGGGTGAAATCGATATCGTCAGCGCTCCGGCTCCGCACCGGGTGGCCAAGTTCAAAAAGGATGACGACGTCACGGTGACGGTCACCCCAGCAGCCCGGACCGTCTGGCTCGGCTACAACCTCAAGGACAAGGTGCTGAGCAACCCCAAGGTTCGCGAAGCCATCGCGCTGGCCATCAACCGGAAAGAGCTGGTGAACGATGTGGCCGAAGGCCTGGCCCTCGACGCTACCGGCTGGATTCCCTCCATCATCCAGAAGTCGGACCAGAACTTCAACTATCCCTACGACCCCGCCAAGGCGAAGAAACTGCTGGCCGAAGCCGGCTACCCCAACGGCTTGGACATCAAGCTGTGGACGCCTGAAGGGCGCTACCTCAAGGACCGCCAGATCGCCGAGGCCCTCCAGGCCCAACTGTCCGACGTAGGCATCCGAGCGCATCTGAGCGTCATGGAGTGGGCTGCATACGTAGCCGCCCTGTTCCGCAGCGAGCAACAACTGTTCATCTGGGGCTGGGCCTTCCAGGTTGGCGATCCGGACTCCATGCTGCGGGAGAATTTCTACTCCACCAGCAGCTACGGGTGCACCGGCTATCAAAACCAGGAATTCGACAAGATGCTCGATAAAGCCGTGTCCACTTTTGATCCGGAGTCGAGAAAAAAGCAATACGACGCCATCCAACAACTCCTCTTCAAGGATGTCGTTGGCGCTCCTATCTACTTCAGTGAAAATATCTTCGCCATGCACAACAACGTCAACGGCTTTATTCCTCACCCTCTTGAGTTGATTGTTCTCGACAAGACCAAGGTGAAGGAAGACTAGCGGACGCATCGTGGAGATGAGGCGCAACGGACCACATAGGAATGTGTAGCCTTGCCTATGGATCTATCAACAAATTTTATCAAGGAGTAGACATGCCAGCAGTTCTCATCAAAACCAACGTCTCCATTTCCGAAGAGAAGAAAAAGGAAATTCTTTCGGAAGCGACGAAAATCATGGTCGAAGCGGCCCACAAGCACGAGGAGGCCGTGATGGTGCTCTACGAAACCGTGGACGCCACCATGGGCAACACCCCCGATCCTCTTGCTTTTGTCGAGGTGCGCAGCATGGTCGGCATCGACCACCAAACCAACCACGACGTGTCGGAGCGAATCACTCCACTGCTGAAGGAAACCTGCGGCGTGGAGCCCGACAGGGTTTACGTCAACTTCATTCGCATTCCGGAAACCTGCTGGGGTCTGTTGGGCGGCATCGCCACCTGGGAAGCAGCCCGCAGACTTTGGGTCGTCAACTCGGAACCGGTGAAATAGCAAGCCTGCAATCGAAATCGGCGCGCCGGCGGGGCGCGCCGATGAACAAGACATCGCAACCAACCAACTACAAGAGGTTTACCATGGCGAAGATCGTCGCAAAAACCAAGACAACCCTGTCGCCCCTGCCCGCGCTGCTGGTGACTTGCCAGGATGCGTCAGGCAAATCGAACATCATCACCATTTCCTATGTGGGAGTGGTGAACGCCACTCCGCCCATGATCTACATTTCGGTGCGCCCTCCGCGCTTCTCTTATCCCATGATCAAGGAATCCGGCGAATTCGTCATCAACATTCCCGGCGACGATTTGCAGAAGGAAACCGACCACTGCGGCATCACTTCCGGAAGAAACGTCGACAAATGGGAGCTGACCGGCCTGACGCCTGCGCCCGCCACTAAGGTCAAGGCCCCGCTCATCAAGGAATGCCACGTGAACCTGGAATGCGTCACCAAGCAGATTATCCCACTCGGCACCCACGACATGTTCCTGGCCGAAGTCGTGGCCGTGGACGCCGACGAGGAGTACCTGCAGCCCGGCGGCAAGGTTGACATCGACAAGATTCGCCCCTTCGCCTTCTGCTACGATGCGATGGAGTACTGGAGCCTCAAGGATTGCATAGGCCCCTACGGTTTTTCCAAGGGCATGTTCTAAAACAAGTCTAACCCCGGGTTGATAACACAGTGAAAGAGTTTATCATTAAACGGCTTGTGGTGTGCCTGGCCCTGCTGGTTTTTACCTCCGGGATAACGTTTTTTCTTCTGGAGCTCGCCCCCGGAGATCCAGCGTTGATGATGCTGGGCCAGGACGCCACGCAGGAAGGTTTAACGGCACTTCGGCGCGAGATGGGGCTGGACCAGCCCCTCTTGAGCCGATATGCGACGTTCCTTGGAGATCTTTTCCAAGGAGACATGGGGGTCTCGTACCAAACCCATCGGCCCGTTTCCCAGGAAATCGCGGCCACTTTCCCCGCCACCCTCGAACTCTCGGTGGCGTCCATGGTCATCGCCATTATCATCGGCGTCCCCGTGGGCATCACCTGCGCCATACGACAATATTCGCTGACCGACCGCGTGGTCAGGTTTGCGGTTCTTATAGCGGTCTCCCTGCCCGTCTTCTGGTTGGGACTCATGATCATCTATCTATTTTCCATCGTATTGGGCTGGTTCCCCTCTTTCGGGCGGGGGGGATTGAGGCACCTGGTGCTGCCGGCCGTGACCATGTCCTGCTACTCCCTGGCCATCATCGTCAGAATGACCAGGTCGAGCATGCTCGAAGTCCTGCGTTGCGACTATATCACCGCCACCCGGGCCAAGGGCATCCATGAGTTTTACGTCATCTACAAGCACGCCCTGCGCAACGCCCTGGTGCCGGTCATCACGATTATCGGACTGCAGTTCGGCGTTCTGCTGGGCGGCGCGGTGATCACGGAGACCATCTTTGCATGGCCCGGCCTGGGACGCCTGATGGTCCAGGCCATTTTCGCCCGCGACTATCCCATCATCCGAGGCGGCGTTCTGATGATTTCGGCCTGCTCCATTTTGATCACCCTCTTTGTGGACATCATTTGCAGCTACATCAACCCATCACTGAAACCGGTGGAGAAAAGCTGAGATGCATAACATGCTAAAAGAACTCCGCCGGGACAAGTTGGCCGTCATTGCCCTTGTGCTTCTCGGCGTGATTTTCCTTATGGCGATCGTCGGCCCTTACCTGGCGCCGTTCGATCCCATCACCCAAAACCTCCATGAACGCCGGCTGGGCCCGTCTCTGGTCCACTGGCTGGGGACGGATGAATTCGGAAGAGACATTCTGAGCCGCCTGATACTCGGCTCGCGCAACACCCTGTTCATCGGATTCCTTTCCGTGGCCATCGGGCTGTCCATCGGATGCGTTCTCGGTGTGATCGCCGGCTACTATGGCGGTTTCGCCGACAGCTGCATCATGCGGGCCATGGACCTGATGTTGGCTTATCCCTACTTCCTGTTGGCGCTGCTCATTGTGGCGACGCTCGGACCGGGGATGACCAACTCCACTATCGCCATCGGCATCGCCTCGGTCCCGACGTACAGCCGGGTCGTGCGATCCTCGGTCATGGCGCTCAAAGGAAGCCTGTTGGTCAAGGCGGAAGAAGCTCTCGGGGCCACGGATTGGCGGATCATCATTCTGCATGTGGCGCCCAACGTCTTCGCGCCGGTCATCGTCGTCGCCACCCTTGGCGTTGCGAGCGCCGTACTGGGCGGCGCCGCACTGGGTTTCCTCGGACTGGGCGCCCAACCGCCCACGCCCGAATGGGGCGTCATGCTCAGCGGCGGCAGATCCTACCTGATCGACGCGCCGCATATCGCCCTGGCCCCCGGCATCGCCCTGGCCCTGCTGGTGGTGTCCTGCAACCTCTTCGGCGACACGCTGCGGGACATTCTCGATCCCAAGCTGAAATAACCCGCCGGAGCAAATGGAGAAACGCCATGTACGTTGAAAAGCCCCAACACAACGAAAACGATACGCTACTTTGCGTACGGAATCTGAAGACTCATATCCGCTCCGACGCCGGCGAAATCCGCGTCGTGGACGGAGTCGACCTTCAGATGAAACGCGGTGAAACCGTCGGCATCGTCGGTGAATCGGGCTGCGGCAAAAGCATGACCGGCCTGTCCATTCTCAGACTCGTCCCGGGCCCCCATGGACGTATCGTTTCCGGAGAGATTCTTTTCAATGGCCAGGACCTTGCGTCCCTCGACGAAAAGGAAATGGTCAGATTACGGGGAAACGAAATCGCTATGGTTTTTCAGGACCCCATGACTTCGCTCGACCCGCTTTTCGCCGTCGGCGACCAGATTGGCGAATCCATGCGCTTCCACCAAAAATTGTCACGCAAGGAGGCGCGCAACCGGGCCATCGAGCTGCTCAAACTGGTCGGGGTTCCCTCGCCGGAACTCCGCATCAAGGATCGCCCGGACCAGTTGAGCGGGGGATTGCGCCAGCGCGTCATGCTCGCCTCCGCCCTGTCCTGCAAGCCAAGCCTGGTCATCGCCGACGAACCGACCACCGCCCTGGACGTGACGATCCAGGCCCAGATTCTCGAGCTGATCAAGCAGCTGCGAGAGGAGACGGGGACATCTTTCATCCTCATCAGCCACGATCTCGGCGTGATTGCCGAGAACTGCCAGCACGTCTCCGTCATGTATGCGGGTAAAATCGTCGAATCGGCGGACGTACGTGAATTGTTTGACAATCCGCTGCATCCTTACACCACGGGATTGATGGAGTCGATTCCGCGCATCGGCGTAAGGAAAGACCGACTGGAGGCGATCCCGGGCATCGTGCCGAATCCTCTCGACCTGGGCGAAGGATGCGCTTTCAGTCCGAGATGCTCTTGCTCCGAGGAGCATTGCGAGCAAAAGGCGCCGCCGCTCGTGGAAGTCTGCCCGGGGCACGAAGTGCGCTGCTGGAAATATTGCAACCATCTGTAAGAGAAATAGGGCCATGGATCAAAAAGACACCGATATCGTTGTCCTCAACGGACTGAAAAAATTCTACACGGTAAGAGAAGGATTCTTCTCCCGCAAGCAACGCGTCGGCAAAGCCGTGGACGGCGTCGACCTCGTCATCAAACGCGGTGAGACCGTGGGGCTTGTGGGCGAAAGCGGCTGCGGCAAGTCCACGTTGGGCAAAACGCTGTTGCGTCTTGAAGAACCGACCGCCGGCGAAGTTTATTTTGAGGGCCAAAACATCCTTGAGCTGAATAAAAAAGAGCTTCGAAATTTACGGCGCAGGATGCAAATCATCTTCCAAGATCCATACTCCACCCTTGATCCACGATTGCCGGTGGGGGAGTTGATCGGCGAACCGCTGACCATTCACCGAATCTGCAACGAAAAGCAAAAACGGGAAGCCGTGTTGCATTTGATGGAGGAAGTGGGGCTGCAGCCGAGCCAGTACGAGCGCTACCCTCACCAATTCAGCGGCGGGCAGCGCCAGCGCATCGGCATCGCGCGCGCCCTGGCGCTCACGCCCGAGTTCATTGTCCTGGATGAGCCGGTGGCCGCTTTGGACGTTTCCATCCAGGCCCAAGTCGTCAACCTGCTGGAGGATCTTCAGGAGAAGTACGGCATCACCTATCTGTTCATCTCGCATGATCTGAGCGTGGTGGAGCATATCAGCGATCGAGTCGCGGTGATGTACCTCGGGCAGATCATGGAGTTCGCCGACAGAGACACGCTTTTCAACAATCCGCAGCATCCTTACACCAAAGCGCTGCTCAGCGCCTCTCCGCGCCCTGATCCGAGGGGCAATGGGCAAAAGCGGCAACTCTTGCAGGGCGACGTTCCAAGCCTTTTCAATCCGCCCTCCGGCTGCCAGTTCCATTCCCGTTGCAGCTGTGCGGGCAGCGCCTGCTCCCAGGAAAAACCAATGTTGGTTGATCTCGGCGGCGGGCACATGGTCCGCTGCGCACGGGTGTGAGGCGCCGACCGTAAAACCTGCCCACGACCACCTGCGGCCTGCTTCATATTGAGGATACGCATATGCAACTTGAAAACACGCTGCGCTACATCGACGAGCACATGGAAAGCGCTGTCTCCGACCTCCTGGACTTCCTGCGCATACCAAGCATCAGCACTTCGTCGGATCACGAAGCCGACATGCGCGCAGCCGCCGAATGGGTCAGGACCCGACTGGAAAATCTGGGTTTTGCGTCGCGGACGTATGACACAAAGCGCTGGCCCGTGGTTTACGGCGAACGCTGTCGCGTTCCCGGCGCTCCGACCCTGCTCGTCTACGGCCACTATGATGTTCAACCTCCCGAACCTTTGGAGGAATGGATTTCACCGCCCTTTGAACCGGCCATCCGCGACGGCGAAATCTTCGCTCGAGGCGCCAACGACGACAAGGGGCAGTTTTACACCCATATCCTGGCGGTGGAGGCTTTGCTGGCTGCAAACGAGGAACTGCCCATCAACGTCAAATTTCTTGTGGAAGGCGAGGAGGAGATCGGCAGCAAAAATCTCGCCGTGTTCTTGAAAGAGTTTCGGGAGCTCCTGAAAGCGGACGCCTTCGTCGTTTCAGACAGCTCGCAGTTCGCAGCGGGTGTTCCCGCAGTGACCTACGGGCTTCGGGGGATTGCCTGCCTGCAGCTGGAGATCCAGGGCGCAAAGTTCGATCTGCACTCCGGGTTGTACGGGGGGGTGGCGCCCAACGCGCCCCAAGCGTTGGCGGACATCCTGGCCAGCCTGAAAACTCCGGACGGCAAGGTAGCCATCCCGGGTTTCTATGACCGGGTGCTTCCGCTTGAAGACTGGGAGCGGCGCGAGATGGCCGCCTTGAATCTGTCAACCGAAGATCTGGCCGACTCTATCGGAGCCCCCGGATTGATCGGAGAATCCGGCTACAGCCCGCTAGAGCGGAAAACGGCTCGGCCGACGCTTGAAATCAACGGCGTCTGGGGTGGTTTTGCCGGAGAGGGAACCAAAACCGTCATTCCGTCCAAAGCCGGCGCCAAAATCAGCATGCGGCTCGCGCCGAATCAGGATCCGGACGAAATTTTCCGGCTTTTCGAAGACTACGTCGACAAGGTGAAGCCAGCCGCCGTAACCGCCAGCGTCCAGCGCCAATTCCATGCTTCGCCCGTGCTCGTGGAAAGGGACAACCGGTTCGTAAAAACCGCCAGTGAAGCTATCGCCAAAGGATTCGGGCGCAAGCCGGTCTTTCTGCGCACCGGCGGGTCCATCCCCATCGTCAACCTCGTCAAGGACCAGCTTGGCGTCGAGCCGCTGCTCATTCTCGGTTGGGGACGCCCGGAAAATCGCTCCCACTCCCCCAATGAGCGTTTCAGCCTCGACGACTTTCGCATGGGCGCAAGATCCGCGGCGATCCTGATCGCCGAACTGGCGGATAGCGACTGACGCCGACCAGTTGTTCGGCTAGGATTCGGCGCTCCCACGCCGGAAAATGAAATCTTTTAACGTCAAGACGGCGCGTTCGAGACGCCTTCACAGGATGATATCACGATGAATCTATTGAAAGAGGTGCT
This sequence comes from Desulfovibrionales bacterium, assembly GCA_030156255.1. Classification (GTDB taxonomy): domain Bacteria; phylum Desulfobacterota; class Desulfovibrionia; order Desulfovibrionales; family Desulfovibrionaceae; genus JASGMV01. The sequence continues at coordinate 47,926 of JASGMV010000003.1, forward strand.
TAAAAATCAGGTATATCCAGCGCTGGGATGTACGGAGCCGACATCCGTGGCGCTGTGCGCCGCCCATGCAGCGGCTCGGCTCGGCGAACCTGGCGTTCAGGCTGCATTCACTCTGGATGCAAGGACCTTCAAGAACGGCATGGGGGTGACCCTGCCAAACACCGACGGCAACAAGGGAAACGTGCTGGCCGGCGCCATCGGCGTGTTGCTGGGCAACCCCGAGCAGGGCATGGAGTTGTTGCAGGCGACGACTCCGGAGATCGTCGAAAAGGCCAAGATCATGGTGGGCCATGGCGACGTGACGCTGGAAGTAGACCCTGCACAGGAAGAATTTTACGTTCGCGCCGTTGTTGAGGGAGAAAAAAACAAAAGCATCTGCATCATCGCCAAAAGCCACACAAACATCGTGTACCTGGAAAAGAACGGAGAAATCCTGCTCGACAAGACGCTCGAATCCGTTTCCGCCGCATCCCGGGAATACGCTGTGGAACTCGAAAAATGCTCCCTCGGCGATCTTATCCGCCTGGCGGAGGAGGCCGACGACGAGGACCTCGCCTACATTCGCAAGGGTGTGGACATGAATCTTGAGGCGTCCGCCAACGGACGGGGTCTGAAAAAAGTCGGCTTCAATCTCGACCGTCTGCTGGACCGCGGCGATCTCTCCGACGACGTATTCACCTCGACGAAAATCCTGGCCGCATACGCCACCGATGCGCGTATGGAAGGCCGCCCCATACCCGTCATGTCCAGTGGAGAATCCGGCAACCAAGGCATCGTGGCCATCCTGGTCCCGTATAATTTCGGGAGACGGCGCAGTGTCCCTGACGACAAGATTTTACGCAGCATCGCCCTGTCCCATCTTCTGAACGCCTATGTCAAAATATTCACCGGCGAGTTGTCCCCCATCTGCGGATGCGCCATCGCAGCCGGAGTGGGCGCCGCCGCCGCCATCGTCTACCAACTCGCGGGGGCCGACGTTCCGGCCATGTCCCTCGCCATTAACAACCTTCTGGCGGACCTCGGCGGCATGTTCTGCGACGGGGCAAAAGGCGGCTGCGCCCTGAAGGTCGTCAGCTCCGTGGAATCGGCCATCCGGTCGGCGTACATGGCCGTCAACCAGTATGGAATTACGGAAACGGATGGCTTCGTCGGTAAAACCGCCGAGGAAACCATCCGCAACCTGGCGCAGATCAGCACGGTCGGTATGGGGAAGGTGGACCCCGCCATTGTCGAGATCATGCTCCACAAACAACGGCAATGCGAATCCAGATAACAACGGCTTCCTCCACTCACTCGTATCCCGGCGCCCAACACCAGCAACTTCAAGGGCGCCGGGATAACGAGCCGGAAGTAAACGGAGCGCCGCTCCATGCTTCGCCCCGCGTTTTCGACGCGTACGCAGTAAGAATGCAGGGCCGGCCATACAATATTAAACCTTCACAGAGAGATAAAAATTGGATAATTACTTTTCGCGCAAGACGCTCGCACGCAGACTTGAGCGCTACGCTCCATTCCAAGTTGCGACGCAGTGTTGACGCAACACACGCAAAATTCTTCGCCAATGAAGTTTTCAATATGCGCGGAAGGAACATCACTGCGTTGCATACTGCCCTACGTCCTTTCCGTCCGGACTCTGCGGCAATTTCCGACATTGCCCGCAAAACAGGTGGGCGCATGCACACAACAAATGATCGAGCCACAGGAGTTTCCCGTTATGGATCCCATCAGCATCTATGATGACATCAAGTCCAAAATCATCTGGCTCGACTTTCCTCCGGGAACCGTCCTCAACCAGTTGGACCTCGCCAAGGCGTACGGTGTGAGCAGATCTCCGGTCACGCTGGCTCTCGCCCGCCTGCATGTGGAGCAATGGGTCGTGCGCCAGGGTTCTCATTTCGTCGCCAGTCCACTGACGTTGGAGCGCATGCGGGAGATCACGGAAATCCGCTCGGTTTTGGAAATGCAGGCCAACGTTTGGGCCATGCACCGCATCACTCCCCAAGGACTGAACGCCCTCAAGGCCTTGGGGCGAGAAATCAAAAAAATCGAACAATCCTGCGGGAAAAAGAAAATGTTCCAGCTGGACTACCGCTTCCACAGCCTGCTGTACCGTGAAGCGCGAAACCAGCAACTGGCGGTGCTGCTCGAACAGCTGCTGGGACACTACATTCGCTTCTGGTTGGCGGACCCAGGCGCAATCGACGTTGAGGAATTCTTCCACGAAGCCAATGAAATCATCACCGCCATCGAAACCCGCGACGAAATATCGTTGCGCGCCGCGACCGGTATGCATATCAAGGTTTCTCTCAACAGGATCATGAATATTTAGAACATGTTCTGGTTGTAAGGAGTCGAGGGAAGGGGAAGAATCCCTTCCCCCAAATTTCTTTATCGGGGAATGGCTTGTCATCCGGCAAAAACGCCTTCCCGTCTTATGGGCTGCTTGAACGTTAACTTGCTCTACATTCTAATAAGGAGAAGACCATGGGAAAGGAAATCGTTGCGACCACAGCGGCGCCATCGGCCATCGGCCCCTACTCACAGGGGGTGTGGGCCGGATCACTGCTTTTCGTTTCCGGACAGACCCCCATAGACCCGGCGACCGGCGACGTGGTCAAGGGATCGGTGGTCGACCAGGCCCGGCAATCCTTCGCCAACGTGCAAGCCATTCTGAAAGCCGCCGGCCTCGGCATGGACAAGGTCGTCAAGTCCACGCTTTTCATCAAGGACATGAACAGCTTCACCGATATCAACAAGGTCTACGCGGAATTCTTCTCGACTCCGTATCCGGCCCGTTCCTGCGTCGAGGTCGCTCGCCTGCCCAAAGACGTGTTGGTCGAGCTGGAGGTCGTGGCCTCCAAGGACTAGCATCTCGGGAGGCGGCGAGGCAACGCATGGGAGCTCCTGGAGAAGACCACGTTTTCTCCAGGAGCATTGCTTGAAATGAAAGGCTCGTTGCAAACGTATCGCGCTATAATTGAAAACCGGGACGGTCCTGGAGCGACCGCGCTCAAAGCCCCTGCTCGGAGGCGATCTTCCAAATGGTGGTTCGACTGACGCCGAGCTGTTTCGCCAACCCGCCCTTGTTCCCCCCGTTTCGCTCCAACAGGGATGCGACGATCTGGGCCTGCATGTCCTTCATGCTCCCGACCCGCAAGGTAACCGTATCGGCCGACTCCTCGCCGCACACCGCATCCTCGCGCCGCTCCATATGCTCCCGCAAGGTTTCGGCCACAAAGCGGTCAAAATCCTCGCAATCATCATAAAGCACCACAAGCTTCTCAAGAAAATACTCCAGCTCCCGCACGTTGCCCGGCCAGGAGTAGGCCTGCAGGCGGCGCAGGCTTGTTTTGGAAAGCAAGGGCATGTTGCGCCCGTGCGCGGCGTTCTTCAGCGGGATGAAACTCCTGGCGAGATCGTCGATGTCCTCGGCGCGTTCTCGCAGAGGGGGAAGGGTCAGGTTGAGGAGGTCAAGCCGAAAGTAAAGGTCCCTCCGGAAGCGACCGTCGAGCACAAGCTTATAAAGATTCTTGTTGGTGGCCGCGATGACCCGAACATCGACATGGATGATGCGCCCTCCGCCGATGCGCAAGATCTCCTTCTCATTGATCGCCCGCAACAGCCTGCTCTGGAGGAGCGAAGAAATCTCTCCGATTTCATCCAAAAAAATCGTTCCGTTGTGCGCCAGTTCGAACAGACCGGCCTTGCCCCCTTTCTTGGCTCCGGTGAACGCGCCTTCTTCGTAGCCGAACAGCTCGCTTTCCAGCAGGCTCTCCGGCAACGCAGCGCAGTTGATGGCCACGAACGGCCCCTGGGCGCGATCGCTCGCATTGTGGACGCTGTGGGCGAAAAGCTCCTTTCCGGCGCCCGTCTCGCCCTCGATCAGCACCGAAACGCTTGTAGCGCTGAATCGCCTTGCGCGCTCGACAGTCTTCCGAATGGCCTGGCTTGAACCGATAATGTCCCCGAAGGAGCGCCGAGCCACCAGTCCCTTGCTGTGCAGCTGCATCCTTGTGCTGGTTTCCAATTTCTGGATGTAGGAAACATCCTGAAAGGTCATGATCGACTCTTCCAGTTCGTCGTTCACATCCAGAGGGATGCGGTTGAACATGAGCGAGGTCTTTTTGTGGTGCAAAAGCCGGTTCACCACAAAACGGCCGTCGCCGTAAAGGCTTCGCAAAATCGGCGATGTTGCAGGATCGTCGAGGCTTTTCCCTATCATGTTCTGAGCGTCGATGTGCAGGATGTTTTCCGCCGCCTCGTTCACCGCCTGGACGACGAGATTCTTGTCACAGGAAACAATGCCCTCATTGGAGTAGTGGATGAGGTTCTTTAGCCGCCGGGCCTCAATCTTTTCCCGCTTGTTCGCGTCCACGATGTTTTTGGCCGTCAATATGGCTTTGCGGAGATTCTGGATATTCGACCGAATCAGTATGTAGTTCAGTCCGTTCTCTACGGCCATATCTCGGGTGCAGCTGCCGAACCCCATCAAGGTCGCTTCCTTCATCGCCAAGGCTTTGTTGATCTGCGCGATGAAATCTTCCTTGTTGGCGTAGGGATAAAGAACGTGCGGAACGTCGGAAAAAAGCCGGGCCAGACTGCGAAGCTCGATTTCAAGCTCCCCCCGGTAACAGACAATGGCCAGAGGCGCGGCGAACTTCCGCGCTTTTTCAAAGGCTTTCAAAAAATCCGCCACGGTGATCCTGACCGGCGCCACGGGAATGGAGACCTCCTCGCCGATGGAAACGGCGGTGCCCCCCTGGCTGACGATCACATCGTAGCGGCCCGCCACGCTTTTGGCGTGCAGATGGCCGTCGCTCATGATGCCGCCCTGAATGATGTCCATGGGAGCATCCAACCGCTGGGAAAGAATTCGGGCGCCGTTGGCCAAGGCGGGGTAGGTGGAAACAAAAAGAATCCTCGGATCCATGCAGGCATTCCTCCAATCACGGAAAGGGCAGGGCGCTCGTCGCACTGTGGCTGAGACGGCTCATCCAACGCCGTACGCCCCGACACGTTCACAATATAAACGTCTTTTTAATATTTTGAACGTACTCAATAAGGTCGTCCCGAGTCAATGCATCTCCGCCGCAGAGTAAAACTTGTAAATACAGACTATTACGTCATAAAACTCCATACCCATCCATCAGGCACGCCTCTTGCTCAATGCATGAGGCCGCCGGGAGGACGAACCACTCTCGTCGCGGACATTATTGCATGCATGTTGAAGACAGAATGAGTTGTTTGTGCATGCATAGCATCAAGGCGATTTTCATGGACTGTGTTCAAACAAGACCTGGACGCATAAGCGTCGCCATTTCGATCCTCGCCATCGTCGCAGGCGTATGGATCGCTTATTTGCCGCCGCCGGACGGGCTTGCGCCCACAGCCATGCGCGCCTTTGGCGTGATCACCTGGGCCGTGGGCTGGTGGATATCCCAAATCGTCCCCGAATACGTCACCGCCATGATGATGTGCACCTTGCTCGTAGGCGTGAAGGCGGTGGACTTCAACACGGCCTTCGCCAATTTTTCCAGTTCGGGCTGGTGGATCATGGTCGGCGCCTTCGGGCTGGGGGCCGTGGCGGCCCGGACAGGCCTGCTCCGGCGCATTTCCCTTTGGGTGCTGCGGCTGTTCCCGCCCACATTCACCGGGCAGGTGCTCGGGCTGATCAGCTCGGGCACGATCATCGGCCTGCTTGTCCCGAGCATGAACGCCAAAGCCGCCATGTCGTCGCCCATTGCGCTGGCCATCAGCGACTCCTTGGGCGTGCGCCGCAAAAGCGACGCCGCCGCCGGGCTCTTCGGGGCCTGTTACACGGGCTTCGTGCTCATGGGGCATATCTTCCTCAGCGGCTCCTTCAGCCATTACGCACTGATCGCCACCCTCCCCAAGCAGTACCAGCACGTCACATGGATGGACTGGTTCGTTTGGTCGTTGCCTTGGGGCGTGTTCACCGCCGTGACCATGACCGCGGCCATTCTTATTCTGTACCGGCCCAAGGAGGCGATTTCCCTGCCCGAAGGCTATGGCCGGCGGCAACTGGAGCAACTCGGCCCCATAACCCGGGAGGAGAAAGCCGTGTTGATCGTCCTGGTCGGCGCTCTGGGGATGTGGATGACCGAATCGCTCCACCACATCCCCTCGGGAGTGGTGGCGATTTCCGCCATGTGCGTGCTGCTCGGCATGGGCGTCATGACCCGCGACGACTTCAAAAGCGGCATCGAGTGGCCGGCCATCATGCTCATCGGCTGCATGCTCAACAGCCGAATCATTAATTCCTTGGGCCTGGACGCATACCTGGTGGCCAACCTCAAGCCGTTTTTGTCCACGCTGCTCAGCAGTCCGGCGCTTTTCATCGTCGCCGTTGCGGTCTCCCTCTATGTCGTCAAATTCGCCATCACCAATCAGACGGCCACCGCCGTGATTTACTGCCTCATCCTCGCACCCGCCCTTCCCAGCTTCGGCATGCACCCCTGGATCATAGCGTTCGTCTCCTTCTGCGCCGGCGGGATATGGATCATGGCCTACACCAACACCATTTATCTTTGCGCCCAATTCGGCACGCACAGATTGATGGTCACCGACAGATCCATGTTGAAGCTCAACACCGTCTATATGTTTATCATCATAGCCGGGTGTTTAATCTGTATCCCTTATTGGAAATATCTTGGACTCATTCAGTAACAAGCCGGAGAACACGATGAAGAAAAACCAACGGCTCATACAAGGCAACGAAGCGATCGCCTTCGGCGCATTCTACGCCGGCGCCCGCTTCTACGCCGGCTACCCCATCACGCCCTCCTCGGAAATCGCGGAAATATGCTCCCGCGAACTTCCCGGCCTTGGCGGATTCTACATGCAAATGGAGGACGAACTCGCCAGCATGGGCGCCATCATCGGCGCCTCGCTGGCCGGATCCAAATCCTTCACCGCCACCAGTGGACCCGGCTTTTCCCTCATGCAGGAAAACCTCGGCGTAGCCATCATCGGCGAAGTTCCCATCGTCGTCATCGACGTGCAGCGCTCCGGCCCCAGCACCGGCTTGGCCACCAAACCCGCCCAGTCGGATTTCATGCAAATCCGCTGGGGGCGCCACGGCGACCAGGCGATCATCGCCCTGGCGCCAGCCACGGTGCGGGAATGCTTCGAATTCACGGTTCTGGCGTTCAATCTCGCCGAAAAATACCGGACCCCGGTGGTGTTGGCGCCGGATGAAATCATCGGACACATGCGGGAGAACATGGAGATTCCCGAACCCGGCGAATTGCCCGTCGTGGAGCGGACCGAGCCCCAAGGCGAGCCTGCGGACTACCGGCCTTTCTGCTTCAAGGAGGGCTGCGTTCACCCCCTGGCCAACTATGGAAGCGAGCGTATCTACCACGTCACCAGCTCCATGAACGGAGAGGACGGATTCAGCAACAACTCCCCCGAAAACGCCGCCCGCCGCGTGGCCCAACTACACACCAAGCTCGACGCCGGCCGCGAGGACATCGTCATGACCGAAAGCTTTGACGTGGAGGGCTGCGAAACATTGATCGTCGCCTCGGGGGCGCCTGTCCGGGCGGCGCGCTCCGCAGCCAAAGACGCACGAGCCAAAGGCCTCAAGGTCGGCGTGCTCCAGCTCAAGACCGTCTGGCCTTTCCCGGAGTTGGAGATCGCCGCTGCGGCCAAGAACGCACGCCGAATCATCGTGCCGGAAATGAACTACTCCGGACAGTTGGCGGGCGAAGTCCGCAAGCTGGTCAACGACAAGAACATGGTGCGGCAGGTCAACAGTTACAACGGACAAATCATCTTTCCGGCGCAAATCGCGCAGGCAATCCAGTAGGGAGGCGATTCATGGCCCATGCGACCGGCATGAAATATCTGAAGCAAGACGCACTGCCCCACATGTGGTGCGCCGGTTGCGGCAACGGCGTCGTGCTCGGCGCGCTTGCTCGCGCCTTTGAAGAACTTGACCTTGCCCCTGAGGACATCGTGGCCGTCACGGGGATCGGTTGCTGGGGCAAAGCCGACGACTATCTGGCGGTCAACGCCCTGCACACGACCCATGGCCGGGCTCTGGCCTACGCCACCGGCGTCAAGGCTTCCAATCCGAAGCTGCGCGTCGTGGCCCTCATGGGCGACGGAGACGGCGCAACCATCGGCGGCAACCATCTCATTCACTCCGCCCGGCGCAATATGCCCCTGACTGCGATCATCGTGAACAACTACAACTACGGCATGACCGGCGGCCAATTTTCCGCCACCACGCCCGCCAACGCCTTCACCAGCACTTCCGTGGGCAGCAACCCCGAACGGGCGTTCGACATCTGCGAACTCGCGCGCGCGGCCGGCGCCAATTACGTGGCCCGGGAAACCAGCGCCGCGGGCATGAAGCTGAAAAATCGCATCAAGGAAGCCCTCGAAGCCCCGGGATTCTCCCTGGTGGAGGCTATCAGCCCCTGCACCACGCAGTTCGGACCCAAAAACAACATGCGCCGCCCGGTGGACATGTTCGAATGGCTCAAGGCCAAAGGCCTGCCTGCGTCCAAGTACGACAAGATGGTCCATCCCGAACAGGAAGGCTTTTTCAAGACCGGCGTGCTGGTCAACCGCGACGCGCCGGATTTCATCACCCGGTACGAAGCCATGCGCTCCCGCATGCAGGCCGGGGGAAGGGAGTAAAAAACATGCAGCGGAATTACGAGTTGATTATGGCGGGCAGCGGAGGACAAGGGCTTGTCTTTCTGTCGTCCCTCCTGGCCCAGGCCGTCATTGAAGACGGCGGCAACGTGGCTCAGACCCAAAGCTACGGCATCGCCCAGCGCGGCGGCTTCATTTCCGCCGAGATCGTGGCCTCCGACGAGGAAATCCTCTTTCAGCAAGTGGTGAAGCCAAGCCTGGTCGTGGTTCTGCACGAATGCGCGGGATCGCGCTACGACGCCGTAGCCGCGCCCGTGCTCTACGATAGCAGCCTGCTGGCCGAAAAATCCCGGCCCAACAACTGGAAGGGCGTCCCCTTCTCCCTGATCGCGGCGGACTTGAACGCGCCGAAAGCGGCGAACATGGCGGCTCTCGGGGCCATCATTCAGACCGTTCCCGTGGCCAGCCTCGATGCCGTGGCCGCCGTCGTTGAACGCCGTTTCGCGCCCGCCGTGGCGAAAATCAATCTCACCGCCGTTAAAAACGGCATGTCGGCGGCGAAGCAAGTTTCACAGGGGGGCCGCTCATGAGCAACAAGACCAAGACATTCGTCGTGGAAATCGATCCGGAGCGATGCAAGGCCTGCGGCTATTGCAAGCACGAATGTCCCCGCGACGTCTTTGAAGAAACGAAGGAACTCAACGCCGGAGGTTATCACCCAATGTCCGTTGAGCGCCCGGGAAACTGCATAGGTTGCCTCACCTGCCTTATGATCTGTCCTGATTTCGCCATCACCGTCAATGAAGAATCATCCTCTCGATAACCGCTCCGCCAGGGGCCGCGGCATCGCGGTCGCCCGGCGGCCTATTTGATGGAGCGCCCAATGAAATACACCACCCTGAGTAAGCTCGCCGTGCGCGTGCTGGAGGAAAAAGAGAGTCGGCCCAAGGTGGTGGCCGTGGCCGCCGCCGACGATTTGCATACGCTGGAGGCTGTTCTCTGCGCAGCCCGCGACGGCATCGCCGTTCCTCTGCTCACCGGAGACCGCGCCGGCATCCGCGAAAAGCTGACACAACTCGACCAGAAACCCGACGACTATGAAATCATCGACGCCGGGAGTCCGGAGGACGCCGCGTTTCAGGCGGCTCTGGCCGTGAAGGAAGGGCGGGCCAACTTTCTGATGAAAGGGCTCATTCCGACCGGCCCCATGCTCAAAGTCTTTTTCCGGGAAGAAACCGGCTTTCGCATCGGGCGACCCATTTCACACATCAGCCTGGCCCAGACGCCCAGCTACCATAAACTGCTGTGCATCTCGGATTCAGCCATCAACATTCGCCCGACTCTGGAAGTGAAGCGGGCCATGATCGAAAACGCCGTGTCCGCCCTTCGCTCCATGGGCTTCGACAGGCCCAAGGTCGCCGTGCTCACATCCACAGAACTCATCAATCCCAAAATGCCCGAAACGCAGGACGCCCAGGTGCTGAAGGATATGAACCAGCAAGGGCTCATCACCGATTGCCTCGTGGAGGGCCCCATCTCCTTCGACCTGGCCGTCAGCAAGGAGGCGGCGGAAATCAAAGGGTTGAGCAGCCCCGTGTACGGCGACGCCGACCTGCTGATCACCCCGGACATCGCCTCGGGCAACATTCTGCTCAAAAGCCTGCGCTACTGCGCCGGCGCCAGCACCGCCGGCATTGTGGTGGGCGGGCGCGCTCCGTTGGTGCTTACCTCCCGCGCCGTAGCGCCAATGGACAAATACTGGCCGATCGTTCTGGCGGCCGCCGCCGCGAAATGACCGCCCGATACTCCTGGAGATTCAACCATCATGCCGCAGAAGCACTATAAAATTCTTGCCGTCAACCCCGGATCCACATCGACCAAAATCGCCCTGTACGAAAACGAAACCCTGCTGTTCGAGGACAAAATCGATCATCCAGCCCAGAGCTTGGCCGGGTTTGCGCGCATGGCCGACCAGTTGCCCATGCGCCGTGAAGCCGTCATGAGCCGCCTGAAGGAGCGCAACGTCGCCCTGTCCGACCTGGACGCGGTTTCCGGACGGGGAGGCAAGCTCCCGCCCCTGCGCCAGGGAGCCTACCAGGTCAACGCCGAGATGGTCGACTTTCTCACCAACCGCCCCATCGACGACCACGCATCCAACCTCGGCGCCATGATCGGTTTCGGTATCGCAGCCCCGCTCGGTCTCCCCGCCTTCATCTACGACGCCGTAGTGGTGGACCAGCTTGAAGATATCGCCCGGCTTTCCGGAGTTCCGGAGATCACCCGGCGAGCCTCCTGCCACGTGCTGAACATGCGCGCGGTGGCCCGCAAAACAGCCATGGAAATGGGACGTCCGCTGGAGGAGCTCAACGTCGTGACCTGCCACATGGGCGGAGGGATCACAGCCTCCATCCTTCGCAACGGCAGAATGATCGATGTGCTGACGGACGAGGAAGGGGCCTACTCCCCTGAACGGGCCGGCGGCGTGCCCTGCCGGCAACTGGTCAACCACTGCTTCTCCGGCGAACATACCGTGCTTTCGGCCACCAGACGCATGCGCGGCCAGGGCGGTCTTGTCGCCTATCTGGGAACCAATAGCGCGCTGGAGGTGGAGAAGAGGATCGCCGACGGCGACGAACGGGCCGAACGCTTCTACGAGGGCATGGCCTATCAAACGGCCAAGGGCGTCGCCGGCCTAGCCAGCGTGGTCTCAGGCAACGTGGACGTGATCGTGCTCACCGGCGCGCTGGCGCATTCCAAAGTGCTTGTGAACTGGATCGTCGAGCGCGTCCGGTTCATCGCACCGGTCCGGGTTTGGCCCGGGGAGGATGAGCTGGAGGCTCTGGCCCTGGGCGCGCTGCGCGTCTTGCGCGGCGAAGAGCCGGCTCATGCATTCGTGGAATCCGAACTGCCCCAGATCGCTCCAACACTGACCGTACAAAAAAACGACGAACCCGGTGTATCCGCGGCCTAGACAATACAGCGATAGTATCCACCGGACACCGCCGCCCTGGCGGGATTCCGATCACGCCGCCTCTTGAGGCTTCGCTCCGGGCCTTCGTCCTGCTTCACAATGCCCTCGGCAAATGCTTGGCCGGCGTTCCGCCCTTCATGCCACGGCCCTGATGCGTCCGCTCATGGTTGTAATGATGCAAGGAGACATCCAGGGCCTTTTGCATCTCCTCAACCGACTCATACCATTTCTCCCGACCTTTGATCCGAAAATGCTTGCCAAGCAGGGGCCGGTGCAACCGTTCGACAAAGCCGTTGCTCTGGGGCCGGCGGACCTTGGTCGTACGATGGTTGACGCCCTCCAACTGTAGAAACAGCTCGTACGGGTGGCGCTCCGGACGGCCGCAAAACTCCCGGTCGTTGTCCGACAGGATGGTTTCCACCCGCACCTTTTGGGGCTCAAAAAACGGAAAAACATCCTCATTGAACACATGGCCTGCTGTCACCAGCAACTTGCTGGTGTACAGCCTGCCAAAGGCGTAGCGGCTGTGGCAGTCGATGGCCGACTGAAGGCATACTCGGCCGACGCCCTTGAGCGCACCCACGAAAAAAGTATCCACTGCTACAAGGTTGCCGGTATGCTGCGTTCCAATGCGCCGCTCCCGAAACTCGGGGCTGAAGCGCTCCAACAGCCGAACGCAATCAGCTGCGACAGCGGGCCGAAGTACGTGAGCGCCCGGCTTCAGCTTTGGGAGGCCACGGATGCCGCCGACCGCGCCATGTTCGCCCCGGCGTCTTGAGAGAGGCGAACGGCGCCTGCTTCAATAGGGCAATCTTTAATTCATCTGTGCGGTGTATTTTTCAATGCTCTCAGCAGAAATTCCGCCATTTCCCTCCGCGCCTGCTCACCTTCCGGGAGGTCGGGCATCAAGTCAAAACCATGGAACATTTCCTCCCAGATGCGGAGCTCCGCATTCACTTGCCCCTGGTGCATCTTTCGGCTGAGCCGGACGGCGTTGCTCAAAAACAGATCCCGAGTTCCGGAAAGGATGAGCGTGGCGGGAAATTGTTGATCGTAGTCGCCGTAAACAGGTGAAAGCAAGGGGGCCGCCGGGTCCAAATCGCCTGCGTAACACGCAGCGAAGTATTCGAGGTTTTTGCTCCACTTCAGGACGGGGTCGCGGTCTTCATTGGAATAATAGCTGTCTCCGGTGCGCGTCAGGTCCGCCCACGGAGAAAACAGTCCCACGGCCTCGGGCAAGGGCACGCCTTCCCGTTGGGCCTTGAGCAACATCGCCAAAACCAGGCCGCCGCCGGCCGAGCCTCCGAAGGCCACCATGTTGTCGGCGCCGTAGTGCTTCTCAAGCGCCTTGTACACCGTCATGCAATCATCCAGTCCCGCCGGAAAAGGGTGCTCCGGCGCAAGCCGGTATTCCACGGAAACGATGGGAATTCCAAGTTGGTGGGCCATGAGTATCCCGCCAGAGTCCACGGCCGATTTGAGGACATAGCCGCCGCCGTGGACATACATCGCGATCTTGCCGTTCAGTTCCGGCGGGACGGTATTCGAGCGGAGTACTGCGACTTCAACTCCGGCAATCGCTTGTCGTTGGACGGAGACATGCAGTTTACTGCGCAAGCCATCCAATCTTTTTTGTTCCGCCGCCGACAACTTCTTCCGCACTTCCGAAGCCCTTTCCGGGGTGAATATCCCATCCAGCGTCGAAGCCTCATTGCGCGAGATAAAATCGCAGGCTTGTCTGCTGACATGGCGTAGGGAATCCATGTCTTGCACGGAAGCGTCGGATTCAGATGCGATGGCTCGTAAGCATACCGCTTGAGCATATCCCACCTGCAACACGAGGCTCATCAACAAAAACAATATCGAAAAACGTAACATCTCCTGCAATTCTAAATCTCCAACATCAACCATCTACATCATAGATGTTCAAATCACAAACGACTGCCTGGCATTCCTCCGACAAGGCCCCGAATTATCTACTTCACTGCGCCGGGATAGTCAGTTGCAACGGCGGGTTTCCTTTGTCGGTGTCGAGCAGCGTGAAGGCCAGCATGATGAATGAGAACACCCGCTTGGCCGCCAGGTCATGGTCGTCCACCCAAAACCAGGAGCCCTTGTATTTCACAGCGGCAAAGGCGTCTTCCGGTTCTTCGTCCGACGAGTGCACCAGGATTTTATTGAACCCTGTGGCCCCGCCGGAAAAGGAAACACCGGGAATGGCTCGTTTGGACTCCACATCCTGCTCCGGCACCTTCACTCGGGCGGCAACCGCGGCCAGAATTTGAGCCAATGAATAGGTCTGCAAGGCTATAACGCGCCGATTGTCGGGCTTGGCTCCGGCGGACAGGGTAAATTCGTTGACCAGGGGATCAAGACGCAGCAGATCTTTCAGCTCCTTGATCAAGGCCTTGGTTTCAGGATTACCGTTGTCGTCGAAAGACAGAAACAGGCAGGGAGGCCCGCCGGATGAAAGTGGGCGGACGGCCACATGCATGGCGTAGAATTCCTGCATCTTGCATAATATCTCGACGACACGCTTGAACCCCGGCTGTGCGGGTTTGTATCCTTGAACGGTGATGGCTTCATTGTGGAATCCGTTGACGGAGCGAACTCCGAGGTTCATGACAAAGGCTGCGGAAACCCCGGAGTCGATGCGCAGGATCACGTTGCCCACCGGAATGGGAGACATCACGCCCTTGAGGAAGGATGTTCCGGTCATGGGCCGATAGGTGATGGTCGGTCGGTCGGTGTATTTGCCGGACATGCCCAAATCGAACGTGCTCTCGGCGCTTGTACCCGACAGGTCGAATATCGTTCGCGAGGCCCCGACATTCACGCCGGTCTCAAGGGCGTATGCGGCGACAATCTCTCCGACATCAACAAAAAACAGCGGCTCCACATAACGGATCTTGACCACGTTCAGCAGAATCTGCCTTTTCCAGGACTCGGTCAGCGACAGGTTGTAGTCTTCGCGGTCCCGGTCCATATGGGACGGCCCCATGGACGCACAACCGGAGAGCAAAACCAGCGCGACCAAGCCTGGAAAAAGCAGTACCGCTCTTAGGAACTTTTTACTTACCGGATTCATTCTCGATCACATTACTTCAGGATGTCATCCAGCCAGTCGAAAACCACCAGCCCGACCAGACTGCGGTTCTCCATGAGACAGTGGTTGGTCGCGCCCTCGTCCGCCGGCGTAATGATCATTTCCTTGGCCGGATTGGGCAGCCCGTCCATGACGATCTTCTGCTGACGCTGGACTTCACCGCTGCTGTATTCCCCCTCGCCCACCAGGATGAGCACGGGTACGGTGATCTTGGTCGGATCAAACGTGTTGCCTTTGTTGGCCTCGATCAAGCCGGCAGGGTCGTCTGCGGACACGCCATAACGCTCGCAGATGGACTTGACGATATCCCCGTGGAAAGAACTCCAGCCGGCCCTCTCCTTTTCCGTTGATGCGGCGGCGGGCATGGCCGCAAAGAGAGCGTATCCGTCCACGGTGGCCGAGCTTACGACGATGGCCTTGAGCCGCTTGTCATGCTCCGCAGCCTGAGGCACGAAAATCCCTCCACCGCTGATGCCGTAGGCAGCCAATCTTTTGGGATCAACATCCTTTCGGCTCAGGGCGTAATCCACCACCGCCTTCATGGGGACCTCGTTGTCAGTGCGGAACACCTTGCCTTCTGCAGGCAGCATGCCCTGTCCAGGCAGGTCCACAGCCATGAAGTTGTACCCGCGCGCATAGGCCTGGGGAGCGATGTAGAAGAACAGGTCCTCGATAAATGTCTCGCCGCCTCCGATCATAATCAGGGTCTTGTTCGGCTTGGAGCTGTTGTTCGCCTTTCTGAAAAAGCCGGGCAGGACCGCGCCCTCAAAGGGAATTTCAAAATACTCCAACGGAGGATCGAACAGGGGGCCGGCCTTTTTCATGAGCTCACGGCATTTCATCCCTCTTTTTTTGAACTCGGGATTGGAGGCCGTCATCCCGAGCAGAGAGATACGATAGTAGTTCGCCGCGCGAAGCAGTTGGTCCCGTGCACTCACGGTATGTCCCTCAGCCAGGGATTTCAGGCCGCGCTTTTCGACGCGCTCGGCCATCTCGAACCATTCCTTTTGCCAGGAGGCCGAGTCTCCGTCCTTGATCTGCGAAGCCACATAGAACGCCTCGCCGATCTCCACGCCGCCGTTGGTTGTCGAGCCGAGAATGAGGTTGATGAAATGGAAATCCATGTCGCCGTCTTCAAAGATAAAGTTCGAGCCGCCGTGGGCGTCGAACGCGGCTTCGTCCTCGGCATACGCGGTGTTCAGGAGGACCATTCCCAGAATTCCCACAACCATGAGAGGAACCGTCATTTTCCGTCGGATTACGTCCGTCATGTCTTCCATCCTTCTTTCGTTATGCGGGTTGAATCGCTGATTCCGCCTGGGATGCCTACTTGTTCACCTGATCGCTCAACCAATTCATAATGCGCTCGGAGGACGCCAGGGGGGCGCCCAACTGGCAATGGAACTGCGCTCCATATTCAGGCGTAAATTCGTAGTAAGTCTTCTTCGATTTCAGGGCGTTGTAAAACTTCTTGGACTGTGCGTTGGAGCCCGCAACCTGGTCGTTGCTGGAGTTCAGCACCAGCATTTCCGCCTCAATCTTGCCGGGCAGGTCGCCCAGGTCGAATTTTTTCAGCTTCACGAACAGGTCGTAAGGGGTCTCGGCCTTGAAGGTCCACAGCATCTGGTTGATGAACTGGCTCAATTCGGGGTGCTTTTTCATTTCCTCATAGGTCACCTGGTTGACCCTGTCTTTACGTTTGGAAACACCCACGCCCTCGCGGACTTCCTTGGGGAATTTGCTCATTACCCCTTCGTACGAGTTGATCACGCCGCCATCGACAATGCCCCAACGAATGCGCTTTTCGAACGCCAAGGCGCGGGGAACAAGGTAGCCGCCCATGGAGTAGCCTATGACGGCCAGTTGGTCGGGGTCGGTCTCGGGCAGGGTCAGAGCGAAGTCCACCACAGGCGTGAGAACCTTCTCCCAATCATGCCGGAACGGCAGCTTGTGGACATGAATGGCCTCGCCTTGGCCGGGGCCCTCGAAAATCAGGCAATTGAAGCCGTGCTTCGCCGCCTGGGCGCCGAGGATGAAGTACAAATCCTCGGCAGTCCCGTCGAGACCGGTCTGAATAATCAGCAAAGGCTTTTTCTTGCCTTTGCGGCCCGCTTTGACCAAGTATCCGGGCAAGGTGGTTTTTCCATAAGGAATGCGGACAGGCTCTATGTTTCCGCCGGTAAGGGCCGCAGCCTTGAGGAACGCTCCCCGGCCGTTTTCCCAGGCTTGGAATTTGCGCGGATCGTCTTGGGGCAGGAAAATTTCAGAGGACCGGAAATAGTTGGTCGCGCGAAAATACGCTTCCTTGGCGCTCTGCGCATGGCCCGCGGTCGCGAAACTGTCGCCCTCGGCCAGCAGCTTCCGGGCCATGGAATTCCATGGACCGTACCAGCTCTTCTTGTCGAAATCCTCGACCTGCCCGGTGATGGTCAGCAACTCGCCCAGATCGGAGCCGCCCGTGGCCGTGAGGCCGAACCGCCACAGCGACTGAAATGCGAACGCCTTGTCATTGAACAGGAATTTGCCCGGAGCACGGTCGGAAATATCCCTCGGGGTTTCGGCGGATTCATCCTTATCAGTGTCCCACCGTTGAATTTCGCCGCCAATGTAGACTTGGCCATCCAGCGGGTAATGGGTGTGGATGAATATCCATTTGCGCTCCGCCCCGGCATGCTCGACCAAGCCGTCGGCCACCGCGTTTATCACACCCTCAATGTCTTCCTGGCTGAGGAAAGCCGGCACGTAGAGGTCCACGAACAGCGGTTTTTTGGTCTGTTTGCCTTCATAGATGACCGTGTCGAAGGTCTGCCAATAATACGTGATGAACGACTCTTTAATGCCCGTCTTTTTGCTGACATCCTTGCTGACGGCGGCCAACACGGCGTCGATGTCCAGGTCGACTCCCGGAGGCGAGGTGACCCTGACCATGGGATCGGCCGGATCGATCCCTCCTTCGGCGTACGCTGCATGGGGAATGGCGATCGCAGCGCACATGGCGCACAACAGTAGGAACATCATGGATATGATGCTTCCGGTTGCTTTCATCATCAACGGACCTCTCCTTGGATTTGAATCAGGACGAACCTAAAAAAATTGCTCCCGATCATTTCTGACGCAAGCATCAGGGGCAGTCGGGTGAGGCGCCCTCTGTTCGGGAAGCAGCTCCCGATTCCGCACGGAGCGGTTTATGGGATAAATACGGCACACAGAAACCTATGCGTCAAAGAAAAAGCACGTGAAAAAACGTGAAAAATCAGACAACTTGCTGATTTCACGTTTGTTTTTTGGGAATGGGCGAGATCAGGAAAGCTGTCTGAATTGAGACAGGGCGCGCTCGAGTTTCGTGCGCAGGGGAGAATTTTTTGGACTTTGAGCCATGACGAATTCAGCGGTTGCGATGATGTTTTTCCATCGGGGACGGGCCGGCAGAGTTTCCTTGCTCAAATATCGATCAAGGGTCTGGGTGCGGACGTATCCGTTTTTTTCAATGTAGGCGCTCCAGATTCCGGATTGTTCGGCCAAATCCGCCTTGACCCGGCCGGTGGACTCCCAGCACTCAAGTGCGCAGAGCATGATTCGCACCCCCAGATCGCGTTTGTCCATGAGCTTTTCCTGCGTCCTGAACACCACGGCGTACAAACCTTTTTCGAAATCCAACAGGGAGACCTTCACGGAAGCGTCCAAAGCAACGCCGTCGGCGGTGAGCAACCGGCGCATCGCCGGGGTGGCCGGGGAGGCCGGGGAGAGCGGAAGTTTCGGAAGTTTTTCGCAGCCGGCGCCCGTATCCCCGGGATCGGCTTCGCCTATGAAGGCGGCAAGATTTTTTCCTTGAATGTCTTTGAAGCGGTAGCCGGTCAAAGCCGTAAACGTCCGGTTGCAAAAATTGATTTCGTATTCGCCGCCGACCGCCACCACGGCGTCTTCGATGGAATCGAGCATTTTCGAAAACTGCTTTTGTTTACGCCGTTGCTCGTATTCCGCTTCTTTTCTGGATTTCAGCTGCTCCGACACGTCATCGATCTTCGCCATTGTCTCCGCAAAACGGACGGACATGAGCGCGGAGTACGAAAGGATGAAAATGAAAGCTCCGAGGTGGGTGAAGTCGGTTGAGTTGATGATGTTGAGATCAAAAAGGATTCCATCAAATTCGGAATATCCCAATGCGAGATATCCGGGAGCCAAAAAAGCGGCCCCTTTCCGTTTTTGAATCAGGTCCATGGTAAACGCCGCAAACAGATAAAGGTAGGCGGTCCTGCTGATCAAATAGTAGTCAAACGCGACGTCCGAGTAAGCGTTCGGAGGGGTCGCGAGTATATAGAGGAAAAAGGAGCCGCCGATAACAATGTAAATCCGATTGACGATCTTTCCGATTTTTTTTGGAAAAACAGCGTGGTAAAAAAGAAGGAGCAAAGGAATCGCAAGCCCGAAAGGCAAGAGACAGATATCGATGTACCAATTCCAGGGAATTTTTAAAATCCGGGCCGCCAAGAATGCGGACTGAGGATTGAAAACGGTCCCGACGCACCAAACGATGCAAAAAAGTCCGAAATAAAGATTCTCCTTGTTCGCTTTCCGCATCCAGAAAATCACCAGATGAAACACGCCCATGATCAGCAATGCCCCGCCGGTGACGGCCCCGGTGACGCGGCGCAAGTTGATCATGTCCTCGATCTGCTCACGGAGCCCGATACGGACACCGGAATGAATTCCACCTTGGTCATTGTGAAAATTGGAGACTTCGAGAATGATCTCGTTGCGTCCGCCTTTCGGAGAGAAGCAGGGAGTCAGCAGGTGCTTACGCGGCTTTTCCGATTCGGCGTCGTTTCCGACCACCCCGGACTCGGCAAGCACCCGACCGTTGACGGATACGCGGCAGACGGAAAGCAGCCCGGAAAGGTACAGGCATTTCGGCTTTCCATCGTCATCAAGCCGAACATTCAGGCGGTATACCCCCCGCCCGGTCGAAGCAAGCGGAACACCTCGGAATGTTGACTCTTTCCAAATCGCTGGCAGAGGATAAAAGTCTTTTTGTCCACCGCGCGGCAGGCATTCCGAAAGGCTTGGATCGTCCTGCGGGCAAAGATAAAATTCCCATTCCCCATCGAGGGGGGCGGGACCCTGCATTTTAAAATTTCGCCCTGAAAGGTCGATTTCGCCTTTCACCGCCCGGGAGGCATTGGTATCGGCTGAACCGGCGCAACCGGCGAGGAACAGCAAAAAGAGGATCGGCGGAAGCGGCAAGATTCGAATCATTGACAGTTTCAATCCGTGTCGCAGAGTGGCGCGTTAAGCTGAAAGCAGACCTTAAATCATTTCTAATGAGGCTTCTTCAAAACGTCAAACCCCGCCGTTATGGATGGCCTCGCTGTCGGCATGATCTTTTCCAGAATTTTGGAGCGGCCGCCCCGAAGCTAGCTGCGGTTCTTGTCCTTGAGTATGGCAATCGTGTTTGTGTCGTCCTCTCTTCAGTCCCTCCTCGGCCGCCGTCCGCATCAGTACGGCGGTGGCGATGGTCTGGAGCAGGGGCCGCCAGATTACCCGCACCGCCCCCACGCCCAACAGGAACAGACCAATGACCCGGCTGAGATTGACGATGATCATCACGGCCAGCACAAAGACTGCGGCGCCGAGGATAAGCGGCCGAGTATTATTCTTGTCTTGTGATACCGTTCAGAAATATTTCCACGGCATTGCTCACAAGCTCTTCTCTTTCTTCCTGCTCGGGAGGCTCCCGAAGCCGCAACAGCACCTGCAGGTAGAGATTGTCGCGCAGCATGCCGACGAAAAGTCTTGCCGCCAACCGACTATCCAAGTGGACGATCTCTCCACGCTCCATGGCGAGGTCGAACAACACGGCCAAGCTTGACGCCGCAGCCCCCGGTCCGGCCTCAAAGTACGCCTTGGCGAGTTCTGGAAAACGCACTCCATCGATGAGCGCAAGCCTGGAAAGGTCGAGCGCGGGCGGGCTGAGGAGAGCTGCAACGAGTCTGTTCGCAAAGCAAAGCAAGCTTTCTTTCAGATTTTTATTTTTATCGGGCTCCTGCCGGACGGGAGCAAGAATTTGCGTGGCGACTTGTGTGACCAGGGCTTGGAAAAGTCCTTCCTTGCCGCCGAAGTGGGTGTAGATACTTCGCCGTGAACCGCCAGCCCGGCTGATGATGTCGTCAAGATTGGTAGCCGCATACCCCTTTTCCAAAAATTCGCCCGTCGCCGCCTTGAGAAGCCGTTCATACCGCTGTTCCGCAGACAGCCTTTTTTTCTTCCGGCTTACACAATTCATTTTCGTCATCAGCCTGCTCGCTCGGTTTCGTATTTTTTCTTGACTTGGTACTGAAGAATACCATAATCGTCAATAGGTACTCAACAATACCAAGTCCGCGCATCCCCATCCCCATGGAGGAAAGCAGGCTAGAATAATTGAGAGAAGGGCTGATGACCGCTAAAAAATGCTCCGGATCAAACGCATCCCTCTTGTCGCCATCAAGACGACAACAGCCCGATCCTCTCTTGGCGTTACAGGCTGCGAAACAACATCGGCAACCTCCCCAAGTCTACCTGGCCGGCCTGGATGTTGGCAGTACGACAGCAAAGTTGGTCATCCTGGATTCGAGCGGGAATTTGTGCGTTCAGCACTATTGCCGCCATGGCTCCAATGTCCTTGGTGTTCTCCCGAAAATTTTCGGAGAGGTCGCGGCAAGGATCTGCGACGTCCCCATCTCGATCACCGTCACCGGCTCCGCCGGAATAGGCATCGCCGAGTCATGCGAAATTCCCTTTATCCAGGAGGTCAACGCTTCTATAGATGTTGCTCGCAGGTTCTTTCCCCAGGCTTCGACACTGATCGACATCGGCGGAGAAGACAGCAAAATCGTATTCTTCTCCCCAGAGCGGCCTCCAGATATTCGCATGAACGGCAGTTGCGCCGGGGGCACCGGCGCTTTCATCGACCAGATGGCCGAACTGCTTGGCGTCTCTCCGGAGCGGCTGGACGCTCTGGCCGGAGAAGCTCGCCGCATCCACCCGATAGCGTCGCGTTGCGGGGTGTTCGCCAAGACGGACATCCAAAATCTATTGAGCCGAAAGATCGACCTGCCGGACATCTGCGCGTCCATCCTGCATGCGGTCATATTGCAGAACTTGGCGACCCTGGCCCACGGAATGGCTGTTCGTCCGCCGATCCTCCTTAGTGGCGGACCGTTTTCGTTTCTCACGAACCTGCGCCAAGCCCTGCGCCGCATCCTGAAGTTGGCCGAATCCGACGTCCTTACTCCCAAATTCGGCCAGTATCTTCCCGCATGGGGGGCGGCCCTGGCGAGTGGAAAATCCAAAAGCGCCGATACGCTGCAAAGGTGGTGCGAACGAATGTGCAGCCCGGCTGCCTGCAACGTTGCGCCCACCAGCCAGCGAAAACGTCTCCCCGCCCTTTTCGATGACCAGAAGGAGTTTCTTGCCTGGAAGTCGCAACGAGCCGTTGCGGACATTCCCTCGGTCCCCTTGCAACTGGCTGCCCCGCCGTTATTCCTTGGAATCGATTCAGGCTCCACCACGACCAAGCTCCTGGCCTTGGACGCCGTCGGAAAGATGGTCTTCGGGGCATACCGGCCGAATCTCGGCGCCCCCCTGGAAACCGTCGGCGCCGTTTTGCGGGAGTTGCGCTCGGCATGCGCAGGCATGCCCTTGCCTCGGATCGGGGCAGCGGCGGTAACCGGATACGGTGAGGATCTGATCCGTGCGGCGTTCAACCTGCGCCTCGGCATAGTCGAGACGTTCGCCCACTGGCGCGGCGCGATGCTGCTGGACCCCGACGTTTCCTTCATTCTCGACATCGGCGGACAGGATATGAAAGCCATCTTCGTCAACGAACGCAGCATCCAGCGCATCGAGATAAACGAGGCCTGCTCCTCGGGCTGCGGCTCGTTCATCGAAGGCTTTGCCCAAACTCTCGGCCTGAGCGCCGAAGAATTTTCCCAAAAAGCCTGCATGTCGCGTGAGCCCTGCGACCTGGGCACCCGTTGCACGGTGTTCATGAACTCCCGGATCAAACAGGCTCAGCGCGAAAAAGCGGCTATCGAAGACATCGCCGCAGGGCTGGCCTATGCCGTGATCAAGAATGCGCTCTATAAGGTCCTGAAGCTTCGGGACCCGAAAGAGCTTGGAGGACACATTGTCGTCCAGGGGGGCGCGTTTCGGAACATGGCGGTGGTTCGGGCCTTGGAGTTATTGACGGGGCAGACCGTTTCGTCGCCCAGTCGACCGGAACTGATGGGAGCCTACGGCGCGGCCCTGCTGGCCAGGGAGCAATACGAGCGCAACGGTGGTGGAGACATGATGGACCTGAACCGGTTGTGCTCGCAGGACGGACGGCGCATGCAAACACTTCATTGCAACGGATGCGCCAACCAGTGCTCGGTCACGGAATTTCGTTTCCATGACGGGCATAAGTACTTCATCGGCAACAAGTGCGAACGGATTTTCGTCAATCGCGGGGAAGAAAAGACGGCGGGGGTGAATATTTTTACATTGAGGAACAGAAACGTATTCCTATGAGTCAGGAGAGCAAATATCCGGGAAAGAGTCTTCGGATCGGCGTTCCCCGCATCTTGGGCATGTTCGAGATGTTCCCCTTTTGGAAAACACTCTTGGCGGAATGTGGGTTCGAGGTCGTGCTTTCGGCGCCCTCCGACCAAGCGCTTTACGAGAACGGCGTATGTTCGGTCATGTCCGACAACATCTGCTTCCCTGCGAAAATTGCCCACGGCCACGTCGCGAACCTGCTGGAGCAAGGCGTCGACAGGATATTCTACCCCCACGTGGTCCATAACGACCTTGAAGACGCCACGGCCGTCAACAGTTTCAACTGCCCGATCGTCTCCGCCTACGGAGAAGTCCTGAAGGGAGCGTTCGGGCTTGGCGAAAACGGTTTGCCGCCTCTCGACTCTCCGGCGGTTTCCTTTCGGGATGAGCATCTCCTGTGCAAAGCCTGCCGTCGTTATACGCAAACGCTCGGGGTTCCGAAACAACGGTTTCGGAAAGCCTTCGACGCAGCTCGGGCCGCTCAGTCGACATACCGGGAGGAGATCGTCCGCCAGGGAAGGAAAATTCTTGATCGAGAGCACAACAATCAACGCCCGCTCATTGTCCTCGCCGGTCGTCCCTATCATGCCGACCCGCAGATCGAGCATCACACCTCGAATATTCTCTCTGAGTTGGGAGCCGACGTCATCCCGGCCGATGCCGTGTCGGGGCTGTGCAAACCGTGCTGGGACGAGTGGGGAGTCCTCTCCCGATGGGCTTATCCCAATCGCGTGATGAAGTCGGCGCAGTGGGTGGCGGACCAGGAATCCCCTTACATCCAACTTGTGATGCTGAGTTCGTTCGGATGCGGACCCGACGCCTTCATCGCGGACGCCATCAGCGATGTCCTGGCTTCGTCCGGAAAGATCTTCACGTTGATCAAGGTCGACGACGTCTCCAACACGGGCTCCATCCGTCTGCGGCTCCGGTCCCTCATTGAGACGCTCCGCTGGAGCCCGGCCGGGGTCTCCGTATCAAACCCCAGCTCCACCCGAAAGCCGTCCGTGAGAACCGAAACGCCAAGCACGCTCATCACACCCTTTTTTTCCGAATACTACTCTCCATTGATCCCTTCGGCGCTCAAGCCCTTGGGGTATGACCTGCATACCCTGCCCCCGCCGGATAGTCTTTCCGTCGAATACGGCCTCCGGTACACCAACAACGACGCCTGCTACCCGGCAATCATTACGGTGGGGGACATCATCAAGGCTTTTGCACACGGAGGGTACGATCCGGACAACACGGCCGTGACCATGACGCAGACAGGGGGGCAATGCCGAGCGTCAAGTTACGTACCAACAATCAAACGCGCATTGGCCAAGGCCGGGTATGGCGGAGTTCCGGTTTGCTCTATTTCCACGAAAGGTGCTCAAGCGAGTGAAAAGCCGGTCATCAAGTTGAACTCGCTCCATTTTTTCCGACAGGCCCTTCATGGCTTGTTCTATGCCGACGCCATCGCGTGCATGTACCACCGCTGCGCAGTCCGGGAGCGCCGCACCGGCGAAGCGTTGAGCATCCGCGACAAGTACCTGAAGGCAGGAGCGTCCTGCCTCGAAAGCGAGCCGAACTCCCTACTGCCGCTGCTCACCGAAGCCGTGGACGCCTTCAGTGAGACTCTCGCGAGCGAAGCCCCCCGGCCGAGGGTGGGTGTCGTCGGCGAGATATACCTCAAATACAACGCATTCAGCCAAATGCATATTGTGGATTGGCTTATCTCCCAAGGCGTTGAAGTCACCATTCCGGCCCTTTCCGATTTCTTCCTGCAATACTTCATCAACACAAAAGTAAACAGAAAGCAGCAGCTGAGTAGATTTCTTCCCCTCAACATTCTGGAAGAACCGTTTGAAAAGCTGATCGCCCGGTGGATTCACAGGTACGAGGAGGTCTTGGGCCGTTTCCGTTTGGCTGAACCGTCAATGAGGATGTCCCAAAAGGCGGCCCTGGCTTCGGAGATCGTCAGTCTCGTCAACCAATATGGCGAAGGTTGGTTGATTCCCGCCGACATTTCGTATTTCGCAACACTAGGCATCTCCAACATCATCAGTGTCCAGCCCTTTGGTTGTATCGCAAACCACATCGTCGCCAAAGGAATAGAACGCACCGTCAAACGACGCTACCCGTTGACCAACCTGCTGTTCATCGATTTCGAGCCGGGGACGAGTGAAGTTAATATACTGAATCGGCTGCGCTATCTCATCCATTATAGCGCAGCCTCAGAAGCCCCCCAATGAATACGCCGCCCTTTCCCCGGAGAGCAATCATTCAGCTCACTTCCTGCCGTAATCCGGAGATTGGCGTTGGGAATCTCTTTAAATTCCTGCAACAACATATCCCTTTGGAAGCGATGGCATTGCAACTATTCGATTCTGAAAGATATCTGCTGTCCACCATCAACTGATCCACGACACGCAGGTCGATTTTCAACACCGATCCGAGACGAGGAGTTTCCTTACTCGCTTCAACAACGTTCGCCGCCACCGGCAATCCGACGTGCCATCAGGTAGAGATTTGCATCGTACACGTATTCCTCGCCGCCGAGCATAACGCGTTTCGCCCCTTGGGCTACGAGGCAAATGCAGGGTTCGTACATGCCGCTCATCGGTTCCGTAGGCGCTTCATATCCGGCGAGATCCGTCCTGGAATTTCAGTTTCCAGCCGGTGGTTCTTCTCGGTCCATCGGGGAATTTGATTCGCCGGCGCTTGACGCGAAGCGCGCAGGACGGCGTCGACTGCCATGGGTTGACGACTCATCATGCTCCAATTCTCTTTGTTTCTTTTTACCAGAACCGACCGACCGTGAACAATCTGTTCGTTGGATCTTTCAGATGATCAGGCAAAAATTTGAGAGAATTGGTCTATCCGATTTTGGTCGCTGGGCCTTAAAAAAACGAGTATACATCGGATAGGGGCCCTCACGGCCTTCACCCATGATTCTCGTCAGTAATCTTGCTGCTAACAGAATAACCATCCATGGAGGCGACGTATGAATTTTGAATCCTACAACCCCACGAAACTGATATTCGGCGCTGGAGCGCTTTCACGATTGGGGGAAGTCGCAAGTGAATACGGCAAGAAAGCCCTGATCGTCACTGGCGGCGGAAGCGTCAAACGCACCGGGGTCTTCGACCGCGCGGTGGAGAGCCTGAAAAGCGCGGGCGTGGCCTACGCCGAATGCGCCGGCGTCGAGCCCAACCCGCGTATCTCGTCCGTCCGACGCGGCGTGAAGGCCGCACGCGAGGAAAGCTGCGACATGGTCATCGCCATTGGCGGCGGCAGCGCCATGGACGCTTCGAAGGTGATCGCGGCGGGCGTACTCTATGACGGCGACCCCTGGGATCTGATCGGACACGGACAGGCGAACTGGGTGATCCCCACGCAGGCCCTGCCGATCATCACCGTGCCCACCATGGCCGCCACCGGTTCGGAGATGAACGAGGGCGCGGTCATTTCGAACGAAGACTCGAAGATCAAGTCCTTCGTCTCCGCCACATGCCTCTTCCCGAAAGTCGCGCTGGCCGATCCCGAATTGACCGTGACCCTTCCGAAGGACCAGACCGCTTACGGCGTGTGCGACATCATCACTCACGTGACCGAAGGCTATTTCAACGGAGTGGACGGTACGCCCATCCAAGACCGCTTCGCCGAAGGCGTCATCATCAACGCCATCGAATGGGGTAGGAAGGCCGTGGCCGACGGCAACGACCTGGAGGCGCGCGCACAGGTCCAATGGGCTTCGATCGTGGCGCTCAACGGCTGGGTTCAGGCGGGGGTGCACATGCTGGCGCCGGTGCACATGATCGAGCACGCGCTTTCCGCCCACCACGACATCACGCACGGCGCGGGGCTGGCCATCGTCAATCCGGCATGGATGCGTTTCGCCGCCAAGGTCCGCCCCGAGCGCTTCGCCCAGTTCGCGCAACGCGTTTTCGGCCTGTCCCCCGAGGGCAAGGACGATATGACCCTGGCCATGGAAGGCATCGACGCGTTTGTCGAGTTCCTGCGCTCCATCGGCTGTCCGACCCGTCTGTCCGAGGTGGGCATCGGCGACGAACTCTTTGAGCAATATGCGGAAGACGCCAAATTGGTGGTGCATGACGGAAACGGCAACCTTGCCGGCCGTCCCCCGCTGACCAAGGACGACATCGTCGAAATCCTGCGCTCGGCTCTTTAGATTGGAAAAAGGCCCCCCGCTTCTACGGAAACGGCAGGGGCCTTTTTCCTTCATATGCGGTGATCGGCGTCTGGAACCGATGAAGGCGAATCGTTTTGCCGCAGACAACCTGCACAAGCAGGACGGCGTATGCGAAAGCATCCATTTGCGACGCCTGTTGGGAAATCTGAGAACCGGACTATATCGACTTGTTGCTGATCCACCGACCGTTCAACGATTACAACGGCTCCTATCGCGCCGTGAAGGATGGTCCGCCTGGACAGCCTCATCCTCTCATACGGCGACACAATATGCATGCAGATGCTCCTCGATTGATAAATAAAATGACGCATCGCTCCTGGCTTGCATACCATAAGAAAACGATGCCCAACTTGGCCCAATCACCACCTCCGGCGGAGGTTTCATGACTCGCTCCAAACCAAGCTTCTGGGCCAAGGCGCCCCGCTTTGAAGATGGCCCCAGCGTCAGACGCCATCTTCTTCCTTTTCATTGCCTGGACGTTGCGGCCGTGCTGGAGGCTTTCGTCCGGAACGACTCCATGGCGCGCGCGAGGCTCCGATTTCTCGGCTTCGATATCGACGAAGCGCTGCGCGTCCTTTGTTTCTTCGCCGCCATCCACGATCTGGGCAAGTTCTCCCTCTCCTTCCAGAACCTGAAGCCCCTACTGGCGCGAAGCCTTGGGGTTCCGGACAAACGCCCCGCTTTCAACTACCTGCATCCCCAACTGGGCCTCGCGCTTTGGCTCGCGGACCCCGACCTCGCCGCCATCATGGGCCTGGACGCAGACGAGGAGGAAGACGTGGAGCCCCTGGCGCAAGCAGCCTTCGGACACCACGGCAAGCCGCTCGACAGCGGCATCCAACGCCCGCGCCTTGCGGCGTGCTTCGAGGGCGTTCGAGGACCGGTGCTGAATTTCGTCCGCCAAACGGCGGAGCTGTTTCTGCCGGAAGGCTTCCCCCGCTCGCTTCTCTCCCGTAGCCTGCGCCCCCTGTCCTGGCTCTTCGCCGGCAAACTCGTGCTCGCCGACTGGATCGGATCCAACGAAACATGGTTTCCCTGGCGACAGGAAGAGGCGCTCCTTGCCGACTATCTGGAGCTCGCAAGGCGACAGGCCGAGGCCGCCCTGAAGCAGGCGGGCGTGCTGGCGCCGCCCGTCAGAAGGGATGCGTCCTTCTTCGACCTCTTCCCCTCGCTGGCCGGGAACGAGCCCCACCCCATGCAGCGCTACGCCATGGAGGAGGCCGTGGACGGCTCCGGCCCCGAACTCCACATCCTGGAGGACCTCACCGGCGGCGGCAAGACGGAAAGCTCCCAGGCCATCGCCTATCGCCTCATGGCCGCGGGCCAAGCCAACGGCCTGTACATCGGCCTGCCCACCATGGCCACGGCCAACGCCATGTACGACCGCCTGGCCGCGACCTATCAAAGGCTCTTCGAGCCGACGGAAGCCGTCTCCCTCACCCTGGCCCACGGATCGCGCTCCCTGGATGAACGCTTTCTCCAATCCATCCCGCTGGAAAACGCCAAGCCGTCCACATCGGACGCCCCGCGCGAAGACTCCGGCGCCTCCTGCTCGCACTGGCTGGCCGACTCCAACAAAAAAGCGCTCCTGGCGCCCTGCGGCGCCGGAACCCTGGACCAGGCCCTGTTGTCCGTGCTCCCGGCCAAGCACCAGTGCCTCCGGCTGCTGGGCCTTTCCCACCTGGTCCTGGTCGCCGACGAAGTCCACGCCTACGACCCTTACACCTTCGGGATTCTCTGCAAGCTCCTGCGCTTTCAGGCCGGCCTCGGCGGCTCGGCCGTTCTGCTCACCGCCACCCTGCCGCAGGCCATGCGGCAAAAACTCTGCGACGCCTTCCGCGAAGGCCTGAACGCGGAGCCGATCCCGCTCCAACGCCAGGACTTCCCCCTGGCCACGCGCGTCACCCGCGACGAACTCCGCGAGACGCCGGTGGAGACCGTCCGCCGCCTGGACGTCGCCGTGGCGCTGACGGACGATGAAGACCAAATCTACAAGGAACTCGCCCGCGCCCACGAGGCCGGCGCCGCGTCCTGCTGGATTCGCAACACCGTGGACCAGGCCGTGGAGGCGCGCCGGCGGCTGGTGGATGACCTGGGCCTCCCGGCCAAGGACGTCATCCTGTTCCACGCCCGCTTCGCCCTGGCCGATCGGTTGGGCGTCGAGCAACAGGTATTGAAGACCTTCGGCAAAAGAGCCGCGCCGGCCCGTTCCGGGAAAATCCTGGTCGCCACCCAGGTGGTGGAGCAATCCCTCGATTTGGACTTCGACCTCCTCTGCTCGGACCTCGCCCCCATAGAGTATATGATCCAGCGCGCCGGGCGCTGCCATCGGCATGGGATCGAGCGCCCCGAGGGATACCAACAAGCGCGGATGGTGGTTCTGTCGCCCGAACCTGTGGCCGATCCGGCCGGGGACTGGTACGGGGCGTTGCTGGGCGCGGCGCAGTACGTCTACCCCCTGCAGGCCGTGCTCTGGCGCACCGCCATGCTGCTGAAGCAGCATGGCGCCATCCGCCTGCCCGAACTCTCGCGGACGTTCATGGAGTCGGCGTATGAAGACGCCTGCCTGGCCGCCCCGGACACTCTGCTCAAGGCCGACCAGCGCGCCAAGGACGAACTCTTCGTACAGGGCTCCTTAGCCAACATCAGCAGCCTCACCTTCGACGACGGCTACGGTTACGGCCTCGACTCGCCCCTCTGGGACGACGAACGGCGCATCCCCACCCGCCTGGGAAGGGCGACGGTCCAACTTCGACTGCTGCGCCTGGAGAACGGCCGGTTGCGCCTGCACGCGGGCGAGGGCTGGGACGCCAAAACCTGCGCCCTGTCCGAGGTCCGCGTCGACGCGCGCAAGGCGAAAGACGGCGTGTTGCCGGAAGGCGTCACGCAGGCCATGCTCGACGAAGCCAAAACGCGGATGCAAGACGGCTGCCGGTACGCCGTCGCTGTGGTCCTGATTCCGGCCGGCGACGGCTGGCGAGGGCGGGTGGTGGATGGAGAGGGAGGCAAGGCGGCGGTGGAGTATTCGATTGAGCGGGGGGCATTGATCAGCTGACCCCCTGTATTTTCCCCATAGACTTTAAAAAATAAAAATTAAATTCAGCTCCTTGTATCCCTTCGTCGCTTGGCGTAAGGCTGAGACGAAGTGCGACCTCAACCAAGGAGCTCCCCGTGGCCTTCAACCTTCTCCGGGAGCCATGGATTCCCGTGCTGCGGCAAAGCGGCGCGTTCGACTCCATCACTCCCCATCAAATTGCGGCGAGGGACGACCCTCCGGTGGACATCGCCGCGCCCAGGCCCGACTTCCGGGCCGGCCTGCTCGAATTTTTGGTTGGCCTCCTCCAGACCTTTCACCCACCGGCCGACCGCAAGGAATGGCGCCGCCTCCTGGCCGAGCCTCCCGATCCCCTGGAGTTGCGCGACGTCCTCAAACCCCACGCACGCTATTTCCAAATGTTCGGCGACGGGCCGCGTTTTCTCCAGGACTTGGCGCTCGATCCCGAGGAGCAGGACGGCCGGTTCCCGGTTCGGTCCCTGCTCATCGACGTCCCCGGCGACGCGGATCAGCTCAACCCGGCCAGCCACTTCCAGCAGCGTGAAGGCGGCGACCAGTTCTGCCCCGCCTGCGCGGCCATGGCCCTGTTCACCATGCAGGCCTTTGCGCCGTCCGGCGGCCGGGGCAACCGCACCAGCCTGCGCGGCGGCGGTCCCCTGACCACCCTGGTCAAGGGCCGGGACCTCTGGTCCACGGTCTGGCGCAACGTCATCCCGTTGGACCAAAGCCACGCCAAGGCGCCCACGGCGGACGAACTGCCCGGAGCGGTGCTGCCCTGGGCCGCGCCCACGCCCACCAGCGAAAACGGCGAGACCTTCCTGCCCGAGAGCGCCCATCCCTTCCACGCCTATTGGGGCATGCCCCGGCGATTCGCTCTGGTCCCGGAGCCCCTGGACAACCCCGAGCCCTGCGGGTTGTGCGGCCAAGCCTCGGACCTGATGGTGCGGGAGTTCCGGCAACGGCCCTACGGGATCAACTACGGTCCGACCTGGCGCCACCCCCTGACGCCCTACCGGCAAGATATCAAGGATCGCTCTCTGCTGTCCGTCAAAGGCCGGGCCCTCATCAGCGGCTACACCCAGTGGTTGGCCGTGGTCTGGGGAGAACCGCTCCCGGAGGACGGCGCCCGCCTGAAATACCAGGCCCAGCCGGCGATGTGCACGATGCATTGCCTGCACGCCTCCTACGGACATCGCGGCCTGCCCGACGACTCCGGGTCGCCCCGTCTCTACGCGGCCGGTTACGACATGGACAACATGAAGCCTCTTCAGTTCTGCGAAGGAGAGTACCCGGTCTACAATCTGGATCCCGAGCGGCTGGAGGCGTTCCGCGCCCTCGTGCAGAGCCTGACCCACGCGGCGAGCGAGGCCCGCGGGGCCTTGCTGCAGGCGCTCAAAAGCGCCCTGGCCCATGAAAAGGCGAAGGTCAAAATCGACGCCTCCCGCCTGGAGGCTGTGGGCCTGCAGTTCTGGGCCGACACCGAGGCTGCGTTCTACGCCACGGTCGAGGCCTGCCTGCCCGCCCCCGGCGATGAAGCAACGACCGAGAAACGGCGGGAGTGGCTCCATACGCTCTTCCGCGCGGCCGAGAACCTCTTTCACGCCGAAGTGGAAAACGAGGCGTTTCACCCCGACCACGCCCGCCGCGTGAGTACAGCCCTGGTCGCCATGCGCAAGCGGCTCCACAAACGGCTCAGAGAGATGCTCGGGCTCCCGAAAACCGACAAGAAACGAGGTGACGCGACATGAGCGAATTCGGAGCATTCCTCAAGGAGGATGCGTTCTGGTCCACGCTGCGCAAGTGGCATGCAGAACTGGAGGACCACCGCGGCGAGCGGGCCGAACTGCGCCGCGCCAGAACGCCTTTCGAGGTTCTGGTCACGCCCGGCTTTCACCGCGGCTTCGCCGACAAGCTGCGCCGGGCGGGCATCCACCCCAATGAGGAGGAGTTGGCCCTGCTGGCCCTGCCCGTGGGGCTGCTGGCTTCGGTCAAGACATTCATCGCCAAACCGGAGTTCCCGAAGCAACTGGCCCTGTCCTCCCACGGTAGCCAGGAGGTGCGCGACGTGCGCTTCCGCCGGCTCATGGCCGTGGACGACCGCGACGAACTCTTCACCATGCTCAAGCGGCTCCTGCGGCTGCTGGACGACCGGGTCAACCCGGAGTCGCTGGTCCGCGGCGCCTTTTATTGGGGAGAGAGGATCAAGCGCAACTGGGCCCTGCAATATTACACCGCCAGCTAAAAGGAGACCATCATGAGCACCTTCGTCCAACTGCATATCCTGACCAGCTACCCCGCCTCCAACCTCAACCGTGACGACATGGGCCGGCCCAAGACCGTGACCATGGGCCGTTATGAACGTCTCCGCGTTTCCTCCCAGTCCCTCAAGCGCGCTTGGCGCACCTCGGACGCCTTCGAACAGGCCTTGCACGGAGCCCTGGGCGTCCGCACCAAGGAGCTGGGCGAGCGCGTCTTCCGCGCCCTGACCCAAGGCGTTGCATTCCAGGAAGCGATGGACGATCCCGAGGCCTCGGGCGATCTGGCCACTCTCAAGGAAAAGCCCGCCTCGGAGATCGCCAAGGCCATCGCCGGGGTCTTCGGCAAGCTCAAATCCGCCAAGGAGGCCGAGCAGGAGGCCAAGGAGGAAACCGCCGAGGACGCAGCCCCTGACGCCAAGGCCGAAAAGGAGAACATCAAACGGCAGGCCTTCTTGCGCCAAATGCACATTGAGCAGCTCGCCCACGTGGCGCCGCCCGAGTTGGCCGCCGTGGGCGAATTGGTGGAGCAATGCCGCGCTTCGGGAAAAGTCCCTTCCGGCGACGACCTGAACCTCTTGCGCAAGGACGTCTGCGCGGCGGACATCGCCATGTTCGGCCGCATGCTCGCGGCCGCCAAGCGCTACAACATCGAGGCGGCGGTCCAGGTGGCCCACGCCTTCACCGTCCATCGCGCCGTGGTGGAGGACGATTTCTTCACGGCCGTGGACGACCTGAACAGGGACGAGCCCGGCGCGGCGCACATGGGCGTCTTCGAGTTCGGCGCCGGCCTCTACTACCTCTATGTCTGCATCAACCGCGACCTGCTGGCGGAAAATCTCTCCGGGGACAATGCCCTGGCCGCCAAGGCCCTGCGAGCCCTCGCCGAGGCCGCCCTCACGGTCAGCCCCACCGGCAAGCAGAACAGCTTCGCCTCCCGCGAAATCTGCGTCTATTGCCTGGCGGAGCGCGGCGAAGACCAGCCCCGGTCCCTGTCCGTGGCCTTCCTGGACGGCGTGAAGGAAAGCGGACAAGCCGGCCTGGTCGCCACCGCCGTCAACCAGTTGGAGGGCGCCTGCAAAAGCATGAACCGCGCCTATGGCGTCGAGCCGGCGTCCATGGTCTTGGATGTCCTGGGCGGCCGCGGCTCCCTCAAGGAGCTGCTGGACTTTGTCGTGGAGGACTAGCCATGCAGCGTTTCCTGCTTTTCCAAATCCAAGGCCCCCTGCAGGCCTGGGGCGACGCGGCCGTGGGAGAGATTCGGCCCGCGGCCGCCCGTCCCACCCGTTCCGGGCTCATCGGACTCGTCGCCGCCTGCCTGGGCGTGCGGCGCGGCGAGGAAGACCGCCTCCAGGGATTGTCCCGAGGTTACGGCGCGGCCGTCCGGGAGGACGCCCCCGGCCAGCGCATGCTCGACTACCACACCGTCCAGACCACCCGACAGAAAAAAAACCGCGAGTTCCGCCGGCGCGCCGACGAACTCGGCCCCTTCCTCGATCCCGGCGAGGACCTGGCCACCGTCCTGTCCCGGAGGGAATACCTCGCGAACGCGGCCTTCACCGCCTGCCTCTGGGAGCGCCGCGACCCGCCGCACCCGCTGGAGGAGCTGGCCGAAGCGCTGCAACGTCCGAGGTTCGCCCCCTACCTGGGCCGCAAGAGCTGCCCGCCGGGTCTGCCCTTCGCGCCTAGTGTCGGCGAATACGAAAATCCCCTGGACGCCCTGGCCGCCTACGCTCCGGATCGGAGCGTCGAAAGGCTCCGGGACGGCCGCGGCTCCTGCAGCGTTTTCATGGACCCCGACTTCCCGGAACTCCAAAGCGACGGAGCCTGTCTCCGCCAGGTCCGCGACGTTCCCGCACACCATGGCCGCAGGCAATTCGGGCTGAGAAGCGAGCTGGTTCTGTCCGTGGACGCCCCGCAATGCGCCGACAAGGGAGGCCCGGTATGTTCATGAGCAAAATCCGCATGACCAAAGCCATGATGGACACCCCCGCCCGGCTGGCCCGGTTGCTGGAAAGTCCCTACGGCGCGCATCAGGTCCTCTGGGACCTCTTCTCCGACGGTCCCGACCGCCGGCGGGACTTCCTGTTCCGCGAACAGGACAAGGGCGCCTTCCTGGTGGTTTCGGCTCGAAAACCCTGCGGCGATCCGCAGTTCGACATGGAGACCAAGGAATACAAGGTCGGGCTGAAGGCCGGGGATCGCGTGCTTTTCTCCCTGCGCGCCAACCCCGTGCGCAAAACCCGCGAGGGAGAACGGCAGGTGCGGCACGACATTGTGCAGGACCGGCGCAAACGCCTTGAGGCGCAGGGCGTAAAGGCCCGGGACATGCCGCGCCGCGAGGATATCGCCCGGGAGGTCGTTCCGCAATGGCTTGCGACGCGCGCCCAAGATCTGGGATTGGATATCGAGGAAAAAAGCCTTCTGGTGGAATCCTACCAAGTCGCGAAGTTCTCCAAGTCGCGGGACAGCCGGCCCGTGAGGTTGGGCGTGCTGGACCTGCGCGGATTCGCAACGGTGCGCGACCCCGAGG
Source organism: Desulfovibrionales bacterium (assembly GCA_030156255.1). Classification (GTDB taxonomy): domain Bacteria; phylum Desulfobacterota; class Desulfovibrionia; order Desulfovibrionales; family Desulfovibrionaceae; genus JASGMV01. The sequence goes on from JASGMV010000003.1 coordinate 83,240, forward strand.
CGTTGCAATCCGCCCTCTTCCACGGCGTGGGGCCGGCCAAGGCCTTTGGCTGCGGCCTGCTGCTGGTGAGGAGGGCGTGATGCTTCCGCGCTTCTCGCCATTGCCGCTCAAGGAGCGGGCCTCCGTCATCTTCCTGGAGTACGGCCAGCTCGACGTCCGCGACAGCGCGTTCGTACTGATCGACGCCCAAGGGGACCGCATCCAGGTCCCCGTGGGCGGGCTGGCCTGCGTCATGCTCCAGCCCGGAACGAGGGTGTCGCACGCGGCCGTGGTCCTGGCCGCCAGGGCCGGAACCCTGCTCTGCTGGGTGGGCGAGGGCGGCGTGCGCCTCTACTCCGCGGGGCAACCCGGCGGCGCCCGTTCCGACAAGCTCCTCTACCAGGCCGCCCTGGCCTTGGACCCCGACGCCCGCCTCACGGTCGTACGCCGCATGTTCGCCCTGCGCTTCCAGGAGGACCCGCCCATGAACCGTAGCGTGGAGCAACTGCGCGGCGTCGAAGGAACGCGCGTTCGCAAGCTCTACGAACTGCTCGCCAGACAGTATCGCATACCCTGGAAGGGCCGGCGCTACGACCCCAAGCAGTGGGAGTCCGGCGACCTGCCCAACCGCTGCCTCAGCGCGGCCACGAGCTGCCTGTACGGAGTCACGGAGGCGGCGGTGCTGGCCGCAGGCTACGCCCCGGCCATCGGCTTCCTGCACACGGGCAAGCCGCTGTCGTTCGTTTACGATATTGCGGACGTCCTCAAGTTCGAAACCGTGGTTCCGGCCGCATTCAAGGTCGCCGCGCAAAAGAAACCGTCCTCCGATCCCGAAGGCGACGTCCGCCGGGTCTGTCGCGACGCCTTCCGCAGCTCCAGGACCCTGGCGAGAATCATCCCGCTCATCGAGGACGTGCTGGCCGCCGGGGGCAAAAAGCCGCCCGAACCATATAAGGACGCGGTGGGTCCGGCCATCGCGGACGAGAAGGGAATCGGCGATGATGGTCATCGTACTTGAAAACGCGCCGCCGCGGCTGCGCGGCCGGCTGGCTGTCTGGCTGCTGGAGGTGCGGGCAGGCGTCTACCTTGGGGATTACTCGGTAAAAGTGCGGGAGATGATCTGGCGGCAGGTCGAGGACGGCATCGGCGAAGGCAATGCGGTGCTGGCCTGGACGAGCCGCGAGGAACAGGGGTTCAGCTTCGAGACGCTGGGGGAGAACCGGCGCGTCCCGCGGGAAATGGACGGGCTGCGGCTGGTGTCGTTCCAGCCGTTGGCGCCGGAGGACGATCCCGAAGAAGCCGAGTCGCTTTCACCGGACGAAATGGAGGGTGAATCTGCGTGGTAGGGTAGGGTGCTGGTTCGTGGTTTCTTTGAAAAACAAATAGTGTGTAAAGATAGTATGTTGTCATTCCGGAGCATCCACCACAAATGCGGAAATGTTCGGTGGCGAAAAACGGCTCTTGGAAAGTCAACAAATTGAGCACATTGCATGGTAGAGTGTTCCCCGCACGCGCGGGGATGATCCGGCGCTCTAGGGTTCACTCGCTATAAGGATTTTGTGTTCCCCGCACGCGCGGGGATGATCCGTGAATGGCCGGGAGCGATCCTCTATAAAAGTGGTGTTCCCCGCACGCGCGGGGATGATCCGGTGGCGGCCGGCGCCATCAGCCTGGGGAGCGAGTGTTCCCCGCACGCGCGGGGATGATCCGCAAAAAGATCACGGCCCGCGAACATCGAGCCAGTGTTCCCCGCACGCGCGGGGATGATCCGCGATCCATCGGTGAGAACCTTGTGTTTGACGAGTGTTCCCCGCACGCGCGGGGATGATCCGCTGTCAGCCGGAGTAGCGCCCGGCCCGCCACTGTGTTCCCCGCACGCGCGGGGATGATCCGCTGTTCCCCTCCGGGCCATGTCCAAGTGACCTGTGTTCCCCGCACGCGCGGGGATGGTCCGATCTATGCGGTGTCTTTCAATTTCCGCCACAACGTCGTTCGGCTGATGCCCAAAAGATCCGCCGCGATCTTTTTGCTGCCGCCGCTTCTCTCCAGCGCCTCCATCAAAACTTCTTTTTCCGAAGCCACAATCTTGTCATTCAAGCTTCCGGAGAAATCAGAGAGCCCCTCTTCGGGAAAGCTATTGGCGGAAGGCAAATCCAGCAAAGGTTTTGAACGTTCTTCCCGGCGTTCATACAAATCCCAGTTGTCCACCAGCAACGCCTCTTTAACGTCCTCTCCGGAAATGACGCCGCCCGAACTCAACATGGCGAGCCGCTCTGTCACATTGCGCAGCTCCCGAATATTTCCCGGCCATTTATAGTTCAAAAGAATCTCTTCCGCTGCATTGGAAAGATCGGCCACCGGCTTTGCCTGTTTATTAAAATACTCTTGCAGAAATTTCTGGGCGATCAAGAGAACGTCTCTTCCCCTACGCGCCAGTTGGGGAATTTTGAGCGAAAGCACATTCAACCTGTAATAGAGGTCCTCCCGGAAGGAGCCTTCATCCACCATCTGTTTCAAATTTCTGTGGGTGGCGGCGATAATTCTGACATTCACCGGAAGGATGCAATTTGATCCCAGGCGCATGACTTCCCTTTGCTCGATGACCCGGAGAAAGTGGACCTGGAGCATGGGGGACATCTCGCCGACTTCGTCAAGGAAAAGCGTGCCGCAGTGGGCCATTTCAAAAACGCCCGCCTTTCCTCCTTTTTTTGCGCCGGTAAAGGCGCCCTCGACATAACCGAAAAGCTCGCTCTCCAGGATGGATTCCGGCAACGCGGCGCAGTTTATCGCCATGAACGGTTCATTCTTCCGGCTGCTCCTATTGTGGATCGCCTGGGCGAAAATATCTTTTCCCGTACCTGTTTCGCCATTGATCAAAATAGTCGAGTCGTTCAAGGCGTATTTACGGGCAATGGACAGGGATTTCGATATCTCGGAGCTTTCGCCCACAATGTCCGCAAAGGAATGCCGGGCGACAAGTCCCTTGGTGGCGAGCTTTTTTCTGACCTGGCTCTCGAGTTTTTGCAGCATGTCGATTTTCTGAAACGTCGTCACAACCCCCTCGATCGCATTATCCACCACGATGGGGACCCTGTTGGTGACGACCCTGGTATCGCCGAGCTCAAGAATCTCTCCCAACTCCGGTTCTTTGGTATCCAGAAGCTTCTGGCAGCTTGCGGCGGGGATAATATCCGTGACGTATCGACCAATCGCCTTTTCCGATTTCCAGCCTGAAATTTGTTCGCTGGCCCGGTTGAAAACGGTGATCCGCCCATTTTTGTCCAGCGCGATGATCCCGTCATAGGTGAACTGCATGATGGCTTTGAGCTGCTCTGCTTCTTTTTTCTCCTGCTTTCGGACAATGCTGACTCTTCGAGCCTCGAAAATCGACATGAGCACCGCTTCATAGCCTGATGTAATGATGACGGACTCCATGCCCATTTCACGAGCCAGCCGCGCCATCGCGATTTTGCCGATCACGACGTCGGCGCCTTTGTTTTTCAAATAGGAAACGCCCTTTGTGATGTCCTCAAGGTCGTTATGGCAAATATATTTCAGGAATGTCTCGCCCACGATTTCTTCGAAGCTTGAAATTCCGAGAATGATCTCTTCCAAATCGACAATTCCGATTTTCGAGCCAATCGTCCGCGCCTGGTAATAAGCCCGCAGAATGTCGTAGCCGCCAATAGGAACCGTCACGACGGGCACCGTCACTCCGGACTTTTCTATTCCGGACGCCGTAAGCCCGCGGCTGATGATCACTTGGAATCCAGCCTTCTCGGCTTGCTTCGCAAGCCTCACGGCTTCATCCATTCTTGCAACCTTTATGAGGACGTCGTCTTGCGCGCCGCACGCTTTTTTTGCGATTTCGGCTAGTTCGGGATAGGGACAAATGAAAAGAATTTCCGCCATGGCGCTCTCCCCCAAAAGGCTCTTTTACAAACCGGTGATCCTTTTTCGAAAAAATTTTTCCTAGTTTCCCCTGATTTGAACAATATGTAAACCTTAAGTTGACTCCATCGGAAAGCAAGGAGCAGTTCGCGCTTTTGCAGAAATCCAACGAAAATAGAACGTAGGCCGTCCGCTCATTTTTGGTGTAAAATTCTTTTCCTCTTGGGAACATTGTTCTTTAATGTTTTTTAGAGTATCGCTATCCATCGATATACAAATATTTTCTATACACAGATCAGTTTTTCGCCAGTAAGCACTTGCTGTAAAGTATGGCTGTATCCCAGGCGCTCGGCGCTGATGCGCCGGATCAATTGAATGTCAACTTCATCTCCCTTCGGATCATCATGAAGAATGCATTAGATAATCAAGTCGCATATTGGAATGGCGTTTCATCCGAAAAAAATTTCACTCATCCCCTCAACACAGAAAAGATAAAACAATATATCGCTCAAGATTCCACCATACTAGACTTCGGATGCGGATATGGTCGCATTGGCAATGAATTACACAATCTTGGATTTACCAACATTGTGGGTATTGATTCATCCGAGGGGATGATCGCACGAGGGCGACGAGCGTTTCCTTATCTCCATCTGAAAGTTTTTCAAGGAAACAAGGTCCCATTTGACGCCAACGAATTTGATGCTGTTGTCTTGTTTGCTGTTCTGACTTGCATACCGACCAACGCCGGTCAAAAAGGACTGGTTAGCGAGTTGTTCAGAGTCCTTCGGCCTGGTGGAATCATCTACGTCAGTGATTATTGGTTACAGCAAAACGAACGAAACAAAAAACGATATAATGAATTTCAGACTAGATTCGACCAATACGGAGTTTTCGAGCTTCCAGAAGGAGCCGTTGTAAGGCACCACACCATGGATTGGATCAAGGAGCTTTTCGCCGACTTTCATACCGTGGATCTGGTAGATTGCGAATTGGAAAGTATGAATGGTAATAAATCTTCATGCTTTCAATTGATTGGGAGGAAGCCGAAAAATTTCTGACGGATTCAACCGGCGATCTTTGATGCTTGCGGGCGGGCTGCCCCCGCCTTCAGCAAGCATTTCGAGCGTGACATGCTCTCAATGCGGATGTTGCGGCGGATTCGCAGAGAGACTTTGGGGGGGAACCTTACCTTACCCGGGTTTGCATCCAGGCCCTACCGGAGGGGTTGGCGGGCGTCTCCAACCCCTCCGGACGCGATACAGCTTCTCGGGGGGGAAGCCGTAATATGAAGGAGTCTTACACTATCTTCCAGAGAAAAAACGCCTCAAAGCCTTGTTCGGTTTTCCGGCGGCGCAGCGGGCAAGAAACAATCGTTTTCCCTTTTTCCCAGCGCCGCCTTCTCATTCGTCCGGGCGCTCCCGGTTGAGGCTGGCGAAGCATCGCGCTCCCTTGCAACCGCAACCGGATAACTGCCCGGCAATCCACTTTTTTCAGCAATTACGCTGCATTGCTTTTTCCAAACCGCTGATATGCAAGCGCAAGCAAAGCAACGGGATGCATAACCTCTTTATCCGTTCCCTGCTTGATCTGCATAGCGCATGAGCTGCATCCCGTAGCGACCATGTCAACTCCGGATGCGTTGATTTCATCGAACAGACGCTGTCCTATTTTCATGGACAAGTCATAGTTCTTCTTCTTGAGCCCGTACGTTCCACCCATGCCGCAACATTTGTCGGAGTACTGCATCGTCTTAACGCCTGGAATCAGATTCAGAAGCTCCACAGGCTGCTTGGTGACGCCGAGGGTTCGCAGGTGACAGGGATTGTGGTATCCGATGGAAAGGTCCATCCGTCCGAAATCAAGGTTCAACTCGCCAGCCTTGTGCAGCTGCAACAGGTACTGGCTGATATCGTAACAATGATCGGCGACAACCTTTGCGAGGACAGACCCCGTTATCCTCGGATACTCCTTGACCGCAAGGGCGCAGCTCGGCTCGGTGAATACGATGGGGAGGCCCTGGTTGGCGTACTCGGACAGGACCCTGATGTTTTCATTGATGTCCTTCATGATCTTATGCGCGGCGCCGGAGCTGATCCTGGCGATGCCGCAGCATTTCAGTTCAGGGACAAGAACATTGACGCCGTTCTTCTCCAGGACATTGATGATGGCCATCCCCTCGCCTCGGGGATCGTTGTAGTTGCTGAAGCAGTTGAGGAAGAAGACGGCTTCGCGAGTTCCCGTCCTCTTGAGCTTGTCCTTGAACATCCGGCGCAGGCTTTTGCCGGAGAATTTGGGAAGCTTTCTCTCTCGTTCAACGCCGAGCAGCTTTTCCGTCATGGACCGTATCGGCGCCAACTTGTTGGCCAAGTTGGTCATGGGCGCCATCGAGCTTGCCGTTCTACATAACGTCGCCGTATTCAAGAGAATCTTGTTCGGTAAATCTTCACCATGCTTCTTCACGTAATCGGCGCGGCCCATCAAGGCGACCCAAGGCGTATCGACGCCCGAGGGGCATTCGGTCAAACAGCGCTTGCAATTGATGCAAGAATCCATAATCTCCTTGAATCCCGGCTCATTCAATATTGCAGGGTCAAGCTTCCCGGAGACGATCTCTCTGACGAGCGTGATCTTCCCCCGGCCTTTCGCCCACTCTTCCAGCGTATTGCTTGCAATCGCGCAGTAAGACCTGCACTTCCCGCAGCCGGAACAGTTCTCCACCTGTTCCTGAATCTCCTCCGAATCGAAGATGCTGTTGGTCAAAGCAATCTTGTAGTCAGGACCAAACTTCAAGTCTTTATCCAGCTGATTGACATGATTGGAGATAATGATTCCAGGATTGAGAAGTCCTTCGGGATCAAAAAGATTTTTGACCTCCACCATGGCCTTGTACAACTCGGGATACTGCCGTTGGACATAAAAACTCCGAAGGCGCCCGTCGGCATGCTCGCCGCTGACGGTTCCTTTGAGTTTCAAAACGAGATCGGCGACGCCCTCGGAAAGGTGCACCATGGTGTCGACATCGTGCTGTTGGCGGAGATCAAGGATTCCCATGTTGTGGAGATTTCCGTCCCCGGCATGGCCGTAGATGGCGGCGCTCACGTTGAACTTCTCGAACAGCCCCCGGAGGCCGCTGATGTATTCCGGAAGCCGGCTGGGATGGACGGCGGCGTCTTCGATAAAAGCAAGGGGGCGCCGGGGGCCCTTCATCCTGTTCAGGATCGGTCCGGAAATACGCCGCACTTTGGCGAAGGTGTCCATGTCCGCCGCACTCTTCGCCTCTTTTAAATCGATCGCCAGGTCGTTGTCCTCAAGCAATCTTTTGCGGACCTGCGCGAATTTGTCTTTGAGCGTCTGGTCGCTCTCCTCCTGAAATTCTATGAAAAGAACGGCTTCAATGCCTTCCGGAAGATACTCCCGCATCTCCGGTTTTTGCTCTCTCGCCAAGTCCAGAATATGCCTTTCCATAATCTCGACCATGGAGGGACCGACTTCAAGAATCTCCTGGGTCGCTTTGCCGACTTTCCCAAGGTCGTCGAAATAGGCGAGGCCGCTCAGCGCCTTTTCCGGGATATCGGAAAGATACAGCTTTGCTTCGGTCACAACGCCAAGGGTTCCCTCAGAACCGGCGAACATGGGAGTGAGATCCACATTGTTCTCATCGAAGAGATCCCACAAATAGTAGCCGCAGGAGTTTTTTGTGGTGAAAGGTTTTTCTTCCTCCAAGGCTTTTTCATAGCGGCCCAAGATCGAGACGACTCTGTCAGCGAAACGATCCATCGTCGACTCGTTTGCCGAACGAGGACGCTTTCCGGTCTGCACGACCTGGCCGTCCGCAAGCACAAGCTCAAGCGCGGCAACGTGCTTCCTGGTCGTCCCATATTTCACGGCATGGGGTCCGCTTGAGTTGTTGGCGATCATCCCGCCGAGGGAGCACCAATCCTTGGTCGAAGGATCAATAGGGAAATAAAGTTTGCTCGCTTTGACCTGATTATTCAAATCCGCAAGGATAATTCCGGGCTCCACGCGCACCCACTTGTTCGCAGGATCGAATTCAAGAACTCGATTCATGTACTTGCAGAAGTCGATGACGATGCCAGCGCCAAGATCGTTTCCAACCCGGCTGGAGCCTCCGCCCTTGGCCGTGATGGGCACCCGGTGCTGCCTTGCAAACTGAATGGTTTTGACCACGTCGTCTTTGTTCTTCGGCCGGACAACCGCGCGAGGTTTGACACGGAAGATGGACGGGCCGCTGCTATACAAAGATCTGTCCAGATCGCTATCAAGAAGGTCGCCCTCAATTCGCTGCCTCAAGTCGTCAAAATTTATTTCAGCTTCTTCCTTCATTATGATGAACTCCTGTTTAAAGAGATTATTCTCTAGCTCGTTCTTGGTGCTCTCATAAAAGTACGATTGAAATCAGCTTATTACGAGGTCATCAATCTTGCATCTCCCTCGATGCCGTCACGCAAGGCTATTGAGGTGTGCAGGCAGGTCTTCAGTTCATAAAAATAGTCCCGATCCCAGAGAAAGAAAGCACCCCCCTCCTCCCAAGCAAAAAAGAAGCTCTAGTTTCAAAAGAATGGGCGTGACGGCTCCATTTTAAAATGAAGCCGTCACACTCATTTTATACGGTTAGCATTACCCGCAATTCGATCCTTACTTGAAGCAGCTGGCCAGATAGTCCATCGCCGCAGCCACGCCGCCCTTGTTGTGCTTCACACCGGCGAGCTCCAGGCCCATTTCGACGCCGGCGAGCGTACCGACGACCGTCAGGTCGTTGAGGTCGCCAAGGTGTCCGATTCTGAAGACCTTGTCCGCCACTTTGCCCAGACCGTTTCCAAGAGACATGTTGAAGTTCTCAAGGATCACTTTCCGCAGATTGTCGGCGCCCTTTCCATCGGGCATCATCACCGCGGTGAGGACGCTGCTGTAGGAAGTCGGGTCTTCGCAGAGGACCTCAAGGCCCCACGTCCTTACGGCGCGCCTTGTAGCCTCAGCGAAGCGGTCGTGCCGCGCAAAGACGTTGTCGAGGCCTTCCTCTTCAAGCATCGCAATCGCCTCTTTGAGGCCATACAAGAGGTTGGTTGCGGGGGTGGAGGGGTAGAAATAGGTCTCGTTCGACTTGAGCATGTCCGCCCAGCTCCAGAAGTGGCGCTTGAACTCATTCTTCTTCGAAGCGGCGATGGCCTTTTCACTCAACGCGTTGAACCCGAGACCCGGAGGCAGCATCAACCCCTTTTGGGAGCAGCCGACCGTGACGTCAACGCCCCACTCTTCATGCCGGTAATCGATGGAGCCAAGGGAGGAGATGGTGTCGACCATCAGAAGGGCCGGGTGCCCGGCTTCGTCAATCGCCTTTCTGATCTCGGCAATCTTGCTCACCACGCCCGTGGAGGTCTCGTTGTGGACGACATTGACCGACTTGATCTCATGATTCTTGTCGGCTTTCAGTTTTTCCAAAACGACGTTCGGGTCGGCTCCATTCCTCCAGTTGCCAGGAACGAAGTCCGGCTGAAGACCCAAGTGCCCCGCCATTTTGTACCACATGGTCGCGAAATGGCCCGTCTCGAACATGAGGACCTTGTCGCCGGGGTTCAACGTGTTGACGAGGGCCGCCTCCCAAGCGCCCGTACCGGACGTGGGGAAGATGAGGACCGGACCGGAAGTCTTGAAGATCCTCTTGGAGCCCTCGAGCACCGCCTTGGAGATTTCCCGGAACTCGGGCCCGCGATGGTCGATGGTCGGCTGTCCGATGGCGTTCAGGACCTTCAAGGGCACATTCGTCGGTCCGGGAATCTGCAAAAAGTGTCTTCCATGCATATTTTTCATTCTCGAAGCTCCTTACTGAAAACGATTAATAGATTACTGAAGAGGGGCGGTTATCTTGCCAGCGACGGCTGTCAATGCAACAGTCAAAGGCGAGGCAAGATAAATCTCCCCATGCACTGAACCAATTCTTCCAGGTGTATTACGAATGGTCGTAGTCACCGCCACATCATTATCAGACAGCAGCCCGAAATGCTTACCAGGGCAAGGTCCACAACCTGGCGGCATGATCACCGCGCCAGCCTCTCTTAATACCACTGAAAGAGCACGTTTATCCATTGCATTAGCTACCTCAGAAGATGCTGGAGTAATCACGAAAGTGAGCGTTTCCGGTATACGCCGACCTTCCAAAACATCGGCGATAATTTCCATGTCGCTCAATCTTCCGGAGGAGCAGCCGCCTGCAATGGCCATTGTTACTTCTTTTCCAGCAACATCCTCAACTTTAGCAAAGCGTGTTGCTTCGCCTGGACATGCAATCATAGGGTCAATTGCGCTAAGGTTAACGGAAAGAGAAGGCGTTCCGAATTCTTCAGCAGGCAAAACCAAGGCTGTCGCAGCCCCGCCTTCAGGCAAGTAATTGCACAGCGACATTTTCTCGCTTGTATTCATCGCACTGATGGCTTTTCCCTGAAAAAGAACCGCTTTCCCCTTGATCGAATCACCATATTTCTGCACGAGATACATGGCGATATCTCTTGCGAAAACATTGGACTTGGCCTTCCCGTCGAGATCAATGACCAGCTGCTCGGGAACCGTCAGCGGCAGAGCGCCGTCGTAAAGCAGCTGCACCAACTGAGGCGGCGAAAGGGCGAATCCGATGACGCCGAAAGCGCCCGCCGTTGCGACATGGCCGTCTGCGCCAGCCACAATCATGCCAGGGGCGAGGCGTTCTCTTTCAGCAATGACCTGATGCAACACCCCTTCGCCATGGCTATAGAGGGAAAATCCATTATCCATCGACATCTTCGTGAACTCGTTCTGGAATTTCCTGCTCTCGATCGTTGGCGCCGGAAAGGCGTGGTCAAGGGTAAAGACAACCTTCTTGCTTTTGATGGCTTCGCCCTGCCGCTGCTTCATGAGCTCCAAGACTTTCGGGCCGGTGCCGTCGTGTCCCAACGCGAGGTCCACCTGCAAGGCTATCTCGTCTCCCGGAGCAACTTTTGCGTTCCCTGAAGCTGCTGCAAGATTTTTATAAAGATACGTTACCAAAGCACACTCTCCTCTGCAAAAGTCCATCTACTTTCTCATGCTCGTACGAATTTACAAAGGCGAGTAGCCTTCCTACAGCCTAGATGATACCCATTTGCCACAAGATGTAGACCACGGCCATGGAAGCGATTCCATTCACCAGGGTGACGCCGCCGTAGGCTATCAGCGAAGACCGCAACTCCATCTTGGAAAGCGAGGCGCATACCCAAAAATAACTGGAGTTCACGTACTTGATAATAATGGATCCCGCGGCGCCCGCCAGCATGCCGGCTTCCGGAGTAAGACCGAGCGTCGGCAGCATCGGCGTGGTCAGCGAAGCGGCCGTGATCACGCCGACGGTGGTCGAACCGGTGATCATGTTGCCGACGATGCCCAAAATAAAGGGCAGGAAGATGCTCGGAACGCCGCTTGCCGCAACCGCGTCAGCGATGGTTTGGACGGCGGGGGTTCCTTTCAGAATGGCGCTCAAAGAGCCGCCAAGGCCGGTCACGATGATGATCATGGCGGAAGTTCTCAATGCCTCTTCGATCCAGCTCCCCGTAAACTCTTTCTTGTCTTTAGGATCCTGGACAAGGAAATAGGAGGCGATAACGCCGATCAGCAAGGCGACCACGGGCCAGCCTATGAATGTCATGATCGAGCGGAGAGCGCTGCCCTCGGGAAGCAAATTTTTGGCGACACTCTGGCCGGCAATCAATATGAGAGGGATCGCAATGGGGGCATAGGCCTTCAGCGTGGAAGGAAGCTGCATCCCCTTTTCGACAAAGGATTCCCCGACAAACTCGTCGGAGGGCTCGGACTTGATACGCGGCCCAACGATTCTTGCGTAAACATAACCGGCGAGCGCGCCCCAGAACGTCACGAACGTCCCCCACATGATGACCTTTCCGATATCCGCGCCCATCAGCGCCGCGGCGGCGAGAGGACCGGGGGTGGGGGGAACCATGGCGTGGGTAAGCTGCAAGGCGCCCACAAGACCGGATGACATGACAGCCATGTTGGTTCCTGCCGCGATGGCCGCACCATGCACGAGAGGGTTAAGAATAACGTAGCCCACGTCCGAAAAAATGGCGATACCGATGATGAATCCAGCAAATGTCAAAGCAAGCGGCATCTTTTTCTTGCCGACAAGATCGATCATTGTCTGCGTTATTTTTTCTACACCGCCCGTATTTTTCAGAACCTCACCGATCAAGGATCCAAGCACAATGACCACGGCGATTTTCTGGATTGTCTTTCCAAAGCCAACCTGGAATGCCTTAATAAAAGCATCCATATCAACGCCGGGAATCATGCCAAACAACACGATAGGAACAAGCAACGCCAGGAATACATGCCATTTTGACTTTGCGATAAGCCAAAACAACAGTACGACCACCGCCGAGAAAGCGATTAATGTCACTGTTGCATTTTCGAGGATCATGTTTATCTGTCTCCTTACTTCTGGAAATTAATTTTGAGGTCCCGCTACCCTTCATCTATGAAAGCAATCTATATTCATCACCTCCTCACAATAAATTTTGATATCTCAACCTGATGCGCGAAATGGAGGTCGACTGACCTCCGCAGGGAAAGGGGCCATTGCATTATGTAGCAAATTTTATTGCGAGAAGCATACCACTGGGATAGAGTCAGGGACCGTCATTCTTCAATTGAAAAATTTCTTTATTTAATTGAGGAGTTAGCCAGGTATAAAATTCTCCTTCAGACGCCTCTCCAAAAACTGTGGTTCGTTTTCCTTCCGTAACGTGTTCCTTTTTTGTTTCAACTATGAAACATTGTTCCAATGATGAAACAAGGCTGTAACCCGTCTGTAAACCAACCCTCGGGGTAGAAATTTCGGAGAGGCTGTCAGGAAAAAAGGCGGGTACGCGGAGACCCGGATCCGTCGAATGCTCCAAGGAAGGGGAGAATGGACACGGGCGCGGCGTGGCCGGTCCGTCGGCTGCGGCAAGTAGCAATATGGCGGGATAAAGATAGAAATCTGCGTTCAGTTCGATGATGCGCCGCAGTGGACGCCCGCGCAAGCCGCGAAGCGATGCAGGCCGCCCCGTTTCACGAAATTCAGGAGGAGAAGCGCGGCTTCCCCGTGAATTCCTTCCAACAGAACGGACGCGCATGTCCTGCGCGCAGAGAGCGATTCCGAATTGAAGCGCGCCATCGCCTCGATTGCTCCGCAGCGCTCCAAGCGCCGGCGAAAATCAGGACGACAGGCGCTTCGATGAAGAACGCCGGGAACGGTTACGTCCGCGGCTCAAATGACGTAGCGCGCCCCCACGCCCGGCGTCGGGTGCGACGCGTGGTACTGGCAAATCAGCCACTGCGCGTCCCTCTTCTCCAACACGCCCGTCGCCCTGGTGATCAGGTTCAGCGTGGACTCGGCGTCCAGGGGGATTGCGCAATGCAGCTCCGAGGAGAACCAGGCGACCGTCTCCCGGCAGGTGACGCTGATCCAGGAGATATCAATTTCCATGCGGCGCCATTCCCCCCCTTGCGAGCGCTCCAGACTTTCACGAATGGAGTCGAGGCCCACCACTTTCTCGTCTCGATTTGCACCGAGAACCACCAAGTCGGAGTCAGGAGCGAAATGCGAAACAACGCCGTCGATGTCCAGGTTGGAGTAGGCGGCGTATAACGAACGCAGATGATCCAGCACCTCTTTTTCCTTCTGCATGCAATCCTGGCTCACAGGGACCTCGCAGTGGTAAATTAAGGATTCGCAAAAACGTTCGGCCGAGCGTTCCTCTCCTGCGCGGCGACGCTCCCGGACCGCGAACGCCAACCGCCCTTCGGCGGCGCGCCCATTCAGCCCAAGGTCAACACCGTCACCTGGCTGGGGCAGGCGGTCATCCCCGGCGCATTGGGCAGCACGCCCATGGCGTTCTGGCCCGTGACGCTCGTCAGCCGCTGGGCCGGAATCCCGTCCGTGAAGATGGTGATGCACCCCACCATGTACACGGACTCCCCATCGATGCGCAGGCTGGCGAGGCCCATCATGCAGCCGGCCTCGTCGCCGTTGCTGACCAAATCCTGGGAAAGCTGCGTGATGGCGGGCATGCAACAGATCAAAACATTGTCGGCCGAGGGTTCGGTGGTGGCCGTGGTGGCGATGTCCGCGTACGGGATCGGCACGGGCGCGCCCGCAGCGGCCGGCGTGTTGCAGGTGTCCGGAAAGGCCGTGTTCATTCCCGGCCCCTGGGTGAGCATGAACATGCTGTCGCTCCTTTTGGCTGTCGCCGGCGGTTAGCCCAGATGGACTTCCTCGGCGTCGATTTTGACCACTTCTTCGGCCAGATGCGCTTCATTCCGGCTTTGCACGGCGTAGTCCTCCGCCACGACCATGCGGGCCGATCCGGCCGCGACCTCGTCGTGCTCCTCCACCAAGCGCACGGAGTTGCGCAGCTTTTGGGTCAGCCGGTCGAAAACGTGCTCCACGGCGCCGGCGGCCAGGGTCACGGCCTTGAATCCGCCCGAGAGCAGCCGGGCGGCGACCGAAATTTTCGAGGCCTGAAGATGCACATCCTCCGCGGCCCCGGCGATGGTCGCTCCCACCAAGGTGATCTGGTCGCCGGCCGCGAGAGAGACGTCGTTGTCCGCCGCGAAAGTCAGATCGCCGGCGGCCGCAATGTTCAAGTCCCCCGGAACCTCGATCTTGGCCGGAGTCTGGCCGCGGGCCGCGCGCTTGATGACCGAGAGAACGTATCCGCGCCCGTCGGCCTCGGAGACGGCCAGCACCAAGTCGCCCTTTTCCGGCTTGAGCAGGCAACCATCGGCGCGCTCGCAGACCAACGCCCCGTCGTCGCCGGCGATCTTGTAGACGGCGTCGCCCCTGGACTCCACGCAGCTTTGCACCACGCCGTAGACCAATCGAACGGACTCGGCCCGAAGATTCCGCGCAAGGTTATCCATTCTTCTTCTCCTTTACGGGAGGAATCCAGTTTTCCGCCTCCTCCCGTTCTTTGTCATGCCCCTGAAGCAAAACGTCGTTCGCTCCGCTCCAGTTGGTCTTTTTGTCGATGGCGCCGTGGAGTTGGGCCATAAAAAGGGATGCGCCGCGAAACGACGCCCTGGTCAGGTCCGCGTGGGACAGGTCCACGTAGCGCATGTCCGCATCGTGGAACACGGCGTTGGCGCAGACCGCGCCCTTCATGGCCGCCGTCCTGAAATTGGCCTTGGCGCAGTTGGCCCCGCTCAGGTCCGCCTCGTTGAAAACGCTTTGCTCGAAATAGGCTCCGGACAGGTCCGCGCCAGCCAGATTCGTCTTGAGGAACTTGCAGTTGCCGGCCCTGGCCTTGCGTAGAACGGCTCCGGACAGATCCGCGCCCTTGAAGCTGCACATGCCCAGGTCTGCGTCCTCGAAGTCGGCGCCGGACAAATTGGAGGCGTCGAACAGCACGATATGGAAGCTCATGCCGGAGTAGTCCTTGCCGGGCAGCTGGCATTCCCGGAGCATCACCTTGTCCAGCGAGGCTCCCCGCAAGCGGGCGTTGGCCGCGTCCGCCTTGCGGAAGGAGACGCGGTCCAGGCGGGCGCCGGCGAAATCCGCGCCGTCCAGAGCCGCGTACTGCAACATGCACTTGGTCAGCCGCGCATCGGCGAAGACGGCGTTCTCCAGCTTGGATTTTTTCAGGAACGAACCCCAGATATTCGCGTTGCGAAAGTTTGCGCCCTCGAAGTCGTTGTCGATCAACATGCTCATCTTCAAGCTGGCGCCCTCGAAGTCGGCCTCCTTGAAGACCATCTTGCGCATGTCCATCTTCTCGATACGGATGCCCCGGAACCTGGCGCCGGTAAAATCGCATTTTTTGAACCCGGTGCGGTTGATGGACGCGCCGGAAAAATCGGCGCCCGTGAGATCGGCGCCCCAGAATCTTCCCCCGGAAAGGTCCGCGCCGGAAAGGTCCACTCCGCGCAGGTCTCCCTCAAGCGTTTTGTTGTCGGCGATGGCCTGGAGCGCCTCGGCCCGGTTCATGGCAGGTACTCCTCGCGGTGGTGCAGGAAGGTGCGCTTGAGATTGGCTTTGTCGAGTATGGTGTCGTGCATCACGGTCTTGTAGAAATCCACGGAGTAGAGGTTGGCGCCGGTGAGGTCCGTGCACACCAGCCGGGACTTGCGCAGAGACCCCATGAGCAGGTCCATGCCGGCCAGGTCGGCGTGCTCCAGGTTGGTCTTGAGCAGCCTGGCCCGCTTGGCCTTGGTCAGCCGGAGCTTGGCGTTGGAGAGGTCGCAGAGCTCCACCAGGGCGTTGTGCAGGGTCGCGCCGCGGAAGTCCGCTCCGGACAGGTCGGAGCCGCGCAGGCAGGCCCAGTCCAGCCGGGCGTTGCGGAAGTCGGCGCCGAGCAGTTCATTGTCTCCGGCCATGCGCGCGCTGGTCATGTCCGCCCCGGCGAAGGAGACGCTGCGGCCCTTCGATCCCTTGATCATGACCCGGTTGATGCAGGCCTCGCCGAAGTCCGCCCGATCCAGGCGGGAGTCCTTGATGAGAGCCTTGCTCATTTTGGCCTTGCGGAGGGACGCCTGCTTGAACTCGGATTTGCCGAAGATCGCCAGATGAACGTTCGCGCCGCCGAAGTCGGCCTTGGTGAAATCGCATCCGGACAGGGAGGTCAGTTGCACGGAGGCGCCGGACAGGTCGGCCTTGGTCAGGTTGCACCTTTTGAAGCTGACCTTGTCCAAGGATGCGCCCTGCAGCGAGGCCTTGGACAGATTGCATTTGTCCACCGCGCACATGCGCAGGCCGGCGCCCTTGAGAGACGCTTTGGACAAGTCGCACTCCTGGACGATGGACATGTCCAGCCTGGCGTTGTCCAGCTTGGCCTTGGCGAGATTGGTGTTGACCAACAGCGCCTTGCGCAGGTCCGCATTGGAGAGGTCCAGCCGCGAGAGGTCGGCGCCGGTGAAGTCCCGCTCGGCTAGGCTCTCGCCGCGCTCCAGCAGCTCGATGACCTGGCTTCTGGTCAGGGCCTCGCCCTTGTCCGGATCCAGTCCGGCGGCCTGCATCTCCTCCGGAGACATACCCGGAATCCGGTTGGCGTCGGCCATCTCCCGCAGCATCTCCATCTTCTTGCCCAGCCCGGCGAGCTGCGCCTCGCCTTCGGCCTCCAGGGCGTCCAGCTTGCCGGCCCCGGCTTCAAATCCAGCCATGGCCTTGTCCATGTCCGAGGCCTTTTCCGGAGAGAGGAATCCTTTGGACTCAAAGAATTTCTTACGGTTGGCCACATAGTCGTTGATCTGCTTGGCCAAATCCTTGGCCGAACCCGCGTCTTCAGCCGCCGCCTGCTCCAGAGAGCCTCCCGCCACGGAGTCCTTCAACTTTCCGTCGAGGTCGGCCATGGCCTTCTCGTGCTTCCCCGTAAGCTCCTTGATCATGGGCTCATGCCTGGCCTTGGCCTTGGCCATGGCGCCCTTGATCTTGGCCTCATAGTCGATCTCCGGAAACTTGAGTTCCGGAATCCCCACTTTGCCGCCGGGTTCCTTCGGAACCTGGAAATCTACGGAGTGCTCCTCGGCGAACTCCTTGGGAAGGGCGTCCAGGACCAAATCGCGCAGGCCGTGTCCGGCGAGGGCCGCCTGGAACACGGTTTCACCCTCGGGCAGGTCCAGAAGCTTGGCGTTGGGAAAGGCCTCTTTCCAGGCCAGAAATTCGGGATCGGACGCCGTGGCGCCCGCGGGCATGACGATCAGGAACACGCCGGCTTCCTCGATCTCCTTGGCCGCATCCTTGTCGGGTTTGGCGCCGGGATCGGGCAGGGAGACCACGCCGCAGCAATCGCCCGTCTCCTGTTCCGCGTACAGGGCCTGGAGTTCGTCGGCAGTTCTGATCCAGTGCGCCTGCTCCGCGGCCGGAAACAGGGCCAAGGGCGTCTCGTCCGAGGCCGGGACCATCTCCTCCGCGCCCGGATCGGCCAGCTTGTCCAAGGGACCCGGCCGGACCATGAACCGATTCAGCGCGTCCTTGTCGAAGCGGGGCATGACCAGGCCGGCGGGGATGATAAAGGGGTCCTTGTCCGGGGAGACGTCCTCGACGCCCCACAAGGATTGTTTCTGATCCAGGGGGTCGGGCAGCACGCCCAACCAGGCGTGTTTGATGGTCTTGCGGTCGAACCCGAGTCTTCGAAGGCGGGCCATGGATTCCGGATCGCGCTCCAAACGCTTGCGGGCCTCCACCACGATGGGAAACCCCTGCTCGTGGAAGGGCGTTTTGGACCGCACGGGGAGAGCAAAGCCCTCCACGGGAACCCCGGCCGCCTTGGCCTGCTCGGGGGTCAGGCCGAAGGCCGCGAGGTTTTCCTTTGAAACGATATGGCTCGCGGCGTCATGAGCTTCGGCGGTCATCTCCTGGACCATGGCCGTGAGATCCTTCTCGACCTTGGCCGTTTTTTGGCCGGCCTTTTCAAAACGTTGGCCCATCTTGGCCAATTTGCCGCGCATTTTGTCGAACTGCTCCAGATCGATCTCCGCCTTGTGCCCAAATTGGGCGTGCAGCTTTTTGGCCACGCCTTCGAGCTTGTCCACGGCGGCCATGCTGCGGGCGAGATTGTCCTTGGCCATGCCGGCCATCTCTTCCGGACTGCGGGGCATGAACGGGGCCTCGCGCAAGGCCTTTTGGGTGATGCGCTCGATCTCCTTGGGCAGTTTCTTCACGTTCAGGGCGATCTTGGAAAGCTTCTTGGCGCCGGCCTCCAACCGTCCCAAATCCATTTTGGGCCGGCGGTCCAGCCTCCGAAGCTGCTCTTCGTGATAGTACTCGATGTCCTTGGGAGCTTCGTCCGACGCCTCGGTGCAGACCAGGGCCCTGGCCAAGTCGTAGTATTCGTCGTCGGCGTTCTCCAGAAGCCCGCGATAATGGACAACGCCGCGCATGATGGAGGGCAGCAGGGTCACCGTGTCGATGTGCATGGAGACTTCGCGAAACTCCGTCTCGAACGTTTCGGGCTTCTTGAACCGGTCGTAGTCCTTGTACAAGGTGAAGAAGGCGCGGATTCGCTTGCCCGGCAGCCTGGACTGGATCACGGGCTCGTCGGGGTTCATGTTGGCGATCTCTATGACTTCGCCGCCGTTGAACCATCCATCGACGTGCTGGTCAGGGGAGGCGGTGTTGAAGTGAAGGGGGTCCATGTCGTCCGGCATATTCGGCCAACGCGTCCTGAACCACGCCTCGTCGAAGGTTCCGGCCTTCTTTTGCCGCTGGGGCAGCATGACGCCCAGGGGCGCAAAACTCGCCGGCTCCGGATGGTAGGTCAGCGAACCGATCAGTTGTTTCGGAAGCTCCACCAGCGGTAGATTTCGGCGAACTTCGCCCGTGTCCAGCGCGACCGCGGTCTTGAAGCCCACGCCCTCGGGGTTCAGCTCGTATTCCGGCCCGCCGTAGGCGTTGGCGTAGACCAATGGAATCTCGCGAAAGGGTTCGGGGTCGGTGATGGCGCCCACCGGCGTCCAGTAGCGACGGCCGAAGACATAGAGCATCTTCGCCGCGTCCCCGACCCGGACGGAGGCCTTGGACGCATTGCGCGTCTCGCCGCGCGGCGCAAAGCAGGAGCCGAACGCCACAAACTCCGCCCTGGCTTTGGGAAAGCCCATGTCCAGGCTCGCGCCCTTGGGAAGCTGGCCGGGAACGGCCTCCCAGAGCTCCTGCTCCTTCAGCAGCGAGTCCGGGTCGGCCAGATCGAAAAAGACGAAGACCGTGACGCCGCAATACTGGCGGCCGGCGAAGCCGAACGGCTTCACCATGAGGGAATGCTGCCTGTCCTTGTAGGTCTTCATCTCCTCACGCATCCTCCCTAAAAGTAACAACCGAGGCGGATTCCCCGCTGATTTTATCCTTGCTCGTATAGGCGATGGTCAAATCGAGAATGGCGTCGTTCCTTTCCTCAGCTATCTGTTGCAGATCATCTTTCATTCCTTGCTTTGCCGCGCTCAGCTCGTTTACCTCATTGATGATTTCGGTTTTCTTGTTCTTCGCGGCGTTAATCTCCCCTTCCATGATGTTGACTTCATTTTGAATCGACTCCGTCTTGTCCCGAATCTGAACGATTTCGCCTTTGAGCGCATTGTATTCATTTTCAAGCCGCTTGACCTTGTCCTTCAGATCCTTCTGCGAAGCTGTCGCGTCGTTGATCTCCCCCACCACCGACTGGATCTTGTCCACGGCCTTTGCATGTTCTCCCGCGGCTTTCTTCACCTCTCCATTATAAAATCCGAGCTTCCAGCCAAGCCGTGTGTCATCCGCCCGTATGACAGTGAGTTCGGGAACGGCTTTGTACTTATCGCCCAAGGTGACTTTGAACGTCGGACCGAGGCTGAGAGTGAAGCAGCTCAGGAAAAAGTCGGAAAGCTTGCTGCCGAGGATCAGGGATTCGCTGTCCCCCAGGATCACGGTGTTCTTCACGCCGACGTTCACGCCGAACAGGCCGTCGGTGATCATGTGCAAACCGAAACTGTCGTCCCCGGCGTTGAAATGCTTTTTGAACCAATTTTCGCCCTTCTGCTTGACCTTCTCCTTTTTCTCGTCGGCGACGTTCAAATCCGCCTGCACATTGCTGTCGTCAACCGTGATGTCCGACAGATCGCCTGCGTTGTTGGCTTGCCCGCCGCTCCCGCTCGTCTCCGAGTTCATGATGTTCACCGCCCGCTCATGCGCTTCCTTGCGCTCCGCCTCGGGCATGGAGCCCAAAACGATCCGGGTGGAGGCGTAAGGCGAAGAGACGTGCAGACGGTTGACGCCCTTGGCGTCGTCCATGGTGAAGGCGTTGCCGGAAGACGTCACCAGCGTATGGGAAGTCTGGGATTTGACCGTCACCTGGCTGGGTTGCGAAACGTTGGGCGCGGCGCCGCAGATGACCGGCCGATCCGGATCGCCCTGCAAGAAAGCGATCAGCGCCTCGGTATGCTTGTGCAGCGGCAGGTGCAGGCCGTGGTCGCCGCCGCCGTAGGGCTGCAGCATCCTGATTTTGGCCGCCGCCGGCGTTTGCCCGACTTGGTTTCCGAAGGGCAGAATGATGCGGTATCTTCCCTGCTCGTCGACCTCCGCGTACTTGCCGGATCCTTCGGCGTCGATCCTGGCCGAGAGAATCCCGGAGACAACCGGTCGGGGCGTAACCCACAAAAGCCTGAAAGGCTTGTCCGCAGGAATGGCGGTGAACGCGGCGTGGTACACGGTTTTCCCGCCGCCATGGCTGCGGCGATGGGGCTGGCTCCCCTCGTGCAGCACCGCCGTAACCAGGTAGTCGGCGTTGAAGGCCTCCAGAGGGTGGTCCTGAAGCTTGACGCATTCGCCGCTGCGCACCAGGGGTTCGAGCAACTTCCCGGTAAAAACTTTTTCTTCGCAAGCGCGCCCCTGGGCCAGGACCGCCGCCAGCTTGTCCGCCTCCTCCCGGGACTGGGCCACCCCTCCGTAATATCGCTCCACGCCCGGCGACTTGCCGCAGGCGTGTTTGGCGTCGATGGCGACGTCCGGGCGTTCGGGATTGTAGTCCCCCACGGCCGTCGCGGACACGGCCTGCCGCATGTCCAGCTCGAAGGAGGCGACGTGCGACTTTTCCCGCCGGGACGTTGCATCGTATGCGTTGCGGAATCGCAAGGTCGCTCGCCGGCCGGCCGGGGTGTGCGCCGCAGGGCTGTCGGCGACGATCATACAACCCAAGGGATGTTCGGACGACGGATCGAAGAAGTAATAGAGTCCGTGGCGCTCCATGAGACGGTGCAGAAAATTCAGCTCCGTCTCCCTGCACCGGCACGTCAGCTCCCGCTCGGGGTATTGGTCCTGCAGCTTGAATCGGAGTCCCTGGCCGTCGTGCAGCCCGACGTGGGACAAGACGTCCTTGATGATGTCCGGGACCGTCTTGTCGACGTACACGGCGTTGGTCCGGAAATGCTCCAACCGGGCGACGGGCGGCGCAAGCTTCAAGCGGTACCGATGCAGCCCGTTGGCCACGCCGGCCTCCACGAACCAGCACACATGCCCGTGGTAGCGCTGCTCCCGCTCTTTGGAGCGCAGCGTCAGGACCGCTGGATTGGCCAGGATGCGCTCGGGGTCCACAGCGCCGCCCGCCAGATCGAGGATGAACTCGAAAGGACGGCCCAGGCGCTCCTCCCCGCTCAGGCGGACAACGTTCAAGTCCGCATCGGAGTAGCCTTGGCTAAGAAATTCGAAGGTGGTTTCAATGGCCGGCATGTTACGTCCTGTCTTGGCTGGAGGCGGGGACTCGGATCAAACGAGTTCGAATTCGCCCATCAGTTCTTCCAACGCGACGCTTGAGACGTTTTCATTCCCTTTGATCGCATTCGCCGTATTCTGAATCTTGGTCACCTCATTGATCGCCTCCGTCGCCTCGGCGTACATTGCATTCACCTCGTTGACGATTCTTTGCTTCTTTCTGGTCGCCTTGTTCACTTCGCCCTGAACTCTATTCAATTCATTTATGATTTTTTTCTTTTTTCTTGCAACCTTGTTCAATTCACCATTCGCTTCAGTCTTCTCATTTCTCAAATTTTTCACTTTATTCAACAACGCGTCGTATTCGCCTCGGACGCTATTCTCCTCTTGGACCGCCTTCTCCTTCTTTCTCGCCAGGGTGTCCTCTTCTCCTTTCAATTTTTCCGCTTCCGCCGTGAGTTCTTTCGCATTCTTCGCGCAATTCTTCCTGTAGAATCCAATATACTTCGACACCAGATCGATCTCTTTTTTGGCCTTGATGATATCCCAGACCGGAAGAATCTCCCCGGTGAGTTCAAAGGCCATGTTCAAAACGCCCTTGGCCGGAGCAAAACCTTGCAGGATGAGGGGCGCCAGGGCGGGGTCCTTGTAGTTCCAGGGGATCGTCCCGACGTAGCCCAGGCCCTCGGCCAACCCTTCCAGCGGAGCGGGAATGAACGTGGGGGAGCCCAGAATGTTGGTGGCCACGCCCCCGACCTTGGTTTCGAAGGACTCGCCCATAAACACGCTGTAGTTGGCGCCGGCCGTCACACTGATCCCTTTGGGAGTCTTGAATTTGGCGCCGTGTTTTCCGGCCTTCTTTTTCGAATCGATCAGCGACGTCTCGCCGAGCCACCCCATGACCCCGTCCATGACCTTGTCGATGAGGTCCTTCTTCTTTTCGTCTCCGTTGTTATTGTTAGAGGAGGAGGCGCCGCCCGGAGGATCGCCGTCGAGGGCGCTTTGCACCTTGTTCTCCACAAGCTGCTGCTGGGAGGGCGAGTCGTCCTCGTCCACTCCGGCGCCCAGCCGGATCAGGGTGGACGAGTCCTTGTTGCATAGCGACAGGTGCTGGCCGCCTCGGGAGTCTCCCATGCGCAGGGAGTTGCCGTGCGCCGTGGCCAGAACGTTGGTCGTGACGTCCCGGCCCGTGACGGGACTGGCGTTGTCGGTGTTGGGCGCCGCGCCGGCGATGACCGGCTGGTCCGGGTCGCCGTCCACGAACATGAGGACCGCCTCGCAGCCTTTGTGCAGGGGCAGGTGCAGGCCGTGCCCGTCGCCGCCGTAGGGCTGGCGCATGCGAATCCAGGCGGAGGCCTTGCCGTCTTTGCGTCCCGAAAGGTCAAAGGGCAGGATCACCTTGTACCGGCCGTGCTCGTCCATCTCGGCGTATTCGCCGGAGCCCTCGGCGTCGATCAAGGCGCTCAGCGCGCCCTGGATGTCGGGCCGGGGCGTTTTCCTGGCCGGGACGTAGGGTATGTCCTCGGGAATGGCCCAGAACTCGTTGGAATAGGAGGATTCGCCGTTCCCATGGCCGTTCGAGGCGACATGGAGTCCCAACACCCTGGCCAGATGTCCTTCCTGGCGGCCGTGATGGGCCACGGAGGTCAGCAGCAGCCGGCCGTTGAACTCGCTTTTGGGATGCCCGCGCAGCTCAATGACAAGGCCGGGGCGGAAATGCGGCGAGCGGCCCGCGCCCTTGTAGCGTTCGACCTCGCAGGCATAGCGTTTGGCCACGGAGTCGGCCAGTTCATCACATTGCTCCTGCGTCTTCGCATTGGGCGCATACAGGTGCGTCTCGCCCACATGGACCTTCTTGAGGCGCGAGGGCGTCGCCTTTTCCGCCGTGATGTCGTGAAGTTGGTTCAGCTCGTTGAAGTCGCGGACCGTGACCTTGGCCGGCCGCGGGCACAGCCGCCGGAAAAGCTCATGAACCTCGTTCGGGTCCGAGTCGTGATGCAGCCCCGAAGCCTCGTGGAACGCCACCGGGTTGGCCGGGCAGTCCTTGAACACGTGGCCGTCTGCAATCACCAGCCGATCCCTGTTCTCGCCGTTCTCGAAAAAGAAAAACGCGCCCTCGTTTTCCAACCTGCGCGTCAGAAAATTGCAGTCGCTTTCCCGATACTGGCAGAGAAAATCGTGAACGGGATGCTTGTGCTTGAATTGGACTTTGTAGTCTACGCCGTCGGCCAGGCCGGCCTCGTCGAGGACCTCCCGAGCCGCCTCCGGAAGCTTCTTGCCCAGAAAAACCCTGTTGCTCGACGTGAGAGCCAAGCGGTGCAGAGAGGGAACCATTCTCACCTGGTAGAATGTGAACCGGCCCGAGGGATGCAAGTTCTCCATGGAAGCGGCGAGGCCGTGGAAAACCGCTTCCTCCCCGTCCCCGCGAATGTCGAGCCGGGCCTTGGCGTACAGCGCCTGCTCCAGGTCGAGGTCGGGATATGGCGATGCGAGGACGATGGTGAATTCGAACAGCTCGTTGATCCGCTCCTTGCCGTCGAAACGCACCACATGCAAGGCGTCTTCGGGGAACCCCGCCAGGGTGAAATGAAACACGGCGTCCTTCATGGAGATCGTCCTATATGGTCTCTTCGTTAACGAATTGCCTTTCTTCAAATTCCTTGATTTCGTCTTCTTCGGTGAGAATGGCTATTTCTTCGTCGCCGACCTCGTCCTTCTGCCCATAGGATCTGTTGAGTTCATTGGCGATCAGGGTATCTTCGTCCTCAGCGTCATTCTCCTCTCCACTCATGTCATTTTTTTCGTTGAGGATTTCCTTCTCATCATCGACGGCTTCGTCTTTGTTTCCCGTCATCTCATTGACTTCGTTCTCAAGATTCTTTTCCTTGTTGATCAGCTCATTCCCTTCGCCCTCGGCCTCCGCCAGTTCATCCAACAATGCTTGCTCGCTGTCGATGAGGCGCTGCGCGTCGAGGCGGGACGCGGTATCGACGCCGATAAAGGATTTCATTTTTTTATAGAGAGAATTCGTCGACCCGGTAACGAACTTTTTCGACCCCGTGTATATCTTGTCCGCGACGGAGGTATAGAGTTTGTTGCCGTTGAAGGACTTCGCCAGGGACAGCTTGGCGTCCAGCATCCGGCCTTCCACCAGCGTTTCGATGACGCTGGCGTTGCAGCGCGACACCAGGCCCAGATGGCAGTCGTAACTCGTTCCGAGCAGCACGCTCGCCGAATGTTTGGCCTCGATCTTGAGCAGATTGCCCGGCGCCGTGAACAGGTTGATCCCGTCGCCGTAGTACTTGCCGTCCCCCTCCTTCGACTTCTCGATTTTGGGGGACTTCAAGCGGTAGGGATCATGCGGCTTGAGCCGGTCCCTCACGACGTCGCCGTCGTCCACCGTGGTCTGGTCGAGGAAGCCGAGGCCGTCCGACGAAGCGGCCGTTTTCTCTTCCGGGGTGTTTTGCGCGGCTGCCGGAGAGGAAGACGAACCGCTCCCGTTGAAATTCGAGCCCTCGCCGGGGTCGACCAGGGTGTCCGGCCTCGCCCCGAGGCTCAGGCCCGCGCCGCCCATGGGAGAATACAGGAGCAGTCCGGAGCGGCCTTCCTTGTCCTCGAACCGGAGCTTGTTGCCTCCCGGCGTCTGAAGCCGGGCCTGGGTGGAGGTCTTGTTGTCGAGGGGCCCCTTGGCCAGGGCGTTGGGCAATACGCCGAGGATGAAGGGACGGTCCGGGTTGCCCTGTTCGTGGGCCAAAAGCACTTCCGCGCCTCCCAGCAGGGGAAAATGCATGCCGTATCCGTCGCCGGCGTGGGGCGTCATGAGCCGCACAGGCGCCGAGGACTTGCCCGGCGAGCGCTCCCTGTCGTCGAATCCCGCCCGGACCTTGTAGCGGCCGTGCTCGTCCAACTGGGCGTACGTCTCGCCCTCGGACTCCACGAAGCCCGGAATGCCGCCGCAGACCCGGGGAACGGGAGTCCTGCGCAAGGGCCGGTAGGCCCCGCCCTCCCGAATGGCGGTGAACCGGTTGTGGTAGCCCGCGTCCTCGGGGGGGCCGAGGGTCCTGTCGCGCTCCGTGAGATTGCTGCAGCCCCAGTGCTCCACGCGCAGGGGGACGAACCGGGCGTTGTTCGAATCCAATGGATGCCCGTGAAGGCTGAAAGCTTGGCCGGGCGCCAGGAAAGGCGAATCCGAAGCGCCTTTGTACACGTCTCCGGCCCCCTGGTGCTTCTCGGCCAGGATTTTCGCCTGGCGCTCAAGTTCTCCGGGCGCGTGCGGGCCGTCTCCGAAAAGGTATCGTTGCCCGGCTCCTCTGGAGGAAACATCGGCCTTGCCCTCCAACGGCGACTCCGGGCGCTCGTAGAACCAATCGCGGATGCGCACCGTCGAGGGCGCCACCCTCCTTTGATGCGAAATTCTCTGCACGGCGTGCTCGGAAGCGTCATGCCTGCGGCCGGTCGGGGCGAAAGGCAGGTCGAGGCCGGCCGCCCGGCCCGAGAGATCCCGGCGAGCGCCCAAAGCGTCGGTCACCACGACCTTGTCGCCATGTTCGTCAAACTCGAAGAAATAGGACCACCCTTCGTACTCCAGGCGGCGCTTGAAAAAATCCAGATCGCTTTCGTCGTATTGGCAGAGGTAGCTTCTGACGGCGTCCGGAGCCGCCAACCGGAATTCGTATCCGCCGCCATGTACGCCGCCCTCCTCCAGGACGCGCTTGAGGGCGCCCTCCATGGTTCTTCCGACAAACGTGCGGGAGTTCCTGGCGTAGGCCAGGCGTCGCAACGCGGGCGCCAGCAAAAATTCCACATATACGAATTTCGAAGTCGCCGTGAGGATCTTGACGTGATCGAGGAGTCCTGCTTTGACGACGCTCTCCCCGAGGCTTTCCATGGTCAGCCTGGCGCCGCTCCCCAAAAATGCGTCCGGGTCGAACCCCTGGACGGAGGCGCGGGCGGTGATGCGGAACTCGAAGCATCCGTCCACCTCTTCGCAGCCGTGGATTTTCAACACCTCGAGGGGGTGGGGCGCCGGCGTCTTACAAGAAAAAGCATATGTGACCTTTCGCATAACGCACCCAACTTCTGTTCGTTTCGTTCGAAAAAAGTTTCTATCCTATGCACTAACTCACTTTTACAAAAAATGCAATTATCATCGCATCTCCTCACGGTTTCCATTGGTTCGTTCAACGGGGGGAACGAGCGCGTCAACGCCGAAAGCTTGCTTTATGCGCTTACGAGGCGCTAGAGCGAATGATACACATCGATCTTTCATTGCAGAGTGCATTGTGTTTTTGTAGGCTTCTTCTCCTTGTATATCGATATCATCGCATACGCATCTTTTTATGAATCGCATAGATCGCATTGCCCTGTGTACATCCTGAATACACAAGTGGTTCGCAGCTTCTGGCATAGGCTCCATTTCCATGAGCGATGCGGGAAATGCAAAAATTTCATTCAGGAGAACCAGCCGTTCGATGAGCGAGGTGCGCGCGTTGCTTGTGCAGGGATCCCTGCATGCTTGGAAACGAGTGAATCCCCGCAGGGCTCGCCCAGTCAAACCCTTTTGTTCGGCTGCGGGTTGGCGCCTTCCGAACGGTAAACGGGAGCAGTCTGTCCCTTGGTGGTTTGGTGCGGCGCGCGGATACCGCCTTGCGCGCGAGCGTCAAAACCGGTCAGGCTTGCGATGCAGGCTTATAAGAAAGAATTCTGCGACAGCTTCGCCCTGAAAAACATTTGCTGTTTACATTTTGGCTGAACTATGTATGGTTGCATAGGGCTGTGCATCTGCATATGTTCAGAACACAATAGTGATTCCAGGGAGCTGTTCGATGAAAAAATGCATATTCGGTTTGTTCGCGATCACGATTTTTCTGGTTGGCGCAACCGGGTCCGCGGCGGCCAGGCCGGTTTTTGTGCAGAAGGCCGACAACTTCGTTGTCCTGTACGATACCTCCGGCTCCATGAGCCAAACGTACAAAGACACCGGCAAGACCAAATTCTACCTGGCCGAGCAGATGCTCAAAACGCTGATTCTGCAAACTCCGGAACTCGACTACAACGCAGGACTCTATGATTTTACACCGTTCCAGGCGTATTATTCCCTGAAACCCTTTGACAAGGCTGCATACGCCCGCGCTGTCGTTGCGCTGCCCGACACGGTTCCCGGCGGTTCCCTGGGCGGCTCCAGCACGCCTTTCGGCACGGCCATGCAAAAGCTTGGCGGCGTGCTGGAAGGGACGAAGGGCAAGACCATCGTCTACATCATTTCCGACGGCGCCAATACGGACACGCTCAATCCGTACCGCGAGGCCAGAGAAATCAGCAGAAAGCACGACGTCTGCTTTTACATGATCAATCTGAGCCCCTGGGAGGAAGGCAACGCCCAAATGCAAAAAATCGCCCATCTGGGCGATTGCTCCCAGATCATCAACTTCGAGGAAGCCGTCAGCAATCCCGGCGTGCTGTCCGAACCGCTGTACGCCGTAGTCGAAGTGCCGGACGAAGTGGTCTTCATCGAAGAGGTGGTCGTCGAGGAGACTCCCCAAGTCCTCAAGGGCATGATCCATTTCGAATTCGCCAAGTACAACATCCAGGACCGTTATTCCGAACTGTTGGAAAAGGTCGGCAAGTTCATGCAAGACAACCCCAACGCCGTTTGCGAACTTTCCGGCAACACGGACAGCACCGGCCCCGCCTCCTACAACATGATCCTCTCCAAGGAGCGGGCTCAAGCCGTGCGTGATTACCTGACCAGGAAATTCAATGTGCCGGCAGGCCGCTTCGTCCTGCATTGGTACGGCGAGACCAAGCCTATCGCACCGGATGACACCCGGGACGGCCGCAAGATGAACCGCCGCACCGACATCACGGTCCAATAGTCTCGAGCCCCAAACAACAACAAGCGGCCCGGCC
>JASGMV010000091.1 GCA_030156255.1 Desulfovibrionales bacterium
TCTTCCGATCTCCACTTTTGCAAAAGTGGTTTTCCCCTTCCCCCAGTCTCAAGCTCGTTTTTAAGCCGAGTGCTTGCGCCAGGGCTTTTCTTCGCCCCGGGCCAGGCGCAGTACGTTTTCCCGGTGCCGGACCAGGAGGATGGCGCTGGCGATCAGCGCCAGAGGAACGGTTCCGATGTGCAGGGTCAGCAGGCAAAAAACGGGCAGGGCGAGGGCCAGGGTCAGCGAGCCCATGGACACGAACCCGGAGGCGGCGATAACCGCGAGGCAGGCGGCCGCGGACAACACTGTGGCCCAGAAGGCCACGGCCAGGAACACGCCGATGGTCACGGCCACGGCCTTGCCGCCTTTCCAGTTCAGGAAGGGCGAGTAGATGTGGCCTAAAATGGCCGCTAATCCGCACAAGGTGATGAAAAACCAGTTGGAGCTGTAGTGGGAGGCCATCAAGAGCGGCAGGAAGCCCTTGAGGATGTCCAGCACCAGCACCAGCACGCCGTAGCCGGTCCCGCAAAGCCGGGCCACGTTGGTGGCTCCGGTGTTGCCGCTGCCGTCGCGTCGGGGGTCGAGGCCTTTGGATACCTTGGCCACTATAAGGCCGAAGGGCAGCGACCCCAGAAAGAATGCGAGAATTATCCAGAAAATCCACAGCATGAGCGAACTCCTTTACTTGGCGGAACAGGGCGAACTGTGCTGTTTTGTACCTTTTTTGGTCAAGCTTGAAAAGGCGCGGATTGCAGTCAGTCCACGAATTCCGAGGCTTCGCACACGCGCATGTCGTTGAGCAGCGGGTCCACGCGGTTGAACCGAAGCAGCCGCTCCTCGCCCAGCCGTGTCTTGTCGCCCAGCAAATCCTTGGGCGCCCGGACGTATATTTGCAGTTGCGGCAAGGCGAAGGAGCAAAAGGTCTGGGAGTCGTCCACCAGCACGGCCTTGTGCTGCGCATCCAGGTTTTGCCGCAGATGCAAGAGCTTCCAGTAGCGGGGGCGGAAACGCTGGATTTGGGAGACTTCTTGGGATCTGGCGTTGATCTGGGGTAAAAGGCCCGCCAAGCTTTCCTTGTCCAGCCGAGGCTGGCCGGACTCCAGGAAAGATTCGATCTGGGCCATGTTCAGAAAGTCCACGTACCTCCGCAAGGGGGATGAGACGGGGCTGTAGGCGTCCACGCCGACGCTGGCGTGGGGTTTGGGCTCCACCTCGGCGACCGGGGGCGCCAAGTGGCGCACGACCTGGTAGATGTCCGCCGGATGCGACCACACGCCGGCCAAGCCCTCCGGCAGATGGATGTCTTGCGTGCGGTGGATCAAAGGGACCCCGTGCTCCTTGCCCCAGCGGGCCGCGGCCTGGTTGGCCAGCACCATGAACTCGCTCACGGCCAAAGCCGCGGCCGGATATTCCGGCTTGAGGTCGATGCGCACCTTGACGCCGTCTTCGGCGCGCTCCAGGCTGATGTCCGGATCGGGCCGGTCGATGATGACCGCGCCGTGCGCGATGCGGTGCTTGCGCAGGAGCTCGGCCAGGGCGTGCGCCTGGGCCAGCATGGATGCGGGGTCCTCGGCGATGGCCCGCTCCGCCTGCTCGTAGGTCATGTTGCGCTCGATGGCCGCCCATTCGAGGCGCGGAGTAACGGATTGCAGGTCGCCGGTGTCGCCGATGCGCATATCCAGAAGCAAAATCGGCCGGGGGAGGCCTTCGGCGAGACTGAAAAGGTTGACGCCCACGGCCTCGGGCAGCATGTGGGTGACGCTCTCGGGAAGATAGAGGCTGGTGGAGCGGGACATGATTTCCGCGTCCAGGGCCGAGCCGAAACGCCAGCCCATGGTGGGACGGGACAGGGCCACCAGGGCGCGGTATCCGCCGTCGGGCAAGCTCTCCACGGCAATGGCGTCGTCGCGGTCCTCGGTGGTGGCGGCGTCGATGCTGACCAAACCGGCCGTCAGGGGGGCTTTGCGGGCCAGGGCCTCCACCTTGCTCTGGTCAAACGCTCCGCGCACGGCTTGGACGTCGTCTTCGAAACGCGCGGCCCAACAGTCGCCGAGATCGTACCCGATCTGGGCGGGAAGGGGGTCGTAATGTTCGTCCACCACGCCCCAGGCGCGGGCCAGGATCAGCGCCAGGCAAGGGTGGTCCGGCAGGCCTTTTTTCGCTTCGTTGAAAATCGCCGCCGCCTCGGTGTCGCCCGGATTCTTGAGCAGTGCGAACAAAACGTCCCGCAGGGCTGCTGCGGCCTCGGGCCGGATGTTCTCCAGGTTGGCCTTGCTCTTGGAGCAGTGGGCGCTCCAAAGGGCTTTGAAGGCCTCCCGGCCGGCCTGGGTCGCCTGCTCCCGGCGGCGTTGCGCCTCCAACTCGATCGTTTTCTTCTCAACCAGCTCCCGGGAGTTGACTTCGAACATGGGGGGCTGAAACTTGAAATGCGTCTTGGCTTCCAGCATGGCGCGGCCAAGGGCCGCGATCTGGTCCGTGTCCGGGGCTTCCCAGATCAACTCGGCGAAGAAGTCCACGGCCGCCTTGTTCACGTCGTCCTGAGACAGCTCCCAGATTTCCAGAATGTCTATCTCTCCGGCGAGTTGCTCCCTGCGGGCCGTGTGTTCCTGGAGGCGCTGCTCCATTTCCGTGCGGCCGGCTTGGGTGTCGTACACCGGTCCGGTCCAGGGCAGAACGCGGTTGAGGGGTAATTTGATCTCGCGGCCCGTGGCCGTGAACAGGCGCAATCGGCTGGATTGATCGTCCAGAACCCAGGCGGCCTGGCAGCGATCGCCGTGCAGAAACTCCACCAAGGCGCCCGGCCGGGGCGCCCCGGCGGTTTTGATCCATCTACTCATCGAGACGAAAGCTCCTCCAGGCCCGCGCGGGCCGCCGTCGTGATCTGATCCATGGTCCGCGCCATGCGGCGCGACCGAATCCAAAGGACAACGCGGCCCAACGCCTGGGCGCGCTCTCTCAATCCTGCTTCGTTTCCGGGATTTTCCACCGCCAAATGACAGGCCGCGAACTTCTTTTTCTCAGGGTATTGCCAGGCGTCCAGGATGTCCAGCGTCTCGGGAGCTAGACTCCTTGCTTTGGCGAAAGGTCCGCGGCGCAAGGCCTGCGAGGCGTGCACGCCGATCACGAGGTCCACCAGGCCCTTGCCGGGCCAGTCGCCCTCGACCAACAGCGGCACTTCCGCGGCGATCCAGGGCGGATTGCTCGCGCTGGCGTTTTCGAGGAAGGCTTTGTACTTCGCCTCCACCATGGGGTGGATCATGTCCATGACCTCCCGCCGGAGGGCCGGGGTCTCGCGCATGGCTGCGAACAGGGCTCGCTTGTCCACCCCTTTTGCGTCGTCCGTGAACCGGTCTCCATAACGGGCGCGCAGCATATGGGAGCCGTCCGCCCCCGGCCCGTACAATTCGGCCACGGCCCGGTCCGCGTCGAACAGGGGAACGCCCTGTTCGCGTATCAACCGGGCGAGAGTGGATTTGCCTCCTCCGGGCATGCCGACGATTCCGGCGCGAAGCGGGGCCTCGACGGCTTGCCGCAGATTGTCCATGAAGTCGGCGCCGGGCCAGGCCGTGAAGGTGCGCCGCTCGCCCGTGGACGGATGGTCGAAGCCCAGGCGAAGGGCGTGGAGCATCATGCGCGAGGGGGCGGGCCGTCGGCCGTCGCCATAGGTCGGGTCGCCGGCCACGGGGCATCCCAAGTGGGCCATGTGCACGCGGATCTGGTGCGTGCGGCCGGTGTAAATGCGCAGCAACGCCAAGCTGGCGTCGCCCTTCGGAGAACTCCAGACGACTTTCCAGACGGTCTTGGCCGGCCGACCGCCGGTAAGAACCGCCATGCGCGTTTTGTATCTCGGATGCCGTCCGATGGGCGCTTCGATCACGCCTTGGTCCTGCGGCGGGCGCCCCGAAAGCAAAGCCAGGTAGATTTTCGTGGTTTCCCGGTTGGCGAAGGCTTCACAAAGCGCCAGACGGGCGCGCTCGTTCAGGGCTGCGACCATCACGCCCGAGGTTTCCTTGTCCAGCCGATGGACCACCCCGGGCCGTTCCCCGTCCATCTCCGCCAGTTGGGGAAAATGGTGCAGCAGTCGGTTCACCAGGGTCGGTTCGCTGCACGAGGGCGCCGGGTGGGTGGTCAGGCCGTAGGGCTTGCACACCACGGCCGCGTCGTCGTCGGAATAAAGGATCGTCAGGCGTCCCGGGTCGGCTTCGAGAACGTTGCTTTGATCCGGAAGGGCGAGGGCCAGTTCGTCGCCGCCTGACAGCCTGAAATTGGGTTTGGTCCGGGCCTCGTTGTTCACCAGAGCCCGGCCGGTTCTTATGAGCTCCTGGATTTTTTGGCGGGAGACGCCTTCGTCCTTGAGACGTTCGGCCCAAAAGGCGTCCAGTCGGCCGCCCTCCCAGGATTCGTCCGCCAGAGCCTTGACCTCGGTTTCCTGGCTCTTATCTTCATTCATCTCGTCCATCGCATTTGCTTGCGTGATAGTCGACGCATCCGTCGTCGACGGGCAAGAATAGTAGGACGAAACCTATTAAAACAAAAGGTGGAATTTTCGAGGTTGACAAGCGTGTGAAAGGGAGGCTAGCACTCGCTTCCTTAACGCGAAACGGAGAAAAACCATGCGATTTTATATAAAAGCTATGGCGTTGATGGCGCTGCTCGGAGCGCTGTTCGTCATATCGGTCAAATACGTCACGACACGGGCGGAGATAGGGACTCTGCGTTCGGAGTTGGCCCAGACCAAGGAACTGGCCGCCTCCCACTCCACGCTGGAGGAGGAGGCTCGCATTTTGAAGAAGGCTTTGGCGCAGCGCGAGCGGGTCAAGGACGTCACGGTCACGGCGTACAATCCCGAAGAGGACCAGTGCGACGAGGACCCTTATGTGGCGGCTTCCATGCGCAGAGTGCGTAGCGGAACCATTGCGGTGTCCAGGGATCTCTTCCGCCAGGGCTGGGTGTTCGGGCGCAAGGTCCGCATTGAGGGGCTTGGCATCTTCGAAATCAACGATCTCATGAACAAGCGGTTCTCCAATCGGATCGACGTGTTTATGTGGGACCGCAACCAGGCCGAAGCCTTTGGCAGACGCAGAGCCCAGGCCGCGTTGCTGGATATTTGACGAAGAGCTTCGAAGCCTCCTCCCTCGTCACTCCTCCGCCGTGTTCTGGAACCATTTGCGGTAGATGCGCATGTAGGTTCCGTCGGCTCGGATTTCAAGGAGCGCCTTGTTGACGGCCGCCAGGTAGGGGCTTCCTTTGGGAAAGGCCACCGCGTACGCCATGGGGCGAAACGGGCTGCCCACGATTTGGAAGCGTCCCCCGCCTTGTCGCGACTCGTATCGCTGCAGCTGTTGCTCCTCCAGAACGACGGCCGCCACCTTGCCGTCCAACAGGTTCCGCACGGCGTCCTGCGCGGTGGGGAAGGTCATGACGTCTACTTTGCGTTCTTTGAGGAAGTCCACGTAAATCGTTTCGGACAACGTTCCCACGGGGGTCCCCGCGAGGTCGCCCAGGTTCGCAACGTTGACATTGAACTGGCCGACCGTGAGCTTGGCCGTGAACATGGAGACGAAGCCGGCCGTAAGCACTACGCTCAGCATGATGAACCATAGTCCGAAGAGCTTGCCCAGCCGGGTCTTCGGGATGATGTCGCCGTAGCCCACGGTGCTGAGCGTGACCATGGCCCACCATACGCCGCGTCGCATGCCGGGCAGGTAGCGCGTGGGGACGTCCGGATTGCTTTTGCGCTCCACGAGCCAGAACAGGTTGCCGCCGACAAAAGTGGCGAGGACCAGAAAACCCAGCACCGTGGCCATGTAGGGCGACGCCAGCATGGATACGGCGTCGTCCATGACCTGGGAGAACATGCTGCGTTTGTTTTTGAGCACCATGATCTGCAACCCGGTGGCCAGGATGGCGTAAGAGTACTCGATCTTGTCCAGATAGGCGGGGTTCATGCCGAATTCGCCGATGGCCGCTTGGGCGCGGCCGGTCTCGAGGCTTTTGAGGACATCCTCCTGGGTGTGCTCCAGGTGGATGATGGAGCGATATCCCGCTCTGCGCACGATGGCGCTCCACAAGTCCACGTAAAAGCCTGTCATGTTGCCGCCCTGCAGCATGACCATGGACTCGCGCGGCAGGCTGTGCAGGTTGAGCATGGCCTTTTCCGGCGCGGCCTCGGCCCGGACGGGGAGGAGACCGGCGGCCAGGACGGCGAGTACTGCGAGGCGGGCGAGCTGTTTCCGCAAAGGGTTCTCCTGATGCGCAACGGTTGGGGCGCGCCCGGTCCCAAGGGAGCGAAGCGGGCGTGGACGCCTCCCGAATACAGCAAACGAGAACGGCGCGCCAGCGCTCCGTTGCTGCGTAAAAGCCAAACCCTCGCGTCTTTGATGCGCGCGAGGGTTTGGCTTTTTCTTCGCCGCTCCCCAAAGAATTTTAGAAGATAAAGTCCGTGGACAGGAAGTTGGATTGGCGCTGCCGCAGGATGGCGGTGAGCAGGGCCTTGTTGCCGGCATTGCCCTTGGCCGCGACCAGCGTGCGGATGGAGAAGCAACGCAGGGCGTCGGAGACCGAGAGCGTTCCTTCGGCCGAATCCTTGCGTCCGGTGAAGGGGAACACGTCCGGGCCGCGCTGGCACTGGCTGTTGATGTTCACCCGGCAAACCTGGTTCACCAACGGGTCGATGAGTTCGGCGATCTGATCCGGGTCCTTCCCGAAAATGGCCACCTGCTGGCCGTAGTTGGACTGCACCAGATAGTCGATGGCGTCTCTTTCGTCCTCAAAGGACGCCACGGGCGCCACCGGCCCGAACTGCTCCTCGTGGTACACCCGCATCTCGCTGTTCACGGGGTAGAGCAGCGTCGGATAGAACAGGCTTTTCACGACCGTCCCGCCGCCTTCGTTGACGACCCTGGCGCCGTGCGCCTCCGCGTCCCTCACCAGTTCGTTGAGGTATTCGGTCTTGCCGGGCACGGGCAGCGGGGTGATGTTCACGCCTTCGTCGAAGGGCATGCCCACCTTGAGCTTGCCGACGCCTTCGCACAGGCGCTCCAACAGTTCATCCACCCGGCTTTTGTGCGCAAAGATGATCTTGATGGCCGTGCATCGTTGGCCGTTGAAAGAGAAGGCCCCGGTCAGCAGTTCCTGCACCGTGGACTCCATGTCCGCGCCCTCCAGCACAATGGCCGCGTTTTTGGCCTCCAGACCGAGTACGCAACGCAGCCGGTGGGGGTGCGGATGGGACACGCGCAGGGCGTCGGCCGAGGTGCTGGCGCCGATGAAGGCCAGCACGTTGATCTTGCCGGTCTTCATGATGGGCGTGACCAGGCGGCGGTCGCCGAACAGGATGCTCACCACTCCCTTGGGGAAGCAGTCGCGGAACGCCTCCACCAGCGGGGCCAGCAGCATCTTGCCGTGCTTCGGCGCCTTGACGATGACCGGGTTGCCCATGATCAGCGCCGGGATGAGCGTGGCGAAGGTTTCGTTGAGAGGATAGTTGAACGGCCCCATGCTCAGCACCGGTCCCATGGGCGCGCGCCGTATCTGGGCGTAGATGTTTTTTTCGATGGTGAACCGGGAGTTGGCGCGGTCCAGGTCCTTGAGGGCGTCGATGGTGTCCCGGATGTACTCCACCGTGCGGTCGAACTCCACGGCGGAGTCTTTGGCCGACTTGCAAATCTCCCAGACCATGAGCCGAATGACTTCGTCGCGCTTTTCGGTCATGCTCGAACAGAAGTCCTCCATGTGGCGGATGCGGTCGGCCACGCTCATGGTGGGCCAGCGACCCATGCCGTTGTCGTAGGCCGCCACGGCGGCGTCCATGGCCTGAAGGCCGACCTCGGCGTCCAGGACCGGGCAACGGCCGATGAGGGCTTTCTCATACACGCCGTTTTTCAGAATCTCGATGGGGGAATACACGTCCTCCATCTCGCCGCTCCACGTGAGGATTTCTCCATTGATGAGATAGTGAGGATACTCCAGCGGCTCGGAAAGGGCGAAAGGCGCCGGAATGTTCTCGACGGATGGAAAGGTCGACAAGACTTGCTGCTCAAGGCTCATATGATAACCTCCACGAGCTATGATAATGAGAAAGCGTGGGCTCCACCCGCTGGTCGATCTTCGTCGGGCTTCATGCAACACACGATGGAACGCTTGATTTGTCAACCCACAATTGTGTGAGGGCGGCCGCCGGCCGGTAATAGTTGTTTTCGCATATTGGCGAGCCATTGGGCTAGAGATCGATCGAAGGCGTTTCGGGACTTGACCCAACGGCCCGATGAACGTAACAAATCCATGGCAATAATGATGAGTCTCGCTGGAATAATTAACAATTTTAAATAAAAGGAGGGCGTTGTGGCGTTGCATGTCGTGGAGCACCCGCTCATCCGGCATAAGTTGGGCATCATGCGTCGGGACGACATTTCCACGAGCAAGTTCAGGGAGCTTGCCCGCGAGTTGGCGCGCCTGTTGACGTATGAGGCCACCAAAGACCTGGAGACGGAGCGGGAGACGGTGCAGGGCTGGGCCGGCCCGGTGGAAGTGGATCAGATCATGGGCAAGAAGGTGACCGTGGTTCCGATTCTGCGCGCCGGCCTTGGCATGATGGATGGGGTGCTGGACATGATTCCCGGCGCCAAGGTCAGCGTGGTGGGCATGTATCGCAACGAGGAGACCTTGGAGCCCGTGAGCTATTACGTGAAACTCGCCAACGAGATGTCGGAACGGGCGGCGGTCATCCTGGACCCGATGCTGGCGACGGGCGGTACGCTGATCGCCACCATCGAGAAGCTCAAGGAGGCCGGTTGCAGCAGCATTCGCGGTCTGTTCCTGGTGGCTGCCCCGGAGGGGATTGCGCGGCTTGAGAAAACCCACCCGGATGTGGACATCTTTGTGGCCGCGGTGGATGAGCGGCTCAACGAGAAGGGCTACATCCTCCCGGGCCTCGGAGACGCGGGGGACAAGATTTTCGGTACGAAATAAGGCGCTCGAAAGGGCGCCTTTTTTTAGGAGGTGAAGCATGAACCAAAGTCCCTCGTCCACGGAGTATTCTTTTCAATTGCGGCACGCGGTGCTGGGCGCGCAAATGCTGTTCGTGGCCTTCGGCGCGCTGGTGCTGGTGCCGCTGCTCACGGGGCTTGATCCCAACGTCGCCCTGTTCACCGCCGGCGCCGGAACGTTGTTGTTTCAACTGGTCACGGGCGGCAAGGTGCCGATCTTTCTGGCCTCTTCCTTCGCCTTCATCGCCCCCATCATCTACGGGGTTCAGACCTGGGGAATTCCCGCGACGTTGAGCGGCCTGGCCGCGGCCGGCGGGCTGTACGTCGTTCTGAGCATTTTCATCAAGCTGCGCGGCGTGGACGCCATCCGCAAGGTGCTGCCGGAAGTGGTGACCGGCCCCGTGATCATGGTCATCGGGTTGACGCTCGCCCCCGTGGCCGTGAACATGGCGCTGGGCAAGACCGGCGACGGATCGGCCGTGCTCGTTCCGGAGCACGCCGCGCTCACCGTTTCGCTGGTCTCGCTGGCCGTGACCATTCTGGTTTCGCTGCTGGGAAAGGGGTGGCTGCGTCTCGTGCCCATTCTGAGCGGCATCGCCGCGGGCTACGTCCTGTCGGTCATCATGGGGCTGGTTGACTTTGCCCCGATAGCGAAGGCTTCCTGGCTCGCGGTCCCGAATTTCGTGTCTCCCGTCTGGAGTTGGGAGGCCGTGCTGTTTGTGACGCCGGTGGCCATCGCGCCGGCCATCGAGCATTTCGGCGATATCCTGGCCATCGGGGCCATTGCGGATAAGGATTATATCCGCGACCCCGGCGTGCATCGGACCATGCTGGGCGACGGTTTGGCCACGTCGTTGGCCGCATGTCTGGGAGGCCCCCCCAACACCACCTATTCGGAAGTCACGGGCGCGGTGGCGTTGACCCGGGTCTTCAATCCCGGCGTCATGACCTGGGCCGCCGTCACGGCCGTGGCCCTGGCCTTTGTGGGCAAGCTGGGCGTGCTGCTGCAGACCATTCCGGTTCCGGTCATGGGCGGCATCATGGTCTTGCTTTTCGGCGCCATCACGGTGGTGGGGATCAATACGCTGGTCAGGGC
The DNA here is from genome assembly GCA_030156255.1 of Desulfovibrionales bacterium. Taxonomy (GTDB): domain Bacteria; phylum Desulfobacterota; class Desulfovibrionia; order Desulfovibrionales; family Desulfovibrionaceae; genus JASGMV01. Next base: position 10,066 of record JASGMV010000091.1, read on the forward strand.
GGGGGAGGACCTCATGCATCCGCGTAATTTGGCCATCGTCGCCGTGATTCTCATCTTCGGGGTGGGCGGCATGTCGTTGCCCACCGGCGCCGGGACCCGGCTGGAGGGCATCGGCCTGGCCGGCATCGTGGGCGTGGCGTTGAACCTCGTCTTGCCGAGGATCAAGAAAAGCTGAACGATCCGAAGAGCAAAAAGAAAAAAGCCCCGCAGTTTCAGCTTGCGGGCCATTCCCTTAAAAAAGTTTTCGGGAAAGGGGATGGGGGCCGG
>JASGMV010000092.1 GCA_030156255.1 Desulfovibrionales bacterium
AGCATGTCCACGAAAAAGGACAATCGCAGGCCGGGGTGGCAGCCGCCCACCACATGGATTTCCGTGGGCGGCAAAGGGCTGTCCTGCGCCTTGCGGACGATTTCCTCGATGTTGAGCTCAAAGGCCCCGTCTTCGTCGGCCGATGAACGGTTGTAGGCGCAAAAAGCGCACTTGTTGACGCAGACGTTGGTGTAGTTGATGTGCCGATTGACGACGAAATAGGTCTTGTCGCCGTGGAGGCACATGCGAAGCTGGTGAGCCAAGCGTCCGGCCGCGCGCGGGTCGGGGCATTGAAGCAGCCGGACCGCGTCGTCTCGGTCGAGCCGTGCGCCTGCAGCGAATTTTTCCGCGATATCCTCAAGCCCAAGGCGCTGATAGTAACGTGTTTGCAACATGCCGTTTCCTCGAAACAAAAATGATGGCGGCCGCCAGGCGCCGCGTCAACGCGTCCTGTTCCGGGGCGGGCCGTCGGGGCGGAGCATGGGGCGCTCGTAAGGAAGATGCGTTTTCTTATCCCAAATCCCCGAAGGCGCCAAGGCGTTGCCTTGAGGAACCCGGCGTGGCATTTTCTCCGCAGGAGAACACGATGACAACGCTGAAACTCGGCATTTCCACTTGTCCCAACGACACCTTCATTTTTTACGGCCTGGCGCATGGGTTGGCCTCGGTCCCAGGCGCCGGCTTCGACGTTCGGTTGGCCGACGTGGAGGAGCTCAATCACTGGGCCGCGACCGGAGAGCCCCATGTATGTAAGGTCTCCGCGGCGGCCGCGGCCGGTCTGCTGGATCGTTACGCCGTGTCCCGGACCGGGTCGGCCTTGGGCCGGGGCGTCGGGCCTGTGCTGATTTCAAAAGACGAGCTTGCCCCCTCGGACCTCGACGGCCGTGTGGTCGTCGTTCCGGGAATGGCGACCACGGCCCGGCTGCTGCTGGACCTGTACTGCAAGCAAGCCGGCGTGCGGCCGGAATTGCGGGCCGTCGTCTTCGACGAGGCGGCCGGTTGTGTGGAGGACGGTTCGGCCGCGGCCGGCGTCCTGATCCACGAAGGCCGATTCACCTTCCAGCGGCGGGGGCTGCGCTTGATACAGGATTTGGGGCAATGGTGGGAGGCGCGTTTCGACCTGCCCTTGCCGCTGGGCGTGATTCTGATTCGCCGGGACCTCGGCGCATTGGGCCTGCAGGTCGAGCGCGCCATCGGCGCCAGTTTGCGTCTGGCCCGCGCCCGTCCGGAGGAGGCCTGGGGGTATGTCCGGGGCCTCGCCCAGGAATTGGACGACCGAACGATTCAGCAGCATATCGATACGTTTGTGACGGACTTCAGCGACGATTTGGGCGGCGAAGGCGCAAAGGCCCTGGCCGAATTGTTGTCCATGGCCGGATTCGAGGGGGCCGCTCAGGACTTGCTGATTTGACCGCTCCCGGTTGACCGGACCGCTGTTTTTTTATATTCGGATAAATTGAAATTACTTACCGTTGGAGGTTTGCGATGCACGCAGCGGCCGCCGGCTCCATCTTCTTGTTCCTGATTCTGTTCGCTGTTCTGAACGTTCTTCTCGGCGCGCTGGTGGTCCACCTGGGCGCCAAGATGTCCGGCGTGCGGTATCCCGCTTTCGGCAAGGCCGTCAAGGCGGTCATTTACAACACGCTGGCTTCCATCGTGGTTTCCTTGGTCTTTTCGACCATCCTCCCGGTCGCCGGGACGCTGCTGGGTTTTTTGATCAGCCTGGCGGTAACGTTGTGGGTCCTGAAGTCGGTTTACCGGACGACCTGGGGCAAGGCCTTGCTGGTCTGGGTGCTTCAGTGGGTGATCATGCTGGTGGTCGCCACGGTGCTGGCTGGTTTGGTCGGTGTGGCGCTTCTGTGATGGTTCGCTCGAAAGGAGTTTTCTCTTGAAGAATCTTACGAGGCTTCTCTGTTTGTTGTTGGCGGGATGCGTGGCGTTTTTGGCCGGATGCGGCGTGAAGCGAATGACGATCGAAGATTTTCGAGGCCAATGCTTGGCTTCGGCCTCGGGAGAATGTCTCCCGGGAGACGCCTGCGACGAATACGCCGAGATTTTGCGCGAGGATTACGGCAACGCCCCGGACTGCCGCCAAGCCTGCGAGCAGGTGCATCTCAAGTATGCGCGCCAGCAGCCGATGGGGGATTGCGAGCCGGTTTTCGAGAATGCCCAGAGTCTTTGCAACCAATACTGCAACCAGCGTTATTGGAAGTAGCGGCTGGAGCCTATTTTTTCGCCAGCCCCAAGCGCTTCACGATGCGCTCCGCGGCCTCGACGATGTAGGCCTCCGCTGACAGCCTGTCGCGTTCTTCGGATTCGATGACCGTCTCCGGCGCGTTGGCCAAGTCTTTGCGCGGTTCGATTTCGTACGGCTCCGGGTAGCTGTTGTCGTAGTACATCTGCTGGAAGCCGATGAATTTCAAGTGGTGGGCCGTGGCGTCCAGGATGGCGGTCTCTTCGCCGGAGACCAGGCCCAACTCCAGCGCACGCCGCAGGCCGGCCAAGCATTCGCCCCCCTGGGTGCAGGCGATGTGTCCGCGCCGGTTGGCCGCGAGCATGCCCTCGATGATGTCCTGCTCGCGCACCTGGACCACCTGGAAGCCTTCCTTGCCGCGGATGGCCTCGAAGCGCTCCGCGTAATGCTTCACGCGAGGGAAGGACACGGGGTTGCCGATCATGGCCGCCTGGGCCACGCTGGGCCGCACCTGCACCGGCTTCCACGTCCGCTCCTTGGGATCGTCCACCGCATAGTAGCGGTAGACCGGGTCGGCGTGGCAAGACTGGACGCCGAAGATGCGCGGCAGGCCTTCGATGATTCCGAGTTCGTAAAGCTTCAAAAAGCCGGCCATGATGGCCGTGACGTTGCCGGCGTTGCCGATGGGCGCGAACACGCACAGGTCTTCAACGCTCCAATCGCGCCACTGGGCGACTTCGAAGGCGTAGGACTCCTGTCCCAGGATGCGCCAGGCGTTTTTGGAGTTGAGCAGGGCCACGCGATAGTTGTCCGCCAGATGCTCCACCACTTTCATGCAGTCGTCGAAAACGCCGGGCACCTCCAGGACGACGGCCCCGTTGCCGAGGGGTTGGGCCAGTTGCTGGGGGGTGACTTTTCCTTGGGGCAGGATGACCACGGAGGTGATGGGCCCGCCGCAGTAGGCGGCGTACAGGGCAGCGGAGGCCGAAGTGTCGCCTGTGGAGGCGCAGACCGTCAGCACCTGATCCCAGCCGTGTTTGCGGATGAGAGCCCGCAGGTAGCTGAAGGCGCAGGCCATGCCCCGGTCCTTGAAAGAAGCCGAAGGGTTCTGTCCGTCGTTCTTGAAGCCGAAACAGGCGCCGATTTCCTTTTGCAGCGCTTCGGAAGCCATGACGATGGGCGTGTTCGCCTCGCCCAGATGCACGATGTCCCTGGGCTCCACCACCGGGGCCAAAAGTTCGTAGAAGCGGAAGACGCCGCGCAGGGCGTTGGTTTTGGTCGCGGCCCGGGCGTCGAAAATATCCCGCCAGGCCTGGGCCGGCGTTTTTTTCAGTTCGTCGAAACGGGTGTCGCGCAGCAGCAGGACCCCGCCGCATCCGGGACAGGTGTAGAGTAGCTCGTCCACGCCATGGGTCGCCCCGCAGCCTAGACAGAAATACTCCATGCGTCCTCGGTAGGCGGGAAAGTCGTGTGCTTGGGTCATGGTTTCCTCGTATAAAAGAAGTCGTCTGTTGGTTCGGCGGAGCCGTTGTATGGTCCAGCCCTTCGGTTCGTCAAGTCGGGTGAACGCCGCCGGCGGACCGTTCGCCCGGTTTAATCCACGCGATAATGGCAGCCGATGGATTTTTTGTTGCGCAGGGCGGCCATGGCGATGATGTAGGCGGCCTGGCATCCGTGGAACAGGTCGACGATCGGTTTGCTGAGCGGGGTTTTTTGGTAGAAGTCCTGGATGTCCTTGTAAATGTTTCTCAGGTCGTTGAAAGCTCTGTTCAGGCGCCGGGTGGTGCGGGTGACGCCGACGTAGTTCCACATGGTGTGGCGTATGGACGCCCAGTCCTGCGCGATGAGGGCCGGATCTTCGTTGGATTCGGTTCCGGGACTTTCCCAGTCCGGGATGGAGGAAACGATTTTTTTTGTCAGGTGGCGCCGGCGTTGGCTGCTCAGAATGTCCTGCGCCGCGGATACGCCCCAGACCAGGCCCTCCAGCAGGGACGTGCTCGCCAGTCGGTTGGCGCCGTGGAGGCCGGTGCAGGCGCACTCCCCCGCGGCGTACAAACGGTCCAGGGTCGTTCTCGCCCGATGGTCCACCAGAATGCCGCCGCAGAAGTAATGGGCCGACGGCACCACGGGAATCGGTTCTTTGGCCGGGTCCACGCCGATTTTGGCGCAGTTCTCGCAGATGGTCGGGAAGCGGGAGTGCAGGTCGCAGTCGACGAATCTGGCCGCGTCCAGGTACACGCAGTCTTCGCCCGTCGCCAGCAATTCGTCGATGATCGCCCGGGTGACGATGTCCCTGGGCGCCAGATCGCCGCGTGGATCGTAACGCTGCATGAACGGTTCGCCCGATGCGTTGACGAGCTTAGCGCCTTCGCCGCGCAGGGCCTCCGAGATGAGGAACCGGCGGTAATATTTCCCCTTGCGTTGAAAGAGCGTGGTGGGGTGGAATTGAATGAACTCGGCGTCCATGGTGCGGGCGTGGGCTCGGAAAGCCATGGCCATGCCGGAGCCGATGCTGGACCGGTCGTTCGTGGTGTGCAGGTAAATCTGTCCTACGCCGCCGGTGGCCAACAGCGTGGACTTCGCCAGAATGGTCTCCACCTCGTTGTTGTGCTGGTTGAGGACGTAGGCGCCGACACATTGGTTGTCCAGGCTGAATTTGAAGTCGAGATGGCCGCCGTGGTGCTGGGTCGTGAGCAAGTCGACGGCGGTTCGTTTGGTGAGGACCTCGATGTTTTCATGTCGCTCCACGGCCGCGGCCAGAGTTTGCATGATGGTGAGGCCCGTATGGTCTGCGCAAAAAATAATACGGGCAACGCCGTGGCCGCCTTCCTTCGCACGGGCGTAGTCGCCGTCCTTCATGGCGAAGGGCGCAGGATAGGCGCCGAGCAGGGTCTCTTCGAGAATTTCCGGTCCTTGCCGCGCCAGCTGTTTTACCGCGCGCCGGTAATTCAACCTGTGGCCCGCCGTGAGAATGTCCTGCTCAAGGCGTCCCTGGTCGCCGGGCTCGATGGATTTGTAGATGACGCCGCCCTGGGCCAGGCGGGAATTTCCGGAAAACAGCGTGTCGGCCGTGGTGAGCAGGGTGACGTGTACGCCCTTCTCGGCCAGGGTCAGGGCGGCCGAGGAGCCGGCGATGCCGGAGCCGATGACCAGGACTTCAGTTTGGGAGCGGGAGCGATTCATGGAAGCCTTCGATGCGATAAAAGTTCAAGAAAGGTATTTGGACGTACCGCAAATTAAAATTATAGGTCAAAGCCTCGGGAAGGGCAACTTTTACGAGGGCGTCTTCCATTTCCAGAGCGCTGGAGAGCCTTTTTGGGCGTGTATTCCGACAGAGACGTTGCAAAAGCACAATGTTCTTTGGGACGCGGCCGGCCTGCAAGCGTTCCGTCTTCATTGCGGAGACTCCGCTTGACCGCCGACATCTTAATCCGTAAAAGGAATACTAGGGATTTATGTTGCATGGGCGCTGTCGCTTTGCAGCGTTGCGCGTGCGGGGCCAGCCTTGGACTACGACAACGGCGCTGGACGTCCCGGCTGGAGCCGTGGGACGGCGGCGCCGGACCCGGGGAGGCGACTTGGGCGAGAACATGGAAGCGCTCATCCTGTACGTTGCGCTGGGATCGGCGCCGGATTCGGAGTTCCTCGGCAACATGTCGGACTCGGGATTTCAGGTTCGGACCGTTGCGGTGAGCGACCTCCCCGAAGTTCTCCACGCTCTCGACAAGGACGGTTCCGCCCTGGTCGTGGTGGATGCGTGGGAAAATTTGGCGGCGGAGGCTTGGGCGGAGCTTGGCCTGAACGACGCTCCCATTGTACTCACGGCGCGCCGGAGCCCCGTCTCTTTGAAAGGCGTCGCCGTGGAGCCTCTTGCAGTGGTCTTCCCCGGCGACGGCGCGGAGCGCTTGCAGCTTTGTCTGAAGCTGGCCTGGCGGCGCTGGAGGCGGGAGCGGGCGCTGGCCGAAAAGGCCGACCAAGCCCATTCCCTGGCTTTGAAGGAAATCCATCACCGCGTGAAAAACCATTTGAACGTGGTGCAGAGTTTTTTGCATTTGCAAGAGCATGAACTCCCCGGGGAGTGCCGCTCCGGCCTCAAGGAAGCGCAGTTGAGGATTCGGGCGGTGGCCTTGGTTCACGACCTGCTTTCCCACCCAGAGAAGCAGGAAGGCTCCGGCGTACGCGTCTTTTTTGAGCGCCTTGCCCGGACAATGATTCAGGCCTACGGCGTCGAAGATGTTTCGCTGGAGCTATCCAGCACGGTGGAGACCTTGCATCCCCGGCGTCTTGTGCCGATCGGGCTTATCGTGACGGAGCTGGCCTCCAACGCGCTGCGCCATGGCTTGAGCGGGCGCAAGGGCGGTCGGCTGACCATCCTGCTGGAGCGCCGCGGCGAGAGTTTGCGGCTGGTGGTCCGGGATAACGGCCGGGGGCTGCCCGACGGAGTGGATTTGCTCCAGAGCCCCAACTTGGGATTGACCCTGGTGTTGGGGTTGGTGGAGCAATTGCGCGGCCAGGCGCGGTACGCGTCCAAAGACGGCCTGGAGTGGGAGATCGTTTTTCCCGAGGCGGTTTGACGGCGGACGTTGGCGACGCATTCTCTCCTCCACCGGCAAGGCCCCGCGCGACATTTCGTAGCTGGCGGGAGCGGTGGAGGCCCCCTGGCAATTGCACTGCTCTGAGAAGCTGTTATGGGCGATGCCGGATGCGCATGCTGCTTCGCCGCAGGGACGTGCGACGTTCGCCTCAGGCCGTTGCGAGGCGGTTTCTGCCGGCTTTTTTGGCTTTGTACAAGGCTTTGTCCGCTGCTTCGATGAGGTCGTGCGGCTCTCCGTTCGGATCGGGGATCATGGCGGCGACGCCCTGGCTCACGGTGAGGCAGTCCCCGACGGCCGAGCAGGTGTGGGGGAGGTTGAGGCCGTTCACTGCGTCCTGAATGGAGTGGGCCACCACCAAGGCGCCTTCGACGTCGGTGGACGGGAGAATGACGGCGAATTCCTCGCCGCCGTAGCGCGCAACGATGTCCGAAGGCCTTCTCACGGTCGCGGCGATCGTCTGGGCGACTTGCCGCAGGCAGATGTCGCCGGCTCTGTGTCCGTAATGGTCGTTGTAGTCCTTGAAGTAGTCGATATCCGCGATGATCAGGGCCAGGCTTGAGCCGTTGCGCCATGAACGCCGCCACTCCTTGACCAGGGCGTCGTCGAAATTGCGGCGGTTGGGAATCCCGGTCAAAGCGTCGAGAAGGGCGTGGCGCTCCAGCAGGTCCCGATGCCGCTTCATCTCCACGTGGTTGCGGACGCGAGCCTGGACGATGGGAATGCGGAAAGGCTTGGTGACGTAATCCACCGCGCCCAGCTCCAGTCCTTTCGCCTCTTCGTCCGCGTCGTCCAGGGCGGTGAGAAAAATAACGGGGATGGACCGCGTGGCTTTGTCGGCCTTGAGCCGCCGGCAGACCTCGTAGCCGTCCATTCCGGGCATGAGAATGTCGAGCAGGACCAGGTCCGGCGGGTCGGCCTTGATCTTTTCCAAGGCTGCGAGGCCGTTGCTGGCGGTCTCGCACTGAAATTCCTTTCCGAGGCCGCGGCAAAGTATGTGGAGGTTGGATGGGGCGTCGTCCACAACCAACACTCTGGGACGCTCCAGATTCACGTTAAGCTCCTCGCATGTAGATGTGCTTGGGCTCCCCGCCACTTTTATGGCGTTCAGGGAAGGCTGGCAAGAGGTGAGGCGAAAAAAAGGGTGATAAGCCATCAATCTTCGAATTCGCGGTTCCATCGATCAAAAATATCGACCTTTTCCCGGCCGAAGCGCAACAGCTCCGCCCGAACCTGCGCGGGTTTCTTTTCCGACCATAATGCATCGCGTTTTTTGGAAAAAAACAAATCAGCCCACGCTATGATTTTCTCTTCAACCGTTTCCGGAATATAATCTTGAGCCGGCAACGGCAAGCTCCCGGCCTCGATGTCCGCCCGGGTCAGCCCCACGCCTATGTGGCGTTCGGCCGCCAATCCATGGCGGGGCAGTCCCTCGGCTTTCAAGATTTCGCTACCCAGAATCCCGTGCTGCATGTACGGCGCTGCGCCGGTGCAGCCCAGCCTGGGTTCGTTGACGCGTACGACGCCGATGTCGTGCAGCAGGCCGGCTTCCTTGATGAACTCCACCGAATCCTCGGACAGGCCGAGCCGGCGTCCCGCGGCTGCGGCCTTGGCGGCGACCAGGACGACGTGCGGTATGTAGGTAGCATACAACAAGGAGTCCTGGGCCATGTATTTGCCCAAAATGGTAAATGGATGGATGGCGCCCATGGTTTCGATCTATCGCCCCGGCGTCCCGTTCAGGCGGCGGGCGACGGCGAATCGGGCCTTCACCGGGATTTCAAGGCCGACTTCCGGAACGGGCGCAGCCGCCGACATGCATTTGCCCGATCCGACGAGCCGGGGAGCCGTCCAATGCGTTGGGAAAGAGGTTGATCTGGGCAATACGGAGAAGGCGCGCCGTCCGGAGACCGGCCGGGCGCAGTTCGGGACGTTACGATACTGCCGCATACATCATAGTCTTCATCATAAAGGACGTTATCCTTGAGAAAAAACTACATGAGAAACGATGGAAAGTCCACCAGCTCTTCAACGGAGGGGAGTTCTTACATTTTTGTTCTTTAGGAAGGGGCCGCGCTGGGCCGTCTTGGACGGCTTGCCCCCCGGCGTACAGCGGCGCGCCGCTCGGCCAGCAACTCCCCGGCGCTGGGACCGTGGCGGAGAGCTACGCTACGGGGAGTGCTATTTATTCGATAGGAGTTTCTCGATGCGGGCGAGGGCTTGCCGGGCGCCCTCTTGGTAATAGGGTGCGTCGTTGCAGATGATAATCGCCTCGCGGAGATTGGCGGCGGTTTCTTCCAGCCCCAGACCATCAAGAGAACCGGTGCGTTCGCAGATGGCGGCGAGCGTATTGCTCAAATTTATCTGCGCCCCGGTCCATTGCAGGGGAGCGCGTTCACGGGTGTATTCCTCCAAGGCCGATCGGTAGGCGTCCACAGCCTGCTTCAGGCGCGCTGTTCCAGATTCGCGCTCCCCAAGCCTTAGAAGCGCATTGGCCAGGTTGTTCTGCGTCGCGGCCCAATCCAACGGGACGCGTTCGTGGGTGTGCTCCTGCAAGGCTGCCCGGTAGGCGTCCACAGCCTGCTCCAGGTGCGTTGTCCCGGATTCGCGTTCTCCAAGCCTTAGAAGCGCATTGCCTAGGTTGTTTTGCGTCATGGCCCAATCCAGAGGGACGCGTTCGCGGGTGCATTCCTCTAGGGCAGCTTGGTAGGCGTCCACAGCCTGCTCCAAGCGTGCTGTTCCGGATTCGCGCTCCCCAAGCGCGTGGAGCGCATTGCCCAGATTATTCTGCGTCGTGGCCCAATTCAGAGGAACGCGTTCGCGGGTGCGTTCCTGCAAAGCTGCCCGATAGGCGTCCACAGCTTGCTCCAGATGCGGTGTTCCGGATTCGCGTTTTCCAAGGGCTTGGAACGCATTGCCCAGGTTGTTTTGTATCATGGCCCAAGCCAGAGGGGCGCGTTCGCGGGTGCGTTCCTCCAAGGCGGCCCGGTAGGCGTCCACAGCTTGCTCCAGATGCGTTGTTCCGGATTCGCGTTTTCCAAGGGCTTGGAACGCGTTGCCCAGGTTGTTCTGTATCATGGCCCAAGCCAGAGGGGCGCGTTCACGGGTGTATTCCTCCAAGCCGCCCGGTAGGCTTCTACGCCCTGTTTCAGGCGCGTTGTTCCGGATTCGCGTTCTCCCAGTGTTCGAAGCGCAACGCCCAGATTATTTTGCGCTAGAGCCCATTGCAGGGGAGCGTCTTGCCTCGAACAGGACTCTAAAATATCCGTGTAGACGTCAATGCTTTTTTCTAATGCCTGATTATCGACGAACTCATCACCCTGAAGATACAAAGCTTTTGCCTGAAGATTCTGGTGCTTCCATTTTTTCTTATGGCTTTCCTTTGGAACCATTTCCGCCGCTCGCGCAAAGTAATTGGCGGCCGCCATATACTGTAAACGTGTTTGCGCCAACTCGCCGCGCAGCCCCAATGTTTCGGCCGCAGAGCGTTTGCGTTGGTCCAGCACCTGTTGCTGCTGCTCCAACGC
>JASGMV010000036.1 GCA_030156255.1 Desulfovibrionales bacterium
TAGCGAGCGCGCGAAAGGTAAAAGACGCGTTTTAAGCTTCGGCGCCTGTTGCTGAGCAGCCGAAAAAGCAGAGGGCGAAGCGTGTGAGAGCGCGGCTCAAACGCCGTCCAGCTCCAAGAAAAAAGAACTCAACGGCCGAATGTTGAGCCCCCCCTCCTCCCCCATTCGGGTAAAGTACAAATGGGCCAGCCGCTCGACCAAAAATGACAACATACGTTCCTGGTAAGGGTCCTCATAGTGGGGGACCAAAGGCTCCAGCTCCAGCAAGATGGAGAACATCCACTCCAGCCATCGGCGGAAGACATCCCGCTTGGCGATGACCATGAGGTTGTTGAAAAACGTGGGCCGGCGGTGGAAACATTCCTGAGCCCAAGGGATCCAGTCGGGATAGAGGCCAGCGATCATCTCTTCCATTTTCTCGAAATCGTTGGACTCGGGTGAGCAACGCCTGGCCTGCTCAGCCAGAGTCATGCCGCAATGCACGGCGCGGTTGATGACGACGTCCCGGCCGTCCAGGACGGGGAGCATCACGCTCGGATCGCTGGCGCCGATGGCCCGAAGAAAGGTTGCATCCATTGTTTTGATGGTGCGCATGTAATCCATCAGGCCCCAGGATTCGGACTTCCGATTCAACCAATAGGACCAGCCGCCCTCCCGCGTGATGGCCCAGTTGTAGAGCCGGTCCTTCCAGTTTTCGAGAAAGTTGAAGTAGCGGCGGTAGTGGCACAGCCCGATGTAGTCCGCGCCGATTTCGTCCAAATGTTTCCACACCCAGTAATAGACCGACGCTTCGCTGTAGCGGGGGTTCCGGTCGGAGATATTGTCTCCGGTGTCGTCGCCGATCATGCCCAGGGCGTGCTTCGAGACGGCCCGGCCGGCGTGGATCGGCGTGTACGTCTCGGTCTCCACGACCGGAAACGGCTTGTGGTGGGCGACGAAAATACGGACCGAAGGATTGGACGTGGCGGACATCAGAGCGGCCTTTTAAGCTTCATGATCGGCTTCTCGATTCCGAGGCCGGCGAGTTTTTCCTTCATGTCCCGGGTGTCGGAGGGGCGTCCCTGGAACAGGACCATGACCCGGTACCATACGGCGTCTCCAACCTTTGCCTGCTGGATTGATGGGGTCAGGCCGGCGGCGCGGATGTCGTCCTGCAGCTTCAGGGCGCGGGGCAAATCCGTGAACGCGGCCGCCTGGTATACGTAGTCGAACGTCGGTTCGTCCGCCGAGGCCGGCGCGGTTTCCGTTTGCTCTTCCTCTACGGATTTTGCGGGTTCGACCGCAGTCGTTTTTTCTATCGCAGGTTTTTCTTTTTGTTTTTTGGTTTCGACAGGTTGGGGTTTGGTCTGCGCCTTCGTTTTTTTCGGTCCGGCTTCGTTGGGCGAATCTTTGGTCAACCGTTCGCGGAAACCTAACTCCTCGGGTTTGAGGACCTCGGACTCGGGGTCTTTGGTCCGGTTGGCCGGGATGACTTCGCCCATGAACTGCGCCAGTTGCGGTACGGCTTTTTCCGGTTGGTAGCCGCGGCCCACCAGCACGCCCAGGGCGAAGAACGCCGTTAACGCCAGCGCTCCCGCCACGGCGATGGACGCCATGGTGCCGAGGCTCAGATTAAAGGCGTAGACCTTGGGATTTTTTCCGGAGGCCGGTTTCTTTTTGGGTTTCGCCATCATGTCCGTCGCCCGCCGCGAAAGCCTACATGGAGTCCGGGGCGCTGACGCCCAGGGCGGCCAACCCGTTGCGCAGCACCTGGGCCACGGCTTCAAGCAGCAAAAGCCGGGCGCGGACCAAACCGTCGTCGCCGGCGCCCAGAACCTGGTGTTTGGTGTAGTAGCCGTGCAGCGCCTGGGCCAGCTCCCGCAGATAGTAGGAGACGAGGTGCGGGCTCAGGCTTTTGGCGGCCGAGGCCAGCACCTCGGGGAACTGGTCCATGAGCTTGAGCAGGTCCATGTCTTCGGGTGTGTCCAGCAGGCTCAGGTCGGCGCTTTTCGCCTCGTCCAGGGAAATCCCCTGCTCTTCGGCCTTGCGCTGGACCGAGCGGATGCGCGCGTGGGCGTACTGGACGTAATACACCGGGTTGTCCATGGACTTCTGTTTGACCAACTCCAGGTCGAAGTCCAGGTGGCTGTCGCTCTTGCGGGACAGGAAGATGAACCGGGCCGCATCCGCCCCCACTTCCTTGACCACGTCAGCCAGAGTTTCGAACTTGCCCGCCCGCGTGGACATGGCGATTTGTTCGCCGCCGCGCAGCAGGTTCACCAGTTGGACCAGGATGACCTCCAGGTCGTCGCGGCTGCGTCCCAGGGCCTCCACCGCGGCTTTCATGCGCGGCACGTAGCCGTGGTGGTCCGCTCCCCAGATGTCCACCACCAGGTCGAAGCCCCGCTGGTATTTGTTGTCGTGGTAAGCGATGTCCGACGCCAGATAGGTGAGGTCGCCGCTGGACTTGACCAGCACGCGGTCCTTGTCGTCGCCCAGGTCCGTGGATTTGAACCACAGGGCGCCGTCCTTCTCGTAAGCCATGCCGCGCGTTTTGAGGCTGTCCAGCGTGGCCTGGACCTTGCCGGTTTCCACCAGGGAGGCCTCGGAGAACCAGATTTCGTGCTCGACCCCGAAATCCTTCAGATCCTGCTTGATGCCGTCCAGAATGGCGTTCATGCCGCGCACCCGGCACAGCTCCAAACCTTGGTCGCTTGGCAGATCGGCGGTTTGGGGGCCTTCGTTGTCCAGGATGTCCTGGGCCAGGTCCTTGATGTAGTTGCCCTTGTAGCCGTCTTCGGGAAACTGGGACGGCTTGCCGGCGATTTCCAGCAGCCGAGCCCAGATGGAGGCGCCGAGCAATTTCATCTGCCGGCCGGCGTCGTTGATGTAGTACTCGGTCTGCACCTCGAAGCCGGTTCGGGCCAGGATGCGCGCCAGGCAATCGCCCAGAGCGGCGCCGCGGCCGTGGCCGATGTGCAGCGGACCCGTGGGGTTGGCGGACACGTACTCCACCTGGACCCTGCGGCCTTGCCCCGCGTCGGACTTGCCGTAGTTTTCGCCCTGCTCCAGGACCAAGGCCGCGCTTTTGCGCCAGAAGTCCGGCCCGTAGGCCACGTTCAAGAATCCGGGGCCGGCCACCTCGACGCTGGCGATGTCCGGGCTTGCCTTCAGAAGTTTTTGGCGGATGTCTTCGGCCAGGTCCCGCGGCTTGCGGCCGGCGTCCTTGGCCAGCATCATGGCGATGTTGCAGGCCAGATCGCCGAACTTTTTGTCTTTCGGCGGCTCCACCGTGGCCTTGGTCGGCCATTCAAGGCCCATCTCCCCCACAATGCCGACCAGCGCCTGCTCCAAATGATTTTTGGCGCGCATGGGTTATTTCCCCTCCTGCCCGGCGGCCAGGCTCTCGGCCGCCTCAAGGTCGGCCGCGGCCGCGACGTCGGGCTCGCCCAAGGGCGCCAGGTTTTGCTGGGCCAGTTTGGCCAGCACGCCCTTGGGGCCGATTTCGATGAACCGCCGCATTCCATCCTCCCACATGCGCTGCATGGTCTGGACCCAGCGCACCGGAGAGGTCATCTGCTGCGCCATGATGGCGCGAATCTTTTCGGGGTCGGGCTCCGGTTGGCCGGTAACGTTGAAGTAGACCGGAAATTTGGGCGAGCGAAAATCGATCTTGCCCAAAGCCTTGGAAAATTCGTCGGCGGCCTCGCGCATCAACGGGGTGTGGAAGGCGCCGGACACGGGAAGCGGCACGGCGCGGCCCTTGCGTTCCTTGGCCAGCCTGGCCGCGGCTTCGATGGCCGCTTTCTTGCCGCTTGCCACGTATTGGGCCGGGGAGTTGTAGTTGGCGATGATCAGAAGTTCTCCCGACTCGTCGGCCGCCTGTTGCGCAAGCTCCTCGGCCTGCTCCATGTCGAGTTTGAGAATGGCGGCCATGCCGTGGTCGTCCTCCCCGGATTCGGACATGAGCTTGCCCCGCAGGCTCACCAGCTCCAGCATGTCTTTGGGCGCCAGGATTTCGGCGGCGGCCAGGGCCGTGTATTCGCCCAGGCTGTGCCCGGCCGCAGCCGCAGGCCGAACGTGTTTGCGCGCCGCCAGCCACAGCGTGAGGCCGACGGTCGCCATGGCCGGCTGCAGGGCTTCGGTGCGGGCCATGTCCGCGGCCTCGCCGTCCCAGTATATTTCCCGAAGGGGCAGGCCGCTGGCCTTTTCGGCGGCCAGCCACAACTGCTTGGCGTCGCTCGACTGTTCGGCCGCATCGCGGCCCATGCCCTTGACCTGGGAGCCCTGGCCCGGGAAGAGCACTGCGCTTGCACTCACTTGGCAACTCCTCGCGCTTTCATTACAAGATGTTCGTCCGACGCCTCCGCAACGGCGCATCCCGCCGGGACGGCGGCCTGTGTGGAGGTGGAAATTTTTGTACGAAACGGACGCGCATGCACGCGTCGGGGAAGCCTTGTATGGCACGAACACCGCTAGACAATCAAGGCCCGGAGGCTCTCGAAGTCCAAAGCGTCGCTTTGGAGGCGGGCGGGCGTCTGACCTTGGAGCAGGCCGAAAAGATGGCCCATTACCTGGGTCTCTTGATGCATTGGAACAAGGCCTTGAATCTGGTCGGCCCGTCGGATTGGCGGGAGGTCCTGAAGACGTTGGCGGCGGACAGTTTTCATTTGCCGGGATTTCTCGAAGAGCTGGGACTCCCCGCCGAGCCCGTGTGTCTGGATTTCGGGGCGGGCGCTGGGCTGCCGGGCGTTCCGCTGCGCATTCTGTGGAGCCGCGGCGAGCATCATCTGGTGGAGCCGCGGGAAAAGCGGGCGATTTTTCTGCAACGGGTCGCGGCCGAATTGCGGTTGCAGCGTACGTTTGTGCACCAGCTTCGGGTCCAGGACCTGCCGCCCCGTCTGGCCGACGCCGACGCCGTCATGGCCAAGGCGTTCATGCCTTGGCCCCAGTATGTGGAGCTGGCGCGCGGGTGGGTCCGGCCCGGAGGCGCGGTCATTGTCTTCGCCGCCCGCCCCGCTCCGGACGAGGCGGAGCTTGCGTCCCTTGCGCCCGGCGTCCGGCTCGTGCGCGAGCTATGCTATGAATGCTGCGGGAAAAAACGCTATTTCTGGGGAATGATTCCGGCCAAAGCCTCCAGTTGACCTTTCTTGAAGATGAGCTCCGTGGCTGTTTCGTCGGCCAGCTCGGCCAGATCCATGAGCTTCTCCAGGAAGTCGAGGATCAGGTAGCGCTTGTCCTCGTCTCCGTGTTCGAACTCAAAGGCCAAATCCCCCGAGGCGATATATTCCTCCAATTTGTTCAACAGCTCCAGATCCAGCAGCATGAGCCCTCCTTGGGCGGGTCAGTCGTGGTGGTAGGGTGAGCCGGCCAGGATGGTCAAGGCCCGGTAGATTTGCTCCAAAAGCGCCACGCGGGCCAGCTCGTGCGGCATGGTCATGCGACCGAGGGAGATGACGCGGGCCGCTTTGGCCCGGGCCTCCGGCCCCACGCCGAAGGGGCCTCCCAGCACGAAGCACGGGTCGCCGGCCGGGTCCTCGAACAGCTTTTGCAACAGGGCGGCCCATTCACGCGAGGTGAACTCCTCGCCGCGCTCGTCCAGCAGCAAGAGGGTGTCTTTCGCGGCGAGCCTGCCGAGCAGGGACGCCCCTTCGGCTCTGGCCCTGTCCGCCGGATCCCGGATCTTGGAGGCGTCCTTGATTTCGGCAAGGTCGAAGCGGCTCATGGCCGCGATCTTGGCCGCATAGTGGTCCGCAGCTTTTCGGAAAAAGGGTTCCTTCAGCTTTCCCACGGCCAGCAGCCGGATGCGTTGGCCCATATTCGCGTCAACCCACGAATTTCAGCTCGGCTCTGGCCTTGCCGTCTTCGATGTGCAGCAGCACGTAGCCGCCGGCGGCCATGGCGCCGGGGTTGACCACCTGCGTGGCGCCCAGGCTTTCGGAGCAGACCGATTCGTGGATGTGGCCGGTCAGGCAAACGGCGGGCTGGACACGCTCGATGAACGCCCGTACGGCCGGGCTGCCCACATGGGCGCCGGAGTCGATCCGATCGGCGCAGGTGTTCACCGGGGGCGTATGCACGCACAGGACCAATTCTTTGAAGTTTTTCGCTTTTTCGTACGTCTGGTCCAGCCATTGGCCCATGGTCGCATCCGGGACTTCGCTGGGTGTGGAAAAGGGAGTCGGCGTGGAGTAGCCCACGCCCATGAGCCCGACGCCGGGGGCCAGCTCCACGGCCTGGAGATGGATGTTCGTTCCCATCTCCTCCAGGACGGACTCCACGGAGATCGTGTCCATGTTGCCGATCTGCCCCATGATCCGGGGGTTGATTTCGGCGATTTCACGCATGATTTTCTTGGCCGGCTCGGTGCAGCCGCAATTGGTCAGATCGCCGGTGATGATGACGCCGGCGGCGCCGGGCAGTTCGGCGATGCGAGGCAAATTGGCGGTGCTTTCATGCACGTCGCCGAAGGCGACATAATACGTCGAGGCCATGGAGTGTTCCTCCTGCTTTGCTTTCCGGTCAGACGGCTGTTATTGACGGCGTTGGAAACGGGAGTCGCCTCTCGACGGCGTACTTCCTTTTCGTGAGACATAGCAACGACCGGCCCGGGATGCAAAAGCGAAAAATGACGTTTTGCAAAAAAGAGCTTCGCCGCAGGCTGCTCGGATTGCGCGACGGGTTGTCCTCCGGCCAGCGCCAGGAGCTTTCCGCCAAGGCCGCGGCCTTGATTCGGAGTCTGGACGTTTGGCGGCGGGCCCAGACTGTTTTGCTCTACGCGCCCTTTCGCAATGAGCTGGACGTTTCGTCTTTGCTGGAGGAGCTTTTCGGGAGGGGGGCCACAGTGCTGCTGCCCCGTTGCCGTCCGGGCCGCAATGGGGAAATGGACCTGGCCCGCTCGACCTGCGCCGCCGACCTCGTTCCGGGCGCTTACGGCATTCTGGAGCCGAACCCCGAAACCTGCCCCGCCTTGCCGGAGCCGGGCCGAAACCCGGCCGTGGATCTGGCGGTGGTCCCCGGCGTGGGATTCGACCGCCGGGGCTACCGCATCGGCTTCGGCCAGGGATATTACGATCGGCTGCTTGGCTCGGAGGCCATGGCCGGTTGCCTGAGCGTCGGCGTGGGCTACCATTTCCAACTTGTGGACAACATTCCCTGCGACCCCTGGGACGTCCCCCTGCGGGCCGTGGTTACGGACAAGGAGGTTGCATGGACCGCATCGTAACCATCCCCTTCGCCTTTCCGGGCGCGCCGGGCGTGCGCTGCGTCTTCACCACCTGCATGGGCGGCGCGAGCCGCGCGCCCTACGCCGCCGGCAACTTGTCTTTCGACGTGGGAGACGAACAAACGGCCGTGGTAGCCAACAGGCAAGCGCTGCAAGCCCAAGAAGGTTTTGCGGGGTGGGCCGAAAACCGGCAGGTGCATGGGGACGTGATCCGGTTCGATCCGCCGTCCGAGGCCATGCTGGCGCCGGCGACGCACGAGGCCGACGGGTTGGCTTCCTCCCGGCCCGGCTTGGCCCTGGCCGCCAAGACCGCGGACTGCCAACCCGTGCTGCTGGCCCACGCCTCGGGCCGCGCCGTGGCCGCCTTGCACGTGGGCTGGCGCGGCAACCGCATCGGGTTTCCCGTGACGGGCGTCCGGGCGTTCTGCTCGCATTACGGCTTCGACCCCGCAAGCGTCCTGGCCGTGCGCGGTCCGAGCCTGGGACCAGCAGCCTCCGAGTTCGTGAATTTCGAAAAGGAGTTCGGACCGGAGTTCTCCTCCTATTTCGATTCGGCGAACCGAACCGTGGACCTATGGCGGCTGACACGGGACCAGTTGCAGGCCGCGGGATTGCAGGAGAAAAATATTTTCAGTCTGGACCTGTGCACCTTTTCCCTGCCCGGAGCTTTTTACTCCTACCGGCGAGAGCGGACGACGGGCCGGCAGGCGGGCGTCATCTGGATCGAGGCGAAGTAGCGTTATTACAGGCGACGAATTTGAACATTCAACGTTATTGCGCGTAGGGTTTCGCCTCAAATCCATCCCACCGTTTTTATTTCTTCGGCTTTCACATCTTGTCCGATACGAAAAAAAATATGCAACGAATGGACTTAATTCTTCCAACATTTTTTCATTCGGGCCTTCCCATTTTTGCCTTTTAGTACTACCCCTCATGTAAACAACACCATTTTGCCGGAGGTTCTCGTTATGCCCAACATGGATTATCCTGGTCCTTGCCTTTCTTGTTCGGCTATCGACGGCTGCTCGACGGACAGTGAAAAGCAGAAGGCTGTGGAGCACTACTGCAAGGGTTTGGAAATGGAGTTGAATTCCTGGAAGGCCCGCTTGTTCGACGTCTTCGCCCATCACGACCGGTTTGAGGGCAACGAGGACATGACGGAGCTGCTGACGCAGATCAAGTCCACCGTGGCGGAGATCGAGCGGCTCATGGAGCAGACGAAGAAGGAATGCCCCGCGAATATGTCGGCCCGGGAAGGCGAGTTCGGACAGCATTTGGAAAAGCTGCGTTTTGATTACACCAAGGCTTTGGAGATCGTCGTCCCCGGCTGGTTCGGAGAGTAAGCGACGAAGCCGATACAAAAAAACCGCCGGCGGACTCCGTCGGCGGTTTTTTTGTGTTGAATGTCGGCTGGCTGCTATTTCAGCCACTCCAGCGCCTCGGCCTTGCTGGGCGGCCGGCCCGAGAGTTTGACCTGGCCGTCGATCACCACCGCGGGAGTTGAGAACACGCCCGCGCCGGCCATTTGTTGAAAATCCGTCACCTTTTCGATGGTCGCCTCCACGCCGGACTCGGCGACGGCCTCGCGGACGACTTTTTCCGCTTCCTGGCACCGGGGGCAACCCGGTCCCATCACTTGAATTTTCATTTCGAATTCCTCGTCAGGCTGTTGCAAAACGCGTAATTGTCGTGTCGCTGCGCAAGAATCGAACCTTCGCGCATCACCGGCGCCCGGTTCCATGCTGCTTGCGCTCTGCACGCGTGTGCGACAGCCTCGGGTAGAAGGTCCTTGCAACATTGCTTCGGCGCCGGGCCTCAGACCACGGCGTTGAACAGATAACCAACCAACAGGATTCCGCAGGCCGTGACCGCGATGAACGCTGCGATGAGCCTGGGCTTGAGCACTTTGCGCAGGATGACCATTTCCGGGAAGGAGAGCGCGATGACGCTCATCATGAACGCGAGCACCGTTCCCAGGGCCGCGCCTTTGCCAAGCAAGGCCTGGACAATGGGAATCACCCCGGCCGCGTTGGTGTACAGGGGAACGCCGACGACCACGGCCGCAGGCACGGACCACCAGGCGTCGGCGCCCATGATGTGCGCCAGGAATCCTTCCGGGACGTAGCCGTGGACGCCTGCGCCCACGGCGATGCCGAGGACCACGTATTTCCACACCCTGCCCACGATATCCTTGACCGCCTCCGCGCCGAACCGCAGCCTGGCGTTCAGGCCCATGGCCGGCGAGGCCGCATCCGTTTCGCCGGCCCGGATTTGCAGAACCCAGTCCTCCACGAACCGCTCCAGCTTGAGGCGTCCCATGACCGCGCCCGCGGCGATGGCCAGGATGACGCCGGTTGCGAAGTACAGGGCCGCGATCTTCCAGCCCAGCAGACCGTAGAGCATGACCAGGGCGATTTCGTTGACCATGGGCGCGGAGATGAGAAAGGAGAAGGTCACGCCCATGGGAATGCCTGCGGTCACGAAACCGATGAACAGGGGCACGGCCGAGCAGGAGCAAAAGGGCGTCACCACGCCCAGGAGGGCGGCCAGCACATTGCCCGCGAATTCTCCTTTGCCGGCCAGGAATCGACGGGTCCACTCCACCGTGACGAAGGAGCGCAGCACCCCGACGAAAAAGACCACCAGCACCAGCAGCATGAGCACTTTGGGCGTATCGTAGGCGAAGAATTGCAGTGTGCTTCCGAGACGCCCGCCCTGCGCCAGGCCCATCGCATCGTAGACCAGCCAGTTGGAGAAGGGGAGCAACTGCTTGTAGAGAAGAAACCAGCCGGCCAGCAGCAGAATTCCCGCGCCGAGTTTTTTCCAGAGCGCGCCTTTGCCTGCGTCGGCCGGGTGTTGCGCCTTGCAGGCGGCGCACGTTGGCGTTTGTTGTTCGGACATGACTGTCTTCCCGGCCGTTAGGCCTTTTGCTTGGCTGTCTCGCCAGCCGAATGCTGGGAAACGCTTTTGTTGGCGTAGATCATGGATTCCATGCAGTTGAAGAAGTTCAAGACACAGGGGGTCCGCAGCTTGTAGTAGACCTGCTTGCCCCGTTTTTCGTCCTGCACGATGCCGTTTTTCTTGAGGATCAAGAGATGCTTCGACACGGTGGACATGTCGCTCCCCACCAGTTCGGTGAGCTCGTTGACGCAACGCTCCCCGTGCCCGAGTTCGTGGATCATCATCAGGCGCGAGGGATGGGCCAAGGCCTTCATGATGGCCGCGCGCTCCTCGAATCGCTCTCTGCTCGGCGCAATCAACGGTTTCATGCCGTCTCCTTGGTGAGTATTCTGGACCGGGGAAGAAGCTTCTTGAAAAAAGTTTCTCCCCCGGACCCCCTCTTCAAAAACTTTTGTATGGTCTCAACCAACCACGCTTGGTAATATAGCCAAGCGTTTTTGGAAGTCAAGCGCCCTTGAGTGAATTTTCATTTTTGCTGGTGTTACAGAGGACTACTTCGCGCTGCGCACGGCTCGGGAATGGAAGGCGCAGCTCATGTCGTGGAAGGCCGCGTAGCCCTGGGCCGCGTCCGCGAACCAGGCTGCGGTGAAGGACTTGCGGTCCGCGCTCCATAGCCGGAGCTGCGCGGAATCGAACGGCGTTTCCAGACAAAAGTCGCCCGGCAGGCTTTTGCGGCGAAAAAGGGTCAGCAACTCGTCAATGGTGGGGAGGCGCCAGTTCGACGCGCCGCCGAAGCCCTCGACGTTGAGCTGGCCGGTGCGGATGCAGGCCTCGGACCATGTTCCGGGGTAGGCTGCGCCCGAACGCTCCCAAATCAGGTTGGTTGCGCGGTCCAGGACGGTTTCGCCCCGGATTTCGAAGTCGTTTTCCGTGTGCAAGGCGGGCCTCCAGAGCTCGTCCACATTGAAGACGCCGCGGGCCTTGTCCGGCGAAAGCTTCAGTGGGAGGCTGCGGGGACGCGGGGCGGGCGCGCCCTGCGCCGGTTCGGAGGCGAGATAGCACGCCTCTTGCCGGGACGCGCTCCAGGACCGGGCCAGGTCGTTCAGCGCGCGCTGCATGTCCGCCGCAGACTGGAACCGCTGGGCCGGGTCCGGGTTCGCGGCTCGGGCGAAAAAGGGATCCCAGTCGGGCCCTAAGGCTGGATTCAGGCTGCAAGGCGGGGTCTCGGGATCGGGCAGCCGTCCGGTGAGCATGCGGTGGAGCAGCACGCCCGCGGAAAAAAGGTCCGCCCGGTGGTCGGCCAGCTCCGGGTCGCGCTCCTGCTCCGGGGCCGAGTAAAACGGCGTGCCGATCTTGAGGCCTTTGGGCGCGGTCTCCCGCTCGCCCCGCAGCCGGGACAACCCGAAATCGATGAGCTTGACCCCCAGCTCCTGGGTGAGCATGATGTTGTAAGGCTTGACGTCGCGGTGCATGAGCCCTGCGTGGTGCATTCGGCCCAATGCGTCGAGCGTCTGGCCGGCGATGCGGATGGCCGTATCCACGGGCAGGGAGCGGACTTCGGCGTTCTCGTAGGTTTCGCCCAGGAGCAGGCCCAGGTTCAGGCAATACAGCTCCATGGTGAAGAAGGGCGCGCCGCCGTGGAAATCCACGTCCCAGACCCGGGCGATGTTGGGATGGTTGAGCGAGGCCATGGTCCGGGCTTCGGCCAAAAAGCGTCGGGAAAGCTCGTCTTTCCCGAGCAGCATCGCCATTTCCTCGCGGGGGGCCAGAAGCTTGAGGGCCACGGGCTGGCTGGTGTGGGGCTGCTGCGCCTTGTAGACGCGGCCCATGCCCCCTGCGCCGAGCAGACCCAGGATGCGGTATCTGCCGATGGTTTTCACGGGCGGGCTCCGATTTTCGCCTCGCCGATCTCGAAAAGCTTCACGCCGTGGAGCGACACAGGAGCTGTGAAGGGATGTTCAGAAAAAGAAATGTCCAGCCCGTTGTTCCGCCGGCGGCCGGGCGGCCGGAGCGGAGGCGCAGGGAGCCGGCTGGTCCGGTCATCGAGCACTACGCCTTCGGGACCATGCAGATCGACGGCGTGCGCTACTGCGACGACGTCAAGATCGTCAACGGGGTCGCTTCCCCGGACTGGTGGCGGCGCGTCGGACACTTGGTGGAGGCCGGCGACATCCCGGACCTCATCCAGTCCAAGCCCGAGGTTCTGGTTTTGGGAACGGGCGCAAGCGGCATGATGCGCGTGGGCGAGACCGTGCTGCGGGCGGCGGAGCGAGAGCGCTTCGAGTTGATCGCCAAGCCGACCCGTGAGGCGGTGGACGTCTACAACAAACTGGCCGCCGGGGGGCGCCGCGTCGCCGCGGGGTTTCATCTGACCTGTTGACTCGCCGGCCGTCATTGCGCCGCGCCCTCTGGATGAAAGACCCGGACCAGAGCCTCGCGGGGTTTGGCCGCGGCCTCGAACGCCCGGCGGCAAAAGCCGCAGGCGCTGCAATCGCCCGAGCAGTTGCAAACCTGCTCGAAATAGTCTTGCGGCAACAATTCGTTGCGCAGGTCGAACCGTTCGGCCAGCCAGTCCAGGCTGTCGCACAGCTCCAGCAGATTTCCCTCGAATCGTCCGTGCAGGTAGGCGGAAACGATGCGTTGCAGCCGGCCGGGTCCGGCCAGGGTGCGGCCGCAGACCTTGAGGCCGTCCGCGATGCCTCGGTAGCGGGGCGCGTCCTCGGGGCGGATGATGGGCGAACTCAGGCAGAGGTGGGGGGCGCCGGCCAGAAAATCGATACAGCCCAAGGTGTTGTTGAGTTCGAAGGTGCGCTCGGGGACGGCGCCCATGTTGGCCAGGGCGATGTGGGCGTCATGGGCAGGCTTGAACGGGCAGTGGGGCAGGCAGCCTTCGTTGGCCAGCAAGACCAGGGCGGCGTCCGGCAGCAGTTTTCGGCATTGTTCGCCCGTCTTGGCCAATCGTTGAAGATCGCGGTTCAAGGCGCGGTCCAGGTTGATTTTCCGGGGGAGGCGGAAGCCCGCGTCTTCGATGACGCACAGCCAGGCGCGCAACCGCGCCGCGGAGTCGATCATGGCGTTGACGCTCGGCGCGGCCTCCAGGTTTCGGGCGAGGCCGGGGGCCGCCCTGCCCAGGGCTTTGAGGAAATAGGCGTCGGCCGCGACGACTCCATGCAACTCCCCCGCGTCGAGCAGCGCTTCGAGACGGGCGAGGAGGCTTTTCATGCGCGCCCCTTCCGCGTAATGCTCGGGGTGATGCAGTCTGGAGTTGAGCAGAGCGTATTTTCGCGGACCCCGAACCTGGCGGAGAAGCCCGGCCAGGGACTCCGCAGGGACGTTGCGGAGCTTGAAGCGCGCGTCCAGAGCCTCGTCGGCGTGCAGGCTGAAGTGCAGGCCCATGAGGCCGGAGGCGTTGTGCGCGAGGAAGCGGACATAGCCGCTGTCCGGAATCAGGGGGGCGTCCAGGAGCATCGTCCCGAGTGTAGGCGGATTGCGAGGCTCGGGCAAGTCGGCCGCGTCTTCGCCGCGCTGTGTTGCCTGGCGTTTCTGTGGGCCGCTCCGGCCTGGTCCGACGAAAGCGGGTCCGTGTATCGTTGGGACACCCCTTCGACGTTTCTGTTTCAAAACTCCAGCAGGCCGGAGGAGGCGCCGTTGGCGGACGACGAACCCTCCGGGGCTTCAACCCCCGTGGCGAACGCCTCCGTCGCCGGCCAGGAAGCCGTTGAGGCGAAGGAGGAGGCCCCGGCCTGGACGTTCGACGTTTTCGGCCAGACGTTGTCGCTCGACGCCCGGCCTTCCGCCGTCTATGACGCGCTGGATCGGATCGAAGGCTTGGCCGAGATGACGCCGGCCCGCTGCTCCGGCGCAGGCAACGAAACCCTGGACCGGCTGCGCGCGCTGCACCGGTCGGACCCGCAATACGCCCAGGAGCGGTTCGAGAGCTTCGCCGCCAAACGGACGTTGTTGTACGACCCCTTCCCTTGCGGCCGCGTCAGCAGCAAGGGGCGCGCCTATCTGACGGCGGTTCGGGAGCGGCGGTTCGGGAGATGCCTGTCCACGGCTCGGGCGGCCTTTGCGTTTCGAAACGGGAGGCTTACGGCGGCGGAGGTCTCGGACCTGAGAGGCCCATCCTCCGCGCCGGAGTGCGCCGCCCAGTCGGAAAGGCTGCGCTCCGACCTGGAGGCCGAGTTGCTCGCCCGATACGGAGCGCCCAGCTACGAGGCTGCGTCCCACGGAGTGCGCAGCCGTTACTGGCTTCTCCCCAAGGCGCGGACATGGCTCATAGACAAGCGCGACGAAAACGGCGCGTTGACCTCCCGGGCCTGGGAGAAAGCCCCTTAACAGGCCGCCCCAGCACGGCGATCTGCTTCGTCAGCGAAAAAGTCCAGACCGCTTATGTCTGCGCAATACGCTGAGCGCTCTGGATTTTTTCACTTCCTCGCATCTCACCATTTTTGAACGGCCTGCGTTCGATGAGTTTTTCAGCAGCCAGTTGAGGGGCCTTTCCTTCCTACGCTTCAGGCGAGGAGTCGAGTCTGGTCCAGGTTTTGTTGGTCCAGGCATTCGCTGATGCTGAGCCCGCTTTTCACTTCCTGGTCCAGGTCCACGGTGAACGGCATGATGCGCCGCATGCGCTGGTCGAAAACTACGCGCACCTTGGGGGCCAGGGGGCGCTGGACGTTGCGGTCCACCACCACGCCGTAGGCGCCGTTGGAAAGGCGCACAAAGGCGCCCACGGGGTAGAGCCCCATATACTTGATGAAACGTTCGGCGTAGTCGGGGTAGAAAGCGGATTTTCGCATCTCGTAGATGACGGACATGGCCTGGTTCGGGGGCAGGCTTCCGCGGTAGCCCCGCTTGCTGCTGAGGGCGTCGTAGACGTCGGCCAGGCTGATGATCCTCGCATACGGGGCGATGGCGTCTCCCGACAATCCCCGGGGGTAGCCGGAGCCGTCGTGCTTTTCGTGGTGGTCGAGCACGGCGTTCAAGGTCTGTTCGGGAAGATGCGAACACTCTTGAAGCAGTTGGCGTCCGAGGGCGGGATGCCGCTGCACGGTTGCGAATTCTCCGGGGGTGAGCCGGTCGCGTTTGGACAAGACGGTCTGGGGAATTTTGGTCTTGCCGATGTCGTGGAGCAGGGCGGCGGCGCCCAAGGCCTGCAGATCGATGACTCCGAGGCCGAGATGGCGGCCGAAGGCCAGGGAGAGAATCGCGACGTTGACGCCGTGGGTCAACGCGTAGCCTTCTCCGGGATGCAGCCGGCTTACGCCGATAAGGGCCAAGGGAGTGCGGTCGATGCTTTGAAGAAAAGCGGAGACGATTTCCAGGGTGTCGGCAAGGTCCGGGGCTTGGTCGGCCAAGGCCGCCTGATGCGCCGCCCGAGAGAACTCCAAGGCCTTGCAGTAAAGCCGCCGGGCGACGGCCAACTCCGCCTCCAGGGGAATTTTGCGCTGGCCGGCGCTTTGTTCGGGCGCGCTTTTCGGGTCTGCGGTCAGGTCCTGTTGCTTCTTGGAATGGTCCCGGCGCCGAGCGATGAAGCCCCGTTCGGTGTCGATGAAAAATTCGAGGTAGCCCTCCCGTCGGAGTTTCCGGATTTGCCTTTCCGAGTGAATGACCATGTTGCCGGTGTAAAGATAGGGATAGTCGATGAAGGACAAGCCGCTATCCACCAGGCACATGCCGATCTGCAGTTCGTCGATGGATATCTTTTTCAACATACAGCCTCTCGCGGAATAAGGAAAAGTTTCCCCCCGCCGGACTGAAATGCAAACACCAAGCCAGCTCCGAATGATCCCGTCCGGCGCGCCGTCCGGCGCCGGGGTGGAAAAAATTTCACTTGAGTCGAGAGGCGGCCCGTTGACCAGCGGGTCGCCTCTTTTCTTATTTTCAAATTCGATCGGATGGATGCAAAATCTTACTGCAGAACGGATGCCACCTATCGAGGAATAAGAGCGAACGGCGCTATAAAAACAAACTCATAGTTTGTTTGCATGAAATTTGTTTGTGGTAGAAATTTTGTCATCCGGGGGCCGCGATATGAACATAGCAAAAGAATTTGGCGGGCGATTGCGGGCTTTTCGAGCGGCTCGCGGGCTGACGCAGCTGGAGCTCGGAGAGCGGCTTGGCGTTACGATGCAATATGTCGGGCAGTTGGAGCGCGGCGTATCCACGCCTTCTTTCAAATTGCTGCGCAAAATTTGCGACGTTTTGGCCGTCGCGCCGGCGGCGCTGTTTCTTTTCTCCGAAGGCGAAGCCTCGTCGTGCGAAGACGTCGAGTCTTTGTTTTCCCGGTCGTTGGCCGTCGAAAAGGGCGCGTGGCGGATGGAGCTTGCGACGGGGACGCTGGTCTTGGCGCCGAAGGCCGCCGCGATGCTGGGCGTCCCGGCGGGCGCGGCCGGGGAGGCGGGCCTGGCGGAGTTTCTGGCCCGCGTGCTTCCCCCGGACGCGTCCAGAGTCTCGCGAGCCTTCGCCGATTTGCGGGGTGGGCGGCCCATGGACGACGTGGCGTTCCGGGTCGCGGGCGAAGCAGGGACCAGGCTGATGCTTATGGCGGCGGAGGTCGTGGAGGAGGACGCGCGTCGCGTCGCCTGGGGCTCGCTGATGGACCTGACGTCGTGGAGCCGCTTGGAGTCCGCGCTGCTGCGGAGCAAGAGCGAACTGGAGCACGGTATTCTGGATCGCTCCCTGAAGCTGGAGGAGTCCTCTCGCCGTTTGCAGGCGGAAACGGCCTCCCGGACGCTGATGGAGAAGAACTGGACGCTTTGTTGCCGGATGGTGGCGGCCGCCATGGACGGCATCGCCTGCGTGGACAGGCGCTACAACGTTCTCGCGGTGAATGCGGCCTGGGAGACGCTGGCCGGGTTGCCCAGAGGAAAGATTTTAGGCGGCTGCGTCGACAGCTTCATCAACGAAGAAGAGTTCGAAGAGCAAATCCGTCCGGCCCTCGACCTCGCCTTGGCCGGACAGGACGTGCGGCGCCAGGGCTGGTGCGAGACTCGGGGCCGGGGGCG
Organism: Desulfovibrionales bacterium; assembly: GCA_030156255.1. Taxonomy (GTDB): domain Bacteria; phylum Desulfobacterota; class Desulfovibrionia; order Desulfovibrionales; family Desulfovibrionaceae; genus JASGMV01. The sequence continues at coordinate 17,113 of JASGMV010000036.1, forward strand.
GTTGGCGCTGGACTTGGCCTACTCGCCGTTCAGGGGCCGCGACGGCGAGGTGGAAGGCGTCATGCTCAGCGCCCGGGACGTGACCGAGTCCCGTTTGGCGCGCGAGGCGCTCGCCGTCAGTGAATCACGATTGCGCGAAGCCCAGCTCGTCGTCGGCGTCGGTTCTTTTTACCAGGCGTCGACCGGGGAGACGTACTGGTCCGATCAGATGTTCCGGATGCTCGGTTATCAGCCGGGGGAAGTTGCGCCGAGCCGCGAGCTGTTCCGGCGGTGCATCCATCCGGACGATCTGGAGGAGGTGCTGCGCCTGGTGGAGGAGGGAGCGGCGAGCCGCAAACCCCTGGATGCCGTCTTCCGATACTTGAACAAAGCCGGCGAAGTTCGTTGGGCGAGGGTTTTGGCCAAGGTCGAGAGAGGGCCGTTGACCGGGGCGGGCCGCCTCCACGGGACGATGCGCGACGTGACCGGGCGGAAGCGGACCGAAGAAATTTTGCGCCGGGACCGCGAGCGCATGGCCGCCTTGCTGAACAGTTCTCCCCATATCGTGGGCCTGCAGACGCAGGACTATACGATATCCTACTGCAACGATCGGTTTCGGGCGGTCTTCGGCGCCCCTGAAGGACGGTTCTGCTATGAGATTTTTCATGGCGAGAGCAGCCCCTGCCAGCCCTGCCCCATGCACGACGCGCTGTCCTCCGGACGTTGCGCCTGCTGGAGCTGCAAGACGCCCGACAATCAGGTCTTTGAAGTGCATGTTCTGCCGTTTACGGATCCCGATGGACCGGGCATGCTGCTGTTGTTGGGCGTCGACGTTACCGGGCGAATGGAGCGGGAGCCGGACGCGGCCGGCGTAGGGGCGCCGTCGAAGTCCTGAAGCCCGTACGACAGGGCGAAGCTCCGGGAAAAAGACGGGAAGCCGGATGGCCGGCGAAGGCGAGCAAGCGCCAATGAAGCTCCGTCTGCCTTATGGCGTTTTTTCGAGCGGTCGGCACGGCAGCTCCAGATGAAATTCGCTGCCGTGGCCAAGCTCCGATTCGGCCCATATCCGTCCGTTGTAATGCTCCGCAATGCGTCTGCATATGGCCAGGCCGAGCCCTGACCCCTGGGCGCGTCCATTGCCCTGTTGCGACGAAACCCGGTGGAACTTGTCGAAAATCCGCTCCAGGTCTTCCTCGGGGATGCCGGGCCCGGAGTCGCTCACGGTGATCCTGAACATGCCGTCGGACTGGACCGATGCGCTGAGGCGCACGTCTCCTTGCCTGCTGAACTTGGCTGCGTTGTCCAGGAGATTGATCAGCACCTGGAGCAGCCGATCCGGGTCGACGTAGAGCGTCTGCTCGGGAAGCGGCTTCTCGACGGAAAGGGAGAGGTCGGGATTTTCCTCGAAGGAGGTCTGCACCGCGTGAATGGCCTGCTCCACCGCCTCCGCCGCGGAGATGTCCGTATCGCGCCAGTCCATGCGGTCGGATTCGATGCGCGACAGGTCCAGAAAGTCGTTGATGAGCCGCGTGAGCCTTGCGCCTTCGCTCTGGATGATGTCCAGGTTGTCGCGGATGCGGTCGGCGTATTTGAGGAGTTTTTTATCGTTGTCGGTCAGGCTCCTGAAGCGGCGTTCGAAGTCGCGCCCCACAAGCTTGGCGAATCCCAGGACCGAGGTCAGAGGAGTGCGCAGGTCGTGGGAGACCGTGGCCAGCAAGGTCGATTTCAAGGCGTCCAGCTCCGTGAGCCGCAGGTTCGCCTGTTCAAGCTCCCGCGCTTTGTCGATCAGTTCTCGATTGCGCGCCTCCACCAGGGATTCGAGATTTTGGTTGAGCCGGGCCAACTCCCGCAACGCGTTGTTACGCTCCGTAACGTCGCGGATCATGGCCAGAAGATAGTCGTAGCCGGCGGTTTGAATGACGGTCAGACTCTCCTCCGCATCGAAGTCCACGCCGTCGAAGCGGCGGTAGGTCCATTGGAAGAATTGCGGCTCCCCGTTGACGGCCAGTTGCAGATACTCGTGGGATTTTTTTTTCGTAGGCTCCCCGTCGGCCTGCAGCGGGGGAGAGAAATCCGAGGGCCGCATGCCGAGGATTTGCTTGGCGTTGCACCGGAACATCGAGAGGGCGGCTTGGTTCGCGTCGATCACCTGGCCTTCGAGCGTCGTAAGGAAAATGGCGTCATGGGCCGATTCGAAGAGGGTGCGGTATCGGCTTTCGCTCTCCCGCAACGCCTGCTCGGTCTGTCGGCGCTTCGTGACGTCCGTCAACGAGGCCACCCGGCTGCGCGAACCGGGAATCAGATCCACTTGGATTTGGACGTTTTTAACCTCGCCGTGGCGGTCTCGAAACCGAAATTCCCACTCCGTGGGAGGCGGCTCGGCCCAGATGTCGGTCTTGCGGTATAAAAAATCCGTGACCCTTTCCACATCCGAAGCGTCCACGAATTCGATCCAGCGTTTGACGCCTTCGACTTCACTGCGGCTATAGCCGCTGAGCATCTGAAATCGCGAGTTGCAGCGCTGGATAACGCCGCTTTTGTCCATGACGATGGTGGCGGTTCCGGTGTTTTCGAACAGCCCGCGATATTGATTTTCGCTGGCCTTGAGTTCCTGCAGTGCGCGCCGCTGCTCCGTGACGTCCGAGAACACCAGGACCGCTGCGACGATTTCTCCGGCGGCGTTCCGGATCGGGGCCGCATTGGCCGACAACCATCGGTCTTCGTCTCCCGCGTCTTTCACCATGTACTCGACGTTGTGGCTGACGATTCCCTTGTTCAGCGCCAGGCGGTGGGGCGACTCTTCCGGGGAAAAGGGCGTTCCGTCGGGCTTGCGCAGATGCCGGCCGGCGAGGTGCTGCGCTACGGAGATATCGGAGAGGGGCGCAGGCTGGAGCTGGGATATTTTCGCCGCGGGGTTGGATATGAGGACGCGCTCGTCGCTGGCGTCGAAGACCAGCATGCCGGTCGGCGACTGCTCGATGGCCGCCTCCAGCAGGGCGCGCGTTTCGAACAAGGCGTCCTCTGCGCGCCGGCGTTCGGTGACGTCCAGAATGTGCCCGATGACGCAGGCGCCTTCCATGGCGTCGTCCCGCAACGGCGTCCGGGTGATGACGAATTTTCTCGTTGCGCCGTGCAGGTCCAGTTTGATTTCGACGACGTCGATCGGCGCGCCGTCCAGGACAAGCCGGTCGCGGCGCAGGTTGTCCTCGACGAAGTCCGCGTTGGCCCAGGGGTAGTTGCTCAGTTCGTCGATGCGCTTGCCGAGCAACTCCTCCCTGGAGCCTCCGAAATGCTTGCAGGCGGCCCGGTTTAAATAGACGAACCTATGCTGTGCGTTCCGGACGAAAACAGGAGACAGCAAGCCGTCGGCGAGCTTCGCCAAAAACGGTTTGTCTTCGCGCAGCCGCAGAGCCTCTTCGAGCAGTTTGACTCGTTCGCGGGCGTGCTGGAGCTCGGACTTCAGGCCGTGTTGATCAGGCTTACAGCTCATGGCCTACCGGATTTCGGCCCATCGGGCCGGTTCAATAATCAGGTGTCCAGAGTATTTTCCTTTTTCATTGTATCGATAAGTTGTTTGAGCCGCAAGGCCAGCTGCGCTAACTCCTCCTGAGCAATCGCCGATTCGTGCACGCCCGTGGCGATGCGCCCTGCGAGGTCGTCCATGTCTTCGATGGTTCTGGTGATTTCTTCCGAGGCCGCGGACTGTTCTTCCGCCGCCGTTGCGATGCTGCGCACCTGGTCCGCCGTGGACACGGAGATGGACAGAATCTCCTGCAAAGCGTTTCCGGAGTCGTCCGCGAGCGTGGTGGAGTCTTTCACCACCTCCACCACGCGGTCCGTGGCCGAGACGTTCAGCCGAGTGGTCTCCTGGATGGCGTGGATGGATTCTTCCACTTCCTTGGTCGCGTTGATGGTCTTTTCCGCCAGCTTGCGCACTTCGTCGGCCACCACGGCGAAGCCGCGTCCGGCTTCGCCGGCGCGGGCCGCTTCGATGGCCGCGTTCAAGGCGAGCAGGTTGGTTTGGTCGGCGATGTCGTTGATAACGCCCAGGATTTTTCCGATGGCCTCGGCCTGGCGGTCGAGGTCCGTCATGTTGTTTTTAAGGTTGCTGGTGATTTCCTGCACCTGGCTGATGGCGCGCACGACCTCGGTCACCACCTCGGAGCCGAGCTGCGCCTTTTGTTGGGTCGCATCGGCGTTCTCGGCGGCCATGGAGGCGTTGCGGGCGACTTCGAGCACCGTGGCGTTCATTTCCTCCATGGCTGTGGCTGTTTCGGCCAAGCGGCGTTTTTGGTCCGAAGCGCCCTTGTTGATCTCGGCGCCTTGAGACGAAAGCGATTCCGAAGCCGTGGACAGGGAGGCCACGATATCGTCCATGGTGGAGGCGGCCGCGAGCATGCCTTCGCTTTTCGCGCGCTCGGCCTGCTTCTGGGCGGCTTCCGCCCGGGCCGCGGCCTCCTGGGCGCGCTCGGATTCTCTTCGGGCCTCTCCGCTCATGTGCTCCGCCTCGTCCATTTTGGTCTTCAGGCTGGCGACCATGGTTTGCACGGAGTCTTTGAGATGCAGCAGCTCGCCCTTGAACCTGCCGCTGATTTGGGTCGCAAGGTCCCCTCCGGCCACCTTGACGGAATAGGAGACCAGTGAATTCAGCGGCGTCATGATCGACCGCCGGATGAACAACACAATCAGGACCACGGCCGCAAGGGCGATGGCCGTCATGATGATCGCAGCCCGCTTCATCAATCCGTCAACTTCGTCGTTGAAGGACTTTTGCTCCGCCAGGACGGAGGCGTCCACCTCATCCATGTAGACGCCCATGCCGACGACCCATCCCCAAGGTTTGAAGAGTTTCACAAAAGACAACTTGGGCGCAACCACGTCCGTTCCAGGCTTCTTTTTCCAGTATTCTACAAATCCTTGGCCGCTTTCTTTGCAGACTTGAACGATCTCCCGGTAGAAATGCTTGCCCTTTGCATCCTGGACGCCCCCGAGGAGCATCCCATCGTTGTCCGGTTCGAGGGGATGCATGACCATGCGGGGCTCCAGGCTGTTGATCCAGAAATAATTGTTGTCGCGCAGCCGGATGGAGGCGATTTGCGCCAGAGCGTCCTGCTTCAGCTTTTCGGTGACGTCTTCGATCCAGGTCCCGGCCCCCAAAATCCATCCCAGCTCGGGAATCATGATGGCGTAGGAGACCTTCGGCTTGGCTTCGGTTTCTCCGGGTTTGGGCCACTCGTAGTCCACAACGCCCCTGCCGTTTTGCTTGCAGATCTTGGCTATTTCCACGAAGAGTTTTTTGCCGGTCGGGTCGGTGTAGTCTTGAAGGTTTTCGCCGTCCAAGGCCGGGTTGGTGGGGTGCATGATCATGGCCGGCGTCGCGTCTTGAATCCATATGTAGTTCCCTCCGTCGAACCGGAAGGCGGCCACCATCTCCTTCAACGCTTGATTCAGCGCTTCCGGCGGCATTTCGTTCTCATAGCGCGCTTTGAAATCCCGAAGCTGCGAAGCGAGCCCTTCCAGCAAAGTGGACAGGTCTTCGGCCGTCTTTTGCTTGATGGACGCTACATCCTGCGATTGGCGATAATGCTCTTGCACGGTGCTGTAGGCGGTCTCGACCAGATCCTCAAGCGAGGCGCGCTCCCTGCCGTAGATGGACTTGCGGCTCTCTTCCGAACGTTGCTGCGACAGGGCGTTCAGTTCGTAGGAAATGTAGAAGTCGAAGAACAGCCCCTCCAGCGCCAGCGCCAAGGCGACGAAGATGATGAGTTTGATGATAACGGACTGTTTCATGGCTCACTCCTTGTTGCGTCCCGCTCTCGTGCGTTTTGCTTCGCAGAAGGCGCAGCGCCCGGTTTCTCGGTTTTCGCGGGCGCGGCTTTGGGAAGATTTAAGCCGTCGGTTCGACTGCGTTGGTTATGGTTGCGCTCACTATATTAAATTTGGCGTAAGTACATACATTTTTTTAAGCGTCAACGGGTCAACAGAGGCCTTTCTCCGATGCTAACGAAAAGATCAATCCAGAAAATTCAGGTCATCTTCGGTCTCAAGGTAATGAAAAAAGTCGCTCAAGGCGGCGATGGAGAGGCATTTGCGGACCGGAGCGCTCGCCCTGAACAGATGCATGGACTTGCCGTACGTAGCGAGTTGGGTGTTCCAATGGACCAGGACGCCCAAGCCCGAGGAATCCATCCGATGGACGCGGGAAAGGTCGAGGACCACGTTGGCCACGGGAGCCTTGACCATGAGGGGCGTCATCTCGCGCTTGAGGTTCTGGCTTTGCTCAAGCGTCATCTCGGAAGGCAGGTAGACCATGGCCCTGTTGTCGTCGACGTCCAAGCCCGGCGCGCCATCCTCTTCCGTTTCCACGGGCTGCGCATTCGGGGCCAGCGTCTTCTTGATCGCAAAGTGCTCCAGGTCCTTTTGGGAGAGCCTGCCGATGCGGCGGTCGACCTCCCTGCCGTCCTGGAACAAGATGAAGGTCGGGGTGCCGGCTACCTGATAAGACTGGCGCAGAACTCCCAAACAATCCTCTTCGGCCAGATAAAAGTCCACCTCGCCTTTCAATCCGGCCTCGGCCTCCTCCAGGTCGCGCACTTGCCGGAGCAGGTCCGCTCCGGGCTCCAGGCATGCAAGGACCGTGAGGCCGCCGTCTTCCCGGAACGGCCGAGCGCATTCGCGAGGCGCTAGTTTTCTTAGCATTGCTTCCTCCCGAGAAACAGCATCCGCGGCATTTTTCCCGCTTTCGCCAGAAATTGCCATCATCATGGCAAACCGGCGAACCAGGGCCTATGATTTTCGCGCTTGAAAATTACAAAACCTGTCATCCCGGACTGTTCCGGCAAGATCGCACGGTTTGGGCCCGGGACGGAGCGCGCGCCCAGGTAGCGCCTCTTTCTTGCATTATATACGAATACCGGGCGTCATACTATTCGCCCGGAGGGGCGCTGCGGAAGCCGTCGCGGGTTTCACCGCATGTCTTGCGTTTTCAAGGGGTTCCTCCTCTGGCGCTGCTCGCTTGCTGCGCAAACCTCAGCCCTGGTCTTTGCCGTTTTGAAGAAATCGGTAGAGCGTGCGCCGGTGAACGCCGAGAAGGCGTGCGGCTTCGGATTTGTTGCCGTTCGTTTGGCGCAGGGCTTCGGCGACGGACTGTTCGTCGAGCTTTGACCGGCGGCGCGGGACCGTCGGTTCGGGCGCCAAAATTTCCTGTCCCGGCGGAGGCAGCGGCAGGTCCGCCGCTGCGATGCGGCCTTCCTGGCAGATGATGGCCGCATGCTCCAGGCAATGTTTGAGCTCCCGTACGTTGCCCGGCCATTGATGGTCGAGGAGCCGATGCAGAGCCTGGTCCTCCAGCTTCAGCAGCGGCTTGTGGTAGCGTTTTTCGAACGCTTCGAGAAAATGCTCCGCCAGGACGGGGATGTCTTCGCGCCGCTCCCGCAGAGGGGGCAGGCGCACTTCAAGGACTTTGAGCCGATAGTAAAGGTCGGCCCGGAAGGCGCCTTGCGCTACTTTTCGGGGCAAATCCGCGTTGGTGGCGGCGATGACGCGCACGTCCACGGTCCTGGTTTGGGATTCTCCAACCCGTTCGAACTCGCGGCTTTCCAGGAAGCGAAGGAGCTTGAGCTGGATCAGAGGGGAAACGTCGCCGATCTCATCGAGAAAGATGGCGCCCCCGTCGGCGGCCTGAAAGCGCCCGACCTTGTCGCGCAAGGCGCCGGTGAAAGCCCCCCGCACGTGGCCGAACAGTTCGCTTTCCAACAGGTTTTCGGACAATGCGGAGCAATTGACTTTGACCAGGGGGCCGGATGCGCGCGGACCGCCGTAGTGCAGCGCTTCGGCGACAAGCTCCTTGCCCGTGCCGGACTCCCCCACCACCAGCACGCTTGCGTCCACCTCCATGAGCTGGTCGAGAAGTTCGTATGTTCGGCGCATGGCGTCCGAAACGCCGACCATGTTGCGCCAGCCCCGCCGCCGCCGAAGGCGGCGCTCCATCTCCGCCACGCGGGTCACGTCGCGGATGACCAGCACGGCGCCTTGGATCGTTTCTTGGTTTTCGCTGACCAGGGCGCCGCTGAGGTTCAAAATGCGCGGGCCTTTTTGGCAGGAGAAACATTGGGTTCGGTACTCGTGGACGTTTTCCCGCCGGCTGAGCACCTGCTCCAAGACCGTGCGGCAGGCGCCGGGGCAGTCTTCGCTGAAGGCCAGAGGACCGCTGTCCATGTTCAGGGCGGCGCAGATGTTTTTGGCCTCGGCGTTGGCTTCCATCAACCGCATGGAGGCGTCCACCAGCACGACGCCCACGGGGACGGAGTCGAAGATCGTCTCCAGGTTTCGGCGATAGGCCTCACGGTCGCGCCGGGCGGATCGCGCCTCCTCCTCGGCCTGCATCTTGGCGGTGATGTCCCGGCTGTAGGCCGCCACGCGCTCCACTTCGCCGGCGTCGTTGAGTATGGGGTAGAAGTGGTGCTCGAAAGTACGCCCGTCGCGGCCGTCGATGAACCGGACCAGACTGCGGGAATCGACAACTTCCTTCAGCCGTCTTCTGCGGCTGGCGGCGAGCAGCGGCGGAATAAAGCCGAACATGCTGGCGCCCGACAACGCCGCCCTGTCCTCGCCAAGGCTGCGGACGACGCTGTTGTTGATGTCCAGCATACGGCCCTCCGCGTCGACCAGCAGGACGAAGTCGGCCGAAGCGTCCAGAACGGCCCTCAAATTTCTTTCGGTCCGGGCCAGGGCTTCGAGAACCTCTTGCCGGCTGGCGGCGTTTCGGACCAGACACAAGGCGATTTGCGCGTCGGGCGCTCGGTAGGCGACGCCGTGCAGCATCGTCCCTGCGGCTGCTTCAGCGACGGGGCGGACGGTGAAGGCCGCGGCGCCGCCTTCGTCCAGCGCGCTCCAGAATGCGTCCAATCCGCCTTCTTTGTTGGAGTCAAATCCCAAGTCCTCCAGCCGCAAACCGGCAGGCGCGGCGTTTGGAGCGGCGAAGAGCGAGAGCGCCGCCTGGTTGGCGTCGAGAATCTCGCCTTGGCGGGAAAGCCAGAAAGCCGGCGCTTCGCCGAGGGCTTCGGGGATGTCGTGGTCGTGCGTATTCATGGTGTTGACGCCGTCAGTTTACTCCGGCCCCGCCGCCGGAAGGAATGATAATCCACCCCCATATGTTGGAGAGGTCCGTTGCGAGGCGTGAGCCCGTCTGGCATATTGGGGCATGCCTGAACAGCAGGATATCGAAACCGCCCGCGCGCGTCGGGTCGAGGTGATGGGCGGCGTGGAGCTGCTTACCGCCCGCTACGTCCGCCACCGATTTTCACGCCATTATCACCATCGGTACGCCCTTGGCTGCATAGAGGCCGGCGCCATGCGCTTTCGTTATTTGGGCGCCAGCCACGTGGCTTCGGCCGGAACGGTCAACCTCGTAGTCCCCGGGGAGGCTCACGACGGCTGCGCCGCCGTGGAGGCCGGCTGGCGCTACAGGATGCTTTACTTGTCTCCGGACGCCCTGGCCGAAGCGGAGCAAAACCTTGGAAACCGGGGCTTGCCGTATTTTCGGGCCGGCGTCATCGAGGATTCCGCTTTGGCCGCCCATGTCCGGGCGGTTCATTTGGCGCTGGAGGATGACGCGGCCTCCATGCTCGAAAAGCGCTCTCGTCTGCTGATGCTGCTCACCCATTGGGTCCATCGCCACGCCGAGGGACGCTTGAGCTGGCCGTCCACCAGGCCTGAACCCGGGGCCGTGGCTCTGGTTCGAGAGATTATCCACGCCCATTTCGGCGAAGATATTCTTTTGGACGATTTGGCTCAGGCCGCGGGTTTGAGCCCGTTCCACTTGCTGCGGGTCTTTCAGCGCCAGACCGGATTGACCCCCCACGCCTACCTGACCCAGGTTCGTATGCAGAAGGCCAAGGATTTGATCGCGGGAGACGGGCGCATAGCGGATGCGGCCCATGAGGTCGGCCTGGCCGACCAGAGCCACCTGACCCGCCTGTTCAAGCAGCGGTACGGCCTGACGCCCGCCGCGTACCGCAAGATTCTTCAAAACAAAGCCTGAGCTTTCGTCATAGCCTCCTCCCGACCAAGGAGGCGTGTCATGAAAATCGGTCTACCGCCCGCAGCGCATCTGGCCCTGGCCATGGCGATCGTGGGCAGCTCCGTCGTTGTCGGCAAGGTCATGGTTCGGGAAGCTCCCGTCTTTCTGGCTTCGACCGTGCGATTCGCTCTGGCCTGCGCCGTGTTGGTCCCGCTGGTTCGAATCAAGGAAGGGCGGTTGCCCCGATTGGGGCGCAAAGGATTGGCCGCAGCCGGCGCCATGGCCCTGTGCGGTTCGTTTTTGTTTACGATCTGCCTGCTGTACGGGCTGCAATGGACGACGCCGGGCGCGGCAGGCATCATCACCAGCACCACGCCGGCCTGCATGGGGCTGACGGCCTGGCTGTTTTTGGGGGAACGAATGTCCGTCCGATCCGCAGCAGCCCTGGCCTTGGCCACGATAGGCGTCGGGGCGCTCAACCTGCTGGCCTCTTCCGGCCCTTCGGCTCTGGGGAAAAACCCCGCCGCCGGAAACATGCTTGTCCTGGCCGCCGTGGTTTGCGAGTCGATTTTCCTGCTTTTGCGCAAAACCATCAAGGAGCCGCTGTCCGCGCTGGGTCTGTCCACGCTGGTTTCGTTGTTCGGCCTGGCGCTCTTTGCGCCGGTCGGAATATTCGAGGCGCTCCGCGGTGGTTTAGGGTCCGTAAGCCCCCTGGGCTGGTTCGCGATGGTTTATTACGGGCTGGTCGTCACCGTGCTCGCCTATTTGTTTTGGTTCGCCGGGGTCGCGCGGGCCAGCGCCGCCCTGGCCGGGGTCATGACCGGCGTCATGCCGGTCAGCGCCCTGCTGCTCTCCGCCCTGTTTCTGAATGAGCGCATCCAGGCGGCGCATGTTTTGGGATGCGCCGCCGTGCTGGCGAGCATCGGACTCTTGTCCGGCGTTCGCTGGCGAGCCCTGAAGCCTTCAAGGGTATTGAGCCGTCTGCGCGGGAAGTTGGAGTTGCTTTTTAGATGATAATGGTTATCATTTTATTGTTGGCGAGAACGACAAACAAAGGAGGGCGCCATGACCAGCCCGAGAGAGAGTCGTTATGAGAAGGCGTTGGCCTGGGCTCGGGGTCTGCGCGACCCTGAAAGCCCATCAAAATTCCCTGACCATGAAACCTACTTGAAGCTCGCCGCCCAAAACGCGGACATCGACGTTGCGCAGTACAGCCCGGAGGAAAATCAATTTCACGAACTGCCGGAAGAATACGAGCTGGCGTACTTGACGGTGAAGCTGGAGCGCCAGAAAGAGCGCGCCGGGGCGGGATCCAAGGATGTAGACGTATGACCAAGGGCCGGGTTTGAAGACCCGGCCTTTTCGTGTGATGCGCGATGGAGTCAGCCTTCCTGGTCCAACAATTCGCCGAGTCGGCGCAAGTGCTCCTTTTCCTCTTTTCCGAGATGCTGCAGGGCTTGCCGGGAATCGTCGTTTTTTGCGTTTCGCGCCGCCCGTTCATATAGGTCCATGGCCTGGGCCTCGATGGACATGGCCAGGAAAATGATGTCGGCCTTGTCTTCCCTGTTGGGTTGCAGCATATCCAAATATTGTTCTGTGGTCATGCCGCCTTCCAGAGCGTCGTTTTGCGAACGCTTTTCCAGGCCGGCCATGTCCATGTCCGGAGACACGCTGCGCCGATATTCCTCCAGAAGCCGGCTTTTGTGCTTTTCTTCGATCTCGGCGAGCAGTTCGAAGAGCTTGCGGGGCGGTTCGCTGATCGCCTCGTCGGCGAAGACGCGGTACATTTCCTGAAGGCCGAGCTCCAGGCCGAAGGCGGTGACGAGGCACTGCTCAAGGGTCAGGTCCTCGGGGAAAATGTGCATGCCCTGGTCCACGGGCCCGAAAGCCGCTTCGCCGCTCCAGGCTTTGAACCCTCCGCCCATGTTGTAGATATGCTTGAACCCTTTGCCCGCCAGAATCTGGGAGGCGGCCCGGCTTCTGCCTCCGATGGCGCAGTAGACCAGCGTGGGCTTGTCCTTGTCCAACTCCTGGATGTGGGTCTCCAGCTCGGTGATGGGCGCAAGCGTGGCTCCGGGGATGTGTCCGACCTGGTATTCCTTGGGCTGGCGGACGTCCAGCAGCTCGTAGGAGTCGGGATCGTGTTCGGTGATGTAGGCGCGGGCTTGGTCCGGGTCCAGGGACGCGACGGGAGTGAGGAACTGTTTCCAAAGCATGTTTTCCTCCTTGGCGTTGTTCATATGGCTGGCGTTCCGCAGATTTTTTGGAAGCGTCGCATGAAGGACGCTTCGATGTAATTTTTGATTTTGAAGGCCAGGTTGCCGCCGAACACCAGCCTCTTGCGCGCAAAGACGCCGGAGCCGTCTCCCAGGTTGAAGATCAGCAGGTAAATTTTTTGGGGCGTAACGGGCTGGATTTCCTCCGGTAAGAACCGCCACGCCACCGCCGGCCGCCGTACGAAAATATGATTTTCAGTAAGTCTCGCGAGGAGCAGGGGCAAGACCCGGGGCGTGGACCAGGGCATGCCTTTGAATACGTTCGGGGTGTAGCCCCTGCGTCATGACGAGAGCGCCCCGCGCGTCCGCGACACCCGTCCTGAAGGCCTGAAGTTTTCGCCGGACCCGGACCCCGGCGTGGTGGAGCGTATGGCCTTCGCTGGCAGGTGCGTTGTCTACGCCGCCGGCCTTGCCGGCGCGTCGCTGACGATCTACCGTCTGGGCGGGGAGGTCCCGGCCGGGAGCCGGGTACGGGTGCGTCTGGTTCAGGATATCGAAACTTGAGGAGGGAGCATGCGTCGTTGGTTTGCGGCCGTCTGCGCGTTGGCGTTCGTCGCCGCTTTTTCCGCCAACGCTCGGGCGGGGGGGGACGAGGCGCTTCGGGCGGCCCTGGACAGCGGCAATTTCAGCGCCGTGGAGCAAATGGCCAGGGGCGGGGTGGTTCGGTTCTACATGTACAGCGGTTTCGCCCACGAGAACGGTTGGGTGGACGGCTTTGCGGCGCAGCATCTCAAACGCCGCTACGCAGTCAGCTTGCGGCGCGTTCCCATGAACGTTTCGGTGTTCATGAACAAACTGCTTGCGGAAAAGGCCGCTGGCGTCAAAGAGGGCTCCATCGACCTGCTGTGGATCAACGGCGAGAATTTCAAAAACGCCATGAAGGCGGGGTTGCTGTTCGGGCCGTTTGCAAATCGGCTGCCGAACTTCGCCCTGGCGGACCCGCAACTCGCCGCGTATGATTTCGGTTATCCCGTAAACGGCTATGAGGCGCCTTACGGCAAAGCCCAGTTCGTTTTCGAATACGATCAGGCGAGGACCCCGTCTCCTCCCAAGAATCTGCAGGAGCTTACGGAGTGGATCAAGGCCAATCCCGGCCAATTCACCTATCCCCAGCCTCCGGACTCTACGGGATCGGCTTTTGTTCGCCAGGCGTTTTACGCTCTTACCGGGGGCTATCGGCAGTACATGGCCGGGTTCGACCGGAAGCTTTTCGACCGCAACGCGCCCAAACTGTGGGCGTGGCTGAATGGAATAAAACCCTATCTGTGGCGGGCCGGCGGCGCCTATCCCCGGGATGCGGCCAGGCTGGACGCCATGTTCTCCCGCGGCGAGGTGGGTATGTCCATGAGCCGCCACCCCCTCCACGCGCAAATGAAGATTCTGGAAGGCGTGTACCCCAAGAGCGTAAGGACCTTCGCGCTGCAGGACGGATCCATTTTCAATACGCATTTTACGGCCATTCCGGCCAACTCGCCCAACAAGGCCGCGGCCCTGGTCGTTGCGAATTTTTTGATGTCTCTTGATGCGCAACTCTCCAAGTACGATCCGGACAATTGGGGCGATTTCCCGGTGTTGGATTTGTCGAAGCTGTCTGAAGACTGGCGGGAGAAGTTCGGGGCCGTGGACTTGGGCGCCGCGACCTTGCCGGCCGGCGCCTTGCAGCAGGCCGCGGTTCCGGAGATTCCTTCCGCTTGGTTGGAGGCGTTGGAGGGGGGATGGGAGCGCAACGTGCTCAATCGGTGAAGCTCGGACGCCGATTCCCTTGGCTGGCGCCGGCGCCCGTAGGCTTGCCCTTTCTGCTGCTGTTCCGCGCGGGCGCGGACTTCACCATCCTGCTGCGCTTGGCCCTGCTGGATCGTCCTGTCCGTAGAGCCGCCGCTTCTGGCGCCGCCCGCTCTTGCGGGGGGAACGGTGGTTTTTCTCATATCCTTTTCCGAGTATTTTCTTGTATTCTTGGTGGGAGGAGGAGGCGTCCGGTCGTACGCGAGCTATTTGTTTCCGTTTCTGGCGTTCTCGGACCTTGGCGCGGCTTCGGCCTTGACGTTTGTATTTTGGGCGGCGGCGCTTGGCGCCTTTGTGCTGCTGGAGTTCAGCGTGCGCCGCGCATATCGCCGAATGGGACTGGGATGAAGGGGGAGTTATGAAGTCCAGGAAAGAATTGCCGCGCGTTCAGTCGAACGCCCAAAAGAGCAAGGAAAGCCAGGAGGCCGTCGGACAGATGGTCTTTGTAGCCCGCCAGCCGGTGATGACGACGAACCGGGACGTTTGGGGTTACGAATTGCTGTTCCGCGGTTCGGGCGAGGCGAACGTCGCCGCGGTCAAGGATGCGGACATGGCCACCTCGAGCGTCATTGCGGACGGCTTTGTGATGGCCGCCGAAAGCCTGCCCAAGGACCGCAAGGTGCTCATCAACTTTCCGGAGCGGCTTTTGGCGGAGGATGCGGCCTTCGCCCTGCCCGCGGATATTTGCGTCATCGAAATCCTTGAGGACGTGCAGGCCGCGCCGGAGGTGCTGGCCGGACTGCATCGGCTGAAAAAGGCCGGCTACTCGCTGGCGTTGGACGACTACGTGGGGGAGGCCGCGGCCCAGGCCTTTTTGCCCCTGGTGGACATCGTCAAGGTGGACATACTGGGGCTTGGCGCGGATCCGGCGCGGTTGGCCGAGGTTGTGGAGAGGCTTCGGCCCCACGGCGTGGAGCTCTTGGCCGAGAAAGTGGAGGATCGGCCGACCTTCGAGTTGACGGCGAAAATGGGGTTCAACCTTTTTCAGGGATATTTCTTCAGCCGGCCGGAGGTGATACCCGGCCGCAAGCTTTCAAGCAGCCAGGTTTCCAAGCTGCACCTGCTCAAGGAGCTCTCCAGCCCCGAGTTCGAGGTCGACAAACTGGCCAAGCTGATCCAGTCGGATTTATCGTTGAGCTATCGTTTGTTCCGCTACATCAATTCCGCCGGCTACGGCGTGCGGCACAAGGTGGAGACCGTCAGCCGGGCCATCGCCCTGCTGGGAAGGCTGCAAATCTCCCAGTGGCTCCGGGCCGTGCTGCTTTCGGATTTGAGTCCTACGAAAGAGGCGACGGAGCTGGCCTTCATGTCCGTGCATCGGGCCAGGTTCCTGGAGTTCATGGCCAAAGGGCCGTTCAAAGGGCGGTTCGAGTCGGAGCGCATGTTTCTGCTGGGGCTTTTTTCTCTTTTGGACGCCCTGTTGGGACAGCCCATGGACGAAATTTTGGAGCACGTTCCACTGGACAATGCGGGCAAGGACGCCTTAATGGGCAGAAAAAGCCCCGACTTGGGCTATCTTGAGTTCGTTCGGGCCTATGAACGGGGCGACTGGGAAGACGCCCAGCATATCGCCAACACGCTGGGTTCTCCATTGCAGGAGTCGGATCGCCTGTACATGGAGGCCATGGTCTGGGCCCACAACATGTTCCGCCTGAAGTCGTCGGGAGAAGGCGCTGGGGCATAGAAGAAAAGATGTGCGCCGAAGCGATGCGAAAAGGCCCGGGGAGAAAGGCCGCCTTTCTCCCCGGGCCTTTTTTGAAGCGCGGGATGCATCGCGGGCGCGCCATTGATGCGTCGGGCGGAGTTTTGGTTCAGCGAACATAGCGCCCGCGCCGGCAAGGCGTGGTATTGCGAACTCGCCATGATCAGCAGGGGCGGCGAGTGATGCCCGCCTTGAGCCGCCGTCCGATGCAACGTGAAAGCGCGCAGGAGGAATTTTTGCCCGAATCGAGTTTTCAAGACGCCCCGGGAGGGGAGCTCCCCGACCGGACGGTTCGCTATACGCTGATCGCCGTGAACCTCACCGTGCTCATGTCCACGCTGGACGCGAGCGTCGTCAACGTGGCGTTGCCGTTGCTGGTGAAGGCGCTGAAGACGGATTTCGCGACGATTCAGTGGGTTGTCGTCATCTACATCATGGTCATCACCAGCCTGCTGCTTTCCGTCTCCCGGCTGGGGGACATGCTCGGCAAAAAGAAGATTTTCAATCTCGGCCTGCTGATTTTTACGCTCGGTTCGCTGTTGTGCGGCATGGCTCCCGGCGCATGGTGGCTGATTGGCTGCCGGGCGCTGCAGGGGGTTGGGGCGTCCATGAGCCAAGGTCTTGGACTGGCGCTGGTTACGGAAGCCGTGCCTCCGTCGCGTCGGGGGCGGGCCATCGGCATCGTCGGTGGTACGGTGTCCGTGGGGCTGGCGCTCGGGCCTTCCATCGGGGGCGTGCTGATCGGCTTGATGGGCTGGCGCTCCATTTTCCTGATCAACGCGCCCTTGGGCGTGTTGGCCTGGTTCATGGTGCGCAGGCACGTGCCGGATTTCGCCCCCAGAGAGCGAGGGCAGCGTTTCGACTTGCCGGGCGCCGTCCTTCTTTTCGTTTCCTTGGCCGCCTATTGCTGGGGCATGACCCACGGCCAGAACATAGGCTTCCTCCATGCGGAGGTGCTTGCTCCGCTGGGAGCGGCGGCCTTGGGAGCTGTGGCGTTTCTCATCGTGGAGAAGCGAGCGGCCCAGCCCATGCTGGACCTGTCCCTGTTCGGCAATTCACTGTTTACCATCAATTTGGCTATGGGCGTCATCTGCTTCGTTTCCCTTGCCGGCGTTTTTATTTTGCCTTTTTATCTGGAGTTGGTGTTGGGATTCGGCCCCATGGCCATGGGGCTCTTGATGATGGGCAGCCCGGTGGGAATGGGGCTGGCCTCCCCGATCGCCGGTTCGCTGACCGACAAGTTCGGGCCGAGAATCATCACCATCGCCGGGCTTTGCATCATGATCGTCGCCTGCCTTTGCATGGCGACGCTGCAGGCGGATACGCCCTGGTGGGGATTCATCCTGCGCACCACGCCCTTTGGGCTCGGGATCGGCTGTTTCCAGGCGCCGAACAATACGGCGATCATGGGCGTGGCGCCCAGAGAGCGCCTGGGCGTGGTCTCCGGCCTGCTGAACTCCTCGCGAACCCTGGGCCAGACTACGGGTATTCCTTTGGCTTGCAGCGTGTTTATCGCTTTTGTCATGATGCAGGCGCAGGTCGCGGATCGCACCAACCTGGCGTTGATTCCGCCTGCGGTTCTGGTCAGTGGCCTGCAGAAAACCTATCTGGTCAACGCCGCGCTGATGCTCTTGACGCTTTTGTTGGCGATCATCGCCCTTCTTGTCGCCAGAAGGCGCGAAGAGAAACGGGTGTCGGCCGTCGGCGAATGATCTCTGCAGGCCGGTCGCAAGGGCTGCGGAAATATTTCGCGAATCTCGTTGTCCACGTTCGCCGGGAAAAGGCGTTGACGCGCCGTACGCCGCGCCACGCTGCGACGGAAGGCCTGTAATCCGTCTGGCCGGCGTGAGATCGATGCGGCCGACGCTGAAAAAAAATTGTTGACTTTTAGGAGGTTCTCGGTGAGGACCGGAAGGGACCTTTGTTATGTTGCATATGGTCCGCTTGAAGGGACGATCAGCGCGCCGCCATGGACATCGGCGCGAGTCGGACGGC
Organism: Desulfovibrionales bacterium; assembly: GCA_030156255.1. GTDB lineage: Bacteria > Desulfobacterota > Desulfovibrionia > Desulfovibrionales > Desulfovibrionaceae > JASGMV01. The sequence continues at coordinate 34,868 of JASGMV010000036.1, forward strand.
GCCCCCGAGGACTGCTATGAAGCTGCGGCGGGGCGGCCGCCTTGCTGTAAGAATTCAGGAGGAGACACATCATGATGGCTGGAGCATTGATGGTGGGCCTTGGAGCCCTTGTCGGTATATTGGCTTCGTTTTCCGGGCTTGGCGGTGGATTTTTGCTGGTGCCGATTTTGCTTTTCTCGGGCTTCAACGCTCAGAAAGCCGTGGGCACGTCGTTTCTCAGCATTCTGATTATTTCCATTTCGGCGTTGATCGCCCACAACAAGCTGAGCAACGTGGACTGGAGATTGGGCCTGCTGCTCGGCGTGGGCGGCATCGTTGGCGCTCAAATCGGCGCCCGCTTGGTGGAAACCGTGCCTACGGATGTATTCAAAAAGATTTTCGCCGTTATTCTGCTGGGCTTGGCTATCTATCTGTTCGTTAAAAAATAATTCGCAGAAAGAACGGGCTATTGAACTCCGCATCGGCCAAATCGGTCGATGCGGATTTTTTTTGTCGTGTGGATTTTTATATCGTCGTGAGGAGAGACAAAAATTTTTGAAAGGCGGGCTCGGGGGAAAAAATTTCTTTCCCGGAGAAATCAATCGATAGGCAATTCGATTACGAAGGTCGCGCCGCGAGGTTCGTTGGGCAGAACGCGCACCGTCCCGCGGTGCGCGGTGATGGTGGATTTGACGATGGTCAGGCCGAGGCCGGCGCCGCCTTTTTTTCTGGAAAAGTAGGGCTCGAACAATCGGGCGCGCTGCTCGGGGTCAAAGCCCGGTCCATTGTCGCTGACTTCGATTTTCAGGATTCCCGCGGGCTCCACGTACTCCACCGAGACCTCGACGGTGGGATCGGGCTCCTCCTGCAGGGCCTCCACCGCGTTGGTGAGCAGGTTGATGAGCACCCTGCGCATGCCTTCGCGATCGAAAGGCAGAGGCGGCAGCCCGTCGGGGATGTTGGACAACCAGCGCACGCGGCGGTGGCTGTTTGCGAACAGGGCCAGGGCTTCGCGGACCAGCGGACCCAGGTCGCCTTGGCGCAGGATCACTTCCGGGAGTTTGGCGTAGGAGGAGAATTCCGTCGCCATCTCTTGCATCTGCTCCACTTCGTGGACGATAAGCTCCAGGCTCTGGTTGAAGGTCTCGTCGTTGACCACCGGCCCGTATTTGCGTTGCACGCGCTGGGCCGAGAGCTTGATGGGCGTTAGCGGGTTTTTGATCTCGTGGGCGATGCGGCGGGCCACCTCGCGCCAGGCCGCCATGCGCTGCATCTTCTCCAGTTCGGTGATGTCCTCGAACACGGCCACCAGGCTGCCTTCGCGCCCTTTATCCAGTTTGACGGACACCACGTTCACCAGGAACTTGGCCTGGCGGCCGGCGATGGTCAGGGAAATTTGCCGCTGCCACTGGGAGGCCGGAGACTGGCGCATCTGCTCCAGAACCTCCGCCAGGAGCCGGCCGTGGTCGCCATGGAGCATCTCCTGGGGCTTGCGGCCTGCAATGGCCTCGCCGTCGATGTGCAGCATGGCCTGGGCCGCGTTGTTGACCGTGCTCACCCGGCCGTCCGGGTCCAGGGACACCACTCCGGCGGTGATATTGTTCAGGACGGCTTCGATGTATTGTCCGCGCTGGTCGAGTTCGATGTTCTGGACCGCCAAGCGGTCGTAGGCGCGCTTGAGGCTGTCGCGGCTTTCCTCCAGATCGGCGGCCATGCGGTTGAAGGACTGGACCAGCAGACCCAGTTCGTCGGCCGAATGGTCCTCCAGCCGCACGGCCAGGTCTCCCTGTGCGATGCGCTCGGTGCCCAGGGCCAAGGCCTGGACCGGGGAGGAAATTTCCTTGGCCAGCCGGAACCCGAACCAGATGGCTCCTAGGATGATCAGCAGCGTCATGATGGCCAGGGTCAGGTACAAGGTCATCTTCCAAGGGTATTTCAAGCTCTTGAGTTTTTTGTACTCCTCAAGTCCGCGCACCACCTGGTCGAGCTTGAAGAGCAGTCCCTGGCCGATGGACTCCCCGAGCACGAACCAGCCGGTCTGCCCTTCGTCCACGGGGAGCAGGCCGACGATGAGGTCGTTGCCGGCTTCGGGCATCAGGGTGGACCACCAGCGGGGCTGCTGCTTCAGCGAGCGCCAGTCGATTTTGGCTTTGATGGCGGGCCACGCCTGCGCCCAGGGTTCGGTGTCGTGCCAGTTCTGCTCGGCGCCGTCGACGTTGATGACCCCGATGAGGCCCAGATCGTATTCGGTGAGCTTCTGGGCCAGGAAGAGGTCCATGGACCGGCCGCCCCAGGCGAAGCGCCGCTCCAGGATGGCCTTGACGATATTGTTCCCGCGCCGCTCCAGCCGTTGCTGGGCCGAGGAGTAGAAGGCGCGCCCCAGCTCCAGGGATTCCTGCATGGATTCTTCGACCTGGTTCTGGAACCAGTAGTCCACCGAACTTTGCACGAACCGCACCGAGACCAGAAACATGAGCACCGTGGGCACCAGCGACAAACTGATGAACGCAAGCACCAGCTTGGTGCGCAGCCTGGAGCCGAGCATCTTGCGCCGGCGCTCCAGCAGCAGTTTTACGGCGTTGCGGGCCACGATGAACAGGACCAGCAGCAGAAGAATGAACGTAAAGTTGAGCAGGGCCAGGAAGATGTGGGAGCCCACGCCCAGGTAGGTGAGCTCCACCCAGGTCAGCAGGATGATGACCGCGAAGCAGAACAGCGCGAGTATCAGCTCCCGTTTGCGGCGCTTGCGCTCCCGGCGGTCGGTGAAGCCTATTTTGATGGACTGGAGTCCGGACATGACGCTAGTACGTGAAATCCAGGCGATATGTGGTGGGCTGGATGACGTCCCAAGACCAGAAGAACAGGCTGTACCGGAGCCAGGCCGGAATATCGGACCGGCTCAACCGGATCTCCAGGCGAAGGCTGTAGGAATCTCCGCGCTGCAGGGCGCTCCACGAACCCAAGTCCAGGGTGAGTTGATCCCAGGCCTTGTTGAACAGCTCCTGGATGTCCTTGTCTTGCAACGGCTGCTCGCGGCCGGGCAGCTCCAGCACGTATTCCTTCGTCAAGGCGTCCCAGCGCACCAGGCTGACGAAGTCGGTCGAGGAAATTTTTGCATTGTACCAGAAGTGCTCCTGCACGAGCCGGGCCTGGCAGCGCAGGCCGAGGGTCGCGCCGGACTCCAGGCTTTGCACGATGCCCTGCACGCCGTCCACGCCCACGCCGAAACGGACCATGATGGAGCCCGCCTGATTGTCGACCACCAGGTTTTTCAACGTCAGGCTTTGGCACCGGCCCACGGAGGCGAAGGCCAGCAAGGCGAGGCAGACCGCCGACGCGGCGGCTATTCGCAGGAAGGCGGGCTTACGCAAAGGATCACCCTCATCAAAGAGCAAGGCTGATGGCCTGTTTCAAGGCGCGTTTCATTCATCCGCCCGGCGGACGGCGCGTCAATCATATCAACGACCGGCGATTTGTTCAAGAAAAAGCGAAACAATCAAGAAAATCGAAATGTTGACGAATCCGATAAGAGCATTTCGGCAAAAAGCCGTCGGATGTCGCTCGTCTGTGGACGCGGCCTGTGCCGGAGCGGACTGGCGGAGGCCCTTGGCGGCGCCGAGGAGGCTTGCGCCCGGAGGCGGCTTCAGCCGTTCTGGTTCGGTTCGATGTTGATGAAGTCTTCGGAGGAGAGTAGTTCGTAGCGATGGAGATGCATGTAGAGTTCTCTGCTGATCCAGGCGTCCGTGGCCGCGTAGACGATCTGCCGGCGGCTGAGGTCCCGGCGGGCCCAGTTGGAGCACTGCGCCCGCTTGGAGATGCGAACGCCCAGCATGTTGGCGGCCATGTTGCGCAGTCCGTTGGTGCGCAGCTCCAGCCGCTTGGCCGACTCCCCCAGGTCCAGAAAACCGCCCGGGGCGAACTCCCGGACGCGCCACAGCTCCCGGACGTCGTCGCGCACGGCCACGCCGGCCTTGACCACGGTCTGGTTGGTCATCAGTTCGACGAGCGTGTCGGGCAGGCCGATCTGGTTGAGCTGGATGAGGCAGGCGAAGCTGCGGGTGGCGAGCTGCAAGAGCGCCGGAGGGGGATGCGACACGCCCTTTTTGAACGAGGGTCGGGTCTCGGTGTCGAAACCCAGAATATCCTCGCCCTTCAGCCGGTCCAGGGCCTCGACGAGTTCTTCGGGACGTTGGACCAAAAGGATTTCACCCTCGTAGCGTTTCAAGGGCAGGGCGTTGATATCGTCTTTGGTCAGGTCTCTGCGTAGGTGTTGCAGGTGTTTGTGTGGCTCCGGAGACGACATAATTTTGTATTCATCGGTTGACTCCTTAAGGGCTAGTTCAAAATGGAGAAAAGGGCAAGGATAGCTTTGGCGTCGGTCGCGGCCGCCGCGTTGCTGGCCGCGGCCGGGGCGGGCTGGACAGGCGCTGCGCGCGGGTTTCCGGACGTGCTTCCGGGCATGGACCGCGAGGCCGTTTTGGCCGTGCGCAACCAGACCTCGAAGAACTGCGGCCGCACCGGCGGCCAGGAGTGCCTGGCTTTCGAGTCCCGATTGGCGGGGCAGGACATGATGCTGTTTTGTTTTTTCGAGGACGGCCGGCTGGCGGAGGCGGTCTGGGCCGCCAGGCGTCCATTGGACCGCATGTCGGGCCAGAAGGCCTATGACAGTCTTGTGCGCGAGCTGACCGACGCCTACGGTCCGGCGGACCAGACGTTCTGGACGCCGTTTTCGCCGGAGAGCGGCCCGGACGCCCTGGGCAAGGCCTGGCGGCAGGGACCGTTCTCCCTGTCCAGCGAGTGGCGCAGAGGCGGGCTGGCCCTGCGCGCCTTCGCCCGCGGCCGCGGCGAACGCGTGGAGATCGGCGTGGAGGTCCTCCCGGCGAAACGCTGAGTCGGCGAGGGCTCAGAGCTTTACGACCATTCTCGCCATGGTGTGTGTTGGCTGCGAGACGATGGGATCGGTTTCCCATGCCCGGGCTGTGTCGCCGGCGTCAGGCCGTGGCCAGCAGCGTTCTGGGCGTGTGGCGCAGCGGCTGGGCCAGCGTTTCGGCGTAGGCGGCCATGACTTGGCGGCGCTTGAGGGCGCCGGGCGATCCGGCGCTGAGGTTCAAGGGGGCCTCCGCAACGTCGTCCGTCGGCGCGCCGAGTGCGTCAAGCATCTGACCTCGGACGGCTTCGGCGTCCAGGGCGTCCTTGAAGGAAGTGGCCGCCAGCGTTGTCTTGGCGCGATTGTTGCTTCTGGATTCGTCAGACTCGACGGATGCGTCGGGATTGAGCTGGTAGTCCTCGGAGGAGTACTCGAAGCCCAGCTTGCCAAGGGAAAAGCCGATGCGCGTCTTACGCACACGGCCCGTCGCGGAGACCGGAGCGTTTTGCCGGCTCTCGCTTGGCGCCTCGAAGGGAAGGGCTTGCTCCCCCAGGCGAAGATAGGAGTCCGCGCTGATGCGCATGTTCCCCCCCGGGACATGGCGAAAAGGTCCGGCTGCTCCTGTCGGCCAATCCGCGGGGCTCCACGCTTTTCCTCACATGCAACACATCTGATTTTCAGGGAAAAGCGCCTGCCGACCTCCTTCCCTGGAGGGCGCGTATCTTATATATAATACATTCGGAGAAATCAGGCAAGCCTTTGCTTCCGGGGGAGAAACTTTTTGAAAAAAGTTTCTCTCCGGCCCCTCTCTTCAAAAACTTCTGTTTCGAATCCAGTGCAAAGCGCCATGCTTTGCACTGGATTCGAAATAATAAAAGTTTTGAGGAAAGGGGATGGGGGGTCCGGGGGGAAGGGG
>JASGMV010000037.1 GCA_030156255.1 Desulfovibrionales bacterium
AAACGCTCGATAGATTCGCCATGAACCTGGCCACGCTGGGCCCCATAGGCCGGCTGCCCAAAGCGCCGGGAACGTGGGGCTCGGCCTTCGCGGCCGCCATCGCTCCATGGTTTTTTCTCCCTTTCGGCTGCCTGGCCCGTCTCGCAGCGCTGATCCTGCTTTTCCTCGCTGGAGTCTGGGCCGCCCACCGGACGGAGGCCGTTTCGGGCGTCCACGACGCCTCCTGCGTGATCATCGACGAGCTTGTGGGCCAGTGGATCGCCATGCTGCCGCTGGCTGCGTCCGCCTCGGCCTGGGAGATCCTCATCGCCCTGGCCCTCTTTCGGCTGTTCGACATCATCAAGCCATGGCCCGTCTCCACCCTGGACCGCAACGTTCCCGGCGGCCTCGGAGCCATGGTCGACGACGTTGCGGCGGGAGCTCTGGCCGCCGCGGCGCTCTACGTCGTTTTGCTTTTCTAGGGCAGTTCAACTTTGAAAAAGTTCAACTGCTCGGCAAGGATTTGTGAGCAAATCCTTGCCGCGAAATGCTTGTACGCGAGCTATGCTCACCGTGAAGCAAGCATTTCAAGCGCCATACGCCCAGACACGTTGCAACGGCCTTCAAGCCTGCTTATAAATCAGTAGCATCCCCGTAACCGATCCGAGGCGTTCGCCATGCTATGGTGCTCGTTAGCGCCTTTGCGGGGCTTTTGTCTTTTCCGGCAAACCTTCATCCATGAACGATCCGCAGAACAACTGAGGTTTTTATGAGAACAATCCTCGCCTTCAACGGCAGTCCTCGCAAAAAAGAGAATACGTCGACCCTGCTCCAGAGCGCCCTGGACGGCGCCGCCTCCGTCGGGGCGAAGACCCGGCTCGTCCACCTGTACAGCCTCAACTACAAGGGCTGCATCAGCTGCTACCAATGCAAAAGGATCAGCGGTAAAAGCCTGGGCAAGTGCGCGGTCAAGGACGACTTGTCGCCGATTTTCGAAGCGGTCGAACAGGCGGACGCCGTGCTCTTCGGCTCACCCATCTATTTCGGAAACATCACCGGCGAAATGCGCTCTTTTCTGGAGCGTCTGCTCTACCCCCACCATGTGTACGACAAGAACCGCACGTCACTCTTCAAAAAAAGAATATCCACCGGCTTCATCTACACCATGGCCGTCACCGAAGACAGGATGAACGAGCTGCATTACCAGCAGAACCTACAGGGCATGGAATCGTTCATCGACCATATTCTGGGCGATATTCGCATCATGAATGCCTGCGACATGCTCCACACGGACGACTACTCCATCATGGAGGCCTCGGCCTTCGACATCGAGGCGAAACAAAGGCGCCATGAGGAAATTTTTCCTCTCGAACGCCAGAAGGCTTTTGAACTCGGAAAAAGCCTGGTCGCCTGACCCAAAGCAAGCGGCCCGCCAATCGGCTTTGTCGCCAATTGCGGGCCGCTTGCATAACGGCAACGAGCAACGAGACGCAAACCTTCCCATCCCCAAATTTTAAGGGAAGAAAGAGCGCCCCAGATTACTTCCTGTACTTCTTCATATCCCGCGCCCGGATCTCAGCCCGCTTGATTTTTCCGCTGATGGTTTTGGGCAGCTCATCCACGTATTCGATAATCCGCGGATACTTGTACGGCGCGGTCACGGACTTGACGTGCTTCTGAATGTCCTTTGTCAGTTCATCGGAAGATTCGTACCCCGGCGCCAAGGCCAGCGTCGCCTTGACCGCCTGTCCCCGTATGGGGTCCGGCACGCCGGTGACGGCGGCCTCCATCACGGCCGGATGGGTGATGAGTGCGCTCTCCACCTCGAACGGCCCGATGCGGTAGCCTGAAGATTTGATCAGGTCGTCCGTGCGGCCAAGGAACCAGAAATAGCCGTCTTCATCCATCCAGGCCTTGTCTCCGGTGTGGTAGTAGCCGTCGGGCATCGCCGCCGCCGTACGCCCCGGCTCCTCCAAATACCCGGTAAACAGCCCCACCGGCTTCTTGGGGGCCACCTTGATGCAGATTTCCCCCTCCTGGCCTACATCGCAAAGCGCGCCGTCATCGTCGAACAAGGCCAGCTCCCATCCCGGCGCCGGCCGGCCGATGGAGCCGGGTTTCGGCTCCATGAACGGCAAGGTGGCGATTTGCAGGCACGTTTCCGTCTGGCCGTACCCCTCGTAAATCGGCAGGCCCGTGGCTTCCTTCCAGGCGAGAAACACGCCGGCGTTGAGCAGCTCGCCGGCCGTGGTGCAGTGGCGAAGGTGAGAGAGGTCGTAATTCTCCAGTTCCTGCCGGATGAGAAACCGGTAGACCGTAGGCGGGGCGCAAAAAGAGGTGATCTTGTACTCGGACAAAATCTGCAACAGCCCCTGCGGATCAAATTTTCCCCGGAAATCCCAGACAAAGATAGCCGCCTTGGCCATCCATTGGCCGTAAAACTTGCCCCACACGGCCTTGCCCCAGCCCGTGTCGGCCAGGGTCAAATGCAAATCGCCCTCGCGCAGGTCGTGCCAATACACGCCCGTGATCCAGTGCCCTATGGGATAGGTGTGGTCGTGGGAGACCATTTTCGGCATGCCGGTGGTGCCGGAGGTGAAAAAGACCAGCAGCGGGTCGCGGCCCCCCGGTCGGGGCTCCGGAGGAGTGAACGGCTTCGCCTGCTCGACCACGTCGCGATAGCTGACCCAGCCGTCCCTCAACGGGGCCTCGCCGACCTGGACGCACAGGTTCAAAGACGGGCATTCGGAGCGCACGGAGTCGACCCGGTCGTCCACGGAGTCCTCGACAATGGCGCACCGAATCTTGGCGTGGTTGATCCGGAACTCTATGTCCGGCCCGGTGAGCAAGGAAGGCGAGGGCACGGGAACGGCCCCGATCTTGTGCAGGGCGAGCATGGACACCCAGAACTCCACTCTCCGGTACAAAATGAGCATGACCGGGTCGCCGGCGGCCAGCCCCTGCTCGGCCAGCCCCGAGGCCAAGCGGTCCGATTGCTCTCTGAACCAGGCGAAATCGTATGTTGCCGCTCGCCCCGCGTCGTCCACATGAATCATGGCCGTGGCGGTCGGAGTCGCCAGCGCCATGGCGTCCAACACGTCATACGCAAAGTTGAAATTCGCCGGAACGTCCAGAGTAAACTTCTCCAGCAGTTCCTCATAAGAATTGCAATCAATCTTTTGCATGATGTCCTTCTCGTGGGCTGACAGACGGATCAGTCATCATCCTGCTTCAGGAAAACGCCAGGATCGCGCTCCAGGCTCGCCGGTCCAGCGCTCCGCGCGCCAAACGGACGCGGCATGATCCGTCTGTAAAAAAAGGGGAGTGCAAACAAATAATTAGGTGATGACGTCCAGAAGCCGTACTTGCCCGCCGTCCAGACCGCGCAAGGCGTGGGGAGTCATGGAGTCGAAATATAGACTGTCGCCAGGCTCCAAGGTCAAAGACGTCCCACCCAGGGAGATTTCCAGCCGTCCTTCCAGAATGTACATGAACTCATGGCCTTCATGCGTATGTTGCACCATATCCTTCGCTTCTTTGGCGGGAACGACAACAAGAAAAGGCTCCATGCGGCGATTAATGAAGTTGGACGCAAGGCTGGAGTAACCGTAGTCCTTGCGCCGGTCGACGGTAAGCCCACGGCCGCTGCGGGTCACCGTGTAGCGTTGCAGGTGCGGCTCTCCGCCGCTCAGCAACACTGTCGTATCCACTCCGCACGCCTGAGCCGCCTTGAACAGATAACTGGCCGGAATTTCCGTCTCTCCGGATTCGAATTGCAAAACCTCTTCGGGAGCGGCTCCGACGCGGGCCGCCATCTGCTCAGGGCTCAGGCCGACGGACTCCCGAAGCTCACGAAGCCGGGGGGCTATTTCCCTGGCTGGCGCGGCAGGATCGCTCATAATAAACGCTCCTTCTCTGCGGCCTGTCTCCAAGCCGTTTGTCGATCGACAATATGGCGAAAAAGAATGCCTGGAGATAGCATGGAAAAGTTCACTTTTCAACGAGTTACAAAATCGTATGTAAACAAACACTTACATTTTTATCCGCCATTTTTTTTCACGCCATCTTTCGCGCTATCCGCCACGGGAGCAAAGCGTCCGATCCTTTGCGGAGGATGTATTGACAAGCCTGCGTGGAAAGCTGATCTTCCGTTACGAACGGACCCATCATTCTCATGACCGGCCACGAGCGACGTCGCGAGCGCTTCAGAGCCCGCTGGCGAACCTCTGGAAAAAACTTCAACAACCTCCAAAAAAAGCGCGCCAATATGCCCCTGCTGCAGCACATACTCATTCTGATCGTTCTTTCATTGGGAATCGTCCTGATCTGCCGCCGCCTCGGCCTGCCTTCGGTCATCGGTTTTCTGGCCACGGGCGTGCTCATAGGACCCTACGGATTCGCCGTCATCGACCAGGCCCACGAGGTGGACTTTCTGGCCGAGATGGGCGTCATCCTCCTGCTCTTCACCATCGGCATCGAATTTTCGTTCAAAAAGCTTCTGGCGTTGAAACGCGTGACCCTCATCGGGGGACTCGTGCAGGTGGTCGCAACGAGCCTGCTGGTATACGCCATCCTCGTCTGGGGGCTGCACGTCCAACCGTCCGCCAGCTTGGTGTTCGGTTTCGCCGTCGCCCTGAGCAGCACCGCCATCTGCCTGAAAATCCTCCAGGAACGCACGGAGATGGACGCGCCGCATGGCCGCCTCAGCTTCGGCGTGCTCATTTTCCAGGACATCGTAGTGGTGCCCATGATGCTGGTCATCCCTCTGCTCTCCGGGGAATTCCAGTTTTCCGCCTCGGGATTGCTCACCGTTGGGGCTGAGGCGCTGGGTGTGGCTGCGCTGGTGGCGGTGCTGGCCATATGGGCCGCGCCCAAGCTTTTTTTATTGGTGGCGAAGCTGCGGGATCAGGAGCTGTTTCTTCTCACCGTGGCGAGCCTGTGCCTGTTCGTCGCCTGGTTGACGTACAGCCTTGGCATGTCGCTGGCTCTTGGCGCGTTTTTGGCGGGATTGATCATTTCCGAATCGGAGTTCAACCATCAGGCCCTGGCCAGCGTGCTCCCCTTCCGGGACGTTTTCACCAGCTTTTTCTTCATCTCCATCGGAATGTTGCTGAACGTGGACTTCGTGCTGGCCCATCCCCTGACCGTGATCCTCGCCGCTCTCGCGGCCATGCTGTTGAAAATTTTGGGCGCCGGTTTTGCGGCCTTTTTACTGGGATACCCCCTCAGGACGGTGATCCTGGCGGCCCTGGCCCTCTGCCAAGTGGGAGAATTCTCCTTCATCCTGGCCAAGAGCGGCGTGGAGTACGGATTGATCGCCGACTACGGATACCAACTCTTCCTGTCCTTGACCGTCGTGACCATGGCGCTTGCTCCGCTGTGCATCGCCATCGGGCCGAAGGCGGCCGAGATCGTCTCCAGGCTGCCGCTGCCCAGATTTTTCGCCAAAGGCCTTTATCCGGTGGCCGACTTCAGCGAGCAGGACCACATGGCCCAACTCACGAACCATCTGATCATCGTGGGCTACGGCCTGGTGGGCCGGCAACTGGCCTTGGCGGCCCGCAACTGGAAAATCCCCCACGTCATTATCGAAGGCAATCCGGAAACCGTGCGCACCGAGCGTAAGAAGGGCGTTCCGATCTTTTTCGGCGACGCCTCCCGTGCGGCCATCCTGGATCACGCAAAAATGAGCGAGGCCAAGATCACGGCCGTGACGATTCCCGATCCGCTGGCCTTGCGCACGGTGGTGCAATTGGCCCGCAACATGAATGCGTCCCAGTGCATCATCGTCCGCTCCCGGTACCACAGCGACGCCCAGGAACTCATGAAACTCGGCGCCAGCGAAGTTGTGACGGAAGAATACGAAGCCTCCCTTGAAATCTTTTCCCGGGTGCTGGAAAAAAGCCTGGCTCCGCGTGAGGAAATCGAACGATTCGCGGCTCTGGTGCGGCGCTCTGGGTACAACATGGACAGCGCCGTGCCGGACTCGGTGGCGAGCAAGTGCGCCATGGCCCTGCCGAACATGGACATCCGCCATGTCCTGGTGCAGCACGGCTCCGCAGCGGAAGACGAAACGCTGGAGTCCCTGCGACTGCGAAAGGACCACCTCATCACTGTCCTGGCCCTGCACAGGAACGGCGAGTTGGATCCGCTGCCCGGCGGCGATGCGCGCCTCGCCGCCGGTGATACGCTGGTGCTGGCCGGACAAATCCAACATTTGCGCCAAGCGAAAGGGCTGTTTGAGTCCACCGCCAACCCCCGATCGGAGTCGGCATGAATCCCATTTTCCAGGCCGTCTGGCGCATTCTGGCCAAAAACAAGCCGCGCTGCCCGAAATGCGGCGCGCCATTGCCCAAGCGATCCCGCCTGCAAACAGTAACGTGCCCCCAATGCCGGGCGCAGGTTCGCAGCGTTTCGGGACAAGGCCGCGGCGCAGGCGGAGGCGACGCCTAAACCGACCGCGATCAGGCAGTTGAGGACAGGACGTCGAGCATGGGCATACGCGCTAAAATTCTTCTGGCCTTGGGATGCGCCAGCCTTGCATCCGCGGTGTCCAGTTGGCTGGTCGAATATCTGGTCCCTTCCGACATCCTGGACCACGGCCTGCTGGTGGTTTGCGCCGCTCTGGGCTGTTCGGCGGCGGCCTTCGCCGCGGCCTGGATCGCCCTCGAAATCGGCTGTCTGTCGGACATCTCCAGACTCCGGGAACACCTCCAACGAATATCCTTGGGACTCCCGCCGGACCGCGAGCCCCCACGGACCAGGGAATTCGCGGAAATGGCCGATCAGGCGGACCGGATGCTCTTTGCGGCGACCCGCCGGCATGCGTTGCTGCGTACTGCGATGGAAGCTTCAAACATCCCGGTCTGTGTCCTGGACGACCGCCTCGGCGTCATTTTCGCAAACACGGCCTTTCAGCGTATCATCCCGAAGGATGCACACCCGTCAGCGCCGGACGGCGGCGGCAATTTATCCGAGGCGTTGCCGCCGCCCATCCGCGACACGGTTCTCGACGCCCTCTCCGGCTTGAATTCCGAAACCCCCCGGACGGACTTTCGTCACGCCATGGCGATGAACCGGGACGACGCGCGCGAGTACGACTGGAGCGTAACGGCCGTCTTCGGGGACCAGGAAAAACTGTCCTGCGCGCTGCTCTCGCTGCAGGAGGCCGCTGCGGCGCCCGTCTCCGTGGAGGGAAAAGACGCCTGGGCCGCCGCGGCGCTGCGCGACCTGACGGAAATCCACACCCTCCAGGCCGACCTGCGGCGCAGGGAATTTCTGCTGGATTTGGCCCAGGACCCCATCTGCCTCGTGGACCGGGACCAGCGCTACGCCTGGGCCAACAACGCCTATCTGCTGCGCCTCGGTTTGGCCCGGGAGGAGTTGGTCGGCAAGACGCGAAGCGAATTGCTGGATGGAGCAGAAAGAGAGCAAATATTCACCCAGCAACGCGACATCTGCCTGTCGGGCCGGGAAACCACCATCACCATCGATGAAACCGGGGGCGACGGCGAGACGCGGAGATATGAAATCCATTGCGCGCCATATCCGGGAGAAGCAACGGACGCAACGCACATCGGCGCCGTGTACCGAAATATCACGAAAAGATGGCGGGCCGAACGCACGGCGCTTCGAAACAGCGAACAGCTGGCTCTCATGGTGGAGTCCATCAGCTCCATCCTGATTGTTCTGGACGGAGAAGACGTCGTGGCCCATTGGAACGAGACCGCAGCCCGGGTTTTCGGAATGGACGCCGATGCGGCCGTGGGCCGGCCGCTGCTCGAATTGGGGCTGGGCTGGTCCGCGGAAACGCTTTCAAAATACCTGGCGGATTGCCGGCGACAAAGGGAGGCGCTGCGCATCGAATCGCTCCCCTACCATCGCCCAGGCGAACAACCCAAGGCTCTGGGCCTGACGCTGAATCCATCGCACGACGGCCCCAACAAGAGCGCCGTGCTCATACTCGGCAACGACATCACGGACATCCAGACCCGGCAAATGCGGGCGATCCATGAACAAAAAATGCATTCCATCGGACAGCTCACAGCCGGCGTCGCCCACGAGCTCAACACTCCCGCCCGGTTCGTCAGCAACAACATCCGCTTCCTCGAAGAGGGATTCGACGACCTCCTGGCCCTGCTGGCGGCCTATGAAGATCTCGCCGAAGGGCTGCGCGAGGGCCGCGATCCCGGCGAACTGCTGCAAAACATCAGCGCCCTGGCCGAGGAGGCCGACCTGAAATTCCTATTCAGGGAAATTCCGCCCGCCATTTCCCAATCCCTTCGCGGCATGGAGCGCGTCAGCCAAATTCTGCAAACCATGAAGCAGTTCTCCCATCCGGGCGCCACCCCCAAACAGCTCGTGGACGTGAACCAGGCCGTGGAGAACACGTGCCTGGTCACGCGCGGGGAATGGAAGCGCTCCTCCAAACTCGTTTTGGACCTGGAGCCAGGGCTTCCGCAAATCATGGCCATGCCGGTCGAACTGAACCAGGCCCTGCTCAACGTGGCGCTCAATGCGGCCCAGGCCAACGAAGAGACCGCACCCGGCCGCGACGGGCTCGGCGAACTCATCGTCCAAACGAGGCTCGCCGACGACATGGAGCACGTCCTGATCCGCATATCGGACTCCGGCCCCGGCGTTGACCCGGCCAACGCAGACAAATTATTCAACCTCTTCTACACCACCAAGGACCCCGGCCGGGGGACGGGCCAAGGGCTCGCCATCACGCGCTCCATCGTGGAGACGCAGCACGACGGCTCCATCACCTTCGAAAACCGGGCCGAGGGAGGCGTCAGATTCACCATCAGGCTTCCGATTGGAAAAACAACCGAGGCGAAAACGGCGCGTTGAGACGACAATGAAAAAACCAAAAATCCTTTTCATCGACGACGAACCGAACATTCTGGATTCCTTCAAGCGATCCTTCAGGAAAAAATACGAAGTGGTCACCGCCGTAGGCGCCGTCACGGGCCTCATGACCGCCTCGGAAAAAGGTCCGTTCGCCGTAGCCGTCGTCGACCTGCGCATGCCCGGCGTCGACGGCGTGGAGTTCCTCAATCGACTCAAAAAATTACACCCGGACACCGTACGCATCGTCTTCACCGGCTACGCCGAAATCGATGCGGCCATCGAGGCGGTCAACAAGGGCCGCGTATTCCGTTTTTTGACCAAGGATTGCTCGCACGAAACGTTGGATTTGGCCCTTGAAGACGCCGTGAGCCTGCATCTGCTCAAAATCTCGGAAAAGGAGCTGTTGCGGGGCGCCTTGCAGGGCTCCATCAAACTGCTGACCGAACTGCTCGGCATGGCCCAGCCGGAAGCCCTGGGCCGGTCCTTCCGGATCAAGCGGCTGGCGCTGAACATCGCCAGCTACCTGCGCATGGGCGAATCCTGGCGCATGGAGCTTGGCGTCATGCTCTCCCAGATAGGCTGTCTGCTGCTGTCCGAGGAGTTGGTCGGAAAAGTCGCGAAAGGCGAGGACCTCAGCCAGGAGGAGGAGCAGGCCTTCGCCCGCCATCCGCTCATCGCCCGCGACCTGCTTTCGCACATCCCCAGATTGTCCCAGGTGGCCGACATCGTGGCCTACCAGCTCAAAGGCTTCGACGGAAGCGGTTCTCCCGAAGACGGCGCGTCCGGAGAAGACATCCCCTTGGGGGGCCGCATCCTCAAAGCCGCGCTGGACTACGACTCGGCGGCGGCGCGGGGCCTGGACGCCCGGCAGGCCGTGGAGCTTCTCGCCGCCAGGAAAGAATTGTACGATCCGGAGGTGTTTGCGGCGTTGATGGACGCCGTGGACGTCAAAGAGGGGTTCGCCATCAAACATCTGACCGTGGCCCAACTCATGCCGACGATGGTGTTCGAGCAGGATGTGCTTGGCGAGGACGGTTATCTGCTCTTTCCCAAAGGGTACGAAATCACTCCCGCCCTGCTTTTGAAAATTCGGGAGGTGGCCCGCAAGCACCCCATTCAGGAGCCCATCCGGGTGCTGACGCCCATCAGGGACAAAAAGCCCGAGGACGCCGTGGACATCGCGCCTCCCTCCAACGAGGCGAAGCCTCCGCAGCCGCCGCCCAAGAGCGCCCCGGACCCCTCGCAGTCGCCGAAAGCCATTGCGGAGCGCCTCGCGCGAGCCCGCAAGTCCATTTTCGACTTCAACCCCCTCCTGCGCCAGGGAAAACTCAAGGAAGCCATTTTGTCTCTGTGCAACGGATTGGAGGTCTTCTACACCATCAAACTCTTTCGCAACGAACGCCAGGAGCTTCTGCGCCTCTTGGAAAACTCCGTGTACATCCTGAATTCCGACAGGCGGTTCCGGAGAGTGTGCGCAGAAGGGGTGGGACACCAACCCGGCCAGGAGCGCAAGCTCCACGACGAATTGATGCAGGTTGCGTCAACGCTTGTCGAGGAAACTTGAGGCCCTGTCGCAGGAATGCTACATTCAACGCAAGCGGACTTTCCATCCCACCAACGCAGGGCGGCCATGAGCGATCAAACGGGAACGGCGGCGACCGAGCCAAAGATCCAGGGAGTCTTTTCCACGGAAAAGACGATGGTCATTGGCTTCGGGGGAACCAAACGCAGGGTCAAGCAAAACGTTTTCGCCTACGTCCGGGAAGAGGGCGACGGGAGGCTTTCCGTCCAGGCGCTGAACGCGAAGCTGGTCCCCAAGGGAGACAGAACCTTCATTTCCAGGGAGGAGCTGCTGTCCGGCTATCTGCCGGAGCCGGCGCTGTATCTGAATACGGTGCTGCCCAATATTATCCGAATGGAGCAGGCCGTGGCGCGCGGCGACGCCGCCCGCTCCAAGGGAGAATTGTACACGGCGGAGCACGACTACAAAACCGCCCTGGAGTATAACGAAGAGCACGTGCGGGCCGTTTTCGGCCTCGGTTTGGTTTATCTGGAGCGGGGCGACGACGAGAACGCCATCAAAATCTTCCAAAAACTGGTCAAGATCGACGCGGCGTTCAAGAAGGAGCACAAGCACCTGTTCAACGAGTTCGGCATCAAGCTGCGCAAGCGCAAACTTTATCCCCAGGCCATGAAGTTCTACGCCAGGGCGTATCAATTGAGCAGAGACGACGAGCACCTGCTCTTCAACCTGGGCCGCACCTTATTTGAAAAAGGTAAACCGAGCATTGCGATCCGCTTCCTGCGCAAGGCGCTGGAAATCAATCCTTTCTTTGAAGAATCCCGCAGATTTCTCAAGCGGCTGGAGCGCAGCTTCCCTTCCGCCTTCTCTTCCGATCTGGATATCGACGACTCCCTCGACCTGTAGCCGCGCCGCCTCATGCCTTCAACAGGCGACAGACTTCCTCGATATAGCCCTTGACCCGATAGTCGAGATCGCCCTGCTCTTCGTTGAAGCGCAGCCCCAGGCGCACCAGCCCTCCGTCGGACTTGATGCTGGCGAGTTGGCCGTAAAAGGGATAGCTCGCCTCCTTGTCCAGCAGGGAGAACTCCCCCTGGGCCGCCATTCCCGGCTCCAGGCCGGCGGCGGCGCGCTTGACCGACGATTCATAGAAGAACTGGCACCCGCCGCTGGAAATGTCGACGATGACGCCCTTGAAGGCCCGTTCTCCCACTTTGAGCATGGCCGGGAAAGAGCAGCTTACGCGCTTGCTGCGCCGGAGCTGGTGCTCCTCCAACCGCCGGGGATACTCGATGAACAGCAAGGAGTAAGGCTTCACCAGATACTGGATGACCGCGGACCGGAATCCCACGATGGAGCCTTCGCTCATGTAGCGAAACGTCAGGATGTTTCCTTCGCGGCAACGGTCGCGTATGCCCGCCACCAACGGCAACGCCACAATAAGGTACTCGTTGCGCAGCCCGCCGACGATGTCGCCCTTCATACGGTCGCCGAACGTGGGAAACTCCACCAGCACCTTGGAGCCGCAGGCAATGTCCATCCGCCGTCTACGCCTGCCGGAGCATGGACAATTCTTCGGGCGAGAAGATCTTGTTGATGTCCAGAATGATCACGAAATGATCATCCTGCTTGCCCACGCCTTTGATGTACTCGGTGTTGATGTTGGTCCCCATCTTGGGCGCCTGCTCTATGGTGTCCGGGGGCATCTCGAACACTTCTCGCACCGAGTCGGCCAAAGCGCCCATGATGGTGCGCTCCCCGTCGAAATCCACCTCCACGATGATGATGCAGGTGTCCACGGTTTCCTTGGTGCGGGGCATCCCGAACTTCAACCGCAGATCCACGACGGGCACGGCGTGGCCGCGCAGATTGATCACTCCGCGCATGAATTCCGGGGTGCGGGGGATGCTGGTGATGGTCGTCAGCTCCAATACTTCCCTCACCGTCCCGATATCCAAGGCGAAAATCTCGTCGCCCAAGGTGAAAGTCAGGTATTGGTCCATGTCAAACGTCGCGTCGCGGCTGGGTTCCGCCATGACTCCCCCTTACGGTATTGTACATCAAGCGCGCAATTACAACGGAATACAGCATAGCGTATGCGGCGCGAGCTGACAAGCGTTTACGAATAAAGACGCAATTCTCTAACGGCGCCCGCGATATCCCGAATTTCACCGGCCGGCGATCCGGCGGGCGCCGGCTCGTTGTTGACGGGAAATCTGTCTTTTTTGTGAAAGGGGTTGCATTGCTCGGCGCAAAGAGTATTTTCATGAGGAATCCGTAGAGGCCGAAACAGAACCAAATCTCGACAAAAAACGCATCCATGCGTAACGCTTGGTGCGCCGGCAAAGGATAACGACAAGAAACGGAGCCTCTAAACTCACAGCAGGAGATCGTCCATGCCATCAACAGGTTTGTACAAGACCATTTATGACGTCGCGAGGATCATCAATCTCAGCCTGTCTCCATCCGAGGTGATGAGCAAAATCGCCGAGGAGACGACCAAGGGGATGAAGGCGAAAGGTTGTTTCATCCGCATCCTGGCCCACAACGGCAAGACTCTGGAGCCAGGCGCCCACTACGGTCTGTCCGACCGCTACGCCAAGAAGGGGCCGGTGGAAGTGACCAAGTCCAAACTGGACCAGGATGTGCTGAAAGGCGAAATCGTGACCATCGCCGACGTACGCAAGGACGACCGCTTTCAGTACCCGGAAGAGGCCGCCAAAGAAGGCCTGTGCTCCCTCGTGGTGGCGCCCCTCACCGTCGGCGGCGGCAAAGTCATCGGCTCGATCCGGATATATTCCGGCGAAGAGCGAACTTTCGACGAAGAAGAGCTGGACTTTTTGCGCTGCATCGCCAATCTCTCGGGCCTGGCTCTGGAAAACGCCCGTATGTACGCAGCCCTCAAGCGCGCCCGGCAGCTTGCTGAAGAATACACCTATCAAGTCTTCGAGGATTAGCCCATGAGCAAAGTCAAAATCGGCATCAACGGATTCGGACGCATTGGCCGTCAGGTGCTCAAGACCATTTGGGAGCATCACCGCGACGTGATGGAGGTGGTCGCCATCAACGATCTGTTCGACATCAAGACCAACGCCCACCTTCTGGCCCACGACACCTGCTACGGAACCTTCGCGCCCAACGTGTCCGTGGACGGAGACAAAATGCTCATCGGCGACGACTTCGTCGTGCAAAGTCTGGCCGAACGCGATCCTCGCATGCTGCCGTGGGGCAAAATGGGCGTCGACGTCGTGGTCGAGTCCACGGGTATCTTCCGCACCGGTCCGAAGGCCCGCCAGCACGTCGAAGCCGGCGCCAAGCGCGTGGTCATCTCCGCTCCGGCCAAGGAAGAGGACATCACCCTGGTGGTCGGCGTCAACCACGAGCAGTACGACCCGGACAAGCACGTCATCATCTCCAACGCCTCCTGCACCACGAACTGCCTGGCCCCCGTGGTCAAGGTCATGCACGAAGAATTCGGCATCAACAAAGGCGTGATGACCACCATCCACTCCTACACCAACGACCAGCGCATCCTCGACCTGCCCCACAAGGACCTGCGCCGGGCCCGCGCCGCGGCCTGCAACATGATCCCCACCACCACGGGCGCCGCCAAGGCCGTGGCCCTGGTCATTCCGGAAATGAAAGGCCGGTTCGAAGGCTACTCCGTGCGCGTGCCCACCCCCACCGTCTCCCTGGTGGACTTCGTGGCCATTCTGGAGAAGGACACCACCACCGAAGGACTCAAGGACGCTCTGCGCAAAGCCGCCGAAGGCGAACTCAAGGGCATTCTCGGATTCTCCACGGACCCCTTCGTCTCCTCCGACTACATCGGGAACCCCCACTCGTCCATCGTGGACGCCGACTTCACCGTCGTCCAGACCGGCAACCTGGCCAAAGTCTACTCCTGGTACGACAACGAATGGGGCTATTCCTGCCGCGTGGCGGACCTCATCGCCTACATGATCGAAAAGGGCGTCTAAAACGGCGCGAACGGGGCAGCCCGTTCATTGAAAAAAACAATCAGGGGAGCACGACAACTGTCGCGCTCCCCTGATTGTTTTCAGGCGCGGTCAAGGATTTGCTCAAAAAATTTTTGCCGCGAAATGCTTGCAGGCGAGCTACTCTCGCCGTGAGCAAACATTTCAAGCGTAATATACTGTAAGACGCTTACACCACAAATTTTAAACTGACTGCTTCCTAGCTTGACGTCGCTGCATCTCCAAGGCTAATGAAGCATCAGCATATTGACGGCAACACCTAAGAAATATTTCAATTGTATTTTTTACATGTGCAACATATATGAATGGATGTTAAAATTTGAAAACTTTTCACTCCAATCCACCATCACGCAAAAACTGGACGATCCATCGAAGACAAACGTCGATTTACTTCTCGAAAAAGTTGAATTAAGCGACAGAAAATTTATTACGACTTTTGTATTCCTATTGATAAAGAAAAAGGAGAGCGATCTATGGAATCAAAAATCGCCGAAGCAATTCGACTCAAATACAACCCCGTAGCTGTTATTCTGGCGGATGACAAACCGGAAAACGCCCTTCAGTTCAAACCGGGCAAATGGGGATGTGTGATGTTTTTATTCGCCGACGCCGCAAGGGGCAAGACCGCGGCCTTTGACGCACAGACCTACGGCTGCTGGGGCGGCGGCGTGGGCCTGGGATTTGGTAATACCTATGAGCAGTTTCCGGGTGGAATCGACTGCCTTAATTGGTTTGTGTCGTCAGGAAACAAGCATTGGGAAAAAGGAAGACGGGTTGGAGAAGACCTTGCCGCGACTGTAGGAAAAGAGTTTGCAGGTGATTTCCTAGAAGGAGAAAGATTTTTAAAGGGTCCAGAACTGGTGGCCCAACGGCTTGAAGATCTGCCCATCACGAAAATACAATCCAATTATGTACTGTTCAAGCCGCTCTCTGATACGGACCCTGAGGCGGAGCAACCGGAAAACGTGGTTTTTACCGTTGATGCCGATCAGTTGTCCGCTCTTGTGATTCTTGCCAATTACGCCCAAAAAGGCGTAGAAAATGTGAGCATTCCCTATTCCGCCGGCTGTCAGGCTATCGGCATTCTTCCCTGGCAAGAGGCCAAATCGGAAAATCCCCGGGCAGTTGTGGGGCTGACCGACATTGCCGCCAGAAGAAATGTCCGCCAACTTTTGGGGGCCGAGTATTTCTCATTTGCAATGCCCTGGAAATTGTTTCTCGAAATGGAGAGCAATGTTGAAGGAAGCTTTTTGGAGCGGCCCACTTGGCAATCTCTTCTGGAATCCAAGCAGTAGCACCAAAAGAACTCTATCCTGTAGATATATTTACAACAATCAGTGAGTCTCGTCTGAATGCCGTTTGGCTATGGGCAATCTCAATACGCCTAAGACAGGCGCTATTGCTGCTTTCCCGGCAAGGGAAACCGGACGGCCCTCGCAACGCCTTGAAATACATGCCACGCCCCAGCACGGGAGTTGGCTGACATCTCGAAAATTGAAGTCAGCGTTTTGAAACGCCAGTGCCTTGCCGGACGAATAGGCTGTATCGAGAAGACGCGCGCACAAGTTCTGGCGTGGAGTGAGGACAAAAAAACGCCGGGACCAAATGGATCGGAAAATCACGACAACGAATGAATCAAGCGAAAATGTTTGCACCAAAAACATTAACGATACTGAGTACTAAAGCATGTTCACCGGCTCCAGGTCCAGACTCAGGCGCAGCCCGGATTCTCCGGCGAACTCGCGCCGGATTGCGGCGAACACCCGGCGCACGGCGGTCCAGTCCTCGCCCTTGAGCATGCAATGCCTGCGCAGCCGGCCGCGCAGCATGGACAAAGGCGCAGGCGCAGGTCCGAGCACGACCACGCCCTCACGTTTGCCCAGCTCCCGCAGCCGCCGGGCCATGGCCCCCATCAGCTCCGAGAGGGGACCCTGGTCCGCGGGCCAGTTCAGACGAATCAGCGCCAGTTTCACGAACGGCGGATAACGCCGTCGACGCCGAAGTTCGATTTCCTGGTCGAAAAAGGCCTTGTAGTCGGCCGACAGCACCAGGCTCCAGAACGGATTGCCCGGATAACGCGTCTGAATGAGCACTTCGCCGGGCCGCTCGCCGCGCCCGGCCCGGCCGGAGGCCTGGACCAACAATTGAAACGTCCGCTCCGCGGCCCGGTAATCCGGAAGGTTGCGGCCCAAATCCGCGTTGGCCGCCACCACCAGCGTGACCTTGGGGAAATGGTGTCCTTTGGAGAGCATCTGCGTGCCCACCAATACTTGCGCCCGGCCCGAACGGAAGGACTCCAGAATCGCTTCAAGCCGTTCGGGGCGCCGCACGGCGTCGCGGTCCATGCGCAGCACTCGCGTTTGCGGCCCCAGCTCCGCGGCCAAAATCTCCTCCAAACGCTCGGTGCCCTCGCCCATGGGCAGAAAATGCGAGGCCCCGCACTTGGCGCACGGCCGGGGAAACGGCAACGTCAACCCACAATAATGGCACACGAGGCGCTGGCGGTCCTTATGGAAGGTCATGCTCACTTCGCATTGCGGGCAACGGATGGTCTCCTCGCAGTGCAGGCAGTAGAGCACCGGAGCGTAGCCGCGGCGATTCAACAGCACCACGGCCTGCTCCCCGGCCGCAACGACTTCCTTGAGGCGCAGCAACGACTCGTCGGCCAGCGGCTGGCCACCGTCGAGTTGGGATGCGTCCACCAGGCGCACGTCCGGCAGGGTTCCGCCGCCCACGCGTTTCGTCAGCTCGAAACGCTCCACCGCGCCGGACAGACTCGATTGGTAGGTCTTGATGTCCGGCGTGGCCGATCCCAGCACCAGAAGCCCCTTGGAAAGCATGGCCCGGAGCCAGGCGACCTCCTTGGCCTGGTACCCGAATCGCTCCTCCTGTTTGTAGGATTCGTCGTGCTCCTCGTCCAGAACGATCAATCCCGGCGAGCGCAACGGCAAGAACAGGCTGGAGCGCGCGCCGACCACGGTCACGGGCTTCGATTCCCCCGCCAACCGGCGAAAGATTTCCTCCCTCCGCGCAGGCTCCAGGGACCCGTGGTACAACAGCACTTCCCCTGGCAGCTCCCTCGACGCGGTTTTCGCCAATCGGCAGGCCAAAGCCACCTCGGGCGCCAGCAGCAAGACGTTGCGGCCGGACTCCAGACAGCGCCGGGCGAGCCGCATGTAGACCAGCGTCTTGCCGCTGCCCGTCACGCCGTGCAGCAGCTTGGCCGCGGGCTCGTCCGCATCCAGGGCCCGGTACAGGCCTTCCAGGGCCGCGGCCTGTTCGTCCGAGGGTTCGTGGCGGACCACGGCCGGAATATCCTCCTCGGGGTCCGGCTCCAGGCAAGGCGCGTCCACGCGCAGACAGCCCGTATCCGTCAACCGGCGCAGCACCTGGGAAGCCGACCCGCCCAAAGCTCGGGAAAGCTCCTCCCGGGAGGACGGACCACGCTCGAAGATGTACTCCAGCACCGCGATCTGCCTGGAGGCCGAAGGGCGCAGAGGCCAGGGGGGATCGACGCCCAGCCGAAAAATCTGCTCCCGCTCCTTTCTGGCGGACTCGCGCAACGTCAGCGCCCGGCCCTGTTCGAAGAGGTCCTTGAAAAGCCGGCGCGCCTCGGGCGCGAGTCCGGGAACGTCCCGGCCGCGCAGCCGTCGAGGCAGTCCGGGATGGTCGAGTTGGAAAACGACCTGGGAGGTTTTGATTCCGCGGGGCAACACGTTCGCCAGGACCACGGCCCGACGCACGCCCTGCCGGGCGGCCAGATTGTCGATGATGGAGAGATAGTCGGCGTCGAGCAACGGCGCGGGGTCCACGGGCCAGACCACTGGCTTGAGCTCCACGCCCTCGGGCGGTCGGACGTCGCCGGGGAGCGCCACGCCGGCGCGCAGGGATTTTCCCATGGGGACCAGCACCACCTGGCCGGGCGCGACAGAAGGGCCATCCACCGGAGGCAGATAGCTCAACTCCGCAAAAGGCGGGCTGAGAACAGCGACAAGCAGGCGGCTCATGGCCGGCCTTCTTTTACCAAACCATGCGCATTTTCACGCCGCGGCCCTGGATGTGCTCCTTGATCTGCTTGATGCTGTACTCGCCGTAGTGGACGATGGAGGCGATGAGCGCGGCCGAGGCGTTGGCTTCCAGGAAAGCGTCGGCCATGTGGTCGGGATTGCCCGCTCCGCCCGAGGCGATGACCGGAATGTGCACGTTTTTGGTCACAAGGCGCGTCAATTCGAGATCGTAGCCGTCCTTGGTCCCGTCGGCGTCGATGGAGTTGAGGCAAATTTCTCCGGCGCCCAGGGCCTCGCCGGTCTTGGCCCACTCGATGGCGTCCATGCCCACGGGCTTGCGGCCGCCGTGGATGACCACCTCGAATCCAGACGGAATGTCCGCGGTTTTCTCCACGCGCTTCACGTCCATACCCAGCACCACGCACTGGGACCCGAAAGCCGCGGCGCCCTCGCTGATGATGTCCGGATTCTTGACCGCTCCGGAGTTCACCGAAACCTTCTCGGCGCCGGCCAGCAGCACGGCCCGCATGTCATCCAGCGTATTGATGCCGCCGCCCACGGAAAACGGGATGAAAATCTGTTCGGCCACGCGCTCCACCACGTCCAGGAAAATGCCGCGCTGCTCATGGGAGGCCGTAATGTCGTAGAAGACGATCTCGTCGGCGCCGGCCTCGAAATAGGCCTTGGCCGACTCCACCGGATCGCCGATGTCTATGTTGTCCACGAACTTCACGCCCTTGGTCAGCTTGCCGGCGCGCACGTCCAAACAGGGAATGATACGCTTGCTAAGCATTGCCGGCCTCCTTGCAGAACGTGTCGAAATTCTTGAGAAGCTGCAGTCCGGGCCGTCCGCTTTTCTCCGGATGGAACTGCACGGCCCACAACCCGGTGCGGCCGTGAATGGAGCAGAAATCCCGACCGTAAGTGGTCACGCCCAGTACGAACTCTTCGGCCGGCGCCGGATAGTAGCTGTGCACGAAATAGAATTCGGCGTTCTTGTCGATCCCCTTGAACAGGGCGTTGTCCTGCAACAGCCGCACCTGGTTCCAGCCCATGTGCGGCACCCGGATCGGCCGGTTGTCCTCATCGGTCCAGGACGGATTGAACATGCGGCACTCGCCCGGAACGATCCCCAGGGCGGTGGTGTCGTTTTCCTGGCTGTAATCCAAAAGAATTTGGCAGCCCACGCAGATGCCGAGCAGCGGCTTCTCGGCCCAGATCTGGGCCTTGAGCACCTCGTCCAGGCCTTCGGCCTGGAGTTCGTCCATGGCCTGGCCCGCCGCTCCGACGCCGGGAAAAATGATTCCGCAGCTTTTTTCAATGGTCTCCGGATCGTTGGTGATCGCGCATTCGATCCCCAAGTGGTCCAAGGCCCTGCGCACACTGGTTTGATTGCCCGCCTTATATTTCAAAATGGCCAGCATCACTTCTCTCCTATTCATTTAGTTCGCCCACTGGTAGTAAAAATCCAAAAGGAACTCAAGTGGCGGCGAACCTTTTTTTCGCACTTGCACAGACGCCTTCGCTTGGATACAAAATCGCAAGGAAATGCAAGGGAAAAGGAATCAAGACGGTCAGCCATGCCCATCAACACTCCAAAGTTTTCGCCTTCCGAGATACTCACGCAATTGATGGAGGGCAACCGGCGTTTCATCCGGGGAGAACGCAACGAACACGCCAACCGCGAGGAAGCGCTGGAGAAAATGAGGGCTCCGCAAAACGTGATCGCCACCGTGGTGTGCTGTTCGGACTCCCGCGTCGCTCCGGAGCATCTTTTCGACGCCGAACTGGGCAGCCTGTTCGTGGTCCGAACGGCGGGCGGCGTGGTCACGGCCGCATCCCTGGGCTCCATCGAATACTCCTGCCTCTACGCGGGCAGTTCCCTGGTGTTCCTTCTCGGGCATGACGACTGCGGCGCCGTCCAGGCAACGATCCAGCACCTGCTGGACCGCTACACCCCGGAGTCGGACGCCATCGCAACCATTGTCCAGAACATTCTGCCCTGCGCCGCAGCCGCCGGGCCGGACCAGGACATCGTCCAGGCCGTGCGCGCCACGGCCGTGGCCCACGTGGAGCGCACCATGAGCCGCATCATCGCCGCCAGCCAACCGCTGCGCCGGCTCATGGGCAAAGGACTGGTCGGCGTAGCCGGCGGCCTTGCGGTCCACACATCCGGCGAGGTTCTTTTGCTGCCGGAGACAGACGGTACGGAAAAGAACTCGTGAACGGCCAGCCCCCGCCCTCCCGCTCCAACGGCGCCGCGTGGTTCAGCGACGGCCTGATGGGCGCCCAGCACATGGCGCTGGTCCTCAGCGGGATAGTGCTCATCCCGACCATGCTCGGGGCCATCTACCACATTCCCCACGCCCAATTGCACGACATGATGTTCGCCACGGCCGTGGGCGCGGCCATCGCCTCCGCCCTGCAAATGCTGACGTGCAAACATTTCGGCCTGGGCGAGGTCCTCTTCATGTCCACGGCCAGCGCCTACCTGCCTTGCGCGCACACGGCCCTGGAGCTGGGAGGCGTGCAACTGCTGGCCGCCCTGGGGCTGCTTTCGGCGGTGGTGCGGGTCGTCTACGGACTCTTCCTTTACAGATTACGACATATCGTGACGCCGACGGTGGGCGGCGTCATCATCATGCTCGCCGTGACCGGGCTGCTCAAGGACGCGGCCGTCACCTGGAGCGGGCCAGCGTTCCTGTCGGGTCCGCTGGCCCACAAGCGGCTGGCCGTGGGCGCGCTGACCATGGCGGTGATGCTGGTTGCGGAGCGCGCAGCCGGACGCCGGCTCCGGCCTTGGGGGCTCATCTTCGGGCTCGTCGCCGGGAGCCTCGCAGCATGGCTCGCAGGACTCTTCGATCTTTCTTCCGTGCGTAACGCGGAATGGTTCGGCGCGCCCAATCTCAAGGCTTCGCTGCACCTGGGAGAGATGACCCTGGAAAAGTGCTTCCTCTTCCTGACCTTCGCCGTGGCGGCGCTGGTCACCTGCATCAAATACACGGGCGACGCCATGGTGGTGCAGCGCATCGCGCATCCCGACAAAAGCAAAAACGATTTCGAGGCGATCCAGAGCGGGGTCTACGCCTCGGCCGTGGGCTCCCTGCCCTCCTGCTTTCTGGGGGGCATGCCCATTGCGTCGCATTCCTCCAACGTGGCGTTGCTTTCCTTGACTTCGTCCACATCGCGCAGAGTGGGCTGGATCGGCTGCCTGCTGACCGTATGCGTGGCGTTTTGCCCCAAGCTGCTCTTCGCCATGCTGGCCATTCCCGGCCCGGTGCTCGGCGCAACGGGCGTGGTGTTGGTGGGACACCTCTTCGCCTCGGGCATGCAGCTGGCGGCCAGCCAGGGCCTGCGCTACCGCAACGGACTCATCGTGGGTCTCTCGCTGGTCCTGGGACTTTTGGTAAGCGACGACAGCTTCTTTCCCAACGCCTACCCGGAGTTCCTTGCGCCCCTGGTGAAAAATGGTTTCGCCGTCGGCGGGATCACGGCCATCCTCATGACCCTCGGCCTGGAGGTCGCCAGCGGCAGGCGAACCGTCATACGGCTGCGTTCAAAGCAGGAAGACATCTCCCTGATCTGGTCCCAAACCGCGGCCTTCTCCGAGCGCCACGGCCTGTCCCTCCGGGACGGACGGTTTCTGGAGTTGGCCTGCGATGAAACCGTGTGCCACATGATCCGGGAAATGGGCAAAAACGGAGCCCAAGGAATGATCACCCTGACGTTGACCCGTGGTGAAGACGATGTACAGGTCGAGGCCACGGCCAAAGCGCGCATGAGCGAAGTGGACCTCGCGGAAGCGCCGGACCTGGAACGGGCCTCGGAAGAGGACCTCCAACGTCTGGGGCTGCTGCTGCTCAATAGCACGGCCAAAGACGTCACCCACCTGCACATCGCCGGATATACGGTGATAAAGTTCAGTTTGCCGACAACCGGATGACGGTCAAGCCGGCTCGCCCGCGATGAACCGTCCGAGGCCGGTTCTCGAAGCTATTTCCCGTAAATCCTCAGATACAGATCGCCCTTGACGGGGCCGATGCGGCGGCCAAGGCCTTTGAGACGGATGGCCCGGCCGATGGCGAAGTCCGCGGGGAGGCGGACCTCCACGGTCTTGGGCTTTCGCCCCAGGCGCTGGTCCACGGTCAGGCGCAGCACCCTGCCGGGCAGAAGCTGGTGGCGCGGGAAATAGACGGCCTGCTCGTCGTCCAGGTGCCGAAGCAGCCACCCCTTGAATCCGCCAAGCACCCCCTGGGATACGTCCACATCCATCTTTTTTTCGCCCCAGCGCAGGGAAACCTTGCGCCGGCTGGCCTGGGTCGCTCCGGGTCGCCCGCCGTGGCGGCGCACTTCGCGGTAGATGTCCTCGAAGACCTGCCGGGCGAAGGGGTCCTTGAGCAGGTCGTGCAGCACGTCCTCTTTGGTGAAATAAACGTTGCGCGCCTGGCGCGTCCCGGCGCCGGACTGCGCGCCCTCGGCGCCGGCGTGGGACTTGGCGCGCTGGTAGGCCCGGGCCGCCTCTTCCTTGCTGGCGCGGGGCTCCTCCCGCGCCGATCCCGCAGCCGAACCAGTCCCCGCCGCGCCGGTCTGCGGCGACGCCTTCAGATAATTGCGCAGAAAGACGTAGGCCTCGTTGAGTTCGCGGAACTTGTCCGAAGCCGCAGGATCGTTGGGATGCAGGTCGGGGTGGAGTTCAAACGCCAGCTTGCGGAAGGAGGTCTTGACTTCCTCGATGTCCGCGCCGTGGCTAAGGCGCAAAATCCGGTAGGCTTGTCTTGAAGTCAAAGGCATGGCCGGCTCCGCGCGTCAACCTCGGCTCTTGCGGCCGCGAATGCGATCCAACATTTCATCCAGGTCCGAAAACAAGGCGTTGGGGGCGTCCGAGTCGCCGTTTCCCCACAGTCCTTCCCGTCGCAAATATTCGACGCCTTCCTCGACGAACCGGTCGAATTCGGCGTCCGGCTCCAGGCCGGGGCAGTCGTCCCTGGCCATGAAGAAGCTCTGTTTATCCAAAAGATTGCCCTTGAAATACGGCCAAGCCCGGCAAACGTCCGGCCGCCCGGGATGCACGCCGCAGCCTCGGCCTTCAACGTAAAAGACGCAGGCGCCGTTCTCGCCGCTGGACAATCGGCGCTTCCCGCTCCGGCGCACGATATACTGAGCCTCGAAAGCTTCCGGGCTGATTTCAAGGTGGTCGACGAGGCGTTGGACGTCGCGCGAAGAGACGACGATTCCTCCCTCACCCTGGCAACACACGCCGCACATCCGGCAGGAAAACGCCTTACACACCCGATACTCCTTGCATCCCGGCCAGCCGCGCCAAACGACGCCCGACGCGTTGCGGCGCTTCTTGACCTTGCGGCCCGTCGGCGCTAGCTCTTGAAGTCCGCACGAACCGCGGAAAAGAATCCCCCTTCAGTCGCAGGCCCAACAGCGATAACGCAATACCGGGCGTTTGGGAAGCTCCAGCGCCCTGCGCCTATTGATAAGGAGACTCCATGTTCGAACCACTGGCCGCCATTCCCAAAGAAGAGCTGGCCCGACGCAAAGCCGAATGCCTAGCCTTTTTGTCCGAATTACAGCCCGACGCCGGTGGATTGCTGGTCCTCAGCCGGTTGAGCATCTATTATTTTACGGGAACGCTTTTGCCTGGAGTCCTCTGGTTGCCTCGCAACGGAGAAAACGTGCTGATGCTGCGCAAGGGACTGGAGCGCGCGCAATTGGAGGCCGGCGGATGCCGGTTGGCCGCATTCCGCTCGTTCTCCAAACTGGCCGCCATCTGCAAGGACATGGACTCGCCGCTGACCGAGGTTCTCGCGGCCGAAACCACAGGCGCGACCTGGCAGCTCGGCGAAATGCTCGCCAGCCGCCTGACCGGCGTCTCCATCGTTCCGGGAGATATGGCCATCAGCAAGGCCATGGCCCGCAAGTCCGAATGGGAGCTTGAAATCATGCGGCTGTGCGGCGCTCGCCACGGGGAGGGGTTGGAGAACATCATTCCCTCCAAAATCCGCCCCGGCATGAGCGAGCGGGAAATCGCCATCATCTGCTGGGAGTCCTTCTACTCACTGGGCCACGCCGGTCCCCTGCGCATGAACGCCGCAGGCGAGGAATGCTTCCTCGGCCACGTTTCCGCCGGAGACTCCGGCAATTACCCCAGCGGATTCAACGGTCCCCTCGGCCTGCGCGGCGGCCACCCGGCGACGCCGTTCATGGGATACGCCGGGAAACTCTGGGAGTCCGCCCAGCCCCTGGCCCTGGACATCGGATTCAGCCTGGAGGGCTACTGTACGGACAAGACGCAGGTCTACTGGCCCGGCCCGGCGTCCTCCATTCCGGACAACGTTCGCAAGGCCCACGATTTCTGCATGGAGATCGAAGCCGGCCTCTCCGACATGATGAAACCGGGAACGACGCCGGCCGAAATGTGGGAGTTCTGCCTGGACACGGCCCAAAAGCGGTCCATGACGGAGGGCTTCATGGGGCTGGGAGGCAACAAGGTTCCCTTCGTCGGCCACGGCATCGGATTGGTGGTGGACGGCTGGCCCGCTCTGGCCAAAGGGTTCGACGAACCGTTGGAGGCCGGCATGTGCCTGGCCGTAGAGCCCAAGTTCGGCATTCCGGACCTGGGCATGGTCGGCGTCGAGAACACCTTCGAAGTCACGGAGAACGGGGGCAGGATCATTACGGGCTGCGCCGGGGAAATCATCTGCATCGAGTAGACGGGAGTCGCGCATGAAACGTTGCATCATCGTGCTGGCGGCGTTGCTTCTCTTCGCTGCGGCGCAGGCGGCCCAGGCCCAAGCTCAGGCCCAAACCATCAAGATCGGCGTGCTGCCGGTGCTCGACGCCCTGCCGCTGCAGATTGCGGTCCGCGACGGCCTTTTCGAGAAACACGGGCTACACGTCGAATTGACGCCCTTCGCCAGCGCGCTGGAGCGCAACACCGCCCTGGCCGGCGGCCAGCTCGACGGCTACTTCAGCGACATGGTGGACGTCTTGCTGTTCATGCGCAATCGGACCCCCATCCGCGTGGTCACGGTGAGCTACCGCACAACGCCCGGCCAGCCCATGTTCGGCCTGGCGACCTCTCCAGCCCGCTCCCGCCGCTCCATCGACGCGCTCAAAGCCTTTGGCGTCGCCTACTCCAGGGCCACCGTCATCGAGTACATTCTGGACGCCATGCTTCAAAAGGCCGGCCTGCCCCAGAACTACTTCCAACGTGTGGAGATCAAAAAGATACCGATCCGGATGCAAATGCTGCTCACGGACGGGGTCGCCCTGGCCGTGCTGCCCGAACCCCTGCTGGACTTGACGAAATCTCAAGGCGGCGACGTTCTGCTGACGGACGAAAACCTGGACATTCCGCTGACGGTCATCTGCCTGAAAGACGAACTGGCCCTTGACGGTGCGACGAGAAAAGCCTTTCTCGCGGCGTACGGCGAGGCCGTGCAGCGCATCAACGCCCACCCGGACCAGTACCGGAGCCTCATGCGCGAGACCTGCCGTATTCCCGAATCGCTGGCCGAGACCTTCCCCGTTTACCGCTATCCCGCGCCCAGCCTGCCCGCTCCGGACAAGGTGGAGGCGGTGCAGCAGTGGATGCTCGGCAAAAAATTGCTGAAACAACGCATCGACTACGCCCGAATCACGGCCCCCGCGGACTGACGATGCTCACGGCCCAAGGACTGACCAAAGCCTACCCCGGCGGCGAGGCCGTGCTGGAGGACGTCTCTTTCGAGCTGGGCCCGGAGGAAACCCTCAGCGTGGTCGGGCCCTCGGGTTGCGGCAAGACCACCCTGTTGTATCTACTCTGCGGCCTTCTGCTTCCGGACAAGGGCGAGGCGACCCTCGCCGGCCGGCCGGTGCGCAAACCCACGCCCGAAGCGGCCGTCGTCCTGCAGGATTACGGACTTCTGCCCTGGCGCACCGTGCTGGAGAACGCAGCGCTCGGCCTGAAGCTGCAAGGCGCTCCTCGCCGGAAACGCGAGGAGGAGGCCCGGCGGCAGTTGGCGGCCATGGGCCTGGCCGGGAGGGAGCGGGACTATCCATCCATGCTGAGCGGAGGGGAAAAGCAGCGGGTGGCCATCGCCAGGGCGTTCGCCTGCCGCCCCAAACTCCTGCTTATGGACGAACCGTTTTCCTCGCTGGACGCCATGACCCGGGAAAAGCTGCAGGATGCGATGATCGAGCAATGGCGCAAACACCGGCTGCCCTGGGTGGTGGTGACGCACGGGCTCGACGAGGCCGCACTGCTGGGTAAAAAAATTTTGGTGCTCGCAGGCCGGCCGGCGCGTGCGGCCGCAGCCTTCGACAACCCCATGTTCGGCGACCCCGAGCAGCGGAACATGAAAGAGCATTTCGAGCTGGTGCGCAGCCTGCGCCAAAGTCTGGAGAACGCCGGATGACGCCCCCCACCCGCTTGCGGCGAATCGGTGCGGCGTTGCTGCGCTATGCGGCCGCCGCCGTGTTTCTGCTGGGGCTGTGGCAGGTTTTTTCCTGGAAGGCCGGCGACGTCCTGTTGCCGGCGCCGCAGGATGCGCTGGGCGCCTTTGGCCGGGCCATGGGCACGCTGGAGTTCTGGCGGCACTTCGGGGTCAGCTCCTGGCGAGCCGTAGCGGGCATGGCCCTCGGCTTCGCCGTCGCCTACCCCTTGGGCCTGCTCATGGGCGCCTCGCGCCGGGCGAACGCACTGCTCGCGCCGCTCGTGCATCTGACCTACCCCATTCCCAAGATCGTGCTGCTGCCCCTTTTGCTGCTGTTGCTGGGCCTGGGCGACGCCTCAAAAATCTGCATGATCGCCCTGATCTTGGGCTATCAGGTCCTGGTGTCCGTGCGCGACGGAGTTCGCGGCGTGGACCCGCGACGCAAGGACGCCATCCGGGCCATGGGCGGAGGACGCGTAAGCCTGCTCCGGGAAGTCTATCTGCCCGCCTCCCTGCCCCACGGCTTCACCGCTTTGCGCCTGGGTACGGGCGTGGCCGTGGCCGTGCTCTTCTTCGTGGAGTCCTTCGCCACGCAATGGGGGCTGGGCTACCTGATCATGGACGCCTGGGGCCGCATGGATTACCTGTCCATGTTCATCGGCATCCTGGGCATGTCCGCCATGGGCGTGGCGCTGTTCGAAATCGTCAACTTCCTGGAGCGCCGATTGTGCCGCTGGACCTACGCCGGCGCCCGCTAGCGGAGCGTTGTTTGGCGAAAGCCGGGGGGGGGGACAGAACAATTCGTAGAAAAACAGACTGCCTTGTCTGAGACGGCTGTTACAGCGCTATCTAATAAGCGACTGTTGAGCAACAATTCACCGCGAGCCGTTCGAAACGGGCTCGCCCCTTCTTGTTCGCGCATCCCTCTCCGTGATAGAAAGAGCACGACCGTATGCCCAAAGAGACGACCCATTTATGCTTCGCGGACCGGCTTGTCCGGACCCGGTCCGAGGATGCGTCGCCGGACCCGCGTCTGGCGGCCGTTCTGCGGGCGTTTCCACAGGCGCTGCTCTGGGGCGCGGTGAGCCCCGACGTCTTCTACTACGGTTTTTCCAAACGCCTGGAGGCCGCGTCTGGAGATTTGCATGGAGCGGGAGAAAAGGCCGCCCGTCCGCGGGCTCTGGCCATGCTGGATGCAGCCTGCGCCTCGCGTAACGGCGAGCTGTTCGCCTTCTGTCTGGGGCTCGTCTCCCACATCGTTCTGGACGTCTGGCTTCACCCTGCGGTGCGCGCCTTTTCCGGCGAACCGGAATCACCCGAGACCCTCTATCGCCACCGGCTCATCGAAACGTGGCTGGCCCGCCGGGACGCCTCGCAATGGGCGGGCGTCCGGGCGCTGGACCTCCGAGCCGGGGAGAAGCTGGCTGGATTTCGCCTGCTGGCGCCGGGTCTTTCGAAACGGGACATCCGTCTCGCCCTGTCCCGATTCTCCAGAGTCCAGCGGCTCCTGGGAAGCCGCATCCTTTACGACGCCCTGCGTCCCCTGTCCCTGCCCGCGCCGTCCCTGGTCCTCCCCGTACTGGCTCTCATGGACCGCCGCCTGGCGACGCATCCCATACGGATTTCCCACGAGTTGGAGCAAGACATCGACCGGCGCCTGGACTGCGCCTTCCAATCGGCGCAAAAGGCTTTCACGGCGTGCGGCCGGGTCTTTTACGAACAGGGCGAGCCGGCGCAGGCCTGCAACGCCATTCCCGACGCATCCTTGGAGCTTGGCGCCGCGGCGCCGGAGGCGTCTTGCCACTGCGGGCGGTAGGGCATATCCTGGCTTTTCTTGTGCAATTTTTCATCATTTAATCGAAGGATGGACAATCAAGCGTGACAACGGACGCCTCCGAATCGACCACCAAGCGCCTTCAATTTGAAGACTCGGCCCTGGCCAACGAAGTCTTCGGCCCTCAGGGCCGCAACCTGGAGCTAATCGCGGAGATGACCGGGGTGGACATCGACTCCCGCGGCGCCGCCGTGACGGTCCGGGGCGAAACGCCGCAGCCGGTGGAGCTGGCGGCCAACGTCCTGGCCCAGGCTTACGAACTGGCCCGATCGGGACGGGCCGTGCTGCCCCAGGACGTTGACTGCGCCGTACGCATCCTCTCCAAGGAGCCCCACGCCAAGCTCTCATCCTTCTTCTGCGACGCGGTGCAGGGCGCATCTCCCAAGCGCATGGTCTCGCCCAAGACCGTCACCCAGCGCGACTACCTGGACGCCATCCGAAAGTTCGACCTGGTCTTCGGCGTGGGCCCGGCCGGCACGGGAAAAACGTATCTGGCGGTGGCTATGGCCGTGTCCGCCCTGGTCAAGCGGGAAGTCAAACGCCTGGTGCTCACCCGCCCGGCCGTGGAGGCCGGAGAAAAGCTCGGGTTCCTCCCCGGCGACCTGGCGGACAAGGTCAATCCCTACCTGCGCCCCCTGTACGACGCTCTCAACGACCTGCTGGACTACCGCAAAGTCCAGGAAATGCTGCAAACCAACGTCATTGAAATCGCGCCGCTGGCCTTCATGCGCGGCCGCACGCTCAACGACGCGTTCGTCATCCTGGACGAAGCGCAGAACACCACGCCCGAGCAGATGAAAATGTTTCTGACGCGCCTCGGATTCGGCTCCAGGTGCGTCGTGACCGGCGACGTCACCCAGATCGACCTGCCGAACAAAGGCGCTTCGGGCCTGGTTCAGGCCCGGCGCATCCTGCGAAACGTCAAAGGGGTGCGTTTTGTGGAGTTCGGCGACGAAGACGTGATCCGCCATCCGCTGGTGGCGCGCATCGTGGGCGCCTACGACCGGTTCGAGAGAGAAGGCCAGGAGCGCCAACCGTCCTCGCCCCGCCAAAGCGGCGCCGGCAAGGACTCCGCATGATCGCCGTTCTGCGCCGCATCCGCACAGACCCGGCCCTGCCGTTATCCCGGCCGGAAGTCCGAAACCTCCTGGACCGGCTCTGCGAATTCCTGGACGTAGAGATGGACCTTGAAGTGCTCATCAGCGGCGACGCCGACTCGGCCGCTCTGAACCGGGCTTTCAGCGGCCTGCCCGGACCGACCAACGTGCTCGCCTTTCCGGCGGACGACGATGAAAGCCCCGGACAGATCGCCCTCAACGCCGACGCCCTGTCCCGGGAATGCCTGCTTTACGGCCAGGCGCCGGCCGAGCACGCGACCAGACTCCTGGCCCACGCCCTTTTGCATCTGGCCGGCTACGACCACGGCCCCGAGATGTACGACCTGACCGAAGCCGCGGTGGACGCCTTGCAGCAAAAGGAGGACGCGCAAACCTGACCTTGCAGCCAAGCGCCGAAGAGGGGAACGGCGTTTTCTTCATACAAGCGACAACCGCACCGCAAGACCACCCGAGGAGGGCCCTACCATGAAACGACTGCTTCTTCTCTGCTTCTTCGCCGCGGCCTTGATGTACGCCTTGCCCGGCTTCGCCTGCACCACGATCATCGTGGGGAAAAAAGCCACCACCGACGGCTCCGTGCTCGTCTCCCACTCGGAGGACGGACTCGGCGACCCGCGCATGATCTACGTCCCCGCCATGGACCACGAACCCGGCGCCATGCGGCCCGTTTTCTACTCCGATTGCGCCCTGGGCTACAAAGCCAGATACGGCGCCGACGCCGCCGTCCGGCTCATCACTAACACCCGCGGCCCGGGCTACAACCAACCGGGGCAACCCAGCACGCCGCTGGGGTACATTCCCCAAGTCGCGCACACCTACGCCTACTTCGACGGCAACTACGGCGTCATCAACGAGCATCAGCTCGCCTTGGGCGAATGCACGGACAAGGCCAAGGTGGACGACGTCGAGCCCGAACCCGGCAAGCGCATTTTCTATTCCGCGGAGCTCGGCCGTGTGGCCCTGGAGCGCTGCAAGAAGGCCAGAGAGGCCATCAAGCTCATGGGCGAGCTTATCGCGAAGTACGGCTACTACGGCACCGGCGAGACGCTCCTCGTGGCCGATCCCGACGAAGCCTGGGTCATGGAGATGTGCAACTACGACAAAGACGGCTCCGACGGCGTCTGGGTGGCGCAGCGCGTTCCCGACGACCACTTCTTCGTGGCCGCCAACCAATTCCGCATCCGAGAGATCC
The DNA here is from genome assembly GCA_030156255.1 of Desulfovibrionales bacterium. Lineage (GTDB taxonomy): Bacteria > Desulfobacterota > Desulfovibrionia > Desulfovibrionales > Desulfovibrionaceae > JASGMV01. The sequence continues at coordinate 30,930 of JASGMV010000037.1, forward strand.
AGCAGCACTCCAGCGACATGATGTACTCCAGGAACGTCTTCAGCGCCGCCAAGTCCAAAGGCTGGTGGAAGCCGTCCGACGGCCCCCTGGACTGGACCAAAGTCTACGGCGACGGGGAGTACCACCATCCCTACTACTCGTTGCGCAGAGTATGGCGGGCCATGTCCCTGGCCGCTCCGTCCCTGAATCTTCCCGCCTGGGTGGAAGGCGCCCTGACCAAGGCCTATCCCTTTTCCATCAAGCCGGACAACAAGATGAACGTGAAGGACGTGTTCAATATCCACCAGGACACCTACGCCGGCACGGAGTTCGATCTGTCCAAGGGCTTGGCGGCCGGCCCCTTCGGCGACGTGGTGCGTTATGAAGGCGGCTCCGAAAGCACCATGGCCGGAGAAACCGGCCCCGGCGCCAAGGGCGCGTTCGAACGGCCGTTGAGCATCTACCGCTGCATCTATTGCTACGTGAACCAGATTCGCAAAAACCTGCCCGACGCCATCGGCGGCGTGACCTGGATGGGCTTCGACCGGCCGGCGACGTCTTCGCTGCAACCGTTCCATGTAGGCGTGGTCAACCTGCCGCCCTGGGTGCAGCGCGGCGACGCCATGGTCTTCGACAGGGGCAGCATGTGGACGGCCTTCAACTACGTGGCCAACTACGCCACCATCAAATACGACTACATGATTCAGGACATCGCGGCCATGCGCGACAAGCTGGAGGCCGAGGCCTTCGGCGACCAAGCCGCCCTGGAGGCCAAGGCCCTGGAGCTCTGGAACGGCGGCGACCAGATGGGGGCGCGCCTGTTGTTGACCCGCTGGGCCGACGCATACGCCAAACAAGTGCTCGAGTCCTGGTGGAAACTGTCGGAGGATTTGTACATCAAGTACAACGACGGCTACATCAACACGCGCGAAGAGCTGGCCAAGCAGCTGTTCTACCCCGACTGGTGGCTGGAGAAGGTCGGTTACCCCAACGGCCCCACCAGCTACGAAAAGCGCGCCGGAGAACATTGATCCAACGGCTCCCCTGAACAGGGAAAGCCCCCTCGGCTGTTGATGCCGAGGGGGCTTTTTGGAATCCGCGATGAAAAGGCCTTTTAGGCCGAAGCCTCCAAGACCTTATACGCACACATCTTGCACGTAACACCGCCCTCTTTTTCGAAATACGGCTCGTCGCGCATGGAAATGAGCTCCCAGGCGCCTTGGCGCTCCAGATCCACCATGCGCGCCCTGTAGCCATACTCCTCGTAGGCGCCTTCCCGAATGGTGAAGCAAACGACGCCGTTCGGTTTGGTGATGCGCACCAACTCGTCAAAGCCTTTTGCATCCACATGCCCGTAGGTAAAGGTTCCCGTGCAGACGATGGCGTCGTAGGCGTCGTCGGGCAAACCGAGCGGCTTGCTCATATCCCGTTGGAGCAGGTTGCGGTACACGGCTTTCTTTTCGGCCTGCTGGAGCATGTCCTTGGAGTAGTCCAGCCCGTCCATGTTTTTGTAGCCGAGGGCTTCGAGGGCCTTGCCGACCAGGCCCGTTCCGCAGCCGGCGTCCAGAATCCTGGCGTCCTTGTCCTCCAGTATCCTGACCAGCGTTTTGGCGGTGTGGATGGGAGCGACGTACCCATGGTCGACGACATTGTCGTCGTCGTACCGGTCGGCCCAATCTTTGTAAGCTTCCATGAGTTCTTCGTGGTTCTCAGCCGTATACACCTTGTCGAGAATCTCGTTGTCTACAACCATGGCAATCCTCACTTGGCTATAGCATTATCCGCTTGCAATGCGTTTTGCATTTCAGGCGGCGCCGGGGGGAAGAAACGCGCATTCCTCCAGAGAGCCTTCGCATCGCGTCGAACGGATGCAGCTTTCAGACGAAACGTGTTCTAAGAATCCAGCACGCGGTAAGCGCAAAACTTCGCCGTCACGTTCTCCTTCAGCAGATACCCTTCATCGAGCATTTGCTGCAGCTCCCAGGCTTTTTCGGCTTCCAGCTTCAGCATGTGCTTCCGGTATTGATATTTCTGGTAGGCTCCGTCGCGAATGGTGAAGCAAACCACGCCTTCCGGTTTGGTGATCCGGATCAGTTCGTCGAAGGTTTCCGGCCCCAGATGGGCGTAGGTGAAGGCTCCGACGCAAATCGCTGCGTCGTAGGAATTGTCCGGCGTCTCCAACGTCTTGCTCATGTCGGCCTGAATAAGTTGGTCATAAACTTGCTTGCGTTCGGCTTCTTTGAGCATCCCTGAACAATAATCCATGGCGTGGATGTTGGAGTAGCCAAGCTTGTTCAGGGCCTCTCCCACCAGGCCCGTTCCACAGCCGGCGTCCAACACCTTGGACTCTCTGGACTCCAAATGAGCGTCCAGCAGCGCCCCGGCCACTTCCGGGGCCACATATCCCATGTGCTCCCGGGTATCGCGTTCATAGTCCGGCGCCCACTCGTCGTAAGCGCAGCTCAAACTCTCCAGGTCCGTCGCCTCGTAGGTGGCCCGCCAGATTTCCGGAGACTGGCTCATGGTTCCTCCTTGGGTTGCGACCTCGCCGATAATGCAATGCACGGTCATGAACGATGCACTGACGAAGGCCAATTTAGCAAAAACATTTTAACTGTACGCAACAATACAAAACAAACAGAACAAAAGTTGATGACATGTTACAACATTTAACACATAATAAAAAATTCAAAATCAACAGTGTTGTGGAATGAACAATATCAGTGTGAATCACTGTATAGCAAGAAATACAGCTCTGCGTCTATTTTGATTGAACGTTGCATGATGAGGTAAGCACAGATGCATGGGCGTGTCAACCGAAGCCGCGAGGCGTCGGTTCGCGAAAATCACAAGGCAACCTCTTGCGAACACAGGGGAAGCGAGCCCCCGTCCGGGTTGTCACATAATGTACATATTTTTACATCAAAGTTTAAAAAATCATGAGTTTTGTTCATAACCCAAGATAAATGTAGCAAATTTGAAAAATAGGCAGACCGCATCTTGACCCACACGGCAAAATAAAATCTATCTTGTACATGGCAGGCGTCGCTTGTGCGGGCAGACTCTCTCGCTGCAACTTCATCCTTCATCGCCAGGCGCCCCTTGTTTTTGATTGCAATCATTTGAAATGGAGGCGCATATGTCTATTCGATTTCGGCTCCTGACCGGGGCCATTGCAATTCTGGCGGTTTCCGGTCTGGCCATCGCCTTGCTGCTGACCAACATCGGCTCCACGGCCATGGAGGAACTCGCCGGAGCCGGCGAACACGCCTTGCGGCAACGAGCCCTGGGCCAACTGGAAAGCGTGCGCAGCGCCAAGGCCGCGCACATCGAAAACTTGTTCACGACCATTCGCAGCCAAGTGGTGACGTTCTCCTCCGACCTCACCGTCATTGAGGCCGCCCGGAACTTCAGGTCCGCATTCTTCGATGTGGCCGACGAACTCGGGAAATATCCCGAGGACGTCGAGCAGGCCCGCAAGCTCCTGGAGGTCGACTACGTCGGGCCGCACTATCTGAAAAACGAGGCCTTCAAGGTCAACGAAGCCATTGTCCCCGACTACACAGCGCGCCCGATCAGCCAGTACATTCCCAAAGACAGAAACGCCGTCATCCTGCACAGCCTGTACATTCACGAATCCGGCAACCCGAACAGGATCGGTGAAAAACATCTGCTGGACGCCAACAACATCCCTTGCGAATACAACCGCCATCATCTCCGTTACCACCCGGTGATTCGTCATTTCCTGGAAACGTTCCACTATTACGACATCTTCATCGTCGATCCGGACACCGGGCATATCGTGTACAGCGTCTTCAAGGAAAAAGACTTCGCCACTTCCCTGCTCACCGGCCCTTACAGCAACACCAATTTCGCCCGCTGCTTCGTCGCGGCCCGCGACGCCGGCCGGGCGGGCGACCGCGATTTCGTCAGCTTGGTGGACTTCGAGCCTTACGAACCCAGCTACAACGCGCCGGCGGCCTTCACGGCCTCGCCCATCTTCGACGGCGACACGTTCCTCGGCGTCCTCATGTTCCAAATGCCTGTGGACGAAATCAACCGCATCATGCTCTCCGACAAAAAATGGAAGGACGTGGGGCTCGGTGAGACAGGCGAGACCTACCTGGTCGCCAAGGACCTGCTCATGCGCTCGCCTTCGAGGTTTGCCAAGCAGGGCGAGAACAACGTCCTGCTGACCAAAGTGGACACCGAGGCCGTACGCAAAGCCTCGAAGGACGAAGCCGGCGCCGGCGTGATCAAGGATTACCGCGGCGCGCCGGTCCTGTCGGCCTGGCAGCCGTTGTCCATCGCCGGACTCAACTACGTTCTGCTCGCGGAAATCGACGAATCCGAGGCCCTGGCCGCGTGCAAGCAGGTTCTGGCCGGCGCCGACGCGAGCGTGTCGGACATGATCTTCTACTCGGCCGTGGTTCTCGTCGGAGCGGCCGTGGCCGGCGCCCTACTCATGATCTTTTTGGTCAGCTCCATCACCCGGCCTTTGCGGCGCATACAGAACTTCGCCGAAAAGGTCGCCGAAGGCGACACCGACGTTTCCATAGAAGGCCGCTTCCCCGGCGAATTGGGCAAGTTGCGCAGCGCCATCGAAACCATGGTCGCCAACCTGCAAACCCAGATGGCCTCCGCCCGGGAGAAGGAGCGGGAAGCCGACATCCACGCCGAGGAGGCCGTGCAGGCGAAAATCAAGGCGGAGGAGAAATCGTCCGAAGTCCTGCAGCTCATGGAGCGCATCCAGGCCGCGGCCGAACGTAGCGGCGAGGTGGCGGACAACGTCCACGACCAGAGCCGGCGCCTCACCACCATCATCCAGAGCGCAGCCAGCGGCGCCGGCGTGCAAAGCGAACGCATTGCGGAAACCGCGGCGGCCATGGAGCAAATGAACGCCACGGTGCTGGAGGTGGCCAAAAACGCCGCGGACGCGGCGGACCGGGCGGCCAGGGCCAACAACATGGCCCGGGACGGCGCCGACGTCGTCAAACAAGCCATCGAGGCCATCGGGCAGGTCAACTCCCTGTCGCAGGCCATGACCGACAACATGCGGCGCCTGGAGGAAAGCGCGGAGTCCATCGGCGAGGTCATCAACGTCATCTCGGACATCGCGGACCAGACCAATCTGCTGGCCCTGAACGCCGCCATCGAGGCCGCGCGGGCCGGCGAGGCCGGGAGGGGATTCGCCGTAGTCGCGGACGAAGTCCGTAAGCTGGCCGAAAAAACCATGAACGCCACCAAGGAAGTGGAGAGCGCCATCCGCACGGTGCAGGACCAAGCTCTGAAGAACGTCGAACAGATGTCGGCCTCCAGCCAGGCCGTGGACAGCGCCACCTCCCTGGCCAAGAGGTCCGGCGAGGCCTTGGAGCAGATCACGAGCGTCGTGACCGAGGCGGACGAGCGGGTCCGGTCCATCGCCACGGCCTCGGAGGAGCAGTCCTCCGCTTCGGAGCAGATACACCGGGCTCTGGACGAAATTCGCAACGTCACCGGCGAGGCGTCCGAAGGCATGGCTCAGGCGGCGGGCGCCATCGAGCACCTGGGGCAGCTCTCTTCGCAGCTCAACGAAACCATCGCAACCCTCAAACAATAGAGCAGGTTAACTTTGAAAAAGTTTAACTGCTCGGCAAGGATTTGTCCGCAAATTCTTGCCGCGAAACGCTTGTAGGCGAGCTACGCTCGCCGTGAAGCAAGTATTTCAAGCGTAATATGCTCTAGGGGTCGATCAAGCAAAGCTCCAACAGCACGGATGTGCGCATCGGAGCGAAGCTGTCATTCTCGAAGAGGCGTTGGCTGACAAGCAGAGCGCGTTTCCACGTGCAGCGCCCTGAGATCGGCGAACGAAACAAAAACGGCCGGCCAAGCAGAAGCTCGGCCGGCCGTTTGCATCGGACGGTAGGCGCCCGACGAGCGTTAAGCCCCGTCTCCCTGAAAGGAGATGGAGAGGATCTCGTAGACAATCTTGCCCTTCGGCGCGTTGACCGTGACCTCGTCGCCCACTTCCCGGCCCAGCAGGGCCTTGCCCACGGGCGAGAGCACCGAGATGCTTCCTTTGGAGGTGTCGAACTCGTCCGGCCCGAGCAGCAGGTAGCGTTTCATCTCCCCCGTGTCCACGTCCTCGAGCTCCACCGTGGCGCCGAAGCAGGCCTTGGAGCCGCTCATGGTGGCCAAGTCGATCACGTTGAGCGTTTGAATCCTGGACTGCAAATAGGTGATCCGCGCCTCCAGCATTCCCTGGCGCTCTCGGGCGGCGTCGTAACCTGCGTTCTCTCGCAGATCGCCTTCCTCCCTGGCCTCTTTGATGGCCTGGATCACGATCGGCCGTTCCTTCTTGAGTTGGTCCAATTCATCCTGCAGCCGTTTGTATCCTTCGGGGGAAATGGGAATCTGTTGCATGTCGTCGTCCCGGCCTTACGCCCAACTATGGTTAAAAAATATTATATGGGGCAAAAACCAAAGGCTTTCGCTTCTTGATTTGACGCCGCCGAACCCGAAGGAGCGACGCCGGACACTGCGGTTGGAAACTCGGCCGCTCGAATAACTAAGGACCCGGCCGCGCTTGATCTCGCGTCGGCCGGGCGTCTCAACGGTAACTGCGCCGTTCTAGAATAGAACCTTATGGCATTCAGGAAAGCCGGTCAAGCCTCCGCCCGGATAAAGCCTGCCCCCGGCGCAGAGGCGCAACGCCAAAGGCTTTTCAGCTCCCGGGGAACAACTTCCTGTGCTCCACCATGATGCATTTGTTCATGACCACGTCCATCCCTGCGGCGCGGGCCTTGTCCGCAGCCTGGTTGTGGGCCAGGCCCATTTGCATCCAGACGCAGGATGCGCCCGCCTCGATGGCCTGATCCACGACGGGCGGTATGGCCTCGGGTTTGCGGAAGATGTTCACGATATCGATCTTGCCGGGAACCGAAGCCATATCCCGATAGCACGGCCGGCCCAGAATTTCCTTGAATCCGGGATTGACGCCCACGACGTCGAAGCCCGCCTGGATCATATACGCCGCAACCCGATTGCTGTCCCGCTCTGGCTTTGGAGAAAGCCCGACCACGGCCACGGTCTTGGCCGAGGCGAGAATGCGCTGCACATCTGCATCCGTGGCGTTGTCCAAAGGCAGTTCACATCCGGCCATACCGTCTCCCCGTGCGTCTTCCGTAAGGCGAAAACGCATGCTGAAATTTTATCGACTCATTGCACGCCGCGCCCCTTGCGTCAACCGCATTCCTCTTCGCACGCGGCGCGGCCCCTCGGATCGGAAAAGACAAGCTGCTCCATCCAGCCGTGAAAAATAAGAAAAAAGACGCAAGCCTCCCGGCCGGCGATGTTGCCCGAAATGAAAAATTCACCTATAGCCAAGCCATTAGCTTGGATACCGACAAGGGAGCCGCAAGATGGGCGCATGGATCTTCAGGTCCAGCCGATGGGTGTGGTGGATGTCCGCCTTTGTGGTTGCGGCGGGATTCGTTCTCGCTTTTCAATTCGTCAAGCCCGCTCCTCCCAATCACGTGACCATGGCCGCCGGCGCCGTCGGCGGCTCCAGCTATCAGTTCGCCCAGCGCTACCAGAAAATTCTGGCGAAACAAAAAGTCCACGTCGACATCATCGCCACCACCGGGTCCCTCGCCTGCCTGGAGATGCTTCAATCCGGCGCGGCCGACATCGCCATCACCCAAAGCGGCACCGTCGACCCGAGCGCAATGCCCGAGCTGACGTCGCTCGGCTGCCTCTATTACGAACCGCTCTGGATCATTACACAGGGGTATGTGAAAGTCGGCAGGCTCTCAGAATTCGCCGGGCGCACCCTGGCCGTGGGGCCCCAAGGAAGCGGCACGCACATTCTGACCCTGACCCTGCTGCAGGAAAACGGCGTTACCCCGACGAACACGAAATTTCTGGCCCTCGAACAAGCGGACGCCGTCCAGGCGCTTTTTGAAAAAAAAGTGGACGCCATCTTTTGGGTCACGGGCATCGATTCGAAAACGCTCGGGGACTTGGATGACGAACCTGAAACGCCAACGCTGTTTTCAATGCGCCGCTGGCGGTCCTACACCATGCGCTACAACTATTTGAAGCATCTCGTCTTGCCGGAAGGGGGCCTCAATCTACAGCGCAACTTTCCGAAAAAACCCGTCGACATGATCTCGACCATGGCCGAACTGGTCGCGGGCCCCAATTTTTCCCCGGCCCTGGTCGACCTCTTTCTCCAGGCCGCAGAGGAAATCCATGATCGCGGCGGTTGGCTGGAGAAGCCCGGCGAATTTCCCCGGGCCGAAGGCGCGACCTTCCCGGTTCCGCGGCAGGTGAAACGCTTCTTCAAATCCGGCCCGCCGTTCCTCCAGCGGTATCTTCCCTTCTGGGTCGCCAACTACATCAACCGCATGGTCATCATGCTGCTGCCGCTGGCGACGCTGCTTTTTCCGCTGCTCAAGGTCGCGCCGCCCATGTACCGATGGCAGGTGCGGCGGCGCATCTACCGCCGATACAGAAAGTTGCGGCGCATCGATATGCGCCTGCAAACGGCGAACGCAGCCGAAGCCCTTACAGCGCTGCAACGGGAGCTGAACGATCTGGAGAAAGGCGTCAGCAGCCTCTCCGTGCCGCTTTCCTTCACCGATCTCCAATACGAGCTGCGCTGGCACATCAGCATCATCCGCTCGGAGATCGAAAAACGCCTTCTCCAGGCGCCGCAGGCCGACTCGAAAGAGGCGCAGCCCCTCCGGACGGAAGCGGAAGCCGGCGACCGGTCCTGAGAAGTCCGGGCCCGCCCGTGCTCCTTCAGGAAGCTGCGAGCCCAACCGCTTCCATCCGGCGAATCAGAGCGCGGCCTTGACCACCGCCGCAAGCGGCGTGGTCGGCCGGCCGATGAGCCGGCTCATCTGCTTGCTATCGTCGAAGAGCCCGCCTTTGGACGCGCCTTGCTGGGAATTCGCCAGCATGTCGGCGATCCCTTCCGGCAATCCGGCCTGAACCATCGCCGAGGCGAATTCCTCCGGCGACACATTCCTGTACGCGACGGGCTTGCCGGACTGGCGCGAGACCTCGGCCGCCAAATCGGCCAGGGTGTAGGCGTCGTCGCCAGCCAACTCATAGATCAGCCCGGCCTGGTCCTCCTTGGTCAGCACGGCTGCGGCCGCGGCCGCGTAGTCGATGCGGGCGGCCGAAGCGATCCGTCCATCCCCTGCGCAACCGAGAAGCGCCCCATGCTCCAGCATGGCTGAGACGCCGTCGGTGAAATTCTCCGTATACCAACCGTTGCGCAGAAAGACGAACGGCAATCCCGAAGCCGCGAGCAAGACCTCCGTCTCCCGATGCTCCTGCGCCAGATCCAGAGGAGAGGCGTCGGCGTGCAGGATGCTGGTATAGGCGATCAAGTCCACACCCTCTTTTTTCGCGGCGTCGATGACAGCCTTGTGCTGCGGAACACGGCGGCCGACCTCGTTTGCGGAGATCAGAAGCAGGCGCTTCTCGCCGTGAAAGGCGTAAGCGAGCGTTTCGGGCCGGTCGTAGTCGGCGTGGCGCACCTGGACGCCCCGGTCGGCCATGTCCCGGACTTTGTCCGGATTGCGCACCGCCGCCGTAATCTGTTCGGCGGGTACGGATTCAAGAAGCTTTTCCACAACGAGACGCCCAAGACGTCCGGAGGCTCCGGTCACGGTAATCACGACGGCCGCTCCTTTTTATTTGAGAACAATTTTCGTTGGTGGAGAGATGGGGGGAAGGGGAAAACCCCTTTTGGGAA
>JASGMV010000038.1 GCA_030156255.1 Desulfovibrionales bacterium
AAAAGTTTCTCCCCCGAACCCCCTCTTCAAAAACTTTTATTTTCGGTCCGGTTCAAGGCGGCCACGCCTTGAACCGGACTGAAATAATGAAAGTTTTGAGGAAAGGAGATGGGGGGCTGGAGGAAAGGGGAAAACCGCTTTTTCAAAAACGGTTTTCCCCTTTCCCCCAGCTCTTATCAATTCGAAATTGCCCTACGGCCAGATGCGGGGGATGGACAGGCCGATCATGGCGGCGCCGAGGGCGGCCTTGGCGGTCATGCCGAACATTTTGCCCCAGAAGGCTCCCCAGGAGGCGCGCCAAGCTTCGTCGGTCTTGCGTCCGGCCATCTTTTCGAAGACGAAGCATCCGAGGAAGGCGCCGGCCAGGGCGCCGAGGAGGGCGCCGATCCCCAGCAGGAAGGGAGCTCCCGCAATGGCGCCGACGATGGCGCCGATGATTCCACCCAGGTTGCCGCGTTTGGAGGCTCCGTATTTTTGGGCTCCTTTGGCCTGGGCGAGGAACTCCAGGATTTCTCCGACCATCGCCAGGCCCAGCAACACCAGGACGAACAGCCAAGTCACGCCGCCCTGCGCATGGGTCAGCTTCCAGACGGCCAAAAGCGCCAGGATGATCCAGTTGGCGGGCATCTGGAAAATGTTGATCAGCAACACGCCGAACAGCAGAAGAATGAAAAGGAGAGCCCAGACGATATCCATGTAACAACCTTATTTTTGACGGGCCTTGAGCAATCGACTCCGGCGCCAACGAAGCCGTCCTGGCCCTGCAAGTGAAAGTCTTGGGAAGGGGGTCCGGGGGCAACCTTTTTACCGAAAGGTTCCCCCCGGCCGGCCTCTAAAGATCCTTTTCCCGCAAGTCCCGAACTCTCTCGGCTTTGCCGGCGCTTTGGGGCAGGGATTTGTGCTGGGCCAGCTCCACGCGCGGGGTGATGAGAATTTCGTCCCGCAGCCGCGAGGCGATGCGTTTTTGCAGGGCGGTGAGGGCGCGCATGTCTTCGACGAAAAATTCGTTTTTGATTTCGACCTTGACGCGCAGTTGATCCATGTAGCCTTCGCGGAACAGTTCGATGACGTAGTTCTGGGCCACTTCGGGCATGCTCAGCAAGGCCTGCTCGATCTGCATGGGGTAGATGTTGACGCCTTTGATGATGAGCATGTCGTCGGCGCGGCCTTTGATGCGGTCGATGCGGCGATGGGTGCGGCCGCACGGACAGTCGCCCGGGATGATGCGGGTCAGGTCCCGCGTGCGGTACCGGATGAGCGGCATTCCCTGGCGGGCAAAGGAGGTCAGGACGAGTTCGCCGACTTCGCCGTCCGGCGCGGGCTCATGGTTGTCCGGCGTCAGAATCTCCACAAGGTAGGCGTCCTCCCAGACATGCATGCCGCATTGGTGCGCGCACTCGAAGGCCACGCCGGGGCCGTTCATCTCCGAAAGGCCGTAGGAATTGTAGGCCTTGAGCTGCAGCAACTCCTGGATGCGCTGGCGGGCCTCTTCGGTGTGTGGTTCGGCGCCGATCAGGGCGATGCGCCAGGGCAATTCGGCCGGGTCGAGGCCGTGGTCCACCAGCCAAGCCCCCAGATACAGGGCGTAGGACGGTATGATGTGGATGGCGGTGACCTGGAAGTCGCGGATCAGCTTGATCTGCCGCGCCGTGTTGCCGGCGCCGGCCGGGATGGTCAGGCAGCCCAGCCGCTCGGCGCCGTAGTGGATGCCGAGCCCGCCGGTGAACAGGCCGTACCCGGCGATGTTTTGAAAAACGTCCTCAGGCCGCACGCCTACGCCGTAAAAGGAGCGGGCGCAGAGATCGGCCCAGGATTCGAGGTCCTCTCGGGTGTAGAAAATGGCGGTCGGCGAGCCGGTGGTGCCGCTGGAGGCGTGCAGCCGCACCATTTCGGCTTTGGGCTTGGCGAGAAATCCATAGGGGTAGTGGTTGCGCAAATCGGCTTTGGTGGTGAGCGGGAGTTTGCGCACGTCTTCCAGGCTTCGGATGCTGTCCGGGGTTACGCCGGTTTGCTGGAACGCCTTGCGGTAAAAGGGGCTGGCGGCGGCGCGGGCGACGACGTCCTTGAGGCGGGCCAGCTGGAGCTGCTCCAACTGAGGGCGTGGAAGGGATTCAACATCGTCGTAGAACATGCGTACTCCTTGGCTACGCGTCTTGTTCGGAAGGCGCCGGCGTTTCGGCCAGATTCTCAAACGCGGTGAACGTGTTGAGGAAGGCCAGTTCGAAGCTGCCCACGGGGCCGTTGCGCTGCTTGCCGATGATGATCTCGGCCACGCCCCGTTTCGGGTTATCCTCTTTCTTGTTGTAGACTTCGTCGCGGTAAATGAAGCAAATGACGTCCGCGTCCTGCTCGATGGCCCCTGATTCGCGCAAATCCGAGAGCATGGGCCGTTTGTTGGTCCGCTCCTCCACTTTGCGGTTGAGCTGGGAAAGGGCGACGACCGGGACGTTCAGCTCTTTGGCGATGGCCTTGAGGGTGCGGGAAATGTCGGAGATTTCCTGCTCGCGGGAGTCGATGTTGCGACTTGCGCGCATGAGCTGGAGATAGTCCACGATGACGAGCTGGATTCCCTGGTCGGCCTTGAGGCGCCGGCACCGGGCCCGCAGCTCCAGAGTGCTCAGGGCCGGCGTGTCGTCGATGAAGATCGGCGCGTTGGACAGGTATTGCGCTGCATCGTAGAGCTTGGTCCAATCCTCGTCGTCCAGGAAGCCCCGGCGCATGTTGGCCAGATTGACCTTGCCGAAGGTGCACAGCATGCGCTGGATGAGCTGTTCGGTGGACATCTCCAGGGAAAACACGGCCGTGCGCGTGCCGAAGTGAACGGCCGAACGCAGGGCGATGTTCAGAATAAAGGCGGTTTTGCCCATGCTGGGTCTGGCCGCGATGATGATGAGGTCGGACGGCTGCAGTCCTGCGGTGTACTCGTCGAAGCGCTCGTAGGTGGTGGGAACGCCGGTGACGACGCTGCGGTTCTCCGCGCGTTTCGTCAAGTCTTCGAAGACCCGTTTTACGGCGTCGGCGCTGGTGCAGAAAGTGGACCGGGATTTGGAGTCGGATATTTCGAAAATGTCTTTCTCGGCCGAATCCAGCAATTCGTCCACGTCCGCCGTGTCGTAGCAGTTCGTGATGATTTTGCCGGCCGTGTCGATGAGCTGGCGCAGGGTGGATTTGTCGCGGACGATGCCTGCGTGGAAAACGGCGTTGGCCGAGGTGACCACGGAGCCGCCCAGCTCGACGAGGTAGGCGGGGCCGCCCACGGCCTCAAGCTCCCCATGGGACGCCAAGTAGTCGTGGACCGTGACCGGGTCGATGGGCACGGAGCTATTGTAGAGCTCGATGAATGCGTTGAAAATTTTCTGGTGGGCCGGGGAGTAGAAGTCCTCGGCGCCGATCAAGTCGACGATGGTGTGAAAAGACTTGGGGTGCTGGAAAACCCCCCCCAGAACGGCCTGCTCGGCCTCGAGATTCTGGGGGGGAAGTTTACGCAGCAGGTCAGCGGAGGCCCGGGAGAGGTGATTCTCCGGAGCGGACCGACCGCCGGGGTTATTCCTCGGTGGATTCGACGCTGTCGGTTTCGACGGCATCGTGGGCGCCATCTTCGGCTGCGGCTGCCTGTTCCGCCTCTTCGGCGGCGGCTTCGGCGGCAAGGTCTTCAAGAGTCTGACCGTGCTTCGCCACCACAACCTTGAGTTGGCCGCGAACGTCCGGGTGGAGCTTGACCTCGAGGTCGAACTCGCCCAGGCTGCGGATGGAATCGTCCAGGACGATCTTTTTGCGGTCGATGTCCACGCCCTGTTCGCTCAAAGCGTCCGCGATGTTGGACGTGGTCACGGAGCCGTACATCTTGTCGTTCTCGCCGACGTTGACGTTGAGCAGCAGGGTGATCTGCGCCAGCTTGTCGGCGATGGCCTGGGCGCCGGCCTTCATGGCGTTGACCTTCGCCTCGAGCTTCCTGCGCTCCAGTTCGAACTGTTTCAGGCTGCCCTTGGTGGCGGGCTGGGCCAACCCGGTGGGAATCAGGTAGTTCCGGCCGTAACCGGCCTTGACCGTGACGATGTCCCCCAACCGGCCCAGGGGCTCCACGTCGTCGCGCAGAATAATTTTCATGGTCGCCATGGTCCCCTCCTAGCTGATCTTCTTGCGCACCTCGGTGGCGTGCACCGTGGTGTAGTAGAGCAGGGCCATCTGGCGGGCCCGTTTGATTTCCGTGGTCAGGCGCCGTTGGTGTTTGGCGCAGGTGCCCGTGATGCGGCGGGCGATGATCTTGCCGCGCTCGGTGACGAAGTCGCGCAGGATATCGGGACGCTTGTAGTCGAGGGGCAGTTCCTTATTGGCGCAGAAACGACAGAACTTCTTGCGCGGGGTGAAACGCTTTTTGAAAGCCATGGTTACGCCTCCTGGGGCTGAACTTTTTCTTCAAGTTTCACGGTGACGAACTTGAATATGCCGTCCGTGATGCGGATGATCCGCTCCAATTCGGCGACCAGCTCGCCGGGAGAGACGTGCACCAATCGCACGTACCGGCCGCGGGTCATTTTCCGAACCGGGTAGGCGAGTTCCCGCATGCCCCAGTCGTCCACCTCCGCCACAGCGCCCGAGCCTTTTTGGATCACGCCGTCGAGGGTTTCGAGAATCCCCGCGCGCTCCTCTTCGCTGAGCTCAGGGCTGAGCAGCAGCAGTGTTTCATACTTGTTCACGATTCTTACTCCTTGTGGTCTTTGGCCTCCCCTGAGCCGGGAAAGCAAGGTGAAGAGGAGTTGTTATGCGCTTTTTTTTGGGGTGTCAAGGACTCGCCGGTGGTCTTTTCTCCGAAGAGGAACAGAACTCCTCCCCGGCCGACGCTACCCGTCCTCGTTCACGCGCCGCATGGCGACTTGGGCGACCTGTTGCAGCAGACGGTTGATGCGCGCCTTGTCCTCTTCGGAAAAATCCTCCGTCAGGCTCGACGCCCACGAATTTTCGATTTCGCGGATTTTTCCGTAGAGGCGCTTCGCTTTCGGCGTCGGATAGAGCCGTGATGTCCTTTTGTCATCCTGGTTTTGTTTTTTTATGATGAAGCCGTTCTTCTCCAAAGACGAAAGAGCCCGTGTGACGTTGCTTTTGTTGATGTGAACGGTTTTGGCCAGCATGTCCTGAGAGATTCCCTCCTCCTGGCAGATATGGAGGATGAACATGTGCTGGCTGCTGTTGAGCCCGAGCGGCTTGAAGCGCTTATCAAGGTAAATTTTCGAAAAACGGTCTGCTATGGATATCCATTTGTACAGCCTGTTCATATGCATCCCTGTTTTGTCCGATTCTACGCGCCATGGCTTGGCGTCAAGTTGGCGCCTTCCGTTGCGCTTGACAAGCTCGGCGTGAATCCCTATTTGGTTGCGAGCGCAACGATTGAGGCGCGCCTGAAGGCTCCGATGGGGCGTTTTCGGGGAAACCGCCGCCGGGACAAAACGGCGGGGAGTGCGGGCATTGCCGTTGCGTTGTAAAAAACGTGTTCAGGAACGAATGATGAAAACGTATCGCGCCTCTTCTTCTTTGTTGGTTTTGATTTCCGTGAGCATCGCCCAGTTCATGGCGCCGCTGATGCTTTCCTCCGTCGGCGTGGCGCTGCCGAGCCTCGGCCGCGACCTGCACGCCACGGCGATGCAGCTTGGACTGGTCGAGCAGCTGTACGTGGTCTCCCTGGCCATGGGCATGCTGGCTTTCGGCCGCTATGGCGACATCGTGGGCCAGATCAAGGTGTTCGTCCCGGGGCTGGCGGTCTTCACGGTTTTTTCCTGCTCGCTCGGGCTGGCCCAATCAGTGGAGATGATTATGGTGCAGCGCTTTTGCCAGGGGATCGGCGCCTGCATGATGTTGTCCGGGAGTTTCGCTCTGGTGGCCATGGCGTTTCCCCAGGAAGTCCGGGGCCGCATGATCGGGATCGTTTCCGCGTTCACCTACGCCGGGCTTTCGTCCGGGCCGGTTATCGGCGGTTATATCACCGACCATTTCGGCTGGCGCCACGTCTTTTTGTTGAGCGCGCCTCTCGGCCTTTTGGCGATTGTCTGCGGCCTTGCGGGAGCGCGCGGCGCCAAACCGGCGGCCGCCCAGGACAAAATGGACTGGCGGGGCGCTGCGTTTTACGCCGTGAGCGTAGCGTTGGTCATGCTGGGGGCGGCCCACGCCAAACAACTGCTTGTCGGCCCGCCCATGATCCTCGTCGGAGTCGCGGGACTGGCGCTGTTCCTCAAACTCCAGGGCAAGACCGAGTTCCCGCTGCTCGACGTCCGTTTGTTGAAGAACAACAAATACTTCACCTTCAGCAGCCTGGCCGCCATGGGCAACTACGCCGCGACCTTCGGCGTGACCTTTCTGATGAGCCTGTACTTGCAGTACGTGAAGGGTATGTCGCCGCACGAGGCCGGAATGCTTCTGATCGTGCAGCCGGCCATGCAGATTATCGTAGCGCCCATCAGCGGCAGGCTCGCGGATAAATTCCGCCCGGGGATTCTGGCGACGGCGGGCATGCTCGCCAGCTTCGTCGGGCTGATGGCGGCCGCCTTGACCGTCGGCGCGGATACGCCGCTGGCCCTGCTGGTTTCCGAACTGGCGGTCATCGGCGTGGGCTTCGGCGTTTTCATTTCGCCGAACTCCACGGCGATCATGGGCAGCGTGTCCCGGCAGCAGTTCGGTTTGGCTTCCGGCATGATCGCAACCATGCGCACCCTGGGCATGGCCGTGAGCATGACCACCATCACGCTGATCATCTCGTTCATGATGGGCGAGGCGACGGTCACGGCGCGAACGTTGCCCTTTTTCCTGCACAGCATGCGGCTGGCCTTGGCGGTCTCGGCCGTGTTTTCCTGCGTGGGCGTCTTGCTCTCCTTGAGGCGCGGCAAGGGCGTTTGAACGGCGTCCGGCCGGTGACGAACGGCGCCGGGGGAACGCTCTTGCGCCGTCTTCCTTCCGTTATTTTGGGATCGCTCCTTGCGGCCGGCCGTCGGCGTTACTATCGTCGGGTGCGCCGTACTCCTGAAAGCCCGGCCTTCAATCACGAGGCCTCCGTTCGCCAATCGGCCGCGGCCGAACGATTCGCCAAAGGCCGGCGCGGACCTTCCGGCGTTTCGGAGCCGGCGATCGCTTGCCGCCAGGCGCAGGGGGCGTCCCGTTCACCTGCGCCGTGCACATCGAACAAGGAGCGGAGTCATGCATGTAGGTTTTCTCGGTATGGGCCGCATGGGCGCCGGCATGGCGGCGAATCTGTTGGCCGCCGGGCATGAGGTCGTTGTTTACAACCGGACTCCGGCCAAGGCCGAAGCTCTGGCCGTCAAGGGCGCTACAGTCGCCGCGAACGTCGCCGAGGCCTGCCGGGCCGGCGTGGTTTTCACCATGCTCTCCGACGACGAGGCCGCACGAAGCGTGGTTTACGGCGAAGGCGGCGTGCTTGCGAGTCTGCCCCAAGGCGGGTTGCACGTTTCGTCGAGCACCATCAGCGTGGAGCTGTCCAGGCGCCTGGCTTCGGACCACGCCGCCGCCGGCCAGCGGTACGCCGCGGCGCCCGTGTTCGGAAGGCCCGACGCGGCGGCCGCGGGCAAATTGTTCGTCATCGCCGCTGGCGCCAAAGACGCCCTGGACGCGGCGTCCCCGGCCTTCGAGGCCGTGGGACAGCGCACCTTCAGGGTGTCGGAAACTCCGGAGGCGGCCAATTTGATCAAACTCAGCGGCAACTTTTTGATCATGTCGGTCATCGAGAGTCTGGGAGAAGTCATGGCGTTGGTGGGCAAAGGCGGCGTCGACCGCCGGCAGTACCTGGACATCCTGACCTCGACCTTGTTCAGCGCCCCGGTCTACAAGACGTACGGCGAACTGATCGTCGAAGAGAAGTTCGAACCGGCCGGCTTCGCCGCGCCCTTGGGGCAAAAGGACATCCGGCTCGCTTTGGCCGCGGCCGAGGAGTTGAACGTTCCGTTGCCCGTAGCCAGTCTGATTCGAGACCGCTTCCTGCGGTTGATGGCCCACGGCGGGCAGTCGCTCGACTGGTCGGCTATCGCTGGATTGTCCCGCAAGGACTCCGGCGAATAGTTCGGATCAGGAAAAGTTCAACCAGCTGTTTCGAAAAGGAGTTTTGTTTCATGGAACAGACAACCATAGGATCATCCGGCGTCAAGACGTCCCGTATCGGTCTGGGAACCTGGGCCATCGGCGGCTGGATGTGGGGCGGAACCGACGAAGCCCAGTCCATCGCCGCGATTCAGGCCGCCGTGGAGCGCGGCGTCACGCTCATCGATACGGCTCCGGTGTATGGTTTCGGCCGCTCCGAGGAGATCGTGGGCAAGGCCTTGGACCAGGCCGGGCTGCGCCGCAAGGTGCAGATCGCCACCAAATGCGGCCTGAACTGGAAAGACGGGCAGGTGTTCCGTGATTCCCGGCCGGACCGGCTCCGGCGGGAGGTCGAGGAGTCTCTGCGCCGGCTACGCACGGATTACATCGATCTCTATCAGGTCCACTGGCCCGACCTGGAAACGCCGTTTGAGGAGACGGCCGAAACCCTGGAGGCGTTGCGCAGGGAAGGCAAGGTCAAGGCCCTCGGCGTCAGCAATTATTCGCCCGCCCAGATGGACGCGTTCCGGTCCGCGGCGCAGTTGGACTCCGTGCAGCCGCCCTACAATCTGTTCGAGCGGGAGATCGACGCCGACGTGCTGCCCTACGCCAAGAGCAATGGCCTTTCGGTTCTGTGCTACGGTTCTTTGTGCCGCGGCCTGCTCTCGGGCGGGATGACGGCGGACAGGGTTTTTGAAGGCGACGACCTGCGCCGGTACGACCCGAAATTCCAGCAACCCCGTTTCGAGCAATACCTGGCGGCCGCGGCCGAACTGGAGGACCTGGCCAAGGACCGGTTCGGCAAATCGCTTTTGGCGCTGGCCGTGCGCTGGGTGCTGGACCAGGGACCGACCATCGCCCTGTGGGGCGCGCGCCGGCCGGATCAGCTCGATCCGGCGGCCGACGTGGACGGCTGGAGCATCGACGAGGCGTCCAAAAAGGACATCGACGCCATCCTGGCGCGCTGCGTCACGGACCCCGTTTCCCCTGCGTTCATGGCGCCGCCCGAAAAACGCCCTGCGCTCTGATTCGCTCGCCGGGCCGCTGGGCTTGGAGCGCCGAAAAAAAACGGGAAGCCTTTGGGCCTCCCGTTTTTTTAGTCTATCAGGCGAATCGCCTTTAGAGCATATTACGCTTGAAATGCTCTAGCGGCGATCCCGCCGTCCGCCGCGGTCTCCGCCGCGGTCACGGCGATCCCGCCGATCTCCGCCGTCCCTGCGGGGCGCCGGCCGGGCGAAGTCCTTGAGGTCGATCTCTTGTCCCGCCTGCTCCATGAGCCAAGCCTTGCGGGACAGGCGGATGCGGCCGTTCGGCTCCAGCTCGATGACCTTCACCGTCACTTCCTGGCCGAGCTGCAGCAGGTCCGTGACATTCTCCACGCGCTCGACGTCGAGCTGGGAGACGTGCAGCATGCCTTCGCAGCCGGGCAGGATTTCCACCAGCGCGCCCACTTCGAGGATTTTGCGGACCACGCCCACGTAGTTCTTTCCGGGCTGCGGCGTCTGGTCGTAGTAGAGGATCATCTCCTTGGTGCGCTCCAGCGACGCCATGGTCGGAGCGAAGATGCTGATGCGCCCGGAGTCCTCGATATCCACGTCGGCCTCGGTCTCGGCCGTGATGGCCTTGATGTTCTTGCCGCCGGGTCCGATGACCGAGCGGATTTTGTCCGGGTTGATGTGGAGCACGGCCATCTGGGGCGCCAGGTCCGAAACCTCGGAGCGGGGCGCCTCCAGCACCTGCTTCATGTCGGTGAGGATGGACACCCGGGCCTCGCGGGCCTGGGCCAGCGCGCGGCGCAGAACGTCAGCGGGGATGCCGCTGATCTTGATGTCCATCTGGATGGCCGTGACGCCGCGTTCGGAGCCGGCCACCTTGAAGTCCATGTCGCCCAGGGCGTCCTCGTCGCCGAGGATGTCGGTGAGCACCACGTAGTCGTCGTCCACCTTCATCAGGCCCATGGCGATGCCGGCCACGGGTTCGGCGATGGGTACGCCGGCGTCCATCAGAGCCAGACTGCCGCCGCAGACCGTGGCCATGCTGGACGAGCCGTTGGACTCCATGATCTCGGAGACCACGCGCAGGGTGAAGGGGAACTTTTCGGGATCGGGCAGCACCGGGGTCAGAGCCCGTTCGGCCAGGGCGCCGTGCCCGATCTCCCGGCGGGAGGGCCCGCGCAGCATGCGGCATTCGCCCACGCAGTAGGGCGGGAAGTTGTAGTGCAGCATGAAGCGTTTGGTGGTCTCGCCGATGAGGGTCTCGATGCGCTGTTCGTCGCGGGTGCTGCCCAGGGTGGCGACGGACAGCGAGGCGGTCTCGCCGCGCCGGAAAAGGGCCGAGCCGTGGGTCTGGGGCAGCAGGCCCACTTCGATGGACAGCGGCCGGACCGTGGTCAGGTCGCGTCCGTCCAGGCGGGTCTTGGTTTCGTAGACGCGCCGGCGCACGACGGCCTTCTTGATGTCCGCGAAGACTCCGGGGGCGAGGCGGACGCGGTCGGCGTCGTCCGGGAACTTTTCGGCCACGGCGGCCAGGACTTCGCTTTCGAGCAGGGCCAGATTCTGGCGCCGTTCCATTTTTTCAGGGGTGAAGGCGGCCTCGGCGAGCCTGTCCTTGAGGAAGTCGTTCATGAAGGCTTCCAGCTCTTCGTCGTGGGCCGGGGGCGCGACCACGATCTTGGGCTTGCCCGTCTGCTCGCGCAGCTTCTCCTGGGCGTCGATCAGGGGCATGACGGCCTCGTGTCCCCACTCCAGCGCCTCGGCGATGCGGTCTTCCGCCATGAAGTTGGCGGCGCCTTCGACCATGACCACGGCGTCGCGGGTGGCCGCGAAGACCAGGTTCAGGTCCGAGTTCTCGTCAATGCCGGCGTAGGTGGGATAGAGCACGAAGTCGCCGTTGATGACGCCTACGCGGGCGCCCACGATGGGGCCGTCAAAGGGAATGTCCGAGATGGTCAGCGCGGCCGAGGCGCCGGTGATGGCCAGCACGTCCGGGTTGGTGTTCTTGCCGGCCGAGAGCACCGTGGCCATGATTTGGACTTCATCCCGGAATCCTTTGGGAAACATGGGGCGGATGGGCCGGTCGATGAGCCGGGAGACCAGGGTTTCCCGTTCCGAGGGCCGTCCCACTTCGCGGCGGAAGTAGCTGCCCGGAATGCGGCCGGCCGCGTAGGACATCTCCTGGTAGTTGACGGTGAGGGGGAAGAATCCCCGGTCCTCGGGCAAGGGCTGGGTCACGGCCGTGACCAGAACGATGGTTCCGCCGGACTGGACCAAGACCGCGCCATTGGCTTGGCGGGCCATGCGGCCTGCTTCGATGGTGATGGAGACGCCGCCGAGTTGGGTTGTCAGGCTTGTTTTATCGAATGGCGTTAACATAAGCACCTCAAGGGTTCTGTGTTGCTCCGCGGCTGTGGGAAAGCTGGCCAGGGGAAGAGTCCATGGGCTTGGGCGCTTGCCCCAGCCAACTTTGTCCCGTGGCGGCCGCGGTGGAAAGGCGGCCGGCGGCTATCCGCCGACCGCCCCTGTTGTCGCGTCAATTCCGCATCATGGAAAACGCGGAACTATTTGCGCAGCCCCAGTTTGGCGATCAGGGCGCGGTAACGGGTGATGTCGGTGTTCTTCAAGTAGTTCAGAAGCTTCCGGCGTTGTCCGACCAGCTTGAGCAGCCCGGCGCGGGAGTGGAAGTCCTTCTTATGCACCTTGAAGTGCTCCGTGAGCTGGTTGATCCGCTCAGTCAACAAGGCCACCTGCACCTCGGGAGAGCCGGTGTCCCCGTTCTTGAGCTTGTGCTCGTCAATGATCTCAGCCTTTTTCTCGGGGGTGAGAACCACAGCGCTATCCTCCTTGATGTTCCGTTGCTTTCGTTGGTTGGAGCGTCGATGCGGCCGGGGAGCGCTTTGCTTCCGGCTGGTCCGGGGCGAACAACCCGCGCAAGATGGACCACTCGATCCCGCTTGGGCCGGGTTTCGCTTCGGCCAGGGCCAAAGGCGAGCCGGCTTCGTCCGTGAACATGGCCTTGGCGCCCGGTTCGGGCGCAGAGCCTTGGACTTCGGACGCCTGCAGGCGCACGCCGTTTTTGACCAGCCCGGCCTGGGCCGCCGTCAAGGGCAGCTTGGGCCAGTGGGGCAGGGCCCTCGGCAGGGGGATGATCCGTTCGGCCGCAGTTTCCGGCGACCGAAGCAGTTCCTCCAGCTCCACGGCCTGGTCCAGACCGAAAGGTTCGCACGCCTCCCGCCGCAGCTCCGTGAGCACCGCTCCGCAACCCAGTCGCGTCCCCAAGCTGTGGACCAGGGATCGAACGTAGGTTCCGGGGGAGCAGCGCACGCGAAACCGGGCGTGCGGCGCATCGATCTCCAATGCCTCTACCTCAAATATCGAAATTTGTCGTATCTTGACTGGCGTTTTTTCGCCAGCCCTGGCCAGGGCGTACAGCGGCTTGCCCTGATGCTTGGCCGCGGAAACCGGCGGCGTCTCCTGCTCCGTGAGGGCGGCCCAGTCCAGGATGGCGCGCCGCAGGGCCTCGTTGTCCACCCCGTCGGCGCCGGGTTCGGAGGTTATTTTCCCCTGGATGTCGTAGGTGTCCGTGGTCAGGCCGAGCTTGAGCGCGCCCTGGTAGACTTTCGGGCCTTCGGTCAGATACGGCGCGATCTTGGTGCCCTGGCCCACCAGGGCCAGCAGCACGCCCGTGGCCAGCGGGTCCAGGGTTCCGGCGTGGCCGAGCTTGATCTTTCCCAGCGTCCGCTTGATGCGGTTCAGGCACTGGGTGGAGGTCGGCCCATGGGGCTTGTCCAGGACGATGACGCCGTCGGGCAGGTCGGTGCGGGCCGTCTTGGCCATTCAGATGAACCCCATTTGCTCGCCCACCGTGTGGACAAGCTGTTCCTTGGCCTGTTCGAGGTCCGCCCAAATGGTTCCGCCCGAAGCGTTTTTGTGCCCGCCTCCGCCGAAGAGGGCCGCAATGTCGCGCACGTTGTCCGCCCCTTGGGAGCGCAGGCTGAATTTGATTTTTTCGGGCTCGTCCTCGCGGAGGAGCGCGGCGATGCGCACGCCCCGGATGCGGCGCAGGAAGCTGACCAAATCGTCGCTATCCAGGCTGGACGTGCCGGTCTCGCGGTACAATTCCTGCGGAATGGCCGCCATGGCGACGCGGCCGCCGAAGTCCAGCCGCAGGTTTTGCATGATCCGGGTCCAGAGGGTGATGCGGTTCAGGGACCATTGGTTGCGTATTTTGCCGTTGACCTCGCCGAGCTCCAGGCCGTTCTCCACCATTTCGGCGGCCAGGCGCAAGGTGCGGGGCGTGGCGCTGGCGTAGGTGAAAAAGTGGGTGTCCGTGGCGATGGCCAGATACACGGCTTCGGCCAGATCTCCTTGCAGCGGAGCGCCGAGCTCCCGGGCCAACTGGGAGATCATTTCGCCCACCGCGCTGAAGGAGCTGTCCACCCAGTTCAGATCGCCGAACGCGGGGTTGCCGATGTGGTGGTCGACGTTGACCACTTGGCAAGCGTCCAGGGCGGGAAGGAGCTCTTCGCCCACCCGGTCCAGAGCCCCGCAATCCAGGATGAAGCAGACTCTGGGCTTCCAGGATGGCAGCGACGTGTGGACGGGGGCCGGCGGATTGAGCCAGTCGCAGGCGGCGGTCATGCCGGTGTAATTGTAGAGGTGGAAGCGCTTCGACTGAAATCGGAGGAGATGCCCCAGGGCCACGGTGGAGCCCAGCGCATCGCCGTCCGGGTTGGCGTGGGCCGCAACCAGAAAATCGTCTTCAGTCCTGATCAGTTCCGCTATCGTGGAAGCCGGGCTGTCCATAAATCATTTCCTCAAGATAGTCGTCGAACCGGAAGCGCAGTTCCGGAAGGGCTTTCATTCGGAGTCTGCGGCCCAACGCCGAGCGGAGATATCCCTTGGCCGCCTCCAGCCCCGCCTTTGCTTCGCTCTGGCGCTGCTGGTCCCCGGACATGGTGTAGAATATCTCCGCGATTTTGAGATCGCTGTTGAGCCGCGCTCCGCTGAGGGTGACCCAGGCCAGCCGGGGATCCTGGATTTCGTTCTCCAGCACCTCCGCCAGCTCCCGTCGGATTTCCTCGGCCAGACGCACGCAACGCCGTGATTCGCTTCGTTTCACCTGTCGCTCCTTGGGCCGTGCGGCGTCACCACGGCGCAGCCTCCTCGGTGTCCGAGAAGACTTCCGTGGAGACGTGGACCACCTCCGCGGGCGAGATGGCCTCGATCATGGCCTGCACCTTCGACAGTCGGCTGTCCACCTTGCTGGTCTGGTTGGCGACGGTGACGATTCCCAGCACCAACCGTTCCTTGTTGTCCATCGCCTCCACCTCCGCGACGGCCACGTTGAATTTGTTGGCCACCTTCTGCTTGAGGCTGGAGCAGACTTTGCGCTTCCCCTTGAGGGAGTCGTTGCCGTGGAGCCGAAACTCCACGCGCAGCAATCCGATGATCATAATCGCGCCCTGCGGGGATAATGTTAACGAGCGGACGCCTAGTCAAGGGTCTGGGCGACCTCCTTGTGCTCGAAGGCTTCGATGACGTCTCCCGTCTTGATGTCGTTGAAGTTCTGCAGGCCCACGCCGCACTCGTATCCCTTGACCACTTCCTTGGCGTCGTCCTTGAAACGCTTGAGGGAGTCGATGGCGCCGGTGTACAGCACCACGCCGTCGCGCAGCAGGCGCACGGGCGCGTTGCGGGTCAATTTGCCGTCGGTCACGAAACAGCCGGCCACGGTGCCGACCTTGGGCACGCTGAAGGTGTCGCGGACTTCCGCCTGGCCCAGGTAGACCTCCTCGATGAGCGGGGAGAGCATGCCGGACATGGCGTCCTTGATCTCGCTGACCAGCTTGTAGATGACGTCGTAGAAGCGGACTTCCACGTTTTCTTCGTCGGCCAGTTCCTTGACCTTGAGGGTCGGGCGCACGTTGAAGCCGATGATGATGGCTTCCGAGGCCGAGGCCAGCAGGATGTCGGACTCGGTGATGGCGCCGGCCCCGCCGTGGATGATCTCCACCCGGACGGCGTCGGTGCTGAGTTTGACCAGCGCTTCCTGGATGGCCTCAAGCGAGCCCTGCACGTCGGCCTTCAGCACCAGGTTGAGGACCTTGGCCTCTTCCTCGGGCTTGGAGGCCAGGAAGGACTCCAGGGTGACCTTGGACTTGCCGGCCAGATCTTTTTCGCGCTGCTTGAGGCGGCGGGTCTCGGCGATGCGGCGGGCGACCTTGTCGTCCTCGACCACCACGAACTCGTCGCCGGCCTCGGGGATGCCGTCGAAGCCCTGGACCTCCACCGGAATGGAGGGGCCGGCCTTCTCGATCTTGGCGCCCTGGTCGTCGAACATGGAGCGGACCCGGCCGTGGTACAGGCCGCAGACAAAGGACTGTCCCACCTCCAAGGAGCCTTCCTGGATGAGCACCGTGCCCACGGGGCCGCGGCCCTTGTCCAGTTTGGCCTCCACGATGTGGCCTCTGGCCAGCTTGTTGGGGTTGGCCTTGAGCTCCAGCACTTCGGCCTGCAGCAGGATGAGTTCGAGCAGTTCGTCGATGCCCTGGCGCTGCTTGGCCGAGACGTAGGCGAAGATGGTTTCGCCGCCCCAGTCTTCGGGCGTCAGGCCGCGTTCGGCCAGCTCGCGTTTGACCCGGTCGGGGTTGGCGTCTTCCTTGTCGATCTTGTTCACGGCCACCAGCAGGGGCACATTGGCGGCGCGGGCGTGGTTGATGGCTTCCTTGGTCTGCTCCATGACGCCGTCGTCCGCCGCCACCA
Organism: Desulfovibrionales bacterium; assembly: GCA_030156255.1. Lineage (GTDB taxonomy): Bacteria > Desulfobacterota > Desulfovibrionia > Desulfovibrionales > Desulfovibrionaceae > JASGMV01. The sequence goes on from JASGMV010000038.1 coordinate 15,837, forward strand.
CCAGAACCACCAGGTCCGTGACCTGGGCGCCGCGGGCGCGCATGGTGGTGAAGGCCTCGTGGCCCGGCGTGTCCAGGAAGACGATTTCCCCCCGTGCGGTCTGGACGTGGTAGGCGCCGATGTGCTGGGTGATGCCGCCCGCTTCGCCGGCCGTGATGTTGGTCGAGCGGATGGCGTCCAGCAGAGAGGTCTTGCCGTGGTCGACGTGGCCCATGATGGTCACCACGGGCGGACGGGGCAAGAGCTGGTCCGGGCTGTCCTCTTCCTTGGGCAGCAGGAAATTCTCTTCGGTGAAGGCCACGTTTTCGACTTCGTAGCCGAACTCCGAGGAAACCAGGGTGGCGGTGTCCAGATCCAGCGACTGGTTGATCGTGGCCATGACGCCCATGGAGAACAGGGTCTTGATGATTTCCTGCGCTTTGACGCCCATCTGGTGGGCCAAGTCCGAGAGCCGCACCGTGTCTTCGATGCGGATTTTCCGCTTGGCGGCCTTGATGGGCTGCGTGGTCGCCTGGGCGACCTCCTGCTCATCCTGGTAGCCGCCGCGGCCTTTTTTGCGCTTGCCGCCGCGGCTGCGCATGGGCCGTTCCTGCGGTTCGGACTTGCGTTTACCGCGACGATCCGCCTGGTCCTGCTGCTCGTTGCGAGGAAATTCCACGACGCGGCGATCTTTTCTGCGCTTCTTGCCGCGCCCGTCGTCGTCGGCGGGCGCCGGTCCCCCGTTGTTCTCTGCGGCGGGGGCGTGCAGGCGAAGCTGGCGGCCAGGCCGGCGGGCCTCGGAAGGAGCCGGTCGGCGGGCTTCGGGCGCGCTTGGCTGGCGAGGCTCGGACGGCGCCGGCGCTTCCGGCTTGTGGATGACCCGGACCTGCGGCTGGCTGTCGTGCTCGGGCCGTTTGCGCTTCTTCTTTTTGGGGCGCTCTTCGGCGTCCGCGGCCGGAGCGGCCGCTTTTTCTGGCTCGGCTGCAGGCGCCGCTTCTTCGGTCTTCGCAACAGGCGGCTCTTTGTCCGGAGATTTCGCGTCGGCTGAATCTTCGGGCGGGCGGACGGGCTCAGCGGCTTCCGGCTCAGCCATAACTTTTTTCTCCACAGCGGGCTCTGGGGGTGTTGCTTGCGGTTGCTCGGAGACGGAGGGCTCGGATTCGGCCTGCGCTTCGGGCGCGGACGCCTCCACAGCGGGCTCCTCCGGGGCTTCCGGCGCCTCGGCTTGCGTTTCGGCGTCGGGCTCAGGCTCCTGGCTCGGGGTGCTGATGATGCGCGCGGCGCGTTCCTCTTTCGCGGGGGGCTCGGGGGATTTGGGGGCCTCTTCCGGCGACTGCTCGGGTTCGGGGGCCGCAGCTTCCTCCGGCTCCTCGACGGACGCTTCCGGTTCCTGGAGCGTCTCCTGAGCCTCCTCGGCCTCTTCGGCTTTGCGCTCCTTTCTGCGCCTTGAACCGCGGCGTCGGACAATGACTCCCGGCTGGACTTCCTTGCGGACCACGTCCGTTTGGGACTGGGCCTGGGACTGGGCCTCGCGCACCTGCTGGGCTTCCTCTTCCGAGAGGCCGCTCATGTGGCTTTTGACCTGAATGCCGAGCTCTCGACAGGACTGGATGATGTCCTTGTTCGTGAGCCCCAACTCGGCGGCCAGGTCTCTAACCCGAAGATTTGCGCTCATGCACTCTCCCCCTGCTTGTTTTCCGAAAAGCCTTGTAACCCGCCATCCGCTCTCTGCAGTCCGGTCGACTGCAGCAGTACCAGCCCCGCCCGGCGGCGGTTTGGCGAGGATCCGGCGTCAACGTCCAGGCGTCGGCCTCGGCGTCCAGCCGGCGTACGTGCCGTAATAATTCTTTCTTGGGCAACCGGCGGCGGCAGATGACGCACGTGCGCACCGGCCCCGGCGCTTCCGCATCGGCCATGAATCATGCGTCTCCCTCTGAGGGCTCTTGTTCCGCCGTCTCGTCCGTGGATTGCTCCGCCGCATCCGTCTGCGGTTCGGCCTCGGCCGACGCTTCCCGTTCGGACGTCTCTTCGCCGGCGCTCGCCGTCTCGTCTCCTGCTCCCTCGTCGCTCTCGGCGGGCCGCTCCTCGGCGGCGGGCCGGCTCGGGGTCAGCAGGTTGATGGCGGCGCGCAGGTCGGAAATCTTGGACGGCGTCATGCCCGTAACATGCATCAGTTCCTCGGGCGAGGCCTGGTTCAGGTCGTCCAGGCTCTCGAAGCCGGCGGCCAGGAAGGCGCTCATGGAGAGCTCCGCCACGCTGGCCACTTGCTCCAGCCCCTGGCGGGAAGCGTTCGCTTCGCCGTAGCGCGACTCCGTGAGGACGTCGACTTTCCAACCCAGCAGCTTGGAGGCCAATTTGACGTTTTGGCCCTTGCGGCCGATGGCCGGCGTGAGCTGGTCGTCCGGAACCACCACTTCCAGGGTGTTTTCGTCGTCGTCCACGGTGATGCGGTTGATGCGGGCGGGAGACAGGGCGTTCTGGGCGTAGACCGCGATGTCCGGCGACCAGACCACGATGTCGATGCGCTCGCCGCGCAGCTCCTGGACGATGTTCTGGATGCGCGAGCCGCGGATGCCCACGCAGGCGCCCACGGGGTCCACTTCCCGATCCTTGGAGTAGACCGCGACCTTGGCCCGCAGGCCGGGATCGCGCGCCACGCCCATGATGGCCACCGTGCCGTCGGAAACCTCGGGCACCTCCCGCTTGAACAGCGAGACCATGTAGTCGGGGTGGGACCGGGAGACCACCACCTGCGGGCCGCGGGATTCCTTGTGCACGCCGATGATGTACGCCTGAATGCGGTCTCCGCGTTTGTAGCGCTCGCGGGGAATCTGCTCTTCCTTGGGCAGCACGGCTTCGGTGCGGCCGAGGTTGATGATCCACCCCGAGCGGTCCCGGCGCTGGATGATGCCCGAAACGATTTCGCCCACGCGGTCCTTGTATTCCTCGTAAATGATTTCCTGCTCCGCGTCGCGCATGCGCTGGATGATGACCTGCTTGGCCGACTGGGCCGCGATGCGCCCCAAGTCCTCGATGTCGATGCGGAAGCCCATTTCGTCGTCGAGCTGGACGCTGGGGTCGTGCTTGCGAGCCTCCTCCAGGGTGATCTCGCTGACCGTGTCCTCCACGTCTTCGACCACGATCTTGAACTGGTAGACCTCGATGTCGCCGGTTTCCTCGTTGAAATTGATTTCGACGTCCATCTCGTCGCCGTACTTGCGATGGACGGAGGAACGCACCGCCTCTTCCAGGGTGTCGATGAGCAGATCCCGGTCGATGCCCTTGTCCTTGCTGATCTGATCGATGGCCTTTTTCAGCTCCGCGCCCATGGTGCTCTGCCTTGTTTACGCCGGTCCGACAGGCTCGTTCCGGCTGGTTTGGTCATCAAGCTTTCTGCTCGAAATCGTGGACGAGCCGGGCCCGTTTCACATCGCGCCAGTGAAGCTCGACGGCTTCTTCGTCCACAAGAAGGGTGAAGCGGTCGTCCGCAACGACCGAGAGTTCGCCTTTGAAATTTTTTCGGCCCTCGAGGGGCTCCTCCAACTGGACCCGGACGTCGCGGCCTACGTAGGGCTGCATTTGCTCCAGGTGAAAAAAGCGCCGTTCGAATCCCGGGGAGGATACTTCCAATATATAAGAGCCCGGAACCGCGTCCTCGACCTCCAGGGCCAATCCGGCGTGCCGGCTGGCCTTGGCGCACTCCCCGACGCTCACTCCGCCGGGTTTCTCCACGTACAGGCGCAGCACCTTTCGACGGCCGGGATTTTCGATTTCAAGCCCCCAGACGCTCAGGCCCAAAGCTTCCACGGCGGGCCGCAGCACATCCAGGATCAGTTGTTCGTTCACGCCGGGCGCCCTCTTGGATCGTTGCACGGTCCATAAACAAAAAGGTGGACCACAGACGGTCCACCCCACGCTGCATTCGCCGCGCCGAGCCGTGGCTCGTTGAGGCTTGGAGCGGGTGACGGGGGTCGAACCCGCGACACCGAGCTTGGGAAGCTCGTACTCTACCAACTGAGCTACACCCGCCCGCAAGAAGAATCCCATAGCCGTGGCGAAAGGGGATGTCAAGGATTCCTTTCTCCGACCGAGGCCTTCGCAAGCGTTTCTCCCGTCGCCCCGCTCGGCGACGCAACCGGCCGCGGGGAAGTGCGCTTTTAAAAAAGAAGGCGCCTTCCTATCTTGACATCGTACGGGGAGGTTTTATCGTCTACCAAGAATCGAAGGCGCCTAGCTATTTGAACGTTTAACGCAAAGGAGTTTGAAATGTTTGGATGCATGAGAAGAGAACATCGTGAGGGCGGCCGGTGCGGCCGAAACAACCGCCGCGACCGCTCCCATGGCCGAGGTCATGGCCGCGGCTTGCGGGAAGGCGTTGGCGCGAGGGGCCGCAGCGGGCGGCGAAGCGCCAGGGAAGGTCGGGGCGAAGTCCGTCCCCTTTTCGGGCGTCTCGGGGGCGAACCTGATTCGCCGTCGGCCGCGGCGCCGGAGGCGCTTGTCTGCCCGTTGTGCGACAACCACTGTCCGCTGGGCGAGCCGAGCTGCCCCAAAGGCGAGGCCTACGCCCAGTCCATGAACGCCGGCAGGGGAGGCGAGTGATGACCGGCGAGAAGCGCTTGCAAACGGCGAGCGACGAAGAACTGGCGACGCTGCTTCATCAGGCCGCGAGGTTGATGGGCCGCGGCGGGCGCAGGCGCGGCCGAGGCCGCCGCACGCAGCGCCGTTTGTTGTCGATCATCGTGGAGCGAGGCCCCATCCTGCAAAGCGAACTGTTGGAGCTGCTGGACGTTCGTTCGTCTTCCTTGAGCGAAGTTCTCGGCAAGCTGGAGCGCAACGGATGGATCGTCCGGGAGCGCAACGAAAACGATAAACGGGGCTTCGTCGTCTCGGCCACGGAGCAGGGGAAATCCCTTTGCTCCGACCCGGAGGAGGCCCGCGAAAGCGCGGACGGCCTGTTCGCCTGTCTCGACGACGAGGAGCGCGGGCGGCTCGCCGAGGCTTTGGAGAAGCTCGTTTCCTCCTTGAAGGACGACCCGGTGCGCGAGGGGGGCTTCTTCGGGCGGCGCGAACACGGTCGGATGCGCCGCGACAATGGTCCGGACCGGGAGGACGAGCGCCGGTCCGAAGGTTTCGGGCGCGGCCGTCGCGGCCGGGACCGCCATGGCCGAGGTGAATAAGCGCGCCCCCCGGCGCAGCAGATTTTTCCTTCCTCCTCCGTTGTCCGCGGACGTTCGCGCCGCGGACGCCGTCCAAAGGGCGGGATTTCGGAGCGCAAAACCGGCTGCTTTCCGCTGCGGAGCGCTCCGATTCCTCGTTTCGCGGGCGAGTCTCCGCCTCCCGACAACGAGTTGACGGACTCATCCCTTTCCCCTTCGAAAGTTTTCGTTCTCCAAGGCTGACGGCGATTGGCCCATCGATTGCATATCGTTTGACCAGAAGGAGAGCAAACATGCAAGACGCCATGTACAGCGCTATGTTCGGCGCCATGTCCAACGAAATCAGGGTCGATCTCATCGCCAACAATATGGCGAACGTGAACACCACCGGTTATAAAAAGGATCAGGTGACGTTTCACGACACCTTCCTCAGATTCGCCCATGATTCCGTGGTGGACACCAAGACCTATCTGCGCGGGGAGAATGTGTTTCCCCGGCCGGACATCCTGGCCAAGCCCCGATTGTCCGGCCAGTATGTGGACATGTCGCAGGGAAGCCTCGCTCCCACGGGGAATCCCCTGGACCTTGCCATCTCCGGAGAGGGCTTTTTCCAGGTTCGGACGCCGGACGGCGATTATCTGACGCGCAATGGAAGTTTCGTGGTCTCTTCGGACGGAACGCTGGTCACAGAGCAGGGATATCCGGTCCTCGGCGAGGGCGGCCCCATCGTGATTCCGCAGGGCGCCCAGGTCCAGATCGACCACGACGGCGTCATCCGCCAGGGAGGGGCCGAGGTCGGCCAGATCGGCGTCTACACGGTGGACGATCCGACCCAGTTGGAGAAGATCGGCTCCAACCTGTTCGGAGTCGGGGGGGCCGCCTTGGCGCCCGTTCCGGCTGAAAATGCGGTGGTCCAGCAGGGGTTTTTGGAGAAGTCCAACGTGGAGGTGGTTTCCGAAATGGTCTCTCTGATCGAAAGCCAGCGAGGCTACGAGGCCTACTCCAAGGTCATCAAAGGCAGCAGCGAACTCAGCGAGCAACTGCTCCAGAAGGTTGGCAGGGTCTAGCGAAGGAGGAATACCGATATGATGCGTTCGTTATGGACTGCGGCCACGGGCATGGTGGCCCAGCAGATGAACATCGACGTGAGGGCCAACAACCTCGCCAACGTCAACACCTACGGATTCAAGAAGAGCCGCGCCGAGTTCGAGGACCTCATGTACGAGACCATGCGCATCGCCGGCACCGTGACCGCAGGCGGCAATCAGCTGCCCACGGGCATGCAGGTCGGCATGGGCGTCAAACCGGTGACGGTCCACAAGTTCTTCACGCAGGGCGATTTCGAGAACACCGGCAACACCCTGGACATCGCCATCGAGGGCGACGGCTTTTTCCAGGTGGATATGAACGGCACGGACGCCTACACCCGCGCCGGCGCCTTCAGCCTGGACTCCGACGGCCGCATCGTCAACGCCAACGGTTATGCGCTGCAGCCGGAGTTCCTCGTCCCTCCCGAGGCCGTGAACGTGGTCATCGCGGAAGACGGGACCATTTCCGCCGTGGACAGTGAAGGGAACGAACTGGCCGCCGGGAACATCACGACCTACACGTTCATCAACCCGGCCGGCCTCAACGCCGTGGGCCGCAACGTCTACGTCCAGACCGACGCCTCGGGCGATCCCGTCGAGGGCACGCCCGGCGAGGACAATTTCGGCACGCTGTCCCAGGGGTTTCTGGAGAGCTCCAACGTCGAGCTCGTGGACGAAATGGTCGGGCTCATCACCGGACAGCGGGCCTACGAAATGAACTCCAAGGCCATCTCCACTTCGGACAGCATGTTGCAGACGGCCATCAACCTCAAGCGTTAACACCAGGGAGAGCGCCATGTCTTTGAGAACCTCCGCCCGGAAAGCACTGGTTGGGTTCGCAGCCTGCCTGATTCTTCTTGCGGGTGCGGTCGGGACCGCCACGGGCCTCTGGAATCCGGAATGGAGGCTCGTTGTGCGCAGCGCCGCTTGCGTCAAGGGCGACGTGGTTCGGCTCGGCGACGTGGCCGTGGTCCACGGAGAGATGGACCCGGACGAGTGGAGCAAGCTGTCCGAAGCGGTCCTGTGGCAGGCGCCAGGGCGCGGAGAAAAGCCCCAGGTGGTGGACCGGAACAACCTCAAGCGGTTGTTCATCCGCATCCTGGGCGATGTGGGTTATTTTTGCGTGTATCCGGACCGGCTGACCATTCAGCGCGGGGGCGACGTCGTGGACCAGATCGGCCTGCGCAAGCTCATTGTCGATTATCTGACGCCGCGGATTCAGGCGTTGCAGGAGTTCCGGGGCGACGTGGAGCTGACCGAGTTCAGCATGCCGGAGTACGTGTTTCTCGACGACCGGTTCGACAAGGTGGAGATCGATACGGCGGGCCGCATCAAGCCCGGCCGGGTGCCTTTGCGCATCAACGTGGTCAATCCGAACGGGGACAAGCTCCGGCAGGTGACGGCCAGCGTTTTCGTCAACGTCTACAGGCCGACGCCGGTGGCCGTGCGCCCCCTGAACCGCGGGGACCAGCTGACGCCGGACCTCGTGACCTACAAGCGCAAGAACCTGGCCTATCTGGCCGACTCCGTGTGGGACGGCAAAGGCGGGCCGTGGCGTCTGACCCGGTCGATCGGGACGTCGCAAGTGATCTATGCGTCGAGCATCGAGTCCAAGCCGAAGATCTCGTCCGGCGACAAGATCCTTTTGAAGTACCTTGGCAAGCATATTCAGTTGAGCGTACCGGCCAAAGCGCTGGCCGACGGGCGCATCGGGGACGTCATTTCCGTGCAGAACCTGCAAAGCAACCGGGAGGTTCTGGCGCGTGTCCAGGACTCCGAGACCGTGGTCACCCCGTAGGGCCTGAAGCAAGGAGAGCGTCATGAGAACCTTAACAATCATTTTTCTGGCCCTGGTTTCCGCGTTGGCCGCGACGTGCTGCATGCCACCGTCCCAGGCCCAGACGCCCACCCCCATCATGTCGCCGCCGCCTCCCACGGCGCCGGACCCCATGGAGAATCCCGGCTCCTTGTACAGCCCCGCCCAGGCCGACTACCTGTATGCGGACAACCGGGCCCGCCGGGTGGGCGACATCGTGCTGGTCAACGTTTCCGAGGTCACGAACGGCGAGCATAAGGCCAACACCAAGGCCGAACGCAATACGGAGACCAACTTCGGAGTGAACGCTTATGGGGTCAACGGGGTGCTTGGCGGCGTGTTCAACTCTTTCGGCCTGAATAAGCTGGCCGGCACGTCCATCGACTCCGGCGCCAAGAACAACTTCAAGAGCACGGCTGAGACCAAGCGCGAGTCCACCTTGACCGCCGCGGTGGCCGTGCGCATCGTCAAGGTGCTGCCGGGCGACGTCTTCCAGGTGGAGGGCGCCCGGGAAGTGCGCATCAACGATGAAACGGAAATTCTGGTGGTGCGCGGGCTGCTTCGCAAGCGCGACATCGGGCCGGACAACACCGTGGACTCCGGCTATCTGGCCAACGCGCGCATCGAAGTCTACGGGCAGGGCATTCTGGCCGACAAGCAGAAGCCCGGCTGGCTGTCCCGCATCCTGGACAATATGTGGCCTTTCTAAACCTGATGGGAGCCTGGCGGCCCGCAAAGCTTGATCGCATGAGAACACCACGGAGTTGAACGCCATGACCGCAACCGTAAACAACACACGGACCAGCTTGAGGAGGCTTGCAGGCCTTTTCGCCGCGCTGGCGCTGATCCTGCCTTTGCAGCTCGCCGCGCCGGACGGCGCCTCGGCCGCCCGCCTCAAGGACATCGCCTCCTTCAGCGGACTGCGCACCAACGGACTGGTGGGCTATGGACTGGTGGTCGGCCTGTCCGGGACCGGGGACAAGACGAACCCGGTCTACACCACCCAGGCCATGGAAAACATGCTGGAGAACATGGGCGTTCGCGTGGACAAGAGCGAACTCAAGCCCAAGAACGTGGCCGCGGTCATGGTCACGGCCAAGATGCCGGTGACCAGCCGTCCCGGCTCCAGGCTGGACGTGACGGTTTCAAGCATCGGCGACGCAACGAGTCTGCTTGGCGGCGTGTTGCTGCTCACTCCCATGAAGGGCGTGGACGGCTCCGTGTACGCCCTGGCGCAGGGCTCCCTGACCGTGGGCGGTTTTTCCGAGGGCGGGCAGGCGGCCACCGTATCCAAGAACGTCGTCACCGTGGGCATCGTCCCCAACGGCGCCTCGGTGGAGCGGGCGGTGCCCTTCCAGTACAACCAGCAGGATAGGCTTTTGGTCAATATGGACATGGCCGACTTCGGAACGGCCATGCAGGTCGTGAACCGTCTGAACTCGGTCATCGGCGGCTCGTACGCCAAGGCCTTGGACGCCTCCACCATCGAAATCGACGTGCCGGACCGGTTCATGGGCAATCTGGTGCCGCTCATGGCCTCCCTGGAGAACGTCGAGATCGATCCGGACGCGCCCGCCAAGGTGGTGGTGGACGAGAAGACCGGCACCGTGGTGGTCGGCCAGAACGTGCGGCTGTCCAAGGTGGCCGTGGCCCACGGCAACCTCCAGGTGGTCGTCGCCGAAACCGCCGACGTCAGCCAGCCGGCGCCCTTCGCCCAGGTGGGCGAGACCGTGGCCACGCCGCAGACCGACATCAACGTCCTCGAGGAGAACCGCCGCCTGATGCTCATGGAGGGCGCGACCCTGCAGGAGCTGGTTGACGGACTCAACTCCATCGGCGCCACGCCGCGCGACCTCATCTCCATTCTGAGAACCCTCAAGGCCGCAGGCGCTTTGCACGCGGAACTGGAGGTCATCTAAATGTTGGAAACGGGATTAGACGCACAGGTCGCGGCCCAGTCCGCCCAGCAGGACGATCTGATTCGATTCAAGATGCAGATGGACGGCCTCAAGCATCGCTTGGGCGTCGGCCGGAACAAGGAAAAAGAGCTGAAGGACGCCTGCGTCAAGTTCGAAGCGGTGTTCATCAACCAATTGTGGAGCGAGATGCGCAAGACCGTTCCCAAGGAAGGGTTTCTTCACAGCAAGATGGAGGACCAGTACCTGTCCATGTTCGACCAGCAGTTCTCGGAGCATCTGGCCGAGAACGGGGGGATCGGCTTGGCGGACATCTTGATGGATCAGTTGAAGAACCAGGTGGAGAACGCCGCCAACAGGACGCTTGGCGCGGACGATGAGAACCAGGCCGACGCGCAGCAAAGCGAATTGAAGGAGTTGGCCCGGAATCAGTCCGGCGACGCCGCCGAGGTCTGGGAGCGGACGCGGGAGGAGGCGGACCCGGAAAAGGCCGACGCTGAAATCATGCAGCAGGTCGAGGAACTGGCCGAGCGCATCGTGCGCGAGGGAACGACCTCTGCTGCATCCTCGCGCCGCCAGGCCGTCCAAGGCTACACCCGGACCGAAGAGCTTGGCCGGCAAATTGCAAGAAACCGGTAGAAAACCTCGGATTGGAGAGAGGAAAATTAATGGAGTTACGTGTTACTCGTTGAAATGGCGGATAAAAAGCTTCAAGCCTCCTCAAAGAGGGCGACAACCATGATACGCTTTATCAAGGAAAATCTTGCCAGGCAGGTGAAGGGATTCAAGCTTCTGCAGCTTTTGCTGGAAGAAGAATTTTCCCGGCTCACCCAACGCGATCCGCAGGGCGTGTCCCGCATCGAGATGCCCATTCAGGAATTGCTGCGGCAGATCGGCGCCGAGCGAATTTCGCTCAAAAGCCTGCTCGCCGGCGCTTACCCCGAGACCCGGCTTCGGGATTTCCCCGCAGCTCTGGGCGGAGACGAGGGGCTGGCCGCCGGCGAAACGCTGCAAGCCATTAAGAAGGCGGAGCAGCAGTGCGCCCGCCAGGCCGCCAAGAATCAGCGCCTGGCCGCGGCTCTGTCCAAGCAAAGCCAGAGCTTGCTCGAATTTCTGCACAACAGCGTGCGGCCCAAGAATAACGACGCCTACTCGGCGAAGGGCTGCTACGCAAAGGCTCCATCCCGTCCCTCGCTGTTGAGCGGGAGGCTGTAATGTCCGGGCTGTACAACATCTTGAACATTGGCAAGAACGCCGCCTCGGTCTACCAGACGGCGCTCGAGGTGACCAGTAACAACATCGCCAATGTCAATACCGAGGGGTACAGCCGCCAAACTCTGGTCATCGACGAGTCGCTCACCGTCAATACCGCGTCGGGAACCCTCGGCACCGGCGTCACCGCTACGAACGTCCTGCGATACTTCGATAAATTTATCGAATCAAGCTATGTGAGCTCCGCCAGCCTGAGCCAGCGCTGGGAAACCTTTCACGACAACCTGAGCACGGTGGAGGCCATGTTCAACGAGTCCAACGGGGCCGGCATTTCCTCCTCCATCAGCGACTTCTTTTCGGCTTGGCAGATCCTTTCGCAGCAGGCCGAGGACTATCCTTCGCGGATCAGCCTGCTTTCCGACTCCGAGACGCTGGTCAACTCCATCCAGCAGTTGTACGACGACCTCGAAGACATGCAGGCGCAGATGAACGACTACATCGGCCAGGATGTGGATCAGGCGAACCTGCTGATGGAGCAGATCTCGGAGCTTAACAAGCGGATCGACTCCGCGGAAAGCTCGGGCAACACCCCGAACACGTTGTACGACGACCGCACCCAGCTTGTGCGCGAGTTGGCGGATATTATCGACATCAACATCATCGACAACGGCGGGGGCGACTACATTCTCACCACGACCTCCGGCTACACCCTGGTCGAGGGTTCCGAGTCCTACAAACTGGCCTTTGAATCGGCCCAGAGCTTCAACAACCTCACCAGGGCGTCGACCTTCGAGGGGGCCGTCTATTTCGAGGGATCGGCCGATTACGAGTACACCCTTGAAATCACGCAGCCCGGCAGCGCGAGCAACGGCTCCGCCAAGTTCAAGGTTTCCCTGGACGGCGGGCAGACTTGGCTGAAGGACGAGGACGGCAACGTCCTCGAGTACGAGTGCAATTCCGGCGGGGGCAAGGTCCAGGTCGGCGACCTGAACATTTGGTTCGGGTCCGAAGACTCCTTCGACGAGGGCTCCTCCGGGAACTTGGTTAAAGGCGACAAATTCACCATCGTCCCGAAAAGCGGGCTTTACTGGTACTCCACGACGTCCAGCAAGGTGAACATTACACCCCAGACTTACGTGGACGGCTCGGACAACACCAGGCGCGCCACGGGCGGAACTTTGGCCGCCTATTTCGGCGTGCGCGACGACGCCATCGGGTCCTACAAGGAGAAGCTGGACGCCTTCGCGAATGAACTGGTCTGGCAGATCAACCTCCTGCACAGCCAGGGGGCGGGAGAAGCCGCTCACACGTATACCTTGGGAACTTACAGCGTGGCCAGCATCTCGACGGCGTTGAGCGATCCTTCTTCCGGTTTGAGCTACGGAAGCCAGCTCAGCTCCGGCAGCTCCATCCTCTACGTGTACGATGCCGACACCGGGGAGCTTGTGTCGGGGGCGGCGTTGAACTTCGCGAGCACGGGGTTTTCCGGCTTCAATCCTGCGACCGATTCCCTCGAAGACGTGGCCGCGGCCATCAACAACACTTTTTCGGGAATGTTGACCGCCTCCATCGTCAACAAGCAACTGCAGATCACGGCCGAGGACGGCTACGAGTTCCAGTACGGGGCGGACACCGCGGGACTTTTCGCGGCCTTGGGCCTCAATACGTTTTTCATGGGGGATTCCGCCTCCAACATCGACCTCAACTCCACGGTGACGGTGAATTCCGATTTCATTTGCGCCGGGCAAGTGGACGCTTCCGGCGACAGCGGCTCCGGCGACAACAACACGGCCCTCGCCATCGCCGACCTCGCGGACTACGAGGTGACGATCACCACGGGCCGCGGCGGAACGTCGACCCATACGCTGGCCGAGTACTACAACAGCATCGTTACCGACGTCGGCTCGGACGTCTCCACGGCCGAATACAACTATCAGTACCAGGAAACGCTGGCCGCCGCCCTTGAAGAGCAACAATCGGAATTGACCGGCGTCAACCTTGACGAAGAGCTGACCAACCTCATCAAGTTCCAGCATTCGTACACGGCGGCGGCGAAGTTGATCGCTGTGGCCGACGAACTGTTCGACACGGTGATAGGTCTGGTGCGCTAAAGAGAGGGTCGTCATGCGCGTTACGTTCCAACAGATGTACTCCAGCTTCTATTCGAACATGAATAGCGCGTTGTCGGATCTCGTGAATCTGAACCTCCAGGCTCAGACCCAGAAGAAGATCAATAATCCGTCCGACGACCCGGTGGGGATGGCGCACATTCTTTCCTATCGGGACGAACTCGGCGCCATTGACCAGTACCAGGACAACATTTCCACGGCCACCGCTTGGCTGGGTCTGTCGGACGACACGTTGGGCTCCGTCTCGGACCTGATCTCCAGCATCAAGGAGCTGGCCAATCAGGCCGCCACGGGCACGCTCGATGCCGACAACCGCGCGGAGATCGCCTCGCAGGTCCGGGAGCTTTATGCGGAGCTGATCGCGCTGTCCAACACGGAGTACGACGGCAAGTCCATCTACGCGGGCCAGCAGACCGACGGCAACGCCTATGAGGAAACCCTCTGGTTGACCACCAACGACGAGGATTTGGCCTCGGATTGGAGCTTCTCCATCAACGGGGATTCGGACTCCACCATTCTGATTCAGTTTCTCTCCAACGGCGGGGCCACCACCGGGACGTTCGGTACGGACGAGATCCGGTACCGCTACAGCACGGACGGCGGCGAAACCTTCAAGGAAGGCGTGACGCCCGCCGGTTCGACCACCATCAGTCTCGACGGCGTGGAGGTCGAGATGTCCGCTGGCTCCACGGTTACGGCCACCGCCGAGGACGACACGAACGACTCCAGCGGCACCTGGGTATGGGTGCGGCCCACGGTCAAGTACCTGGGGGATTACGACGGGTACAACGAGGTGGCGGCCATCGGCCAGACGGCTCAGGCGCTCGACGCCAACGCCCTCGGCTCGTTCGACAGCAACGTTTACGTACGCATCGACAACACCACCTCCACCGCGGGGGCGGTGGAGTATTCTTATAGCGTGGACGGCGGCCTCACCTGGGTTTCGGGCAACGTGTCGTCCAACGCCAACGCCTCCAACGTCGGCCTCAGCATTCCGGGCGGCATGCTTTACCTGTCCAACGCAGGGGCTCCCGGCGCCATCTCCTCAGGCGACCAGTTTATCGTCCAACCCGCAGACTCGGACATCAAGCTGCAAATTTCCGACGAATCCCTTATAACCATCAATGATATCGGGCTGGACATCTTCGGTGGAGTATACACGGACGCGCAGACCGGCGAGACGACGGTGGCGTTCGGTTCGAGCAGCGAACTGTGCACCAGCGAATCCAGCATCGCCTCGGAGAACCTGTTCGAAGCCGTAGGCAATCTGATCGCCTTTCTGGAAACGAACAATGAGGACGGTATTGGGCAGTGCATTGACGCGCTGGACGATGCTCAAAACCAGATGCTGGGCGTTGCGGCCAGCGTGGGAGGGCGCGAGAACCGCCTGACGATTACCGGTTCGGTGCTGGAGACGGTGAGCCTTGACGTGGACGCGCGATTGTCCGACGTCGAGGACGTGGACGTGGCAGAACTCATGACGGACCTGACCCAGCAGCAACTCGTGTACCAGGCCGTGCTCAAGTCCTCCTCGCTCATCATGAACCTTAGCCTGCTGTCGTACGTGTAGCAGGCCGCCCCAAAACGGCGGTCTGCTTCGTCAGCGAAAAAATCCAGACCGCTTCCGTATGCGCCATACACTGCGCGCCCTGGATTTTTTCATTTCCTCGTAGCGCATCATTTTTGAACGGCCTGCGTTCAATACGCTTCCTCTCCACGAAAAGGCGGCCGGGCGTGGCAATCCGGCGAAGGCTCTTCGGCGTTTTATTGCCGGAAAGCTTGAACCGTCTCCCGCATTGAGGCGACGCCCGCGCAGGAGCCGGAGCGCGGATCCTTCGTTGCCATGGACTCGGTTCTCGGGTAGAGCTGTCCTGGCGGCGCATGCGTATTTTCGGCGACGCCAACCACGGAGACGACTTCGGATGCGAGTATGCTCATACTGACCAGACGGCCGGGAGAAAGCCTCTACGTGGGGGAGGACATCAAGATCAAAGTCCTCTCCGTGCAGGGCAAGCAGATCAAGCTTGGCTTGGAGGTGCCCGAGGATATGACGGTGTACCGCGAAGAGGTGTACCTGAAGATCAAGGAGCAGAACCAGCAGGCCGCCGAGCTTTCGAGTCAGGACGTGCTTGCGGTGAGCGAACTATGGCGAAGAAAAGAAGACAGTTGATCCAGACGAGGCTCGGGGAGCGCGAGATCGATCTTGATTCCGTGGTGTTTTTCCCCCGCGGCCTCATCGGCTTCGATCACTTCCGGCGATTCGTTCTGCTGCCGGTGCGCGAGGACTCCCCGATGCTGGTGCTCCAGAGCCTGGAGGACCCCAAGGTCGGCCTGGTGGTGGCCGACCCTTATGCGTACATGAAGGAGTACGAGATCAAGCTCGGACAGGCCGAGAAAAAGCTTTTGCGCATCGCCAACATCCGGCAACTGGCCGTCCTGGTCACCGTGTCCATCCCTCCGGGCCGTCCGCAGGATATGCAGCTCAACCTGGCCGGGCCCATCGTCATCAACAAGGACGAGCGTCTGGGCCTGCAGGTTCCCCAGATCGACGGCGATTTTCCCCCCCGTTTCCGGCCTGCGGCCAAGCAATCCTGATTTTCTCCGGCCGCGCCATTCCCGGATCATTTCCGGCGCGAAGCGCCTTTGCATTGCATGGCGCGCTCGCGTCGTCGCCTTGCCTGGAGCGGGCCAACGGACTCTGGGCGCTCAGTGCGGTTTTTTCGGGAGGTGCGACTCCCCGGCGGTCGCCAGGGTTTGCGGCAGGGCGGAGGCAATTTTCTACATTATATTTTTTGATTGGCCGCAGGAGGGCGGGAAGAGGCGGCTTGGCCGGGGCGGAGTTTTCGGCGGATGCAACACGCCGGCGCGCGAGGGCTCGCCGCCTTGTCCGGGAGGCGGCGTAACGGCGAGTGCGTCGTTTTCGCCAACAGAAAAATCCCACCGTCCGTCACGGACTTCCATGACGGACAGCAGGTCGTAAGTTCCTGGCGGTGCGCGTCGCCGCGCGGGCGCAGCTCGTTTCGGCGGCCGGTTAAGTGATCAACTCCAGATCGTCTCTCACCAGATTCTCGGCGGTCTTGCGGTCGTTGATAACGTAGGTCCCGTTGCGGACCTGTTCGCGCAACGCGGCGACCTTGTCCTCGCGCACGTCCGCGGCGTTGGCCGCTTCGCTGTACGCGGAGGCCCGAAGCTTGGCTTCGGACGACAGGTTCACCTTGTCCGAGGACTGGCTGGACCCGGCCTTCTTGGAGCCTCCCCCACTTTCGGACTGGCCGGTCCCCTGGACCTTCTTGTTCAGCCCGTAGGGGTTCAACCCCTCAATGAGGTTCTTGATTTGCATAGCTCCCTCCCATGGGTCCTATCTCACAACATCGTCTCATCAACTTTTTCCCGGGTGATCTCCCACAGTCTCTTGAGCACCATCCGTTTTTCTTGGGGGTCAAGTTCGTCGGGAGCCCCCGCGGTTTCGCGCAGCACGACCACATCGTCGCCGTCCAGGGGATATTCTAACATGAAGCGTTCCTGGAACTCCAGCTCCAACTGCTCCATGATTTCCGTCACCATGGGGTTCTGGGAGCCGGCGATGATGAGGTTCTCCATGATCTCGTTGGTCACCTTGTCCACGAGTTCACGGCGCTTGGCCTCCTTGGAGATGGTGACGGCGTCTTCGACTCCCGCTATTCGCAAGGCCCGGCGAAAGCGCGCCAAGCGCTTCGCGCTGGTGAGCTGCTTCCCGTATGTCCGAAGCATGTTGCGAACCTGTTGCGGAGTTGCCGTCACTTGTGATGCTCCTTGTCACTGTCTCTTATCGGCGGTTGTACGCCTATCTTTAGGAGGGAATAAAAAAATTTTTTTCACATGCGCTACGGCCAGTCTGAACCATTGAATATTTTTTCGGATTTGTCTAGGACTGAAAAACCTATGGCGAATGCAATAACTTCCGTGCTGATCGTCCTCAAGACGAATCACGAACTTGCCGAAGGACTGGGGGCCGAAATCGAAACATGGCTGTGCAGCCGGGGGATCAATGTCTGTATGGACAGGGAGCTCGCCGGCCGCGCCCAGGCTGCGGACGTGGACTATGACTGCGAATTCGACCTGATTCTGGTCTTGGGCGGCGACGGCACGTATATCAATGTGGCCCGCGCTCTACTTCATACCGGCGTTCCTCTGCTGGGGGTCAACCTGGGCAAGGTCGGTTTTTTGGCCGACATCCCTGTGGACCGGTGGCGGGAGCGGCTGGAGGCGATCCTGGAGCAGGGCGTCTCCACGGAAAGGCGGCTGGTCATGTCGTTCGAGGTGCGCCGCGAGGGACAAACCGTCCGCCGCGGCCTGGCCGTCAACGATCTGGTGGTGAGCCGGGGCCAGATGGCCAGACTGGTGCAGCTCGCCGTAAGCTGCGAAGGCGCGCACGTCTCCAACCTGCGCGCGGACGGCGTCATCATCGCCACGCCCATCGGCTCCACGGCCTACACCGTATCGGCCGGAGGGCCCATCACCCACCCCAGCCTGCGGGCCTTCACCCTGACGCCGATCTGTCCTTTTTTGAACGATCTGCGTCCGCTGGTGCTTCCCGGCGACTGCGAGTTCACGGTGCGGGTCACCCAAGCCGTCGGAGGGGTCTTCCTGACGGAGGACGGCCAAAGCGGCATGGACCTCTTCTGTGGAGACGAGATCGTCATCCGGCCTTCGGGAACGGACCTCATCGTCGCCTCCGTGGGATTCGAGGAGTACTTCCACAAGCTCAGGAGCAAGGGATTCATCATTGAAGGGGGGGGATGATGGACATTCCCCGATTCGGCTCCGTCGACAACATCCGCTACGGACTTTCGCCGACGCTGGACGCCTGGCTGGCCCACTTCATGACCGAGAACCGGATCGAACACCTGATGGATCCGGGCCTCAACGCCTCGCCCGAGCAGCTTCGTTTCATGGTCGCCCTGGACAAGGAGGGGGTCTACATTCCCTGCTCCGACGGCACGTTGTCCCTGCTGCTGGCCCCGGAGATGTCCCGCGCGCTGCTGAACCAATACCTGCACCGCTGGCGGCTCATGGTCGAGTTGGTCCGCCTGCAGGCGCCGGACCGCTATCTTTTTCGGCGCATCCTGAATCTGTGTCGGCACAAATTTCGCTTGTACATGCACTCCCACGTGCTCATCCCGTCGCGACTCATGAAGCGGCTGAACACGATCATCATGACCCAGAGCGGGCTGGACGACCTGTGTCGCGACCGCAAGCGGCTTCTCAACCGGCGGGCTCGCGACCTTATCCAGGACCGCGCGTTCCAGGCCGCGATCAACGCGCGACCGGGTCGGGTGATCGAGTCCATGTCCATTCCGGACGCCCGGTTTGAACTGTCCTGGCTGGAGTTGTCCCGCCTGCTGGTGCTTTCGACGCTGCCGGACGCCTGGCGTACGGACGAGGCTGTGAACGCCTCCGCGGACAAGGTTGTCCTGAACGGCCTGGACCGGGAGACGTCGGCTCAGGCGGAGGTCATGGCGCCGCTGCGCAAGCGGCTGGCCGAGGCGCCGGCCGGGGGGCTGACGATCCTCATCCTGCCCAGCCGAAGCGGGGGACTGCTTTTCGATCTGCTGGCCGCCAAAGCCCTGATCCGCATGGGGCATCGCGTGGTGGTCGCCCTCAAGGCCGGGTTTTATTTTTATTCGCCGGCCATCTGGGACATGGAGGACGATCCGCTGATTGCCGCGGCTCTGGCCGACGCCAGGGTGCTGTCGTCCCCGTCGGCGACCAAGAACGAATTGCTGAAGGACCTGAAGGAGAATCCTTTTCTGGTCATCAGCGACGGGACGCGCGAGCGGCTGAATCTGCACCGGACCTCGGTGAGTTTCGCCCGGGCCTGGAAGGAGGCGGATATCGTCATCGCCAAGGGGGAGCCCAACGCCAACCGGCTGGTGCGCACCAGCTACAGCTTTACCCGGGACGTGGTCTGCCTGTATAGGGACGCATCGGGCGCGTTTCGGCTTCATTTCCGGCCCAAGCCCGAATGGGTCCGGAAGTTCAGCGAAAAAGACCTGACGGCCAAGGCGCTGGATATCATCCAGGACATGCGCGGCGCCAAGGCCCAGCGCCGGAAAGTCATGTTTTATTCGGCCATCATCGGCTCCGTTCCGGGCCAGGTCGACACGGCGATCAAGGTCGTCAACACCTTTGTCAAATACTTGCGGTCACGGATGGAGGATGTGTACATCATCAATCCGGCCGAACATTTCGAAAAGGGAATGGACGCCGACGACTTGATGTACATGTGGGAGCGCGTCCAGCGCAGCGGGCTCATCGACGTGTGGCGCTTCCAAAGCGTGGAGGACATCGAGAAGAGCTTCGAGCTGATGCTGAAAAAAGTGCCGCCCGCGTGGGCCGGCAAGGACGCGACCTATTCCACCGGATGCACCAAGGAAATGAACACGGCCTTGGACATGCAGAGAAGGCAGCCCGAACTGCAAATCATCGGGCCGGACCCGGAGCGTTTTTTCCGGCGCCGGGAGTACGGAGTGGGGAAATATTGCGATGTGGCGTTTGAGGAGTGCCCGAACTAGGGGCGGCGCAGGCCTGTACGCGCTCGCCGTATTGGCGGGTCTGGCGC
Source organism: Desulfovibrionales bacterium (assembly GCA_030156255.1). GTDB lineage: Bacteria > Desulfobacterota > Desulfovibrionia > Desulfovibrionales > Desulfovibrionaceae > JASGMV01. The sequence goes on from JASGMV010000038.1 coordinate 35,734, forward strand.
TTGTCTGGGCGGGGTGCGTCCATCGCGGCCCGGTCCGGCCCTCGGATGCGGCGGGAACGGCCTTCGAGAGCCTGAAGCTGCAGGCCCCCAGCCTGCCCGGCGAAACGGCGGATTCCGAAGAGCGCGCCTTGCGGTTGTTCGAAGCGCCGGCCATGGGCGACGGTCAGGGCTGGGTGGAGGTTCCGGCGGAGTCGGCGGAGCTGGTGCTCGGCCAGATATCTCCCTCCACGCAGGGACTCCGGTCCTGGATGGACCTTGCCGGGCCTCTGTCCAAAAGCCTTGATTACGTGCAGTTCCAAGACCCTGCGGGCAAGGTGCTGGAGTTGGGCGGCGCTCCGTTGACCTACGGCCAGATGGAGCTGACCCTGCGGCAGTTGTTGTGGCTTTTGCCGCGCCTCGACGCCCACCAGGACATTCTGCATCGCTACTTTCGGGTCTTCGCCCTGCGCCCTGCGCCGGTTGTCACCGGCTATTTTACGCCGGAGATCGAAGTCAGCCGTGAGGCCCGGCCCGGCTACGAGCATCCGCTGTACCGCAAGCCGCCGGATTTGAAACAGATTACGCGCGGCCGCAAGACCGTAGTGGGCCGGATTGAAAAAGGCCGCTTTCTTCCCTATTATGACCGCAAAACCATTGAGGAAGGCCAGGTGCTCTCGGGCAAAGGCCTGGAGATCGCTTGGGCCAAAGACCCCGTGGACGTCTGCTGTTTGCACATGCAGGGCGCCGGGTCCCTGAAGTTCCCGGACGGCGCCCGGATGTTCGCCGAGTACGACGGCTCCAACGGTTTGGCCTTCACCGGACTTGGCGCCACGCTGCTCGCCGGCGGCCATTTGCCGCCGGGCCGGCTGACGTGGCGCTTCATGCGCGACTATTTCAAGGAAAATCCCGAAAAAAGGGCGCTGTTGAACAGAAACCGGCGCTACATCTTTTTTCAGTTGGAGAAGGAAGGCCCCAAGGGCTCCATGAACAGCGCTTTGACGCCGCAAGTTTCCCTGGCCGTGGACCCGTCGGTCATTCCCCTCGGGGCGGTGTTGGCCTTTGGGCTGCGTACGGTCTCCACGGATCTCGGCGCCGACGGGGCCGCCGGAGGCTTCAAACTGGTGCGGGGCCTGGGTCTGGCCCAGGACCTCGGCGCGGTGATCAAAGGCCATCGCATGGACTTTTACGCGGGCGCGGGCGATGACGCCCAGTACGTGGCCGGTAGGCTCAAGACGCCGGCCGCAGCCTATCTACTTGTGTCCCGAGACGCATTGAGGCGATAGCATATGGATTTTCAAGACATCAAACGCATCGTGAGCGATTGCCGCCAGGAGCAGGCCGAGGCCGTGGCCCGCTGGCACGACCAGGAGCCGGAGTTTCAGGACCCGGGGCCGGCCGAAGCCGATGGCGTCGGGTTCCTGCGCATCGCCCTGGCGCAGCATTTGACCAATTTTCAGCTCTGGCACGTGGAGGATCGGGCCCGGCGCAAGGACGTCGGCCCGGACGTCATCGCGGACTGCAAGTACAGGATCGATGGGCTCAACCAGCGCCGCAACGACCTGATCGAACGCCTGGACGCCTGTCTGGCCCTTATGATCGAGCCGCTGCTGCCCCAAGGCGCGCAGCAGCGCTACAACACCGAAACCATCGGTTCGGCCCTGGACCGGTTGTCCATTCTGGCCCTCAAGGTCTACCACATGCGCGAGCAGACCGAGCGCAAGGACGCGAGTCCCCAGCTCCGCAACGAGTGCCTGGGCAAGCTTGAGGTGCTCAAGGAGCAACGCGCGGCCTTGCTGCAAAGCGTGTTGGACCTTTTGGACGAGTACGAGCAGGGTTTGAAAAGGCCGCGGGGGTTTCGCCAGTTCAAGATGTACAACGATCCTCGCCTCAATCCGGAACTTTACGCCCCCAAAGACGGGACGGCGGCCTGAACAAGGAGGCCCCTATGCCTGACTACGAACCGGTCATCGGGCTGGAGGTGCACGCCCAGCTCAAGACGAAAACCAAGATATTCTGTTCGTGCTCGACCAACTTCGGCGACGAGCCCAACACCAACGTCTGCCCGGTTTGCGCCGGCATGCCGGGCGTGTTGCCTGTGCTCAACAAGAAGGTGTTGGAGTTCTCCGTGAAGACGGGGCTGGCCGTGAATTGCAAGATCAACATGAAATCGCTGTTCGCGCGCAAGAACTATTTTTATCCCGACCTCCCCAAGGACTACCAGATTTCCATGTACGAGGAGCCCATTTGCGGGCCCGGTCGCATCGACATTGAGACGTCCGCCGGCCCCAAGCGCATCGGGGTCACGCGCATCCACCTGGAGGAGGACGCGGGCAAGTCCATCCATTCGCCGGTGGAGAACGTGAGCTTCGTGGACCTCAACCGCACGGGCGTTCCGCTCATGGAAATCGTGTCCGAGCCGGACATGCGCAGCCCCGAGGAGGCGGTGGCCTATCTCAAGGCCCTGCGCGCGATCCTGGTGTACCTGGACGTGTGCGACGGCAACATGGAGGAGGGCAGTTTCCGCTGCGACGCCAACGTTTCGGTGCGGCCCCGCGGCCAAAAGGAGTTCGGAATCCGCACCGAACTCAAGAACATGAACTCGTTCCGCCACGTCCAAAGGGCGCTGGAGTACGAGATCGGCCGGCAGTGCGACCTGCTGGACGACGGCGAGAAGGTCGTCCAGGAAACCCGGCTGTTCGATACGGCCAAGAGCGTGACCGTGGCCATGCGCACCAAGGAAGAGGCCAACGACTACCGCTATTTCCCGGACCCGGATCTGCCGCCCGTGGTCCTGCGTCAGGAGTGGATCGACCGCTGGGCCTCGGAGCTGCCAGAGCTGCCCGCGCCCCGGCGCGCGCGGTTTCTGGAGCAGTACGGCCTGCCGGCCGACGCCGCCGACCTGTTGACCTCCGAGCGCGCTCTGGCCGACTACTTCGAAGCCGCGGCCGCGGCCTACAACGAGCCGAAAAAGATCGCCAACTGGATCATGACCGACCTGCTGCGCGAATTGAACCAGGCCCATCTCTCCGTCTCGGACTGCAAGCTCGCCCCGGAGGGGCTGGCCGCGCTGGTGCGCTTGGTGGACGAAGGCGTCATCAGCGGCAAGAGCGGCAAGGACGTTTTCACCGAAGTCTTCGCCTCGGGCGAAGACCCTGAAGCCGTGGTCAAGGCCAAAGGGCTGGTCCAAATCTCGGACGCTTCCGCTCTTGAAGAAATTGTGGACAAGGTCCTGGCCGCCAACCCCGCCGAAGTGGAGTCGTACAAGGGCGGCAAGAAAAAGCTCATGGGCTTCTTCGTGGGCCAGATCATGCGGGAGACCAAGGGCCAGGCCAATCCCGGACTGGTCAATCAGATCATTCAAAAGAAACTCGGCTGAAGACGCCGCCAAGCGTGATGTTTCATCCTCCCAAGGAGTCCTTGTGACCGAGCATATCCAGTTTTCGGACGACCAGTACGCGCTTTTGCTTCTGGACCAGCGCATCCTGCCCACGCGGGAGGAGACCTTCGTCTGCAGGACCACGGACGACACCGTCTACGCCCTGCAGACCATGGTGGTGCGCGGCGCTCCGGCCATCGGCGTCACGGCGGCCTACGGCTGCTGCCTGGCCCTGCGCGAGGCCCGGTCGCAGGATGATTGGCGATCCGCCCTGGCCGCCAATCTGGACAAGCTGGAGCGCGCCCGTCCCACGGCCGTGAACCTTTCCTGGGCCGTGCGCCTCATGCGCGCGCTGCATGAAGAACTCGGCGACGTGCGCGCGGAGGACTTGGCCAAAGCCTGGCTCACCCGCGCCAAACAATTGCACGCCGAGGACATCGAGACCAACCGCAGGATGGGGAGCTTCGGCGCGGAGCTCATCGAGGACGGCGACACGGTCATGACCCACTGCAACGCCGGCGCCCTGGCTACGGCCGGACACGGCACGGCCTTGGGCGTCATTTACTCGGCCGTGGAGCAGGGCAAAAAGATCAAGGTCATCGCCAACGAGACGCGACCGTTTCTTCAAGGCGCCAGGCTCACGGCCTACGAGCTTCACAAGGCTGGCGTCCCGGTCACCGTGGCCTGCGACAACGCCTGCGCCCTGCTCATGAAACGGGGCATGGTCCAGAAGGTCGTGGTCGGCGCGGACCGCATCGCGGCCAACGGCGACGCCGTGAACAAGATCGGCACCTTCGGCGTGGCCCTGCTGGCCAAGCATTTCGGGATTCCGTTCTACGTGGCCGCCCCCCTGTCCACCATCGACCGCGACACCCCCACGGGAGACGACATCCCCATCGAGGACCGCACCCCGCGGGAAGTCACCCACGTGGGCGATACGCAGATTACGCCCGACGGCGTCCCGGTCTACAACTTCGCCTTCGACCCGACCCCGGCCGAACTCATCCACGGCATCGTCACCGAAAAAGGCGTTCTGAGAGCGCCCTATGAGGCGTCAATAAAGAAGGCTTTTGAAGGGTAGCGAGGCGGGGGGGGGGGGGGGGGGGGGGGGGGGGGGGGGGGGGGGGGGGGGGGGGGGGGGGGGGGGGGGGGGGGGGGGGGGGGGGG
>JASGMV010000093.1 GCA_030156255.1 Desulfovibrionales bacterium
TCCGCCATATTTTTTATATTTTTGCTTGTTTTTGTGTAGCGGCGCGGGGCGCCGCCTTTCCAGGGCCGCCGCGAACCCGGGCGGGAATTGCGTAGGCGCCGAAATTTTCACTCCGAATTCATGACACCGCTTCGATTTGTGGTTAGAGTCGCAGGGCGCTGACACTGTTGAACCTTATAATCCCCTGCGGAGGCGGGCATGAAAAAGCTGGTCTTGATTCGCCACGGGCAAAGCGAGTGGAACCTTAAAAACCTGTTCACGGGCTGGACCGACGTGGACCTCACGGAGCAGGGCCGGCGCGAGGCCGCCGAGGGAGGCAGGCTGCTGAAGGAAGCCGACTTCGCCTTCGACGTCTGCCATACGTCGGTGCTCAAGCGGGCCATCCGCACCCTGTGGATCGCGCTGGACGAGATGGACCTCATGTGGCTGCCCGTCACCCGCACCTGGCGGCTCAACGAACGGCACTACGGCGCGCTGCAAGGCCTGAACAAGGCCGAAACCGCGGAAAAATACGGCGCCGACCAGGTGCAGATATGGCGTCGCAGCTTCGCCACGCCGCCTCCCGCTTTGACCCCCGACGACGAGCGGTATCCGGGAAAGGACCCTCGCTACGCCGGGCTCTCCGAGGAGGAGCTGCCTACCTGCGAAAGCCTCAAGGACACCATCGCCCGGGTCATGCCCTACTGGCATGACGTCATCGTTCCGGAGATCGAAGCCGGCAAACGCGTGCTCATAGCGGCCCACGGCAATTCCCTGCGCGGACTCGTCAAATACCTCGACGGCATGAGCGAAGAGGACGTGATCGCGCTGAACATCCCCACGGGCATCCCGATGGTGTACGAGCTGAACGATGACTGCACGGCCATCCGCCGGTACTATCTCGGCGACCCGGAGGCCGCGGCCAAGGCGGCCCAGGCCGTGGCCGACCAGGCCAAGGGGTAACGCCGCTGCGTTTTCAAGCCATCGCGCGCCGCGGCGGAATTGGAATGCTCCGGGAAGGCGCGTTCGTTGACAACCGTTTCGGATTTCGGGCATAGAACTGATCAGATTTTCAAGTAATTCGACGCCCCGGGCGCCGCCGGCGCGGGGCGTCGTATGTTCCATGCCAAATTTTACAACGATCACCCACCGCTACAAGAGCCGGGTTCTCAGGCTCACCGTGCCCCAAAGGGAAGCCTTCCTCATCGGAGACATCTTTCTCCGTGAGGAGTATCCGCTTACACGGCTGAAGGGGGTTTTCGGAAAAATTACGGTCGTGGACGTGGGCGCCAACGTGGGGCTTTTCGCCGTGTTCGTTGCGGCGAATATTCCCGGCGCGGCCATCCATTGCTTCGAGCCCTCGGGCATGTTGCGCGAGGCCCTGCGAACCAACATCTCCCCTTTCCCCAACATCACCCTGCACCCCGTCGCCTTGTCCGACCACGACGGCTGCGAACCTCTGTTCTTCCAACCGCTGCATCCCGGGCGAAGCTCCTTGAAGGTTCAGGAAGAAGGGCCCGCTCAACGCGATCCGTTGATCGAAGAGCCGGTTTCGGTGCGCGAGGCCGGAAAGGTCTTTGACGAACTGCGGCTGGACTGCGTGGACATTTTGAAAGTGGACACCGAGGGGGCCGAAATTGCGATATTGGAGAGCCTCGGGCCGCGGCTGGACTGCGTCAAGCACCTTTACGTCGAATACCACAGCCAGGCCGACGAGGACGCGATCCACGGCCTGCTCGGGAAGTTCCAGCTGTTGAACCGCCAGGAGCGAGGGGAAGGCGTGGGCGTGCTCAAATACATGCATCGCCGTTTGGCGTGACACCCTTGGCCGCCGCCGGCCTGCCTTTCGTCATTCAACTTGTTGCAAGCTTGCAATCTTCTCAACGATCGCCGCAGACGCGCCGCTCCATGCGCGCATTTCTCCGTGCGCGGACCACGCGCCCGGCCTTGAACCCGGAAGCGGGGTGGTTTATGCTTCGCCCCTATGTCTGACGTCGCCGATATCTCTCCGGAAGCCGGTGCGGCCCTCATCCAGTGGTTCCAGGCGCATCGCCGAAATCTGCCCTGGCGCGAGCGTTACGATCCGTATCAGGTGCTGGTGGCGGAATTCATGGGCCAGCAGACGCAAATGGACCGGGTGGTCGCCTATTTTCGGCGTTTCGTGGAGCGGTTTCCCGACGTCGAAAGCTTGGCCCGAGCGCACGAAGAGGACGTTTTGAAGCTGTGGGAGGGCCTTGGATACTACGCCCGGGCCAGAAGGCTCCACGCCGCGGCCAAGGCCATCGCCGACCAGGGCGGCGGCCGGGTTCCGGACACGCTGGAGGGGTTGCTCGCCCTGCCGGGCGTGGGGCCGTACACGGCCGCGGCCGTGGCCTCCCAGGCCTTCAACATCGCGGCGCCGGCGTTGGACGCCAACGCTGAGCGGGTGCTGGCGAGGCTTCTGGACCTGGACGCTCCGGTAAAGCGGGCCGCGGGCCGAAAGGCCCTGGAGGCCGCGGTGCGCAGGATCACCCCGGAGGGGGCCGCGCGGGAGCTCAACCAGGCCCTGATGGAGCTGGGGGCGCTCGTTTGCCGTTCGTTCAACTCCGAATGCGGTTCGTGCCCCGTGCGGGACCATTGCAAAAGCCTCAAGGCGCATACCGTGGACATGCGGCCGATTCCCTTGAAAAAACCGGCGACGATCCGCATCAACATGGTCACCGGGGTGCTGCTGCGACGGGGACGGGTGTACGTCCAGAAACGGCGCGAGGACGACGTGTGGCCGGGGCTTTGGGAGTTTCCCGGCGGGGTGATCGAGGCCGGAGAGACCGAAGAACAAGCCTTGTCCCGCGAATTTTTCGAGGAAGTGGAGCTCCGGGTCCGGCCGGTCGAGAAGATCACGAAAATTCAGTATTCCTATACCCGCTATCGGGTGACGCTCAACGCCTGGCGGGTGGAGGAGCTGGATCCGGGCCGGGAGCCCGTGCTCCACGAGGCCACCCAGCTCCGTTTCGTTTCGCCGTCGGAGCTCGCCGCACTGGCGTTTCCCTCCGGACACCGTCGATTGGTGGACACGTTGGACCGGACGGCCCCCGCCTGGTGGTGCGGCGCGTAATTCCCACCGCTTTCGTCGCGTTTTTATCCCTCAACAGCACGTTCAAACGAAAAGGACGGGGCCGGGATCACCCCGGCCCCGTATGCTGAAAGGACCCGCAGCCGCGCAAAGGCGAGAGGTAGCTGCGAGCGAGGCATGCCGAGCGCCGTTTTGCAAACGGTCGGCTTTTTCGCGGGAATTCCGGCTGAGAACGGTCTCCCCTCGATGCGTCCGGCCGGAGCCGGCGCTTGCATGAGACGGCCTCAAGCATAATCCGCGCCAGCGGCTTCCGGCGTTCGCGCCGCGGTTGCGGGAGCGCCGCGAAGTCCACTGGGCGCGGGGTCGGACACATACGCGCGTTCGGCGCCGGGAAGCCCCGTTTCAGAAAGGGGGCCGCCGGCGCCTGCAGCGTTGACGTCTGGTGATAAAAAAGTTGGCGTCTATATCCGGCGACTGGTGCGGACAGCAGCCGCCAGGAGGAGGGGAAAGCGGTTCGGGCGCCGCACGGCGCCCGAACCGTTATGTTAAAGGGAACGTAGATCGACGTTGGCGTCCAGGTCGGGCCAGTGCAGTTTGCCGGGCGAAAGTTTGACGTTGTTGAGTTGTTGGGCCGTGGCGCCTTTGAACATGGGATAGTCGCTGAATGGGACGAAGTATTGCCAGTCCTCCACCATGACCCAGAAGCCTTTGCCTGATTGCGTTGAATGGTTGTGCTTCATGTGAGCCTCCTTATCGCGATTCGCTACGCAGGTTGCGCGCCTGGCGCGAGTTTTTTTACATGCGGCGTTCGAAGGTTATAAGCCGACACTTTGATATAATATATCATCACGTTCAGTTTTTTGTAAATGGAAACAAGTGACGCCGAGGTAACAATGCTCTTCGGCCCATTTTTACGCCGATGCGCTGCTCTCTTGCTGTAACATCCTGGAAATAAAAGAGTACGTTTTTAAAATGTCGAGCGCTGCTCTTGAGCCGGTCGTGACGATCAGGTGATGGATGCAACGCCGAGAAAAAAATGGCGCGCCTCGCTTGCCGTTTCCGGGACGCCCTCCGCCCGTGTTTGAATCGATTTTCCGTTTTTTTCCCGGCTTTTTTTACATTGACTGCTTGGAGCGCTTGCTCCTCCTGCACGTGGTGCGGGCTTGAGCGCCGGCTGAGCCGATAGGCTCTTCGCCGGCGTTTCGCGTTGGAGGCCGTACATGCAAATGTTATTTTTTATACTTGTAGCCGTAGAATGCGAAAAAGCATCAGGTGTAGACTTCTTTCAACGACGGTTTGGAGGGGCCGGAAGCGCAGCCCCTTGAACCGCGCAAAGGAGGTGTGCGCGATGTCCGGTTTTTGGAGCGCGATTCCCGTGCTGGGGCAAATCGTGAACGGGGTCATCGATCTTATCGACCAGTCCGTCGAGGACGAGGACAAGAAGAACGAGCTCAAGGCCGCGCTGGACAAGGCGTTCATGAACGCTGACCTGACCCGGTTCCAGGAGGAGCTCAAGGCGCAGGCGTCCATCGTTCTGGGCGAGGTCAAGGGCGAGTCCTGGCTGCAGCGCAACTGGCGGCCGCTCTTGATGCTGGTGGTGGTGCTGATCGTGGCCAACAACTACCTGCTGAGCCCGTATCTGAGCCTCGTGTTCCCCCGCTACGTGCAGGTCCTGGCGCTGCCGGACCGGCTTTGGGACCTCATGACCGTGGGCGTGGGGGGCTACGTAGTGGGCCGCACGGGCGAGAAGATTACGCAGCGCTGGAAGGACGGGCGGTCGTGAGCGTTCGCCTGAGCGAAGTTGCAGGGGCTTTGGCGTTGCTGCTGTTCAATGGCCTTGGCATGTGGATCGTCCGTGGATGGTTTGCTCGTATGACAACAGACATGGAGCGCTTGGAGTCGAAGATCGACGGCGTGCTGGCTCGCCACTCCGACTGCCGCGAGAACCTGCCCGCGATCTACGCCACGCGGGACGAACTCAAGGAGGCGGTGGGCGAGGCGCATCGCAAGTTGGGGGAGCTGGACCGCAGCACGGACGAGCACGCCGAGCGCATCGCAAAGCTTGAGGTCCGTTCGGGCAAGGCGGCTTGAATGGAGAAGTTCATCGGCGAGCGCCGGCGGATGCGGCGCCGCCTATGGAGAAGGAGGGTGCATGGACGTTTGGGGGATCAACCGGGCCTGGCGGATCGAGCCGGCCGCAACAGTTTCCGGTTTCGGTGAGGAGGGCGGTCAATCATGAGCAAGTCCACGGGGAAACCGGTGAAGTACTCGCCCCGGATAGCGGCCGCGCTCTGCGAACGCGTGGCCACGGGCGAGAGTTTGGAGAACGCCTGCAAAAAAGATCCGGACATGCCGGAGGCGAAGACCGCCTACCGCTGGCTCTGGGAGCACAAGCCGTTTCGGGACCGCTACGCCTGGGCCAGCCGCATCAAGCACGGCGTCTGGGCCGACAAGCTGGCGGATTTGGTGGAGGGGGAAGACGGAAAGGGAGAGGACCCGGCCAAGACCGGCAAGTTCAAGATGGACGCCTGGAAGAACGCCTCGCAGATGCTGGCCCGGGCCGCGGTGGAGCGCGACGACGCGGCCGAGAGCGAGGAGATGAGTTTTGAAGAAATCGAGGCCCGTTTCGTAGCCATGGCCAAAGAGGATCCGGACTATGCGCGACATCTCATCCGCGTACTCGAAAGCGGACTGGCTGGAGCTGGCCAGGGCGGGGGCGAAGAAACGACGTGAGCGCCGCATTCTGGACATGTTCCCCGAAACGGGGCCGTTGGCGAGAACCCGTTACCCCCGGCACATGGCCTTTTTTGCGGCCGGGGCCAAATACCGCGAGCGGCTGTTCATGGCGGCCAACCGGGTGGGCAAGACCGAAGGCGCGGGAGGGTATGAGATGACCATGCATCTGACGGGACGTTATCCCTCCTGGTGGGAGGGCAGGCGCTTCGAGGCGCCGGTCGTCGCCCTGGCCGCCGGGGACACGGTGCAGACCGTGCGCGACATCCTGCAGAAAAAGCTCCTGGGGCCTTTGGGGTCCCCCGGAGAAGGGCTCATTCCCGCCTGCGACGTCGGCGAGATGCGCAGGAAGTCCGGCGTGGCCGAGGCCGTGGAGCACGTGCGCGTGCGCCACGCCTCGGGCGGCGAATCCCTGCTCTACTTCAAGTCCTACGACCAGCGCCGCATCGCCTTTCAGGGCACGGAGCTGGACGTGGTCTGGCTGGACGAGGAGCCGCCGCTCGACGTGTACGCCGAATGCCTGCTGCGGACCATGACCACGGGCGGCATGCTCATGCTGACCTTCACGCCGCTGTCCGGGCTTTCCGAGGTGGTCATGCGTTTTCTGCCCGACGGGCGCATTCCCAAGTCCTCGGCGCGGCGCAAAGGCTCCAAGCATGTGACCATGGCCACGTGGGACGACGCCCCGCATTTGTCCAGAGAGCAGAAGCGGGAGCTTCTGGAGGCCATTCCTCCGCACCAGCGCGACGCCCGGTCCAAGGGCGTTCCGGCCTTGGGCTCGGGGGCCATCTATCCGGTCCGCGAGGAGGAATTGCTGGTCGCGCCCTTTGATATCCCGGAGCACTGGCCCCGGGCCTATGGGCTCGACGTGGGCTGGAACTGCACGGCCGCGGTGTGGGGCGCCTGGGATCGGGAGGAGGACGTTGTGTACCTGTACGCCGAATATGCGCGCGGACAGGTGGAGCCGGCCGAGCACGCCAAGGCCATTCGGGCCAACGGGGCCTGGGTCCCCGGCGTCATCGACCCGGCCTCGCGCGGACGCTCCCAGCATGACGGAACCCGGTTGGTGGAGGAGTACCGCCGCATGGGCCTGCGGCTGGCCTTTGCGGACAACGCCGTGGAGGCGGGGCTGCAAAAGGTGCTGCAAAGGATGGCCTCCGGCCGGCTCAAGGTGTTCAGGAATCTCGGCGGTTGGCTGGCGGAGTTCCGGCTGTACCGGCGGGACGGCGAAGGACGGGTGGTCAAGAAACTCGACCACCTTATGGACGCCACGCGCTATCTGGTCATGTCCGGCGTGCGCGCGGCCAAAACCCGGCCCGGAGACAACCGGCGCCAGTCCCACGCGGACGGCGGACGCCCGGGCCGGGACGGGTCCGGACAAGGGCCGAAGGCCTGAAAAAAGGAGACAGACCATGGCTACAGCGATCATTCCGTATTTGTTCGATTCGGGGAAATCCTCCTCTTCCACGACCACGACGTACACGCCGGCCGAGGACACGGCGGCGGACGCCGCAACCGAGACGCCGGCCGAGGACGCGGAAAAGGAAAGCGCTTCCGACGACGAACAGGAAATGGCGAGCCGCCAGGCCACCATTCTGACCGGCGGGCAGGGGCTGTCCGGCGCCCCCGACTTGGGCAAGTCCACGTTGAGCGGCTACAAGCAGACGTTGGGATAGGCCATGCGTGCGCATACACCCAACGATTCCGACGAACTGGCCCGGGACATCCTGCGGCGGTTTGCGGAGCTGGAGCGGCGGCGCGAGCCCTACCACGCGCTGTGGGAGGACATCGCGAACTACGCCGGGCCGTCCTTCGGCGGTTTCACCTCGGACAAGGAATACCCGGTGGAGCCCGAGGCCGAGGTGGTGGACACCACCTTGCGCCGGTCCGCGGCGATTCTGTCCTCGGGGCTGTTGTCGTTCCTGTCCAGCCCGTCGCAGCGATGGTTTCGCTTGACCCATCCGGACCGGTCCGCGGCCGACGACAAACAGGTGCGCGTCTGGCTGCAGCAGGTGGAGGACGTGTTCTACGGCGTTCTGACCCGGAGTTGCTTCTACGCCCACCAGCACACGGCCTACCACATCTCCGGCCTGTTCGGGGTCAAGGCCCTGTACGTGGACGAGGCGCCGGACGGCGAGCTGCGGTTCATGGCCCGGCCTCTGCAGGAGTTGTACCTGGCCCAGGACCATCTGGGCCGGGTGGACACGGTGTTTCGCCGCTTCAAGCTCTCGGCCCGGCAGGCCGTCCAGGCCTTCGGCCGCGAGCAGGTGGGCGAGGCCGTGCGCCGGGCCGCGGACGACGGACGCGACGAGGAGACGTTCACGTTCCTGCACGCGGTCTACCCGGCCGAGGACAAAAAATTGGCCAAGGGCATGCCCGTAGCCTCGGTGTATCTGGACCTGGACGGCCAGCGCACGTTGAGCGTCGGCGGCTTCGAGGAGTCGCCGTACATCGTGGACCGCTGGCAGGAGCATCCGGCCACGGCCTACAGCGCGGACTGGCCCGGACTCTCGGCCATCGCGGACAGCCGCATGGTCAACGAGATGAAGCGGCTGATCCTGGAGTCGGGCCAGTTGGCCGCGGCGCCGCCGCTGTGGGTTCCGGACGACGGTTTCGTGGGCCGCATCTCCATGGAGCCGCGGGCCATCAACTACTACGACAAGGCTGCAGGCAACCAGATCTCCGACTTCGGCCCCATGTCCGCGGGCGGCGATCCGCGCTTCGGGCTCGATCTGCTGAACATGAGCCGCAGGGACATCCAGGAGGCTTTTTTCGTGGACCTGTTTCTTACGGTGCGCCAGCGCATCCAGCAGGGAGGCGCGCCCACGGCCACGGAGATCAGCGAGCTGGCCCAGGAAAAGATGTTCTTGCTCGGGCCGATGCTCTACCGGCAGCAGGAGTCCTTCGACCGGCTGTTCAACCGCATGTTCCGGCTGCTTTGGCGGCGCGGGGAGATTCCGCCGCCGCCGCGAACCCTCAAGGGCCGGCCTTTTGACGTGGATTACGTCTCGCCGCTGGCCCTGGCCCAGAAGGAGGCGCAAACCAAGGCCATCTTGCAGACCTACCGCGACGTCGCGCCCATCGCCCAGGTGGACGCCTCGGTGCTGGAGAACTTCAAGCACGACGTCATCCTGCGCCGCATCGCGGAGCAGCGGGGGTTCCCGCAGACCGGCCTGCGCTCCGAGCAGGAGGTGGCCGAGTTTCGCGCCAGAAAGGCCGAGGCCGTGCAGCAGTCCGAGCTTCAGAGCGTCGCCGGCCAGATGATGGAGCGCTACGGCGATCTGTCCAAAGCGCCGGAAGAGGGCAGCCCTGCCGAGGAGGTGCTCACGGCCATGGCCAAGGGCGCCGTGGCGCTGCCCGGGCGGGCCGAGAACGGGCCGCCTGCGTCCGCGCCGAACGTACAATCCGAATCGTCAAAGGAGGCGCGCCATGAATCCGGCGCGTAAGGCCGCCAAGGAGCTGCACCTGGCCGTCGCGAACACCTTCGCGTCGCCCGAGGGGCAAAGGGTGCTGGAGTTTCTGCGCACCCAGTGCTTCATGCGGCCCGGCGTGCAAACCCGTCAATGGACCGGCTCGGAGCAGGTCTTGTTCCGTTTCGGACGCATGACCCTGTTCCAGGCCCTGGAATATTATCTGGACCCTGAAAACTTCAAGGAGGACTTGCATGATGGATGATTCGACCCTTTTGCCGCGTCCCGAGCGGGAATCGCTCGACGCGGGGCGGTCCGGCCAGGCTGCGGCCGGCCAGGCCGCCGAGCAGGCCGCCGAGCCGGTCTTCGTGGTCCGCCCGCCGAGCCCCGGCGCGCCGCCTGAGGCGCAGCAGGCCTTCGAGGCCGCCTTGCTCCAGGCCCTTGGCGCGCCCGAGTCGCCGGACGGCTACAGCCTGGACCTGAACCGGCGGGCGCCCATCGACCAGGAGGTTCTGGCCTGGTTCAAATCCGCGGCCTGCAAGGCCCGGCTCTCGCCGTCCCAGGTCCGGATCATCGCCGAGGCCTACGCAGAGCTGGAGGCCTCGGCGACCCGGAGAATCCGCCAGGCCCGCGAGCAGGGCCGGCGGCAGGCCATGGACCAACTGCGCGGAGTCTGGGGCGACGAAGCAGGCCGCAACGTGGATCTGGCCCTGCGCGGACTGCGCAGCTCGGCCCAGGCCTCGGGCGCGGACCTCGCACGCCTGCTGCAGGCCCTGGACGCG
>JASGMV010000094.1 GCA_030156255.1 Desulfovibrionales bacterium
ATCCCCTTTCCCCAAAACTTTTTATGGGGGAGGAATAGGCCGTGAACCGAAAACAGACGCTTTTCCGTCTAGTGGATTTTCCGCGTTAAATTGCCCGGAATATTCCGGCAATAAAAAATTTTGGAGATTCTTAAGAACCTTTCAAAAAAGGTTTTTAAGCCGCCGGAGGCTTTTCTTCTCCAATCAGTCCAGCAAGGACCCGCCGTCGCAGCGCAGGATGGTCTGGTCGCGGTCCGGCCCCACGGACACGATGGACACCGGCGTGGAGAGTGCTTTTTCCAGCCCCTCGACGTAGGCGCGGGCGTTCGGCGGCAGGTCTTCGAAGCTCTTGGCCGCCCCGATGTCCTCCTTCCAGCCCGGGAAGGTCTCGTACACCGGCCGGACGAGGTCCAGCCCGTTCTGGTCCTGGGGCGGAACCAAAAGCTTTTGTCCGTCGCGCTCGTAGGCCGTACACACCTTGATTTCATCCAGGCCGGTGAACACGTCGAGCTTGGTCATGGCGATGTCGGTCAGGCCGCAGAGCCGGACGGCGTCGCGCAGGATGACCAGGTCCAGCCAGCCGCAGCGGCGGCGGCGGCCCGTGGTGGCGCCGAACTCCTGGCCCTTGTCCTGGAGAAAATCGCCGGTCGCGTCGGCGAGCTCGGTGATGAAGGGGCCTCCGCCCACGCGGGTCGTATAGGCTTTGACGATGCCCACCACGCGATGCAGCATGCCCGGATTCGACCCGGCGCCGGCCGCCGCGTTCCCGGCCACGGTGTTGGACGAGGTCACGAAAGGATAGGTGCCGTGGTCGATGTCGAGTTGCACGCCCTGAGCGCCCTCGTACAGCACCCGCCCGCCGCTGGCCGCCGTGTCCTGGGCCAATCCGGCGATGTCGTCGAGATAGGGAACGATCCGGGGAGCGATTTCCGCGAGGTCGGCCGTGATCTTGGCCGGGTCCACGGCAGGCTGGCCGTACAGCCCGGCCAGCAGGGCGTTTTTCTCCTTGACGGCGCGCTCGACCTTGGTCCGGACCAGATCCATGTCCGCCAGATCGCCGGCGCGCACGCCCACGCGAGCGGCCTTGTCTTCGTAGCAGGGGCCGATACCCCTGCCCGTGGTTCCGATGCGGCAGGCCTTGCTCAAGGACCGTTCGCGCGCTCCGTCCAGCAGCTTGTGGTACTCCAGAATCAGATGCGTGCGCCGGCTGATCCGTATGCGCCGGGCCGACGCGTCCACGCCCCGGGACGTCAGCGCATCCACTTCCTCAAGGAAAATCGTGGGATCCAGGACCACTCCGTTGCCGATGGCGCACGTGGTCCCCGGATGCAGCACGCCGGAAGGAATCAGGTGCAAAATGACCTTGTCCTCTCCCACCACAAGGGTATGCCCGGCGTTGTTGCCGCCCTGGAACCGGACCACCAAGGCGGCCCGGCTGGCCAGCATGTCCACAATCTTGCCCTTTCCCTCATCACCCCACTGGGCGCCGACGACGACGATGTTTTGCATGGATCCACTCGCTTTTCAAAGACATAAAAAAACGCCGGGGGGCGCAATAAGAGAGAGCTGCAGCGCGCCGCCGGACGGCGATTCGCCGAGCCCTCAACGTCCTAACTGTCTTTCGTGGGCAACTTCAGCAACTTGCCCTTTTTGCCGTGTTTGGCGTCTTCCTCTTCCGGCTTGCATCGGATATGATCCAAAAGAGGCGGCGCCGGAGGCCCCGGAGGGTCTTCCCCTGGTCTGGAGGACTGGGCCCAAGAGTAGTTAAAGAGCTGGTTCTTCAAACGCATGGCCTGGATGACGCCAAAAATGATGGCCGCCTCCTCCCAGCGTCGAGTAGGTTCGAAATGGCTGACCTGTTCAGCGTATTTATCCCACAAGGCCATCAACGAGGCCTCATCGAATGCGTTGATCTGCTTGGCGATCTTCTGCAGAACTTTTTCCATGCGCTCCTCCCGAAACCCGCTACGCCCCATGAGCGCACGAGCCCGACAGTCTGTCCTACCAGAAAAGGCTGCGGGGGCCAATGGGAAAAGGGCCGGGGCGCCGCTTGACATTCGGTCAGGCTCATTCTACATAACCCCCCTTCCACACCAACGGGCCAATAGCTCAGTTGGCAGAGCCCCCGGCTCATAACCGGATGGTCCCAGGTTCGAATCCTGGTTGGCCCACCACGAGGATAACATTGGCGAGCCTCGCAACAAAATCAACCAAAACTCCCGACGCCGGAAGCGGGAACGGAATACAAGGCGCCTCCTTGAGGACCAACCTCGGGAAGCGCCTTTTCTTTTTGGGACATGCTGATCGCTGACGTGCTGCAACTCATCGACCGTTTGGCCCCGGAGCGACTGGCTGCGGACTGGGACAACTCCGGCGTGCAAATCGCCGGAGAGGCCAGGGAAGTATCCCGCCTGGCGGTCCGCCTGGACCCCTTGCCCCTAGCCTTGGCGGACTGCCTGGACTGGGGCGCCCAGTTCGTCCTCACGCACCATCCGCTCTACCTCAAGCCGCAGACTCCGAACCGGGAGTCGCCCTATCTGCAGGTTCTGCGGCTCATGCTGCCGGCCAAAGCCTGGCTCTACGCAGCCCACACCACTCTGGACCAGACCCCCGACGGCCCGGCCTTCTGGTTGGGCCGCGAACTGAATCTCCAGGACGCCCGTCCCTTGGAGCCGACCCTCGCGCCTGATCTGGCGGCGTTGGGCGCGGGCTTCGGGCAGGTCGGCGAGCTTCCCGAATCTTTGGCGTGGAGCGACTTTGCGGACGCGCTCGCCGGACTGGTGGATCGCCAAGTGTGGAGCGTTGTCGGCGACATCCCCGGCCGGGTGTCGCGCATCGCCTATTGCCCCGGCTCGGGCGGATCGCTCATTGCGGAGGCCGAAAAGGCCGGAGCGGACGTCTTCATCACCGGGGACATCAAATATCACCAAGCGCTGGAGGCTCGTATCGCGGTGGTCGATGTGGGGCACTTCTGCCTTGAAGAAGAAATGACGCGCCGTTTCGCAGGGATGGTCTCCGGGATTCTTGCCCCGCACGGCGTTGAGGTTAGGTTTTTCCGGGGATGCGATCCGTTCCGGTTTCGCCTCCCCTGTGCATAGGATAACAGGCCGCCCAGGGCCCCAGCGACCCTCTGGCCCCAACCTCGCCCCTTCCACCGGGCGTAAGGAGCGCCGCCATGTACTTGAAGCAGATCCAGCAGCTTGTGGTGCTGCAAAAGGTGGACGACGAAATCATCGTCCTTGAGGAAGAGCTCGACCAGGCTCCGAAAGAGCTGAGCGAGCTGGAAAGCCAGGTTGAAGGCCTGCGGCGGAAGATGGAGCAGATCGACGAAAAGATCGGACTCCTGAACAACCAACAGCGGCACATCGAAGAAGAAATCGAGACCGACGCCAACCGGGTCCGCAAGAGCAAAAACAAACTCATGATGGTGGGCAACACCCGCGAATACCACGCCATGATGCGCGAGATGGACAACCTGGAGAAAATGAATCGGTTGCGCGAAGAGGAGCGCGTTGCGCTCATCGAGGAGCTGGGCGTGCAGGGCGAGGCCAAATCCGAACTTCAGAGCTCGCTCGAAGAAATGCTGGCGACTCTCGAATCGAAGCAGACCGGGCTGCAGGAACGCATCGACAACGCCCAAAAAAGACTCGCCAGCCTCGGCGCCCAGCGCAAGGCCGCGGGCAAGGCCGTGCCCAAACCCATCCTCGGCCGGTACGAATTCATCCGCGCCCGCCTGTCCAACCCGGTCATCGTGCCCGTGAACGACGGCGTCTGCGGGGGGTGCAACATCCAGATTCCGCCCCAGGCGTACAACGAACTGCAAAAAGGCAAGCAAATTCTCAGCTGCCCCAACTGCCAGCGGCTGATCTACTGGTCGGAGCACGCCCCGGGGGAGATCAAAATCAGCTGACGCGGCCTCTTTTCAAGCGCTGCGCAGACATTATCATCAAAATAAAACGGAGTCGGACGGATCGTCGCCGCGGGCCTTCGGCCCGGGGAGGAAAGTCCGGGCTCCACAGGGCAGGACGCTGGGTAACGCCCAGGGGGAGCGATCTCCGGAAAGCGCCACAGAAAACAAACCGCCGGCCCCTGGCCGGTAAGGGTGAAACGGTGGGGTAAGAGCCCACCAGCGGCCGCGGCGACGCGGCCGGCTTGGCAAGCCCCGTCCGGAGCAAGACCAAATAGGGGAGCGATCGAGGCCGGCCCGGCCAAGCTCCCGGGTAGGTTGCTGGAGGCGGTCGGTAACGGCCGTCCTAGACGAATGGCGATCACCCGCCCTTGCGGCGGGTACAGAACCCGGCTTACAGTCCGACTCCGTCTTTTACCATGGCACTCTCGGAGCAAGCATGACGTCGAATTCCCAGGAACTTTGGGCCGTGCTTCTCGCCGCCGGACAAGGGTCCCGGCTGCGCAAGGCCGGCCTGACGACGGGGAAGCAATATCTGCCCTGGAAAGGCGCTCCGCTGTTTTGGAGCTCTGCGGACACGTTTTCCCGCATGCCGCCGATCAAAGGCGTGGTTTTCGTCTTTCCGCCGGATGAACTCGACGAGCGTCGGGAGCTTGTCGCCGAATTGGCCAAAACCCGAAGCTTTCCCCTGCCCTACCGCGTGGCGGCCGGAGGCGAGCGGCGACAGGATTCCGTGCGCAACGGTCTCGCCGCCCTGCCGGAGTCCTGCTCCCGGGTCCTGGTCCACGACGCGGCCAGGCCCTTCGCAAAACCGATCATGATCCAGCGGCTCATCGAGGCCCTGGAAAACGGCGCGCAAGGCGTCATCCCCGCGATTGAGGTCAAGGACACCATCAAGCTCGTGGACGGCTGCAACGTGATCGAAACCCTGCAGCGCGGCCGGCTCGCAGCGGCGCAGACCCCGCAAGGCTTCGACCGCAAGATCCTGGAAGAGGCCCACCGGCGAGCCCTGGAGGAGGGCTGGGAGGTCACGGACGACGCGTCCATGCTCGAACAGATGGGCGTTAGCGTACGCATCGCGCCCGGCGAGGAGGATAACGTGAAGATCACCACCTGGTCCGACCTGGAGCTGCTTCAAGACGCCAAGAGCGCCGCGATCTGCATCGGCCAGGGATACGACGTGCACCGCTACGGCGAAGGCCGGCCCATGGTCCTGGGAGGCGTGCCCATTCCGAACGCCCCTCAGGTCGTCGCCCATTCGGACGGCGACGTGCTCCTGCACGCGCTTATGGACGCACTGCTTGGCGCCGCGGGCCTGGGCGACATCGGACAACACTTTCCCGACAACGACCAGGCTTATTCCAACGCCTCCAGCGCCGTCTTGCTTCAGGAAGTCCTCGACCTTATAAAAAGGCATGGAGTTTATCCGAGCCACGTCGACATGACCGTCATCGCGCAGACGCCCAAGATAGCTCCCTGGCGCGATAAAATCCGCGCCAACACGGCCGCCATGCTCGGCCTGCCCGAGCATAGCGTCAACCTTAAGGCGACCACGGAGGAAGGCCTCGGATTCACGGGCGAAAAGCTCGGCGTCAAGGCCATGGCCGTAGCGCTCTGCCATCGACGGGAAGCATTCATACAGGAGACAGAATAGACCATGCGGCTCTACAATACGCTGACCCACGCCAAGGAAACATTCGTTCCGGTCCAGCCGGGCAAGGTCGGCCTCTACGTCTGCGGCATCACCGCCTACGACCTCTGCCACGTGGGCCACGCCCGCTCCAACGTTGTCTTCGACGTCCTGGCCCGCTACCTGCGCAGCCAGGGATTCGAACTCACCTTCGTGCGCAACTTCACCGACGTGGACGACAAGATCATCAAACGGGCCAACGAACTGGGCCAAGCCCCCATGGAAGTCGCCGAGCGCAACATCCAAGAGTTCTACACGGATATGGACCGGCTGGGCGTGATGCGCCCGGACGTCGAACCGCGTTGCACCGCCCACATTCCGGAGATGATCGAACTAACCAAGACCCTGGTGGACAAAGGCCACGCCTACGCCACGGAAAACGGCGACGTCTATTTCAAGGTCCGGTCCTTCGAGGGCTACGGCAAACTCTCGGGCCGCGACATCGAGGACCTCAAGGCCGGCGCCCGCATCGCTCCGGGCGAGCACAAAAAAGATCCCCTGGACTTCGCCCTGTGGAAGGGCGCCAAACCCGGCGAGCCCTCCTGGGACAGCCCATGGGGGCCGGGCAGGCCCGGCTGGCACCTGGAGTGCTCGGCCATGAGCGGCAAATATCTGCCCCAGCCCTTCGATATCCACGGCGGCGGGCAGGACCTCATTTTCCCCCACCACGAAAACGAAATCGCCCAAAGCGAGGCGGCCACGGGCTCCGAACTGGCCAAGTTCTGGGTCCACAACGGCTTCGTGCAGATCAACTCCGAGAAGATGTCCAAATCCCTGGGCAACTTCTTCACCATCCGCGACATCCTGAAAAGCTTCCTGCCCGAGACGCTGCGCTATTTCCTGCTCAGCATGCACTACAGAAGCCCCCTGGACTTCTCTTTCGATTCCATGGAGGAAGCCGAGAAAGCCCAGCGGCGCATCTACTTCGCCCTGTCCCAGACGCAGGAGGAGCTGGCCCGGTCCAAGCGGTCCAAAGGCCCACTGCCCGAAGAACTGGGCCAGGAGCTTGAAGCCGCGGAGCAAGGCTTCCGGGCGGCCATGGAGGACGATCTGAACACGGCCGCGGCCATGGGGCAAATCTTCACCCTGGCGCGCCTGGCCGGCCGCATCATGGAGAACAAGACCTGGCGCAAAACCCAGGCCGCCGCGGATTTGCTGGCCCGTCTCCAGAAAGACATCCTCGGCTTCGGAGCGGTTCTCGGCCTGTTCCAGCAGGACCCGGCCCAATTCCTTCTGGACCTGCGGGCCATGCGCTCCCAGCGCAAAGGCCTGGACCCGGCCGAGATCGAAAGTCTGGTGGAGGCCCGGCAGGTTGCGAGAAAGAATAAAAACTTCGAGGAATCCGATAGACTTCGCGCCGAACTGGCCGATAAGGGAGTAGAGGTCCAGGACACCCCGGCCGGGCCGGTCTGGGACGTGGTCTGACGGCAACCGACAACCAGGGAGGAACTCTGCGCGCCGTCCTCCTCGCCTTCGCTCTGCTGGCGATCTTCGCCGCCCCTGTTGGGGCCGGAGAACTCGCGGCCAACGCCTCCGTGGAGGCCGCGGGCGTGCGCTCTCTGCACAACGCCCGCCTGGCCGCCGTGTTCACGGCCCGGCGCATGGTCCTGCAAAAGGCCGCCAACGAAACAAGGCTCGCCGCCAAACTTCCGTCCGACAGCCGTTGGCCCAAACCGCAACTGGAAGCCGCGGCCTGCGACCGCCTTTTCTCCCCCCGCATCGAGCTGTCCGAAACCCAGCCCAGCCCGGCCGCCGCGCGCGTCACGGCCCGGGCCATGGTCGATACGCCCCCTGCTGGCGAAGAGAATATCCTGGAGAGCTTCACCGCGGACAAGGATCTCGTGCGGCGCTATATCCGGCTCTACGAACGCGAGCAGGAAATCCTCAACGACTCCGAGCAACTCGAAAAACACAATCTCAAGCTGCTTTCCAGCTTGTTCGAAGGCGACGACCCCATGGCCGTGACCCAGGAAAGAGAGAAACTGCGGCGCAGCTTCGAAGACGACGCCAAAGAGCTCACGTCCATCGGCTGGCGACGCAAGGCCTTGGGGCTGTTGCACAAGAACGACTACGCCTCGCCGCGCAAAGCGCTCGCCTATTACGACAAGGCCGTCGCCGCGAATCCTTCCTCGGCCGAAGCCTACGCCGAACGCGGAGCCGTGGAGGCCCAACTCGAGGATTGGAGCTCCGCCTACGAAGACTACTCCCGCGCCGCGCTTTTGGAGCCGAACATGGCCAAGGTCTTCAACAACCGGGGCCTTGTCCAGGAGAACATGGGACGGCGCTACGACGCCATCAAGGATTTCGATCACGCCATCGAGCTGGACCCGAAGTTCACGGCCGCCTACGTCAACCGCGGCAACTCCTTTTTGAATTTGGGGCAATACCCGCGTGCGCTTTCCGACTACGGCAAAGCCCTGGCCGAAACGCCGGACGACGCAGCCGTCTACGTCAACCGGGCCAACGCCTACGCCAAGCTCGGCCAGACCGGCCGCGCCTTGGAGGACTACAACCAAGCCGTCAAACTCGACCCAAATTTGGACAAAGCGTACGACAACCGGGGGGTTCTCCATTACCGGCTCCAAAAGCATCAGGAAATGTGCCGGGACTTCAGCAAAGCCTGCGACCTCGGCCTGTGCAACAACTACAAGGCGGCCAAGGCCCAGGGCCTGTGCCGGTGATGCGCCCATGCGCCCGAAGCCGTTCGATCAGGCCGCAGCCAGAGCCCGCCTGCTGTACGACGCAGAGACCGATTCCGGCCCCGTGGCCTACTGGATGCACCGCGACCACAGGCTGCGCGACAACTGGGGGCTTCTCCTGGCCCAGCAGCTCGCCCTCTCCCTGCAAGCCCCGCTGGCCGTGGTCCATTGCCTGTCGCCGTCCTTCGGCCAGGCTTGCCTGCGGCAATACGCCTTTCTGGCGCGCGGCCTGCCGGAGATCGAAGCCGGGCTGCGCCGCCTGAACATCCCTCTTATCCGACTCCAGGGCGTCCCCGGCGTGGAAGTCCCGAAGTTCCTGGCCCGGGCCAAGGTGCGCGTCCTGGCCATGGATTTCGACCCCGGCCGCATCAAGCAGACCTGGCGTCGGGAGGTCCTGGATTCCGGCCTGGCGAAGCTCTGGGAGGTCGATTCCCGCAACGTGGTCCCCGCCTGGATGGCCACGGACCGCAAGGAGTATATGGCCCGAACGTTCCGGCCTCGGATCCGGCGGCTTTTGCCGGAATTTCTCGAAGAGCCCGCCGCGCTGCAACGACACCCCTACGATTGGCCCCTGCCGGAGCAGGGCTCGGCTCCGGCGGATGCGCTGGCCGGGCTGAGCCTGGACGCCGGCGTGGGCGAAGCGCCCGGCCCGGAGCCGGGTGAAAAGGCGGCGCTACGCCTGCTGAACGAATTTCTGGAGCAGCGGTTGCCCCGTTACGCGGACCACGCCAACGATCCCACCTGCAACGCCGTCTCGGGGTTGTCCGCCCACCTGCACTTCGGGCAGATATCCTCTCTGCGCATCGCCTTGGAGGTGGGGCGGGCCAACGCGCCGACCGAGGCCAAGGACGCCTTTCTGGAGCAATTGCTGGTCCGGCGAGAACTGGCCGAAAATTACGTGCTGCACGAACCCGACCACGACAACCTGAGCGGCGCGCCCGACTGGGCGCGCCGCACGCTCGAAGACCATCGGCGCGATCCTCGGGAGTACGTCTACAGCCCGGAGCAGTTCGAGGCGGGCGCCACGCACGACGGACTCTGGAACGCCGCCCAGGCCGAAATGGTCAACACCGGGCGCATGCACGGCTACATGCGCATGTACTGGGCCAAAAAAATCCTGGAGTGGAGCGCCTCACCCGAAGAGGCATTGGACGTCGCCTTCCGGCTCAACGACCGCTACCAGCTGGATGGCAGGGACTCCAACGGAGTCGCGGGCGTCATGTGGTCCATCGCCGGCGTTCACGACCAGGGATTCAAAGAGCGCCCCGTGTACGGCAAAATACGCTACATGAACGCCAAAGGCGCGGCGCGCAAATTCAACGTCAAAGCCTACATCCGGGCGCAGCTGCAAGACGGGCGGAGTTGAAAGCTTTTCCGGGGGAGAAACTTTTACTGATTATATTG
>JASGMV010000039.1 GCA_030156255.1 Desulfovibrionales bacterium
GTTTCACCTCTTCCCAAGGCATCGGTCACCTCCTCGGTGACCCAGAGTGTTACCCCTGTTCCCGGTTTCTTGTGTTACCTATGTCCCCGGTTCGTACCTTTTCCCCTTCCCCCCAGACCCCCTATCCTCTTTCCACAAAACTTTTTTATTGGGCTCCCGTGTCCGCCGCTGACATGGCGTGGCGCCAGGGAAGGCGTTTACGTCCGGTAGTCTCCGTTGATGCGGACGTATTCATGGCCCAGGTCCGCGCCCAGGATCGTCGCCTGGCCGGGGCCGTCGCCAAGGGAGATGTTGATGTCGATGTCGTGCAGGCGCATGAGCGGCGCCAGCAGGCCGTCCAGGTCCCCGGCCACGGGGCGGCCTTCGCGGTAGACCAGAATTTTTCCGAAATGCAAGGTCAATCGGTCGGGATCGAAGGTCGCGCCGCTGCGGCCGACCGCGCAAACGATACGGCCCCAATTCGGGTCTTGGCCGAAGAGCGCCGTCTTGACCAGGGGAGATGTGCCGACGGCCCGGGCCGCCAATTCAGCGTCATGGTTCGATGCGGCGCCCGTGACATGGATGTGCGCCACCTTGGTGCCGCCTTCCGCGTCCTGCGCCACCATGTAGGCCAACCCCTGGCAGACCTCGGTCATCGCCTCCAGCAGCGCCTGCTTCGCGGGCTCCGTGTCGATCTTGAAATCACCCGCCCCGTTGGCCAGCGCCAGGATGGTGTCGTTGGTGGAGGTGTCTCCGTCCACAGTGATCCGGTTGAAGGAGTCCTGTACGGCGCTCCTGAGGGCTTGGCGCCACCAGGCGACGTCCACCTGGGCGTCGGTCATGATGAATCCCAACAGGGTCGCCATGTTCGGGGCGATCATGCCGCCGCCCTTGGCTAGGCCCAGGATGCGGGCTTTGGCGCCGTTGTGCTCGATTTCGGCCCAGGCGGTTTTGGGAAAGGCGTCCGTGGTGCGGATGGCTTGGGCCGCCTCCATGGGGCCGGCCTTGCCCAGGGAGTCGGCGAGCCGGGGCGCGGCCGCGCGCCAGCAGTCCATGTTCATCTGCATGCCGATGACGCCGGTGGACGCCGGCAGGATTTCGTCCAAGCTCAGGCCCAGGGCGTCCCCGGCCAACTCGATGGAAAGCTTGGCGTTCAGCAGGCCTTCCTCTCCGGTGCACGCGTTGGCGACGCCCGCGTTCACCAGCACGGCTCGCGCCGTCTCATGGTCCGCCAACACCTCTTTGCAGATGGTCACCGGCGCCGCCTGAACCAGATTTGTGGTGAACGTTCCCGCAGCGGTCGCCGGGCGGTCGCTGTAGATGACGGCCAGATCGTTGCGGTCCTGATACCGAAGGCCCGCTGCGGCGACGGCGAAGGAAAAACCATGGGGTACGGGGATCATGAACATCTCCTGAAAACGGTGGCTGAGAGCAATTTCATATTGAAACAATTCCTACGCCGGCCAGGCGCCTCTTTCCGGCTTCCGAATCCCCCCATACAAAGTTTTGTGGAAAGGGAATGGGGGGGTCTGGGGGAAGGGGAAAACCACTTTTCCAAAAGTGGTTTTCCCCTTCCCCCGGTTTGCGCCAATCTAAAATTTTCTAGCGGCCTGCGCCGCAACACTTTTTGTACTTCTTGCCGCTGCCGCAAGGGCACGGTGCGTTCCGGCCGATTTTGGGCTCTTTCTTCACCGGTTGCTTCTTGTTGTCGGACGATTCGTCGCTTCCTGCGTATTGCAGATTGTCTTGCTCCTTGTGCTGGAACTCGTCCTCCGTCACCTGTTTCTGGATGCGCAAGTGGGTCAAGGCCTTGAGGGTGTTTTCCTTGATCCGGTACAGCATGTCCTGGAAGAGTTCGAAGCCCTCGCGCTTGTACTCTTCCTTGGGGTCCTTCTGTCCGTAACCGCGCAGGCCGATGCCGTCGCGCAGGTGGTCCATGTTCAGCAGGTGCTCTTTCCAGTTGCGGTCCAGGGCTTCGAGCAGGAAGTAGCGCAAAATTTCCGCGTAGTGCTCGCCGGCGTCATCGCGCAGCCGGCCCACCAGTCCAAGAATCCACTCCTGCGCCTGTTCGCGGTCGGGGATGAACTCCGGGTCGTCCTTGAATTCGTCGAATCGCTCCAGACCAAAGACTTCGTTCATCCTGCCGCGGATGGTGCGGATGATTTCCTCGGCCAAGGGTTTTCCTTTGGCTGCATCCACGGGGGTGAGTTGGTCGTCGAGCAGATCGTCGACGAACTCCTCCACTAGGTCGTCAAGATCGGCGGCGGTCATGAAGGTCCGGCGCTGGTCGTAGATGACTTCACGCTGCTGGTTCATGACGTCGTCGAAGTCGAGGAGCTGCTTTCTGATTTCGAAGTTGTGCCCCTCCACCCGTTTTTGGGAGTTCTCGATGGCCTTGGTGACCAGATTGTTCTCGATGGGTTCGCCCTCGGCCATGCCGAGTTTGTCCATGATCGTGGAGATGCGGTCGGAGCCGAACAGGCGGAGCAAATCGTCGTCCAGGGCCAGATAGAACCGCGAGGAGCCGGGATCGCCTTGGCGGCCGGAACGGCCGCGGAGCTGGTTGTCGATGCGCCGGGACTCATGCCGTTCGGAGCCGATGATGTGCAGCCCGCCCAGCTCGCGCACACCCTCGCCGAGCACGATGTCCGTACCGCGGCCCGCCATGTTGGTGGCGATGGTGACGTGGCCGGCCTGCCCGGCCTCGGCCACGATCTCCGCCTCCTTCTCATGCTGCTTGGCGTTGAGCACGTTGTGGGGGACGCGCATCTTTTTGAGTAGGCCGGAAATGAGTTCGGACTTCTCGATGGACACCGTGCCCACCAGCGTCGGCTGGCCCCGCTTGTGGCAGTCGGCGATGTCTTCCGCGATGGCCTTGTATTTGTCTTCCTGATTGCGGTAGATGGCGTCCGGATAATCCTTGCGGACCATGGGTTGGTTGGTCGGGATAACCACCACGTCCAGCTTGTAAATCTGGCTGAACTCCACGGCCTCGGTGTCCGCGGTGCCGGTCATGCCGGCCAGCTTGTCGTACATGCGGAAGTAGTTCTGGAAGGTGATGGAGGCCAGAGTCTGGTTCTCGGCCGCGACCTTGACGTGCTCCTTGGCCTCCAAGGCCTGGTGCAGGCCGTCGGAGTACCGGCGGCCGGGCATGAGCCGCCCGGTGAACTCGTCGACGATGACCACCTCGCCGTCTTTGACGATGTAGTCCACGTCCCGCTTGAAAAGATGGTGGGCCTTGAGCCCCTGGAGCACATGGTGCTGCAGGGTGATGTTTTGCGGGTCGTACAGGTTGTCGATGTTCAGGATTCCCTCGACCCGGGTGACGCCTTCTTCGGTCAGGGAGATGGTGCGGGCTTTTTCGTCCACCGTGAAATCTTCGTCGAGCTTGAGGCCGGGGATGATGCTGTCGATGCGGCGGTACAGGGAGGTCGTATCCTCCGTGGGGCCGGAGATGATGAGCGGCGTTCTGGCTTCGTCGATGAGGATGGAGTCCACTTCGTCCACGATAGCGAAGTACAAGTCGCGCTGCACGAGATGTTCCTTGTAGAACTTCATGTTGTCGCGCAGATAGTCGAAACCGAATTCGTTGTTGGTGCCGTACGTGATGTTGGCGCCGTAAGACTGCTGCCGCTCGTTTTCATCGAGTCCGTGCAGGATGGTTCCCACGCTGAGACCCAGGAACTGGTAGAGTTTGCCCATCCATTCCGTGTCGCGGCGGGCCAGGTAGTCGTTGACCGTGACCACGTGGACGCCCTTGTTCGCCAGGGCGTTGAGGGCCACCGGCAGGGTCGCCACCAGGGTTTTTCCTTCACCGGTCTTCATCTCGGCGATTTTGCCCTGGTGCAGGACGACGCCGCCCAGCAGCTGGACGTCGAAGTGCCGCATTCCCAGAGCCCTCGATCCAGCCTCGCGGACGTGGGCGAAGACTTCCGGCAACATGTCGTCCAGGTCGCGGCCGTTTTCCACCTCCTGCATCCACTCGGCGGTTTTCGTGGGAAATTCTTCGTCTTTGAGGGCGGCCGCCGCGTCGGTGAAATCGTTGACGCGATCGATGAGCGGCGAGATGGATTTTACATAGCGTTCGTTCTTGGATCCAAAAATCTTGCGGGCGATCAATCCGATCATGATTTCTCCTCAGGTCGGCCGTAAAAAAGCAAAATGTCGGTCGGCCGATGCGATTCTCCTATCTAAGGCTTTGGGCGAAAATATCAAGCCAATGGAAGGCCCGAGCGGTGGGCGGGGCCTGAACCGACAGGGCCAGGACGCAGGCGGTGCAGCCCGTGACGGCCGTCTGGGCGCCTGTAGCCGTGAGCGAGTCCCAACAGCGCCGTCCCACCTGTGCGGCCAAATCCGGTTCGGCCAGCCGCAATGCGCCGCCGAAGCCGCAGCATTCCCCGACATCCGGCGCAAAGAAGCGGTCTCCCAGCGACTTGGACAGCCACAGCTCATCCGCCGGGCTCGTCTCGTGGCAGGGCTTGTGAAACGCAACCCGTTCGGGCGCTGCGTCCGTGAGCCGGGTCTGCGATTGCATAAGCATGGCTGAAAGCGGCGTGACGGCCTCTCGAAGCGCTTGCGCCTCTTCCGCGTCCAACTCCTCGGCCGTCTGGCGCAAACCGTTGCGGCACGTGGCGCAAATGGTTGCGACGAGCGGCCGGCCCAGCTTGCGCCACAACGCCGCAAACCGTGCGCGGGACGCCTTCGCCTCATGCAGCAGCCCCCCCGACTCCTGGGGCGAACCGCAGCAGCCGAAATCGGCCGGAAGCAGGTCCACGCCCAGAGCCGCAAGCAGGTTCTCGGCCTTGGTCCGCCAGCGCCGGACCAGGCTCGTCGCCGCGCAACCGGGAAAAAGTACGGCCTTTCGTCCTTGAAAACAAGTCGAAGCAGCGACGATCTCCACCCAGGGGCCTTCGGAAGGCGGCTCAAGCCCAGAGAAGTCCAGGCCTTTCGGCGCCATTCCTCGCGGCGCCAGTCCGACCAGGGGGAAAAGGGCCTGAGGCCGTCGCAGGGCGTTTTTCCAAAGCCAGGTCTTGAAGTCGGGATGGACCGCCCGCAGCTCGGCCACGGCCTGCGGCGCGTTCACGCCTTGGGGGCAGACGTCCAGGCATCGACGGCAGCCCAGGCACATGGCGGCGAGTTTTTCCGCGGAGAGCTGGGGCGTCTCGCCGTATCCCCGGTCCAGGGCCTCCAGCAGCATGGACTTGGAGCGGGGCGCCAACTCTTCGCGCCCCGTGGCCCGGAAAAGAGGGCACACGGAAAGACAGCGTCCGCAACGAATGCAGGATGGTTTCCCGGACACCCTAAAAAGGCTCCTTTCCCGGAGTCATGATGCCTGTGGGGTCGAACACGGCCTTGATGTCGGCCATGATGCGGCGCTGGTCCTCGCAGAGTTGCAGGCCGATGAACCCGTGTTTGGAGATGCCGGTTCCGTGTTCGCCGGAGATGGTTCCTTCAAGAGACAGCGTCGTGTCGAGGATCCGGCGCCGGGCCTTGAGGGCTCGGCGGCGTTCGTCCACGTTGGAGGCGTCGTGCAGGATGTTGGCGTGCACGTTGCCGTCGCCCACGTGCCCGAAGCAGAGGACGTTCAAGCGCATTTCCCGGCCGATGGCCTCGAAACCTTCGATGGCTTCCTTGAGCTTGGATCGCGGGACGGCGACGTCGTTGGAAAGTTTGTCCGGGGCAATCTTGTAGGCGGCCGGATTGATGAGCCGGCGGACTTCCCACAAGTCCGTCTCTTCCCGCCCTCTTCCCGTGCGGAGCAGCGCGGCGGGCGCAAGGGCTGCGTGCATTTTTTCCAGGTCATGCTCCACGGCGGGTTCGGAGCCGTCCAGCTTGACCAGCAACGCGGCCTGGGCGCCGCAGGGCCAGGGAACCTCGCCGGCCCGCTCCAGGGCGAGCAGGGTGTTGCGGCTCATCAGCTCCAGAGTCACGGGAAGCGCGCCGATGGAGAGCCCGCGGTCCACGGCGTCCAAGGCTTGCTCCAGATTGTCGTACACGGCCAGGATAGAGGCCGAGGCCGGGGGCAGAGGGATGAGCTTGAGGGTGATCTCCGCAATAACGCCCAGAGCGCCGGCCGACCCCACGAACAGGCTGGTCAAATCCAGCCCGATGACGTCCTTATGGCATCGTCCGCCGGTGTGCAGAATTTTCCCTCCGGGCAGGACCGCGGTCAGCCCGAGCACGTAGTCCCTGGTGACGCCGTATTTGACGGCGCGCATGCCGCCGGCGTTGGTGGAGACGTTGCCGCCGATGGAGGAAATGGCGGCCGAAGCCGGGTCCGGGGGGTAAAAGAGGCGGTGCTTGGCCAATTCGGCCTGCAAATCCGCGTTGACGACCCCGGGCTGGGCCCGGGCCAGGAAATCTTTGGAGTTGATCTCCAATATTTCATTCATGAACAGGGACGAAACCACGACGCCGCCCCCCTGGGCGAGGCTCGCGCCGACAACGCCGGTTCCCCGTCCGCGCGGGTGGATGGGAACGCCATGCTCCTGAGCCCAGGCCATCAGCTTCGCCAACTGCTCCAGCGAGCGGGGCCGGACCACGGCGTCGGGCATGGCGAGGATGCGGCTTGCGTCCGTGGCGTAGGCGAGCATCGAGGCGGGCGAAAAGATCGCTTCGTCCCCGGGGAAAAGGTCCTTCAAGTAATTCTTTTGTTCAGCTGTCAACATAGGCCGACCAACACCTTACATAAGGGGCCTCGCCAACAAGTAAAGGTTTTTGGGGAAAGGAGGGGGGCTAGGGGGAGGAAAACCCCTATTCGCTTCCTACCGCTCCGCCAACTGCCGCGCGGTGTCGCGGTCGATGTCGCGTTGTTTAAGGTCGTCGCGGCGATCGAAGGTTTTCTTGCCCTTGGCGAGGGCGACTTCGACTTTGGCCTTGCCGTGGGAGAAGTACATCTTGGTGGGGATGACGGTCAGGCCCTTCTGTTCGGCCTTGGTCCGGAGGCGGTCGATCTCGGCGCGGTGCATGAGCAGGCGGCGCTTGCGCTCCGGTTCGTGCTGCGCGTAGCCGGCGTTTTCATACGGCGCGATGTGCACGCCGACGAGGAAGGCCTCGCCGTTGCCGAATTCGACGTAGCCGTCCTTGAAGCTGACCTTGGAGGCGCGCACGGACTTGACTTCCGAACCGGTGAGGCTGAGGCCGGCCTCCAGGGTTTCCAGAAGGTCGTAAAGCCGCCGGGCCTGCTTGTTGGAGGCGATGAGGTTGGGAGAAGTTTTTTTCTTTTTCATGGAGAAAAAAAGTTAACCGCCCATGTCGTCGGTGTCCAGGAGTGAGGCGTAAAAAGACAGCTCTTCCGGGAAACTTTGGAAAATGGTGTCGGTGACGAGCCGGTTGATGCGGCCCACGGTGCGGCAATGCAGCACCTGCTTGAGGAGGTTGACGCACTCCTCCATTCTGGCCTGGCGGACGATGCGCTTGATGCCCGGAATGGCCTTGGGCGTGAGGCTGATGCAGTCGATCTGCATTCCCATGAGGATGGGCACGCAGAACGGGTCGGAGGCCACCTCGCCGCACAGGCTGACTTCGATGCCCGTCTGGTGGGCTGCGTCCACCACCTGTTTGATGGACCGGAGAATGGCCGGGTGCAGGGGCTGGTACAGGTAGGAGACCTGCTGGTTGGTGCGGTCGATACCCAGGCTGTACTGGATGAGGTCGTTGGTGCCGATGGAGAAGAAGTCCACCTCCTGGGCCAAAATCTCGGCGATCATGACCGCGGCGGGCAGCTCCACCATGATGCCGACGGGCATTTGGGCGTTGAAGGGCAGGCCCTGGGCCTTGAGTTCGGCCTGGGCGTCGGCCATGAGGGACTTGGCCCGGCGGATTTCCTTGAGTCCGGAAATCATGGGGAACATCATGGAGACGTTGCCCACGCGGCTGGCGCGCAAAATGGCCCGAAGCTGCGTCTTGAACAGCTCCCGGTGGCGCAGGCAGAAGCGGATGGCGCGCAGTCCCAGGGCCGGGTTGGGTTCGTCCACCGGGCCGAAGTGGGACATGAACTTGTCCGCGCCCATGTCCAGGGTCCGTATGGTCACCCGGCGCGGGGCGATGGTGGCGGCCAGGTTCAAATACTCCTCGTACAACTCCTCCTCGCTGGGCAGCGTGGTGCGGTTGAGGAAGGAGTATTCCGTGCGGTACAGGCCCACGCCTTCGCCGCCGTTGTCGATGACGGTGGAAAGCTCCTCGGCCAGCTCGATGTTGGCCAGGACCTGCATCCGGTAGCCGTCGATGGTTTCGGCCGGCAGTTGGCAGCTTCGGACGATGCTGGTGTGGTAGTCCTCGAACTGGTGTTGGAGGTCCGCGTATTGGGTCAGCTCCTCCTCGTCCGGATTGACGAGCACCTTTCCCTTGAGGCCGTCGATGATGACGAGGTCGCCGTCGTGGGCCGCGTCCTCCAGGCTTTCCACGCCGACCACGGCCGGGATGCCCAGCGTGCGGGCCAGGATGCCGGTATGGGAGGTCTTGCCGCCGAGGGTGGTGGCGATGCCCATGATCTTTTGGACGTTCAGGCCGATGGTGTCGCCCGGGGTCAGGTCGTGGGCCAGGATGATGGCCCGCCCCTCCATGGCCTGGATATCCTTTCGTTCGCCGAGAAGCCTGGTCTGCACCTGCTCGGCGACGATGCGCACGTCCTGCATGCGGTCGCGGATGTAGGGATCGTTGATCGCCGCGAAAACCTTCTCCAACTCGTCGACGGCTTTTTCCAAACCCCATTCGGCGTTGATGGCCAGCGAACCGATAATTTTTTCCGCTGCTCCGAACAGGTTGGGGTCCTTCAGCATCATCAGGTGGGAGTCGATGATGTGCTTGTGGTCCTTGAGCTCCGGCGGAACGCGTTCGCGCACGTCCAGCAGCTGGGCTTCGGCCTCGGCGAAGGCGGCGCGCAGCCGGTCGATTTCGCTTTGGACGGCTTCCTTGCGGACCATTCTCCGGGGAAGCCGCCCCCGCAAACCGCGATTGACGAAAAAGGCCCGTCCCACGGCGATGCCCGTGGAGATCGGTATGCCTGCCACCAAATTTTGCGCCACTAGCGCTCCTCGCCGAATCGGTTCAGGAAAAGCGCCTCAAGGCGCTCCACGGCGCCCTTGGCGTCCGAACCCTTGGCCTGAATCTCCAGCGTGGCGCCGAAGGGCGCCGCCAGGGTCAGAACGTCGAGGATGCTTTTCGCGTCTACTGCGGTTTCATCCTGGATCAAGGCGATGCTGGATTCGAATTGTTGGGCTTCCTGAGCCAGCCGGGCGGCCGGCCTGGCGTGCAAGCCCAATTGGTTGGATACTTTGACCTGCCGTCTTACTTCGCCGTTATTGGAATTCATGTCGGAATCATTGACCTCTTGCACTTTGAACTGAAATTGAAGCGTCTGCCTTTTAGCATAAAGGACTCTGGATGACCAGACGCCAAGCCTCCCGGGTTTGGACGCGGTGACAGTTCCGCGTCATGTCCAGAACCTTGTGGACACCCTCCATGTCCCTTGTTAACTAGTCAGAAATCATTAACATACCCGCCGTCTATACTACGTCCGGCAAGGAGTCGCACATGTCCTCGGAGAAAGCGTTTGGCTTGAAGAATACCCGGAAGGCTATGGACGCCTCCGTCCATAGCCATGTGTTGCATTCTTTAGGAAAGGAGTTCGAAAATACGGACCATAAGGATTTGGGCCGGGCGTTGGCCCTGTCCCTGCGCGACCGCCTGGTCGAACGCATGTTGGAGACCCGCAACCGGTATCGGGAGTCCAGATCCAAGCGGATGTATTATTTGTCCATTGAATATTTGCTCGGGCGCTGTCTCGGGAACAATCTCTATAACATGCGGTTGTACAATCTGTGCAAAGACCTGTTTCAGGGGTACGGCGTGGATATCGACGAGGTGCGCGAGGCGGAGCGCGATCCCGCTCTTGGGAACGGCGGACTGGGCCGTCTGGCCGCCTGCTTCCTGGATTCCCTGGCCAGCCTGGACATGCCGGGCTGCGGGTACGGCATCCACTACGAATACGGCCTGTTCCGCCAGGACATCCGCAACGGCGAGCAGGTGGAGCGGCCGGACTTCTGGATGGCCGACGGCATGCCTTTGCAGGTAGCGCGCAAGGACCAGTTCGTCGTGGTCCCGCTCTACGGGAGGGTGGAGGACGCCCACGACGCGGAGAGCGAATACGTTCCCATGTGGCTGGATTGGAAGGACCTCGTCGGCGTGCCCTACGACATTCCGATTGTGGGCTACGGCGGCGGCTCCGTGAATTATCTGCGGCTCTTTTCGGCCCAGTCGTCGCAAAATTTCGACATGCAGATTTTCAATCAGGGGGACTACCTGCAGGCGATCCGGCAGAAAGTGGAGTCCGAACTGATCTCTAAGGTTTTGTATCCCAGCGAGTCCATCTCCTTCGGCAAGGAGCTGCGGCTGGTGCAGGAATATTTCCTGGTGGCCTGCTCCCTGCGCGACATCATGCGGCGCTACATCAAACTCAACAAGGACCTGACGCAGCTGCCGGATTTCGTGGCCCTGCAGCTCAACGACACCCACCCGGCCCTGGCCGTGGCCGAACTCATGCGCATGCTCGTGGACGAGCACCGCATTCCCTGGGACAAGGCCTTCGACCTGACGCGCAAGACCTGCGCCTACACGAACCATACGCTATTGCCCGAGGCCTTGGAGACCTGGTCCGTCGACCTGATGGGCCACGTGCTGCCGCGGCACCTGCAGATCATTTACGAAATCAATCGTCGTTTTTTGGAGCAGATCGAGATTTCCGGGGCCGGCGTGGAGACGGTGCGCCGGGTATCCCTGGTGGCTGAGGGCGACCACAAGAGCATCCGCATGGCCAATCTGGCCGTGGTGGGCTCCCATTCGATCAACGGCGTGTCCAAGCTGCACTCCGAGCTGGTCAAAAAGAACCTCTTTCCCGAGTTCTACGCCATGTGGCCCGAGCGGTTCAACAACAAGACCAACGGCGTCACGCCCCGCAGGTGGTTGTACAAGGCCAACCCGGGCCTGTCCGATCTGCTGTGCGAGAGCATCGGCGACGGCTGGATCATGAATCTGGACGAATTGCACAAGATCGAGCCTCTGGCCGAGGACGCCGGCTTCCAAGAGAAGTTCATGGAGGTCAAGCTGGCCAACAAGCAACGGTTGGCCGCCCTCATAAGCCGCCGTCTGGGCGTGGCCGTCGAGCCTTCGTTCCTGTTCGACGTCCAGGCCAAGCGCATCCATGAGTACAAGCGCCAATTGCTCAACGCCATGCACATCATCCACCTCTATCTGCGGATCGTGGACCATGGGGAGTACCCGGCCGCTCCGCGCGTCTGCGTTTTTGCGGGCAAGGCCGCTCCAGGCTACTGGGAGGCCAAGCAGATCATCAAGCTGGTCAATTTCCTGGGCAACGTGGTGAACAGGGACCTGCGCGCCAAGGACCACCTCAGGGTCGTTTTCATGCCGGATTATCGTGTCTCCCTGGCCGAAAAGCTCATCCCCGCCGCAGACCTCTCGGAGCAGATTTCCACGGCCGGCACCGAGGCCTCCGGCACCGGCAACATGAAATTCGCCATCAACGGCGCTCTGACCATCGGCACGCTGGACGGGGCGAACGTTGAGATGCGCGAAGAGGTCGGGGAGGAGAATTTCTATATCTTCGGACTACGCACCGAGGAGGTGGAGCACATGTTGAGCCATGGGGCGTACCGGCCCAAGGAGCTCTACGAGGCGCATCCCGAGATTCGAGAGGTCCTGGACGCCTTGGCCTCCGACCGCTTCAGCCCGGGCCAGCCCGGCCTGTTCGCCTGGATACGTGACAAGATGTTGTGGGAGGGGGAGCGTTACCTGCACCTGGCCGACTTCATGGACTACGTCCGCACCCAGAAGCTTGTGGGACAGGACTATCAGCAGCGGGAGCTGTGGGCCAAAAAAGCCATTTTGAACACCGCCCGCATGGGCAAGTTCTCCAGCGACCGGACCATCCGCGAATACGCCGAAGACATTTGGGGCATCAAGCCGGTTCCGCCGGAGAAGGATTCGTCCAAACACAAGTCGAAGTCTTGAACGCGACACGAGCGTGATCACGGCCCCGCGTCCGAGAACGGTGCGGGGTCGTTTTTTCGCGCTTGGCGCTTCCCGCAAGACATCCAAGCCCGTGCATTCCGCGACCACGGGCGAACGGGGAAGCATCCCTAGCGATTACCCTCGATTCCTATCGGGGTTTGTCGCCCGGATGGAGGCGATCAGCTTGGTGGTCGAGAAGCCGGGCAGCAGGGGCAGGCTCAGAACGCGCCCGCCGAGCGCCTCCACGGTGTCGCGGCCCACGATCTTCTCCACGGGCCAGTCGCCGCCTTTGACCAGCACCTGCGGCTGCACGCGCTCGATGAGGCGGGCGGGCGTGGATTGTTCGAACACGACCACGAAGTCCACGCAGCCGAGTCCGGCCAGGACAAAGGCGCGGTGGGCGGCGGGGTTCACGGGCCGGTCCGGGCCTTTGTTCAGCGAGCGCACCGAGTCGTCGCTGTTCAGGCCGACCATGAGCCCGTCGCCGAGCTTGCGGCAGCGTTCGAGCAGGTCTACGTGCCCGGGGTGCAGCAGGTCGAAACAGCCGTTGGTGAAGACCAGGGCGTAGTCTTTGGGAAACGAGCGTTTCTTTTCAAGAAAGCCTTCCAGACTCAGAACTTTCGGGTGCTCAAGCTTCGGGGCGTCCATATCGGTCCTAAAGGGAGGCCTCGCCGACCTCGCCGATCATCTCGTCCAGGCGGGCGAACCGTTCGCGCAAGTCCGCCTCCAGGCGTTGTTCGTCTTGTTGGATGAGTCCCGCCATGTCGCTCTCCGCATGGGTCCACTCCACTTTCAGCTTATTGCCTAAGGCGTTGCCGAGCTGTTGGCGATCCACGTGGCCGGCCATGCCGGTTCGCTTTTTGTGAAGGATGCGCAAGGACCCCTGATAGGCGGCGAATCCTCCCTTCAGGCCCAGGCGCAGGTCGTGTTCGAAGTCGTCGTACTGCGAGGGCGAGAGCTGAATGGAGAACCCGCCGGAGCGGCGCAGCGTCGATGCGGGAAAAAGGTGCAGACAGCCCGTCGTGGAGACGCACGGGCGCAGATAATCGAACTGGCCCATATCCAGAATTTGCAGGTGAGGTTTCCAGGGTTCGATGCGCGGAGGCTGCTCCGGCTCTTGCGGCTGGCCGGGACGCCGCAGATGGTAGTCCACGGCTTGCAGGCAGGGCGGCGCGGCGTCGTCGCAGACCTTGCAGCCGTAGACGAAAGCGTCCGGATAACAGCGCACGGCCGCTCCGAGCCGACCCAGGAAGTCCGGAGGCAAGGTGATGTCGTCGTCCATGTAGCAGACGAAGTCGCAGGCCGCGACCTCTTCGATGCTGGCCAGCCAGTTGCGCGCCGCGGCTGCGCCGACGTTCACCGGCAGGTCTATCCGGTGGAATAGGTCGCCGAACCGGTCGCTGAAGCTGTCCAGCACTTGGGCGGTGTGGTCGGTTGCGCCGTTGTCCAGCACGAAGACCCTTGCGCCCTCAAGCCGGCAGCGGCTCAGGCTGTCGAGGGTCGCGCGCAGCTCCTCGGCCTTGTTGAAGGTGTACAGGCACACGGCCGTGGCGCCCGGCGGATCGCAAACTTCCTCGTCCCGGCCGTGGAGAAGGTCGTCCAGGCGAAAGGCCAGCGAGGTCCGCCACGGCTGCAGCAGAAGGGCGCGGGCCAAAAGCCCGGCGCCGCGGTCGCGGTCCCCTGCGTGAAGGGCCAGTTGGCCGAGCCACAGACATTGCTGCGCTTCTCCGAACAAGGCGCCGATCCTGGCGTAAACCTCCTTCGCCTCGTCGAACCGGCCCAGAAAAGCCAGCATATCGGCCCTGGGTTTGTCCAACAGGGGGGATAGTTCGGAGAAGCGCTCCAGCAAATGCAAGGCCCGCTGCGGGTCATAGGCGACGACGGTCTGGAGCAGCGCCTGGGATATCCAGAACAGGCTTGCGGGGGGACGAGACAATTGTTTGTCCAAAAAGTTTTGAATCTTCAGCGTGTCGCGTTTGGCCGCCAGCCGCAAGAAATAGTCGAGGTTTCCCGGTTTGCGCCACTCGGCGGCGACACCTCTGAGCGCCTGGAGCAGTTCGGGCGAGCCCCATCCCCTTTGCTCCACGAGGCCGAAAAGCTGCATGGCCAGATCGCCGTTGACGGGGGATTCGGCGCAGGCCGACAGCAGCAGGTCGCGCCACAAATCCTCCTCGCCCGTTTCCGATGCGGCGCGAGCCGCCTCCAGCAGATGCGGCTGGCCGCAGCTGCCGATCCGCAAGGGCGTCTTGACGGATTCCGGCAGGCGCTCCCAGGCGTTGAGCAGCGTGTTGTTCGGCATACGCGACCCACTCTAGTCCAATTGCGGATTTGAGGCCAGACTCGATTGCCGGTCGGGCCGGACAATGACCCCGCCGGCCAGGACCTCGTCCCGGTCATAGGCCACGGCCAGTTGGCCGGGCGCCGGGACGCCGGCGGATTCGTGAAATCGGATATGCAGAGCGCCGTCGCGCAGCGTCGCGCCGGCCGGTTTGGGCTGCTGGTTGTAGCGGATGCGAGCAAGCGTCTCTTCCGGCCATTCTTCGAACGGGCGCAGAACGTTGACGCCGCGAGCCTCGCACGCACGGTTGGTTAGGCTGGACGCCGGCCCCGCCACCAGCGCGTTGCGCTCGAAGTCCAGCTCCAGCACGTACAACGGTTCGGACCAACTGGCGCCAAGCCCGCGCCGTTGCCCCGGCGTATGCCGCCACAGTCCGCGATGGGTTCCGATCCGTCGCCCATCCTCCAGAACAATCGGCCCGGGGCCGGGCAAACACGCGCCGGACGCCTCCAGAAATCGCCGGTAATCGTCGCCGGCGACGAAGCAGATATCCTTGCTGGGCTGCGGCAGGGGCGGCTCGATATTGCGTTTGCGCAGTTCGTCCAGCGTGTTTTCCTTGCGGCTTTCGCCCAGCGGAAAAATTGCGCGCTCCAGGCGCTTCGCAGGAACCAAGGATAAAAAGTAGCTTTGGTCCTTGCGGCTGTCTACGCCGCGCAGAAGGCGCAGGCGACCGGTGCGGCTTTGATCTGTGCGTACGTAATGGCCGGTGGCCAGCCTGTCGGCGCCGAGATCAAGCGCCGCATCCAGCAGCAGGCCGAACTTGATTTCCCGGTTGCAGCTCGCGCAGGGGTTGGGCGTCAGGCCGCGGGCGTAGTCCTGCACAAAAGGATCGACGACCTTGCGGCGAAAGGCGTCGCGCAGGTCCACGGCCCGGAATTCGACGCGAAGCTTTTTGCAGGCTGCGCCGATTCGTTCAAGGCGTTCGCCGTCTGCGCCGCTCTCGAAGAAGAGCCCGTGCAGGGCCGCGACGTCATGGCCCGCTTCGCGCAGCAGGGCCAGGGCCAGGAGGCTGTCGGCCCCCCCGCTGACGGCGACGGCGATGGCCCCCATGTCGGCGGGCGGCTCCGCTAGGCCAGCCCGCGCGGCGCCGGCAGGCGGGGCAGGTTGCGCTCCAGGACGCCCGCCACGGAAAGCAGCAGCGACTCGTCGAAGGAGCGTCCGATGAGCTGCAGGCCCACGGGCATGGACGAATCCCGACCCAGCCCCACGGGGAGGCTCGCCCCGGGCAGACCGGCGAGGTTCAGCGACACGGTGAACTCGTCCATGAGGTACATGGTCAGCGGATCGGAGACCTTTTCGCCCAAAGGAAACGCCGTGACCGGGCAGACCGGCCCCGCCAACACGTCGCATTCGCCCAAAACCCGGTCGAAGTCCTGGCGGATGAGCCGCCGGACCTTGGCCGCCTTGCGGTAGTAGGCGTCGTAGTAGCCCGCGGACAGCACGTAGGTCCCGATGATGATGCGCCGCTGCACCTCGTCGCCGAAGCCCTTGGTCCGGGAGGAGGTGTACATGTCGATGAGTTCGGAGGCCTCCTTGTCGCGGAATCCGTAGCGCACGCCGTCGAATCTCGCCAGGTTGGAGCTCGCTTCGGCCATGGCGATGATGTAGTAGGCCGCCACCGCGTATTCGGTGAGCTTCAGGGACACGGGCTTGAGCGTTGCGCCGAGCTCTCGGGCGTTGTCCACGGCCCATTGGCAGGCCTTGGACACCTCCGGAGAATTGCCCTCGCTCCAATACTCCTCGGGCAGGCCGATGGTGATCCCCTTGAGGTCGCGGCGTTCGGACAGGGCGGCCAGATAATCCGGGACCTCGGCGTTCACCGACGTGGAGTCGCGCGGATCATGGCCGGCGATGGCCTGCAGGACGCGGGCGGCGTCCTCCACCGTTCGGGTGAGGGGGCCGATCTGGTCCAGGGACGAGCCGTAGGCCACCAATCCGTAGCGGGAGACGCGGCCGTAGCTGGGCTTGAGGCCGAACACGCCGCAGTAGGAGGCCGGCAATCGGATGGAGCCGCCGGTGTCCGTGCCCAGAGCGGCGAAACATTGGCCCGCGGCCACGCTGGCGGCCGAGCCGCCGCTGGACCCGCCGGGCGCCCGCTTGAGGTCCCAGGGGTTGGCCGTGGTGTGGAAGGCGGAGTTTTCCGTGGACGAGCCCATGGCGAACTCATCCATGTTGGCCTTACCGATGAGGATGGCGCCCGCAGCCTTGAGTTTTTCCACCACGTGGGCGTCGTAGACGGGAACGAAATTTTCCAGGATTTTTGATCCGCAGGTGGTGGGCGCGCCCTTTACGGCCAGCAGGTCTTTGAGGATGATGGGAACGCCCCACAGCGGTTGATCCGGCTGCGGGCCCTGGGCGTCCAATTCCTTGGCCCGGAGTTTGGCTTCTTCGCCCTGAATGCTGATCAGCGCATGAAGGCTGGGTTCGGTGGCTGTGATGCGGCCCAGACAGGCGTCCACGGCCTCAAGGGCGGTGACGCGGCGATCCTGGAGGGCTGAAGCCAATTCGCCGAGGCTTGATTCGTACAATCGGGTCATGGTCGCTCCGCGTATGCTCAGCCCACGATTTTGGGCACGATGAAAAATTGGCCGTCGTCTTCGGGGGCGCCGGACAGGATTTGCTCCCGCGCGACGGTGCGCGCAGGTTCGTCTTCGCGCACCACGGTGGTGTGGGACACGGGGGTGTAGAGGGGCTCGGTCTGGCTGGTGTCCAGCTCGCCCAGTTTATCCATATAAGCCAAAATGTCGCCAAGCTGTGCGGTGAACAGCTCCAGCTTTTCCTCGCTCAACTCCAATCTGGCCAGTTTGGCGACTTTTGCGGTTTCGTCCTTGGTTATTTTCATAGGGTCCTCCAAAAAACGGGGCGTTACTGACGGCGGGCCGGAACCGCCCAGACGGCTTTTATTGCGCGGAGTCCTGGCTCCCGGAGGGAAGCTCTTCCTCTTCCGGCCCTTGGCTCTGTTGTCTCTTCTGTTCCTTTTGCAGCGTCTCCATGCGCCATTCGTGATTTTCGAGGGCTTTTCGCATCCGATAGCGCAGTCGGTCCAGATCGAGCAGCGAGGGGCCTGAGGCCGCGGGTTGGAAGAGATACAAATCCTGGCGGACGCCGCCCGTGGCGTTCCAGGTGAAGGGCGCCAGGGAGAATTCCATGCCGTTCAACCCCGCCAAGCGCTCGTTGATGTCGTTCGGGGTCCAGCGGGGCGGCAGTCCGCCAATGCGTTGGGCCGTGCGTATGAAGTCGTAGCCCAGGGCCGACCAGTAGTCCGGAGGCCCGACCCCGTCGTCGGCCAGAGCCTCGGCGAGCTTCTTTGCGCCGGCGCTTTCGGGCCGCCATGCGCTGGGAGATACGGCCAGGCTCAGGTACTGCATGTCGATGTCCCGATCCTTGGCCATGGCCTGGCTCCATATCTCCGGGCCGAGGAAAAGCTGTCGGCCTTCGTCAAAGAAGAAAAAGTACGGGATCAAAAGCTTGGCCCGGGAAAAAACGTCCGGGATGAAAACCGCCGTGGTGTTGGTGGCGTTGACGGTCTTGACCATCTTCCCGATGCTGTCGCCCCAGGACGTCGGGGTCGAGGGCGCATAGCTCTGGGATACGGTGATGGTTCCGTTGCTCGCCAGGACCTCGTCGGAGAAGATTTGGGCCATCCGCTCCCCGTAGGGCTCCCGAGGGTAGAGGACGCCGAATTTGGTCGCGCCGAGCCGTCCGC
Source organism: Desulfovibrionales bacterium (assembly GCA_030156255.1). GTDB lineage: Bacteria > Desulfobacterota > Desulfovibrionia > Desulfovibrionales > Desulfovibrionaceae > JASGMV01. Next base: position 18,051 of record JASGMV010000039.1, read on the forward strand.
CGGCCAGGCGGACCAAGCTGCGCACCTGGTCGGAGGGGCTGGTGAAGAATTTCCATACGCCTCGGCCCTCCTCCAGTCCTTCGGGCAGTTTCGGCATGAAGGCGAACAACGCCCTGCCTTGAAGCTGCACGCCGTCCAGCAGCGGCTCCAAGGCTTCGCGCCGGAGGGGACCGCCGACAATGGTGAAGTAGGGCGGCAGCTCGCGCAGCCGTTGCTCAAAGCCTGGCGCTTCGGTGTTGAGGACTTCCACCATCAAATCCGCGCCTTGCTGGGAGATGCGCCATTGAGCGGCGCCCGCGCCTTTGAGAATTTTCCAGGCCACCGGAGCGTATCGGCCGGAGAGGGGCAGGAGCAGGGCCACGCCCTGCCGGGGTACGCCCAGCTCCTTTTCCAAGTTGGTCAGCGTCTCCAACAAGGGGGCGCGATCCACAAGATCGGAGCGAACCGCGGCCTGGGAAATGGCCTGCCACAGCATAGGCCACCGTTCGGCCAGCTCCTTCTTGTCCAGGGTGCGGACTTTCCGCATCGCCTGTTCATAAGAGACGAGTGTGTAGGGGAATTGCGTAACGTTCGCCTGGGTGACGAAATGTCCGAATTTTTCCAACTGCTCCGTTGGGACGGCCTCAAGCTTTTGGAGAAAGCGTTTTTCCAGATCGGCGCGGGCCTCGTCGTTGTCCGCCGAGTAGGCGTAGAGGCGGCGCAAGGTGTCCAGAGACATGCCGTGCTGATCTTGCGCCCAGTAGAGCGAGGCGAGAGCCAAGCCGGTCTTGGAAATCAGGCTGCTCTCGGCGTCCGGGGCGGCGAGGAGTTTTTGAAAAAAGGCCTCCAGCAGATCGGACCGGTCGAGCTTCTGGAGCGTGTCGACGTAGCACGTCTCCCACTCCGAATCCATCCGGCCCTCGGGGGTCCTGGCTCGCCAGTCCTGCAGGCTTTGCAGCGCCTGGTGATAGTGTTCGGCGTAATAGGCGCTGAGGGCGAGGCGCTTGGTGGCGACCAGCTTGGATCCTTCGTCGAGCTCCGGCCGTTGGAGCAGGCGTTCGTAATAGAGCTCGCTTTTGGCGTAGTCGCGGCGCATCCATGCCTGGCTGGCCTCGCCGGCCAAGCGCTCCGTGCTCATGAGTTCGGGCTGTAGGGCCGGCCTGGAGGGAACGACCGTTTTGCCGCAGCCGGCCGCCCAGAGGACGGCCAGGAAGAGCAATAAAGCGATGAGGGGGAAAATCTGCTTGCGGCGCATGGTGTAATGGCTCCGGCCCGGAGGCTCTTTTCGGGCGAAAAAGACGACGCCCGGGCCTCTAAGGGCGAGGACACGCTATCCTTCTTTGGCGGGCATGGCAAGAAGCGCGCGGCTTGGGCCGGGCGCCGCGCCGGGAATGACAAAAAGGCCGCGGAGTCGACTCCGCGGCCTTTGCGTTTGCTTGAGGGCGAACGTAGTTGAAGTTATTTGACTTCCGTGTAGTCGGCGTCCACCACGTCCTCGTCGTCCTTACCGGCCTGAGGGCCGCCGGGCTGGGCGCCGGGTTGGGGGCCGCCCTGCGGGCCGCCTTGAGCCTGTTGATTTTGCTGGGCGTACAGCTGTTCGGCCAACTTGTGGGAGGCCTGGGACAGCTCGTCGTGGGCGCGCTTGATGGCCTCAGGATCGTCGCTTTTCAAGGCTTCCTTCACGGCCTCGGCCTTGGACTCGATCTCGGCCTTGAGGGCCGCGTCCACCTTGTCGCCCATGTCGCGCAGGGACTTCTCCGTGGTGTAGACCAGCGTGTCGGCGTTGTTGCGGACCTCGATGAGCTCCTGCTTCTTTTTGTCCTCGTCAGCATGGGACTCGGCTTCCTTGACCATGCGTTCGATGTCCTGGTCCGAGAGGCCGCTGGACGCGGTGATCTGGATGGACTGCTCCTTGCCCGTGCCCAGGTCCTTGGCCGACACGTGCACGATGCCGTTGGCGTCGATGTCGAAGGTGACTTCCACCTGGGGCACGCCGCGCGGAGCCGGCGGGATGCCGGTCAGTTCGAAGCGGCCGAGAGTCATGTTGTCCTGGGCCATGGGGCGTTCGCCCTGGAGCACGTGGATGGACACGGACGGTTGGTTGTCTGCGGCCGTGGTGAACACCTGGCTCTTCTTGGTCGGGATCGTGGTGTTGCGGTCGATGAGATGGGTGAACACGCCGCCCAGGGTCTCGATGCCCAGGGAGAGCGGGGTCACGTCGAGCAACAGCACGTCCTTGACGTCGCCGGCCAGGATGCCGCCCTGGATGGCGGCGCCCATGGCCACCACTTCGTCGGGGTTCACGCTGCGGTTGGGCTCGCGGCCGAAGATGTCCGCGACCTTCTTCTGGACCAGGGGCATGCGGGTCATGCCGCCGACCAGAACCACTTCGTCAACCTCGGAGGCGGAAAGTCCGGCGTCCTTGAGGGCCTTGCGGCAGGGCTCCACGGTCCTTTCGACCAGATCGTCGACCAACTGCTCCAGCTTGCCGCGGCCGAGTTTGACCATCAGGTGCTTGGGGCCGGACTGGTCCGCCGTGATGAACGGCAGGTTGATCTCGGTCTCCATGGAGGTGGAAAGCTCTTTCTTGGCCTTTTCCGCGGCCTCCTTGAGGCGCTGCAGGGCCATGCGGTCCTGGGACAGGTCGATGCCGTTCTCGCGTTTGAACTCCTCGACCAAGTACTTGATGACCCGCTGGTCGAAGTCCTCGCCGCCGAGGAACGTATCGCCGTTGGTGGCCCGGACTTCGACGACGTTGTCCCCGACCTCCAGGATGGAGATGTCGAAGGTGCCGCCGCCCAGGTCGAAGACCGCGATCTTCTCGTTGGACTTCTTGTCGAACCCGTAGGCCAGGGATGCGGCTGTAGGCTCGTTGATGATGCGCTTGACCTCAAGGCCGGCGATGCGGCCGGCGTCCTTGGTGGCCTGACGCTGGGAGTCGTTGAAGTACGCGGGCACGGTGATGACCGCTTCGCTGACGGTCTCGCCCAGATAGGTCTCGGCGTCCTTTTTGAGCTTTTGCAGGATCATGGCCGAGACTTCCGGAGCGCTGTACACCTTGCCGTCGATCTCCACACCGGCGTCGCCGTTGGCCGAGGCCGAAATTTTGTACGGGCTGTGCTTGGACCAGTTCTTGACCTCGTCCGCGTCGGCCCTGCGGCCCATGAGCCGCTTGACCGCAAAAACGGTCTTCTGGGGGTTGGTGATGGCCTGGCGTTTGGCGATTTCGCCGACCAGCCGCTCCTTGTCCGTGAACGCCACGATGGACGGGGTCGTGCGGCCACCCTCAGGGTTGGTGACGCACTTCGGGTCCTTGCCCTCCATGACGTAGACGCAGGAGTTGGTGGTTCCCAGGTCGATTCCGATGATTTTACCCATGTATGTCTACCTCCTCGCTTGGCGAAAATCTCTCGTTGTCGTGCCAGACAACTAAAGCCGTATGCAGCTTTGTAAAGAGGGCGGCCTCGTTTTTAGCTGAATTTGTTGACCATGACCTTGGCCGGACGCAACAGCCGGCCTTTCAGGATGTAGCCGTTCTGCAGCACCTGGGCCACCGTGTCTTCGGGCAAATCCGGATTCTGGGCTGCGCCGATGGCTTCGTGGAAATTGGGGTCGAAGGCGTCCCCCGGCGCTCCGGCGGCCTCCAGGCCGTGGTGTTTGAGGGTGTCCAGGAAAATCTTGCGCGTCATCTCCACGCCGGTGACGAAGTCCTTGCAGGCTTCCATGCTTTTGCCGTGGGCCAAGGCCAGATCGAGGTTGTCCAGCACGGGCAGCAGGTCGGCCAGCACCGCCTCGGAGGCGAACTTGCGGAACTCCTCCATTTCCCGGGTGAGGCGCCGCTTGATGTTTTCCGCCTCGGCCATCGTGCGCAGCCGGATGTCGTCGGCTTCCTGCTTCACCTCGCATTTGGGGCAGACGTGTTGCTCGCACAGCGACTTCAATTCCTCTTCGGAAATGCTTACGTCGCCCCGGGACTCCTGGTCCTCCGACGTTTTTGCCGTGCAGCTCAAGGTCACGGTGTCGCCCTGGTCCTGTTCTTCGGTCAAGGGGACGCGGTATTCGTTCTCTTTATCATTCTCAGGCATCGCGTAGGCGCTCCTTACGTGTATAGCTTATATGCAATGGAATGGGCCGCCTCGATGGGGCGGACGGCCGTCTTAGAGGCGCTGCATCAACAGTCCTGTAACCACTCGCGCCGTATAGTCAACCACCGGGACCACTTTGGCGTAGTCCATGCGCAGCGGTCCGAACACGGCGATCAAGCCGGCGGGGAGCCCACTGATGCGGTAGGAGGATGTGATCAAACCGAAGTCGAGTTTGGCCATCTCGGACTCCATGCCCAGGGTGACGTGAACGCCTTTCTGGCTCATGGCTTCGCTCAGCAGGTCCAGCAGCCGGGAGCGCTCTTCGAGAAAAGACAGCAGATGCCGCATGGCCTGGACGTCGGAGAATTCCGGCTGCTGAAAGATGCGCGACGCGCCGTCGATGAAGATTTCGGGCGACGGGTCGGACTCCATCAACTCCTGGGCCAGGCTCAAGGCGCGCCGGGTCAGGGAGGACAGCCCGTGGCTCGCGTCTTTGAGCTCCTTGAGGATTTTGCCCAGCGCCTCGCGCATGGTCAGGTTCGCCAGCAGTTCGTTGAGATAGTTGCTGTAGCGGACAAGCTCCCAGGAATCCATGTCGTCGTCGACGGTCACGAGCCGTTCGTGGATGACGCCCCCTTGGAGCACCAGCACGGCCATGACCCGCCGGGGGGCGATGAGCACGAATTCCACGCGGCGCAACCGGACGTTGTCTCCGGCCGGGGCGGCCACCACGGCCAGACTGCTGGACAGAGAGGAGACCAGCTTGGAGGCGCGGCGCAGAACGTCGTTGATGGCGTCGCCGGCGTCGCCGAGCTGGGCCTCGATGAGGCGCTGGTCGTGCTCGTCGGGAGGCCGGAACGTGAGCAGGGCGTCCACGTAGAAGCGGAAAGCCAGGGGGGTGGGCAGGGCGCCGGCCGAGGTGTGCGGCTGCTCCAGAAACCCTTTTTCCTTGAGGTCGGCCATGGTGTTGCGCATGGTGGCCGCGGAGAGTCTCAACGGACATTTCCGGGCGACGGTTCGCGAGCCTACCGGACAAGCCGTGGCGATATATTCCTCCACGATGGTGGAGAGAACGTCAGATTCCCGTGGACTCAGCGACATGGCGGACCTTCCCGGCGATTTTATTCGTGCTAACCACCCCGGAAGCGGCTGTCAAGACTGGTCGAACGGGACCGATCGGCGGGCCCCTTCCCCTTCGAAGGCAAACACCGTATCCTGCCGCCCGTGCAACCCCTGGCGATCCATTCTCCAGCCCCCGCAGGCCTGATCTTCCGCAACGGAAAGATCGGCAACACCTTGATGGCCTTGCCTGCGCTCGACGTCTTGCGCGAGCGCATCCCGGGCGTTCGCCTGGATATGGTGGTGGACCATCTGGGCCTGGAGCTGCTGGAGGGCGACGAACGCATTCGGCGTTTGTACGTTTTCGAACGCGAAAGCGACTCTCTGCGGCGGCAGTGGGATCTGGTCCGCGAGTTTCGCCGTCAACGCTACGACTTTTCCCTGCACCTGCGCACCGGCGTGCGCAACGAGCTTTTGGCCTTTTCGGCCCGCATTCCGAACCGGGTGGGGACGAAACTCAAAGGATCGTTTCAGTTTTTGACGCACACGGCCGCCAAGCGCAGCGATCTGCACGTGCACGAGGCCCTGCGCTTGCTGCTCTCCCAGGCTTTGGGCCGGGACGTGCGCCTCGGTCCGCCCCGGCTGCGGGAGCAGGCTTCTGCCGGCGAGGCGGCGCGGGCGTGGCTGAACGCCCGGGGACTCGCCGAGGGCCGCTATCTGATCTTCCATCCCTCCGGCGAAACGACGCACGGCGCCGAGTGGGCCTTGCGGTGGCAGTCCGAGGCCATGCGCCGGCTCGTTGAGGCGACGCGCCTGCCGGTTCTGGTCCTGGGCGCGGCCGGAGAAAAGGACGCCGTTCTGCCGGCCTTGCCCCAAGAGCCGGCCTGCATTCCTCTCTTCGGGGAAAGGCTTTCTCTGGTTTCCTCCGTGATCAAACGGGCCGGGCTTTTCGTCGGCAACGACTCGGGCCCCGCCCATCTGGCCGAGGTCTGGGAGCGCCCGAAGATCGTGATGTATCGCGACGATCCGGACAATTTCGCCAAATGGGCTCCTCTCGACCGCGAAAACTCCCTGGTTCTGTTCGCGTCCCAGGCAGGCCGAAACTGGAACGACGTCGAGGCCTTCGCAGCGGCCCGGTTGGGGCGGTCCCTCCCATGAGTTTTCGCGTCGCGCTTTTTGTCCGCACCTACTCGGCGTATGGCGGAGTGGAAAACATCTGCCGGCAATTTTTTCATTATTTGAAGGAATGCGGTGTTCCCGTCCGGCTGTATTGCGGCTTCGACAAGAGCGGCGAATCCGATCCGGACGTGGTCCGGCTGCCCGTGCGGCGGGGAGCCCGGTCGATCAAGGCCTGGACGTTTTGGCGCAGCGCCTCGGCCGCCGTCGAACAACTGCCGGCCGGTTTCGTGTCCATGGCCTTCGCCACGGTTCCGGGCTGCGACGTGTTCCGTTGCGGCGGCGTGCATCTGGACTACTTGGTCAAGTCCCTTCGGGCCTACGCCTCCACCGGGGACAAGGTCTGGTCCGCTGCGCGGGAATTCCGGCCCGGAACCAGGCGGACGCGGTTCCGGACATCCGGTGGACCTTCGCCGAATATCTTGACATTCTCCGCGAGGTTTACAAGGAGAAGGCCTTGGACTCCGGCAAAACACTTTAAGCCTGTGAAGAGAATCTGTGCGCAAACTTATGAATCGCATTTTTTCAATCTGTTATGCGACGCCTCGTCCACGAAGACTCGACCCTCTGTCCGTGACGCGGGTGCTGGCGCTTCGCAACGATCGACTCGGAGACGCCATCCTGTCCACCAGCGTTTTTCTCGCAATCAAGGAGCTCAATCCGAACATTGAACTGCACGTGCTCGGTTCGCAGATCAACAGCGACTTTTTGTCGCGCCAGCCGTGCATCGACCGCGTCCACCGCCTGTATACGAAAAAGGCGCGGGGCGTATGGCGGCGGGCGCGAAATCTCTCGACGCTTGCGAAGTTGCGCTCCATCCCCTTCGATGCGGTGCTGGACCTGGTTCACGACAATCGAAAGGATTCGAACCCTTTTCTGGTCAACCTGATTGCGCGCGGGGCGTTGCGATCCGGCTACGCCAAGGGGTGTTCGCCGCACCGGGCGTTCGACCAAGTGGTTTCGTCCGAGAACGTCAAGCAACGCCACGCCGTGTTGGAAATGCAGGAGATTCTCGGCAATACCTTCATTCTGCCGAAGGGATTTCAGTACCCGGACCCTTCCGTGGCCCGGGAGCCCGAAGCCGCGGGCAGGGTGCAGGCGGTGTTGCAGGAGGCCGGCGTCGGGCGGTATGTCGTGGTCAACGTTGCGGCGGGCGATCCGCGCAGGGAGTATCCCGAAGCCAAGTGGGGGAAGGTGCTGCAGGGCGTGTTGCCCTCCCGTCCCGGTCTGGCCGCGGTGGTCACAGGCCCGGCGGACCAGGCCGCAAGGCTTGAAAGCGTGTGCGAAGCCGCCGGCCCGGAGCTGCGAGGCCGCTGTCTGGCTTTCCCCACGACGCTCTACGAGTGTTCGGAGCTGTTGCGGGGCGCTCGCGCCGCGCTGACGCCGGACACTTCGGTGGCGCACCTCGCGGCCGCCCACAAAGTCCCGGTGCTCGGCCTGTACGACGATTTTCATTATAAGGACAAAGTGTGGCGCCCGTTCGCAACCGCCTGCCGGCTGGTCTACCCTCCGGAGCGGGGCCTGCTGCGGGACATCGACGAGGCGCAACTTGTCCGGGAATTCGAAGCGCTGGAAAAGATGGCGCATGAACAACAAACATAAGACGCACATGTCCCTCACATCGTTTTTCGGACCAAGCATCCCCGTCCTTTGCTACCACGCCACCCATGAGGCGGATTACTACTCCGCGCAGCGTTTGGGCGAGCACCTGGACGCCGTTGAACGGCTCGGGTTCAAGACCATTTCCGCCCAGGCGCTGTTCGATACCGTGTCGGGGCGCCGCGAACCCTCGGGCCGGGAGATCGTGATCACCTTTGACGACGGCCATTTGAGCAACTGGCTGTACGCGGTTCCGCTGCTGGAGCGGCGATCCATGAACGGCGTGTTTTTCCTGGTCTCGGATTTGATCGGCCAGGGCCCGGTCCGCGGGATCGAAGCCGCAACGGAGCTCAAGCCGCAGCGGGAAGGGTTCATGGATTTTCTGGAGCGGGGGGATAATTCCCAATTCCTCAATGAGGCCGAGGCGCGCGCCATGCTCGAGCGCGGCCATGAGGTCTACGCGCATTCCGCGAGGCACGCCGGCTGTTTTCGGGATATGCGCTACCGGCACAACTGGGGGTTTCACAGCCACTGGAGCCTGGCCGGAATCTACGGGCGTCCCCGAGACGAGGCGCTGCCGGAATTCGAGACGGGCAGCGCCTATGTTTACGACGGCTATTGGCCGCTCTTCGAAGCGGACCGCATGCGCATCGTCAAACGCTCGACCGAAGAACGGGCCCGGTTTTGCCGGGACGACTTCAACCGCTGCATGGCGCGCATCCGCGACATCAACGGGCTTGAGCGCCAGTTGTTCTGTTGGCCCTGGGGCCATTACGACGAGGTGTCCGAGGCCGAGCTGCGGGGCGCGGGATTCGCCGGGGCCTTCACCCTGGAGCGAGGCTTCAACGGCCCGGGCGTCGATCCGTTCCGCCTGAACCGCATCGGGGTTGCGCCCGGCCAGCCGGCTTCCTGGTTGGTTTCCCGGCTCAAGATTTACCTCTCCGGCTGGAAATCCCGCGTCATTTTCAAGCGCTATCGCAAGAAGCCTGAAATCAAAACGATTTTATACACCACCAATGCGAACCGCCTGACCGGGGGCTCTCGGCAGATGGTCAACAACGCTTTGGGTATGGCGGAGGCGGGGTTGCGGGTTGTGGTGTGCGCGCCGTCGGACTCGGGCTTGAAAACCGCGCTGGAGGATTCCGGCGTCGAGTACGTGGGCTGGGACGGCTTTAAAAACGCCCTGGCTACGGCCCGTTTCTTTCGAAAGCTTATAAGGAAACAGCGTGTGGATGTGGCGCACACCTTCCACAGCCGCGCCCAGCGGGCGGCGTTGTACGCCAGGCTGTGGAGCTTCCTGTCCGGTCCGCGTTTCAAATTGTTCATCAACAGAGGCGTGGTCTACAAACCCAATCCTCTCTATTTTCTTTTTGTCCGGATCGCCGACGGCGCCATCGTCAACTCCTTCGCCTGCCGGGAGGTGCTGGCCCGCTGGCTCGCGCCCAGGCGCCGCGTGAACGTGGTGTACAACTCCTACGTCGGAGAGATACGCGAGGCGCTGCCGGCGGATGTGGAGGAGGCCGAACGCCCCACGGCTCTCTATGTCGGCAACATGGCCGCGGTGAAGGGGTTCGATGTGTTTTTGCGGGCGGTGCAGCGTTATTTTGAGGCCCATCCTGCGAGTACGGCGCGCTTCAGGGCTTTGGGCATCGAGCTGCTGCGTCAGTTCGAATCGGATGTCCCGCCGGACGTTTTGCAGCGCGTGGAGTCTCCGGGGCACGTGGAGCACGGCGACGTCGTGCAGAGCCTGCGGGACGCGGACCTCTACGTGCTGACCTCCAGGCAGGAGAGCATGCCCAACACCATGCTCGAAGCGTTCGCCATGGGGCTGCCCGCCGTGTCCACCCGGGCCGGAGGCGCTGCGGAGCTGATCCGGGACGGCGTCAACGGATTTCTTTGCGACGTCGAGGACGCGGACTGCGTGGCCGAACACATGGGGAGGCTCCTGGCGGACGGTGAGACGCGTCGTCGGATGGGCCGGGTGAATCTCGAATTGGCGCGCACGCAGTTTTCCAACGCGCACAAGACGATCAATTTGCTGCGCGTGTACAGCGGGGAGCGCGTGGCCGACGCTCTGGATATGGAGGCCGCGGCCGGCCAGGCGCAACGCCGGGGCGAGAGCTGAATCGACCGGCGCTGCGCTGTTCAATCTTTCATGCGATGAATCCAGGCTCGCGCTTCGGGCGCGAACACGTCCTGGCGTTCGAGTCTCAAAATCGTTCGAAATCGGAATCGGCGTCGTCGTCGCTCATGTCCAGTCCGATCCCTCCCGCCTGCGGGAGCGCCCTTTGGCTTTGCCGGGATTGCGCCGGTCTTTGGGCCGACGACCGCGTTTTCCGGCCGCCGGACGTCGAGTCCTTAAGCTGGAAGAAGCTCATGGCGGCTTGAAGCTCCTGCGCCTGAGACGACAGTTCTTCCGAGGTGGACGCCATTTCTTCGGCCGCCGACGCATTTTGCTGCACCACGTGGTCGAGCTGCTGCAAGGCCTTGTTGATTTGTTCGGTCCCGGAGTTCTGTTCGGCCGAAGCTGCGGCGATTTCCTGGACGAGTTCGGCCGTGCGCTGGATGTCCGGGACGATTTTCTGGAGCATGCCGCCGGCCCGTTCCGCCACCTCTACGCTGGAAGCCGACAACTCGCTGATCTCGCCGGCGGCGGCGCCGCTGCGTTCGGCGAGTTTGCGGACTTCGGCCGCCACGACGGCGAAGCCTTTGCCGTGCTCCCCGGCCCGAGCCGCTTCAATGGCCGCGTTGAGGGCGAGCAGGTTGGTTTGCCGGGCGATCTCTTCGATAATGGAGATTTTTTCGGCGATCTGCTTCATGGCCGAAACGGTTTGGATGACGGCTTGTCCTCCTTCTTTGGCGTCCTCAGCCGCCTTGGAGGCGATTTGCTCCGTTTCGCGGGCGTTATCGGCGTTCTGTCGAATGTTGGAGGCCATTTCCTCCATGGAGGACGAAACTTCCTCCAGAGAGGCCGCCTGCTCCGTGGCGCCTTGGGAAAGGGATTCGGCGGAGGCCGAAAGTTCTTCGGAGCCGGAAGCGACGTTTTCCGTGGCGGACTGCACCTCCCCCACCACGGTTGAAATTCGGGATATCATTTCCCGTAGCGCGTCGGCGAGCATCCCGATTTCGTCCTTTTGGTGGACGTCCACGGTTTTCGTCAGGTCTCCTTCGGACATTTGCTGAGCCAGCAGAACGCCTTTGAGCACCGGCTTGGTGATGCTGACGGCGAGGGCGTAGCCGAGCAGTATGGCCAACGCGGCCCCTATGGCCATGCCGGCGACAGTAGCGATTTTGGCGGAAGAGGCTGCGCTGTTCGCCGCTGCTGCGGCTTCATTCGCCATGCCCTCGTTGAGATGGACGACCTGCTCCAGCAAATCGAGAGCGAGGCGTTGTTGCTTGAGCGCCACCACGAGGGCTATGTGGTTCATTTCCTCGTAAAGCTCTTCGGCGTTGCCGGCCAGTTCCCGCAGCTGGCGTAGATATCCGAAGACTTTTTCGGTGACCGGCAGCAGGTCCTGCTGGTAGATGCGCTGGGCCCCTGCCTTGTCGCCTGCGGCCAGGCGCTCTTTGATTTCTTTGATGAAGCCGTGGAAGGCTGCGTGGGGCTTGCGGACTTCCGATATAATTTGGGCGACCTCGGGATTGTTGATCTGGACAGTTCCCAGCCACTTCCCGAAATTGCAGGCCGTGGGGTCCGCGCCGCCGGGGAAATCGACGTCGGCCTGGATGTAGTTGCAGGTTTGGGCTTCGGCTTTGTAGTGGTCGCCGCGGAAAATTTCCAGGTTCTTCCTCAACTCGGTGGGGTTGGTGATACCGGTTTTATCCAGGGTTCGAGCCTTTTCCAGAAACGCGTCATTTTCCTTTTCCCATGCATTCCAGGCGGGGACGAATGCTTCCCACAATTTGTTTTCTTCGGGAGTCCGTGGCAGCGCCTCGAACCCTCTCCACGCCGTGAGATAATCCTTCCGGACTTTGGCGATGTTTTCATACTGGCGATCCCTGGACTCCCGGTCCAACGTTGGAATCAGAAGCGTGCGCTGGGCGACCCTGATGGCTTGGGCGTTTTTTTCGATCGTCAGCAGGTTTTTGACGCCAGGTAGCCGCTCCGCGCTGATTTCGTTGAGGTTGTTCGAGAGCGTGTTGACGCCGAACCAGCCAACGAAGCCGACCGCCACGGTGATGGCCGCCACCACTAAAAAGCCCCCGACGAGCTTGATTTTCAGTTTGAGATTTTTCATTAGGAGTCCTCCTGACGTTTGCCTTCCGGATCAAGAGGTCCGGAACGACCCTCCGCGATGCAACATAGCACAGGCTTTCGCATGGTGAAAGGTGTAGGCCCTATGAAATTAGATTGGAGTGTCGCCGTGTTGAAGTTATCATTGCGCCATCGCACGGCGCGCGGCAGGATGCCGTTTTATAGTCGTCGGCCGGGAAGAGAATATGAAGAATAAAGTGTCGTGTACTGCAAATAAATATGCCATAGGACCAGAGTTTACAGGACCTGATGAGCTGATGCGGTTGGGAGAAAGGATTGAACATCTCAAAATTGGCGAATGCATTTTTACACGAAAAAATGTTCTTGTCAGCACAGTGCTTGGCAGTTGCGTTTCTCTAACGTTCTATCATAGAGAAACAGGAGCCTCCGGAATGTTTCACTCCATGCTGCCAGACAGTTCCTTGGCAAAGAACATTAGGCAGGAGTGTAATTATGTAAATCTTGCTGTAACGAATATTCTCGAACGGTTTAAACGTTTGGGAATTCCTCCAACGGATTTGGAGGTTAAACTTTTTGGAGGAGGGAATACGCTACAGGCGAAAGAAAAATATGCGGTCCAGGAAGATTTGGATATTGGCAGGAAAAACGTGGAGGCTGCGAGGTTGGCCATTGCATCAAGGTCCATGCGTATCATCAATGAAGACGTGCAGGGCGGCAAGGGAAGAAAAGTCGTTTTCTATACAAGAACCGGCGAGGTTTGGGTGCGTTACATCTCCTCTGCGCAGAGTGGCGAGGATGCGTGAAGGCTTTGGAGCCCAACCTGAAAGATGGTGGTGAAGTTTCGGCATTAATTATTGATTTTCCGTGACAGATGCCGTAAGAATCATATAACAATCCATTGAGGCTAGGAAATCTGGGCGCAGGAAGGACTGTGCTTTCGCCTTTTGCAACCCTGTGGACCGTGGCGGCGTTATGTCCATCCCAGGAGAGAGCCAAAAGAGGAGCATCGCTGCAACTGCCTCCGAGGCGTCGTCCAGCGGTATTGATCGTAATCGGCTTCGGGAGGGGGGCGTTCGAACCCCCGCGCCGGGGCGCGCGCCGCGCACGGAAGCCGACGCCTTCGTTTCCGTGTCCATATCGACCGATGGGCTGGAGGCCCGCGTTCAGGAATATCGTCCGCCGGCGGAAGGCGGCAGGAGCGTCGAAGCCGCCGACATCGAAGCCGCCTTGCGCAAGGCCGGAGTGGTCGTTAAGCCCGATTTCGCCTCGCTGGAGCGTCTGGCGAAACGCCTTGCCGAGGAAGAGGATCCATCGAAGATCGTTCTGGTCCGGGGGCGTCCGCCGGAAGAGCCCTCGCCTGCAGCGGTTGAGCCTATTGGCGACCTGAATAACCCGGTCATCCCCAACTCCCATTTCGCCAAACGCACCGCTCCGCATTTCGGCGCAGCCGGCCGTGGCGTCGACGGCCGTGAAATCCCTCCCAAGGCTCCAGGAAAGTCGAAAGATCTTGAAGTGTCCAGCGAATCAAACTGCCGCCTGGACGTCCGTAGGGGCGTCATCGTCTCCGAGGCGTACGGGAAGGCGCACGTCGTGGACGAGGATGTCTGGGTCGAACCGCTGCTCAACATCTCCAACGACCACATTGAAGTGCTGGCGGACGTGTTCCCCGTGGACCACATGGGGCGGCCCATTCAACTTGACGTTTTTCTTCAGGAGCTCAGCCGGCGAAACATCGCGGCGCCGGCGCAGAAGAACACCCTTAGCTCGGCCGTGAACAGGGCGCAAAAGTCCAAGAAACCCCAGCTCGGCATTTTGGCCGCCAAGGGCATCCGGCCCCAGGACGGCAAGGACGGCTGGCTGGAGCTGCTGGTCGAAGGCCGCAGCGGCAAGGCGGCGGTGAAAGACGACGGGCGGGTGGATCATCATGACAGGGGCGTGTATCCGTCGGTGGGGGCGGGAGTGGATATCGCCAGGCTGCATCCCCCCACCATGGGCCTGCCCGGCACGGATGTATTCGGCAAGCCCATCCCGGCCAAGCGGGGCCAGCCCCTCAAGGCGGCGGCCGGAGAAAACGTCGAGGCTTTGGAGGACGGCAAGCTCTTTCGATCCAACGCGGCCGGCATCCTGTCGCAGCGAGGCGGCGTGCTGGCGGTGACCGAATGCTTGGCGGTTTCCGGCGACGTGGACTTCTCCACCGGAAACATCGCGTTGGAGCGTGGGTCCGTGAAGATCAGCGGCGCCGTGCTGGCCGGATTCACCATCGACGCCCCGGCGCATGTCATCGTGGGCGACGTCATCGAAAGCGCCTATGTCACGGCGGGCAAGGACGTGGAGGTCCGCGGCGGAATCCTCATGCCGGACGGAGGCTTGGTCAAGGCGGGCGGTTCGGTCATCTGCCAGTTCGCCACCAACGCCAACATCGAAGCCGGCGGGGACGTCGTCATCGCCCACAATATCTCCAACTGCGACATCAAGACAAAAGGGCGGGTCGTCAACTCCAAAGGCAAGGGCATCATTCAGGGCGGCAGGATCGTTTGCGCGCAAGGCCTGGACACCAATGAAATAGGCTCCGAGCTGGGCGTGGCCACGACGATCGTTGTCAGCGTGGCGGGCGACGAGAACAAGGAATTGCTTGAAGAGCGAAAGCATATGAACGAGCAGGTGGAGAAGATCAACGGCGCCGTGGGCGTGGAGGATCCCAAGACTTGCCTGCTCAGGACCCCGGAGTGCAAGCGAAAGGCCGTAGCCGAACTGCTCAAGGTGCGCATCCGCGCCCAGCATCGGATCAAGGAGATCGACGAGGCGATGGCCGTCCAGGAGCAACACTACCTGCAACAGTTGGGCAGCGTGCGCATCGTGGTCCGCAGGGTGGCCTGGCCCGGGACCGTCATCAAAATCGGCGGGCGCACCGTGAAGCTGAAATCCCCGGCCAAGGCCTGCCGCTTCTACTGGGAGAAGGAAACCCAGGAAATCGCGGTGGGCGCCCTCAAATGACGCCGGCGCCCGGCCAGTCCGCGTAGTCTCCGCTGGGAAGGGGCTCTCCCTCGGGAGCGGGATAGAAGTAGAGCCAAGCCTGCAAAATTTCCCCGCCGTCCAGCTCGATATCCACCCGTTCGCGGCGGTACACCTCGGGGTGCTGCTCCAGCTCGTCCAGACGGGCCATGGTTTCGACGTCCACCCGGTAGACTTCGCCGCGGATTCGAATCGTTCGCTCCCGCCGCACCGCGTATGGATAGCGTCCGACGTACAGGGCGTACGGCTCGACGGTCCGGCCGAGCCCCGAACACGGCGACCGGCGGATCAACTCGTGATTGGAGGCGCCCCGCCGCAGCGTGCCGTAGACGAAAACGTTTTCCTCGCAGGCCATGCTTGAATCCTTGCCGTTGCCTTTCCTCGAACGAAATAATTTTCCGTTCATTTTTTTGCGCTGTCAATGGTGCTTTCGTCCGATGCGGCGGTTGCTCGCCGCGCGAAGCGTCGAAGCGCCGGGCGGCATGGACAACCCCGGCGTCTTCCTGGCAAAAAGGCCTTCCCGGCGAACTTGGGTTCGGGGTTCTCTTCCTGCAACCAAGGAGCTTACATGCTCGTTATCGGCGTGGACACGGGCGGGACGTTTACGGATTTCATCTACAAGACCGTCCGCGGCTGGCGCGTGCTGAAGCTGTTGTCCACTCCGGACGACCCGTCCCGGGCCGTGCTGGAGGGGCTGGCGCGCATTCGGGAGATGACCGGCGCCTCTCGGAGCCTCGGCCGCCAGGTGGTTCACGGCTCCACCGTGGCCACCAACGCCATTCTGGAGCGCAAGGGCGTGCGCACGGCGCTCATCTCCAACGAAGGCTTCGAAGACGTACTGGAGATCGGCCGGCAGAACCGGCTGGAGCTGTACAACCTCCGGCACCGCAAACCGGCGCCCATCGTTCCTGCGGCGTTGCGGTTCGGCGTCGCCGGGCGCATCGACGCCGCGGGCCGCGAGATCGAGCCCTTGGATAAGGTCGGACTCGGGAAAGTCGTCGAAAAGATTCGGGCGCAAGGCGTGGAGTCCGTGGCCGTGTGCATGCTTTTTTCCTTTCTGGACCCTTCCCACGAGCGGGCCGTGCGCGACGCTTTGAGCGGCCTGGGCGTACCGGTGTCTTTGTCCCACGAAATCCTGGCGGAGTTCCGGGAGTTCGAGCGGGCCTCCACCACGGCCGTCAACGCCTACGTGTCCCCGCGCATGGACCGTTACATCCAGAACATCCAGGCCGGGCTTTCCGGCGATCCGCTGCGCATCATGCAGTCCAACGGGGGCGCCATCTCGGCGGAGACGGCCCGGGCCGAGTCCGTGCGGACCATTCTGTCCGGCCCGGCCGGGGGTGTGGTGGGGGCCATGGAAATCGCCAAGGCCGCGGGATTCGAACGCATCATCAGCTTCGACATGGGCGGCACCTCCACGGACGTTTGCCTGGTCGACGGGGAGCCTCCCTTGACGCTTGAGTCGTCCATCGAGGGCTATCCGGTCAAGGCGCCCATGATCGACATCCACACCGTGGGTGCGGGCGGCGGGTCCATCGCCGACCTGGACGCCGGCGGCGCCCTCAAGGTCGGCCCCGAGTCCGCGGGAGCGGACCCCGGCCCCGTGTGTTACGGCAAAGGCGAGCGCGTCACGGTCACGGACGCCAACCTCGCCCTGGGCCGGTTGGCGGCGCGCCATTTTCTTGGCGGAGACATGCGCCTGGACGAAGCGAGGCTGGAGAAGGCGTTGTCCGCCCTGGCCGAACAAACCGGGCTTTCCCCGCTGGATTTGGCCGAGGGGGTGCTGGCCGTGGCCGACGCCAACATGGAGCGGGCCATCCGCGTCATTTCCGTGGAGCGAGGCTTCGATCCCCGCGAGTTCACCATGGTTTCCTTCGGCGGCGCGGGCGGTCTGCATTGCTGCTCCCTGGCGAAATTGCTGTCCATTCCGCGGGTGCTCATCCCGCGCGACCCGGGCATTCTTTCGGCCATGGGCATGGTTCTGGCCGATGTGATCAAGGATTTTTCCCGCACGGTCATGCTCCGGGCTTTCGGCCTGGACCGAACGGCGCTGGACGCCATGTTCTCCGAGATGGAGCGGCAAGCCGTTTCGGAGATGGCCGGGGAGGGCTTCTCCGAGGACCAGGTGTCCTTGGAGCGTTTTGCGGACATGCGCTACCGGGGCCAATCCTTCGAGATCGTCACGCCCGCGGGCGACGATCCCGGCGAGGCCTTCGAGGCTTTGCACGAACGGGCCTACGGATATCGGCAGCAGGCGGAAGTGGAGATCGTGAATTTGAGGCTGCGGGCCAGAGGGACGCCGGTTCGGCCGGAGCTTGCGCCGGCCGAGGAAAAGTCCGGCGCCATGGACCCCGCCGCCGTTCTGGGCGAGAACCCGGCCGTGTTCGACGGGCGGACCGTGTCCGCGCGCCTGTTGGACCGCTCGAAACTTCGCTACGGCGATAGGCTTCAGGGGCCGGCCGTCATCGTGGAGTACACGTCCACCATCGTCCTGCCGCCGGATGTGTCCGGCTCGGTGGACGCCTACGGCAACCTGGTATTGGAGATTTCCTCATGATCAAAGACGCCGCCTTGAGCCCCATTCTGCTGCAGGTTTTCAAGAATCGCTTTTCCTCCATCGCCGAGGAAATGGGCGTGGCCCTGACCCGCACCGCCTTTTCGCCCAACATCAAGGAGCGCCGCGACCTGTCCTGCGCCGTGTTCGATCCCGAGGCGAACATGGTCGCCCAGGCCGCGCACATTCCGGTGCATTTGGGCTCCATGCCCCTGTCCGTGGCCGAAGCCGTGGCCGGCCTGGACATGGAGGACGGGGACATGGCGCTGCTCAACGATCCTTTCCGAGGCGGCACGCACCTGCCGGACGTGACCGTCGCGGCGCCCGTGTTCTGCAAAGGCTTCGACGGCCCGGCGTTCTATACGGCCAACCGGGCGCACCACGCCGACATAGGCGGCATGACGCCAGGATCCATGCCGCCGCTGTCCGCCAGCCTGTACCAGGAAGGGATCATCATTCCGCCGGTGAAGATCGTGCGGCGGGGGGAGGTTGATCCGGGCTTGATGCGGCTCATTCTGGCCAACGTGCGCACCCCGGCCGAGCGAGAAGGGGATTTCTCGGCCCAGTTCATGGCCGCCCGCACCGGTGTTCGCCGGCTTCAGGAGTTGGCCGAAGCGCACGGTCCGCAGACGCTGTTGCGCTACGCCCATGGTCTCATGGACCACGCCGAGGCCATGATGCGCGCCGCGATCCGCGCTATTCCCGACGGGACGTATGATTTTGAGGATTTTCTGGACGGCGGCGGGCTGTCTCGCCGGGACATCGGCGTGCGGGTGCGGCTGACGGTGCGCGGCGACGGTTGCGTGGCGGACTTCACGGCCAGCGACGACCAGGCGGAAGGATCGATCAATGCGGTGCGCGCCATTACGCTGTCCGCCGTACTGTACGTCTTCCGCTGCCTGGGGCCGGCGGACGCGCCCACCAACGCCGGCTGCATGCGGCCCATCGAGGTCCTGACGCGTCCGGGCTCCGTGGTGGACGCGAAATCGCCTGCGGCCGTGGCCGGCGGCAACGTGGAGACGTCCCAGCGCATCGTGGACGTGTTGCTCGGCGCGCTCGCCCAGGCCTTGCCGGAGCGCATTCCCGCGGCCAGCCAGGGGACCATGAACAACGTGACCATCGGCGGCGTGGACGCCCGAACGGGCAGGCCCTTCGCCTACTACGAGACCCTGGCCGGCGGCATGGGCGCTTTTTCCGGCGGCGACGGTGAAAGCGCCGTGCACTCGCACATGACCAACACGCTGAACACGCCGGTGGAGGCGCTGGAGTACGCCTATCCCTTCCTGGTGAATCGCTACGAAGTGCGCCGCGGCTCGGGCGGGGCGGGAGCATACCGTGGCGGGGACGGATTGGTGCGCGAGATCACGCTCTTGAGCGAAGCCGAAGCGAGCGTTCTGTCCGAACGCCGCACGCGAGGGCCATACGGATTGCAGGGCGGCGAACCCGGCAAGCCCGGAAAGAACACGGTGATCCGAAACGGCGAAAAGCAGGAGATGGACGGCAAGTTCACCGTGCGCCTGCAGCCGGGCGACAGATTGAAAATCGAGACGCCCGGCGGCGGGGGGTGGGGCAGATGAGTCCTGCATGGTTGGTTGCGTGATAGGGGCGGCCCGGAGAACATCCGCTCGCGCATCCGCTGGTGGACGTATTCCTTCGGAGCCAAATCGATATGACGACCGAAGAAGGGCACGGGCTCAGACATTTGGAGCACCTCTCGGGCGAAGTTTACGACACCCAAAATCGAGCTGAAAAGCCCGAAATAGCAATGTTGCGGCTTTGTACAAGGAGCTCCCCGCCCCCCCTTACCTTCTCCCCCAAAAAGCCCTATGCTCACGGCAAACTGCTTCCCCCCAACCTCCCAGCAAGGAGCCGGATCATGAGCGACATCGCGTCCCTTCTCGGCGATGAGGCCGCCTACCTTTTGGACCACCAATGTAAAACCGTCGGCAAGGACAAGCTCCATTTGCCCGGGCCCGACTTCCTGGACCGCGTCGTGGCGCCGTCCGACCGGAGTATCCCGGTCATGCGCAGTTTGGCCGCCATGTTCGATCATGGCCGGCTCGCGGGGACCGGGTATGTTTCCATCCTGCCCGTGGACCAGGGCATCGAGCACTCGGCCGGCGCGTCCTTTGCGCCCAATCCCGAATATTTCGACCCCGAGAATATCGTGAAGCTCGCCGTCGAAGGCGGGTGCAACGCCGTGGCCTCCACCCTCGGCGCGCTCGGGTCCGTGGCCCGCAAGTACGCGCACAAGATTCCCTTTCTGCTGAAGATCAACCACAACGAGCTGTTGACCTATCCCAACAAGTTCGACCAGATCATGTTCGCCTCCATCCAGCAGGCCTGGGACATGGGCTGCGTCGCCGTGGGCGCCACCATCTATTTCGGGTCCGAGAACTCCAACCGCCAGATCATCGAAGTCTCGCAGGCCTTTGAAATGGCCCACGACCTCGGCATGTGCACGGTGCTCTGGGCCTACCTGCGCAATCCGGGCTTCAAAAAAGACGGTGTGGACTACCACACTTCCGCCGACCTCACCGGACAGGCCAACCACCTGGCGACCACCATCAAGGCCGACATCGTCAAGCAGAAGCAGCCCACCAATAACGGCGGGTACAACGCCATCGGCTTCGGCAAGACCAGCCCCCTGGTCTACTCCGAACTGACCACCGACCACCCCATCGACCTGTGCCGCTACCAGGTCGTGAATTGCTACAACGGCCGCGCCGGGCTCATCAATTCCGGCGGCGCCTCCGGCGACAACGACCTGGCCCAGGCCGTGCGCACCGCCGTCATCAACAAACGCGCCGGCGGCATGGGACTGATCTCCGGCCGCAAGTCCTTCCAAAAGCCCATGAAGGACGGCGTCGCCCTCCTCAACGCCATCCAGGACGTCTATCTGGATAAGGGCGTGAGTCTCGCCTAGGTTGGAGCCGGGGGGAGAGGGGAACTTTTTGCAA
>JASGMV010000004.1 GCA_030156255.1 Desulfovibrionales bacterium
CCCCCCCCCCCCCCCCCCCCCCCCCCCCCCCCCCCCCCCCCCCCCCCCCCCGGGAGATAAGCCAAAAGCGTCTGGAAAACGCCGTCCACGTCCAGGTCCGTGGTGTCGATGATGATGGCGTCTTCCGCGGGTTTGAGGGGCGCCGCCGCCCGGTTGCGGTCCTGGTCGTCGCGTTCGCGGATAGCTTGCAGGATGGCGTCGTAGTCTGCGGGCGCGCCCATCTCCTGGAGCTGAAGGAGGCGGCGCCGTGCGCGCTCCTCCGGGGCGGCGTCCAGAAAAAATTTGCGGCGGGCGTTGGGAAACACCACCGTGCCCATGTCGCGTCCTTCGGCCGCCAACGGGGTTGCGCGGCCAATCGCCTGCTGCGCCGCCTTGAGGGCTTCGCGCACGGCCGGGACTTTGGCCACGTTGGAGGCCAGCCGGGCCGTTTCCTCGGTGCGGATTTCCGGTCCCAGGGGGCGGCCGTCCATGAGCAGCATCGAGTCCGCCCCTGTTCCTTTCAGGGTGAAATGCAGTCGGGCGACGGCCCGTCCCAGCGCTGCTTCGTCCGTCGGCGCGGAATCTCCCAGGGCGAGGGCTACGGCGCGGTACATGGCTCCGGTGTCCAGATAGGCGATCCGGAGGCTTTGAGCCAGCCGCCTGGCCAACGTGGTCTTGCCTACGCCCGCGGGGCCGTCCAGCGTCACGCACGAGGACTCAGCCATTCAGAATGTCCTCCAACGTCTTGAGAAACAACTTGTTTTCGTCCTGCCGACCAATGCTGACCCGAAGGTGGTCGGGCAGGTGGAAGCTCGCCAGGAGCCGGACGATGACGCCCTTGGCAAGGAGTTTCGCGAACACGTCTTCGGCGGGCGCCGGAGGCCGGAACATGATGAAGTTGGCTTGGCTCGGCGTGACTTCGCAGCCTAGTTTGACCAGGGCCTTGGACATCCTTTCGCGCTCCTTGAGCACCAGATCCAGTGTGGCCAGATAGAATTCCTGGTCCTGCAAGGCGGCCACTCCTGCTTTTTCCGCCAGGATGTTTACCGAAAATGGGGATTTGGCCTTGAGCAGCACGTCGGCCAGCCAGTCGTCCATGATTCCGAAACCGACGCGCAGGCCGGCCAGGCCGTAGGCCTTGGAGAAGGTGCGCACAACGACGATGTTCGACAACTGCTCCTTGTATTGCAGCATGGTGTACTGTTCGATCGGCCAGGCGAAGTCGATGTAGGCCTCGTCCACGACCAGCAGCGTGGACGGCGGCAGCATGCCCCGCAAAATCGCTATCTCTTCGCCTTGGGAGGCCAGGCCCGTGGGATTGTCCGGGCTGGTGACGAAAACAACGGCCGTATTTTCGTCGCAGGCTTGCACCAGCTCCTCCAGCGGTTGGGTGAAGTCGGCCCGGCGGGGGACTTGCCGGTACTCCACGCCGCAGACCTGGCAGACCTGGGAGTACATGCTGAAGTTGCTGGAGTAGGACAGCACGTGGTCGCGTCCCGGCACGGCCAGCGCACGGACGATAAGGTCGATGATTTCGTCGGAGCCGTTGCCCACGACGATGCGCTCCTCCGGAATTTCAAACTCCCGCGCGATGGCCCGACGCAAATCGGGGCTGCCCGGCCGGGGATAGCGAAAGGCCATGGCCGCGTAGCCGGAAATGATTTTCTGGACCACGGGGGAGACGCCGAGGGGATTTTCGTTGCTGGCCAGCTTGATCACTTGGGCCAGCCCGTAGCGCCCTTTGATTTCCTCG
Organism: Desulfovibrionales bacterium; assembly: GCA_030156255.1. Taxonomy (GTDB): domain Bacteria; phylum Desulfobacterota; class Desulfovibrionia; order Desulfovibrionales; family Desulfovibrionaceae; genus JASGMV01. Next base: position 1,733 of record JASGMV010000004.1, read on the forward strand.
ATGGATAAACCGGGGCTGTATGGGTCCATGAGTCCTAAGGCGGGACGGATTCTGTCCGCAGTTTCCATGAGACGCCCCCTTTCGCTGCGATAGAAAACAGCGTCGCTGTCCAGGTGGCCACGGCTGCGCGCGACCTCGGCGTTCATCCGGCGGGACGTGCGCAGCAATGGGATCAAAATAAAGAAAGACGGCCTGAGGCCGTCTTTCTTATAGGTTTTGCCGGTGCAGGTAAAGGCGTTAGTCGGGCCGAACGGTGAGGACCGGGCAACGGGAGGTTTTGACCACCTTTTCCGCCACGGAGCCGAACAGGATGCGGTCGATGCCGCGCCGGCCGTGCGTGCCCATGACGATCATGTCTATTGCTTCTTCTTCGGCGAAGGTCAGGATTTCTTCGGCTGCGTAGCCGGTGACCACGCGGCCCTCAGCCTCCAGTCCCTGGAAGTTTTCGTCCATGAAGGCGGTCATGGTCGAGTCTGCGCCTGTGACGATTTCGCCAACGAAATTTTCAATGGTGCTTGCGGGAATGTGAAATCCGACATACTGGCTGAGAGACGGCGCCACGTATAGCACGGAAATTTTCGCTCCGAGGGCCTCCCCCATCGTCTTGGCGTAATCCGCTACCTTGGAGCTCTGATCAGAAAAATCAACGGCGCACAGAATCTTTTTGATAGCAGGCATTGGTTCCTCCTTTCACGCGGCGAAGGTCCGCGTAGCCATAGATTAAAGCGCAGATTATTCATACGCTACACCAAGGCTTCTCGAATAGACAAGGTTTTTTTTTCGACGTATTGTCCGTGTACGCCGGAGGAAGGCTGTCAGGCGTCTGGGAAAATTTTTCCATCGCTGTTTTCGCCGGGGATAGTTATTTTAACATGTTAGATGAAGCCTGTCATTTGGCAGGCATTTTGCTTGGTTCCCGGCAAACCAGAGTGAGGTGGTTCCTATGAAGATCCTCTCCAATTCGGACATCGAGACCCTGCAACAGGGGCAGGCCGCGTCCTCCAAGGAGACGGAAGCGAAGAAGCCCTTCAGCGACTATCTGTTCGAGGAGGCCGCAAAGACCGGGACTCCCGCGATGGAAGGCCAGGGCTCGGCGCCCCGGATCATGGCGGATCCCTTCCTTCAAATCGAGGGCATGGAGCAGGCGGAGGCGGTCCAATCCTCGGAGGCTGTGGACGGCCTTACGGAAGACAAGATCGCTTCGCATGTGGACGACGTGCTTTCCAAGTGGGAAGAATACGCCGAGCAGCTGGACTCGAACGGAGATCTGCGCGAGGCGTACGGCGCCTTGCAGGACATCACGGAGGATGTGGAGCGGTTGAAGAGCGCGACCAGCTCGGTCGGCGTCGGCGCCGGACTCCAGTCCATGGTCGACGAGATCGAAGTGATGGCCGCTACGGAGCAGTTCAAGTTCAATCGCGGCGACTACGTCTAAGTTCTCCGCGCCGTTGCGCCGGCTCCCCTGGAGCCGGCGCGGCTTCGGGTCATTTCACATCGCTCGCCGCGATGCGCTGCAAGAGCGTGTAAGCCGGCCCATGGGGCGAGAGTTCGCTTTCGTAAAGCGCAAAAGAATCTATTTGGATTTGCGGCCATTGGATCGCCGCAATTTCTGAGGCGGCGTCCCTCCATGGATCGCGCCGGTCTTTTCGTATGCGGCCGAGCGTCAGATGCGGCCGGAAGGCTTTCGTTTCCGGAGTGCAGCCTATGGGCGCAAGCGCTTGGTTCACCAGATGGGACAGCTCGGCGCACTCCGGGGCTCCTTGAGTCAGGCCAACCCAGATGACGCGGGGTCTTTGCAACCCCGGGAAGAATCCCGCGCCTCCGGCGCGCAAGGCGAAGCTCTCGAATCGTACGGTTTGAAGCGCTTGTTGGGTGAGCGCCATGGCGTCCGCCTTCGTCTCTCCGAGGAATTTCAAAGTCAAATGCCAGGCGCCGGGCTTGGTCCAGGTGATCTTGGAGTCCAATCGTTTGGATAACCGGCCGGTGAGTTCGGCCAGGCTTTTCTGATAGGCCTCGGGCAGGCCCAATGCTACGAACAGACGCATGAAGGTTTTTTCAAGAGCAGAGATCGGCCATACGTCGGATGGCCGCCTCCGCGCTCTGCGTTTTGATCGCCAGCCTGTCGCCTTGGAACAGCCGGACTTCGGCCTCGACCCCGAAGGGGCCGGCCCAGGCCAGCCAAACCGTGCCTACGGGCTTTTCCGGCGTTCCTCCCGTGGGCCCGGCCACGCCGGATATGGCCAGGGAAACGTCCGCGCCGAGCTTGAGGGCGCCCTGGGCCATGGCCCGGACCACGGGCTCGCTCACCGCGCCGTGCGCTTCCAGGGCTTCTGCGGAAACGCCCAGCAGCCGGCGTTTCAGTTCGTTGGAGTAGGAGACGACGCCTCCGAGGTACCACTCCGAACTGCCGGAGACGGTGGTCAAAAGATGTCCGACCAGCCCGCCGGTGCAGGATTCCGCCGTGGCCAGCATCCAGTTTTTAAGAATCAGGCGGTGGCCGAGCCCGTGAACGATCCGCTCCATGCCGTGTCTCCCGTCTCGCCGTCCGTTTGGACAATCGGTTGAAAAAACATTATTGGAGAATCCGCATTTGCGAACATCCATTCCAAGGAAGGCGCCATGCTCGACATCAAATTCGTACGAAAAAATACCGCGTTTGTGCAAGAGGCTTTGGCGAAGAGGGGCTCGGCCCTGAGCGTTCAGGATTTTCTGGACCTTGACGCCAAACGCAGAGAGTTGATTGTGGAAACGGAAACCCTCAAGGCCGAGCGCAATGCGGCTTCCGCCGAGATCGCCAGGGCCAAACGAGAGGGCGGGGACGTTTCGGGGCGGATGGCCCGCATGTCCGAGGTCGCCGAGCGCGTCAAGGCGCTGGATGTATCGCTGCGCGAAGTGGACGCCCAGACCCAGGAGTGGTTGATGGGGGTCCCCAACATTCCTCACGAGTCCACGCCGGTGGGCGCCGACGAAAACGACAACCCCGTGGTTCGCGTTTGGGGCGAGCCGCCTTCCTTCGATTTCGAGCCCAAGGAGCATTTCGAGATCGCCGCCGCCCTGGGCGGACTGGACCTCGAACGGGCCGCCAAACTGACCGGCGCCCGATTCAACGTGCTGTACGGCTGGGCCGCCAGGCTGGACCGGGCCCTGTCCGCATTCATGCTGGACGTCCATACGCAGGAGCACGGCTACACCGAAGTGCTTCCTCCCTATATCGTCAACAGCCAGAGCCTGCTCGGAACGGGCCAGTTGCCGAAGTTCACCGAAGACCTGTTCAAGCTGGAGAACTGGGACTATTACCTTATCCCCACGGCCGAGGTTCCGCTGACCAATCTGCACCGGGACGAGACCCTGGAGGAGGACGACCTGCCGCTGTCCTACTGCGCCCTGACGCCGTGCTTCCGGTCCGAGGCCGGCTCCCACGGCAAGGACACCAAGGGGCTCATCCGGCAGCACCAGTTCCACAAGGTCGAGCTGGTGCATCTCTGCCGTCCCGAAGAATCCTTCGAAGTGCTGGAGCGTTTGACCGCCAACGCGGAGTCCATTCTCCAGCGGCTCGGGCTGCCGTACCGCGTGGTGAGCTTGTGCACCGGGGATTTGGGCTTCGGCTCCTCCAAGACCTACGACCTGGAGGTTTGGCTTCCCGGCCAGGGCAAATACCGCGAGATTTCCTCCTGCTCGAACATGCTCGATTTTCAGGCCCGGCGCATGGGAGCGCGGTATCGGCCCAAGGGATCCAAGAAGGCCGCGCTGGTCCACACGCTCAACGGCTCCGGGTTGGCCGTGGGCCGCACGCTGGTGGCGGTGCTGGAGAACGGACAGCGCAAGGACGGATCCGTGGTCATTCCCGAGGCGTTGCGGCCGTATATGGGCGGGTTGGAGGCCATCAAGCTCAATTCCTGAGCGTGCTGAAAGGCGTGACAATTCCGTGCGTCGCTTGCAAAAACGCGTCCGGCGGGCTATTTGGGTGGGAGTGATCGAACTCGCCGTCTCCGAAGCGTGATTGGAGATGCGCCAACCATGTCCAACCGCAGGATGCGCCAATGGAAAGCCTCAAGCCCCAGGATACGGTCATAGACGCCCTTGGACCGGCCAAGGTCGACAATCCCCTGGACGCCGGAAAGTTCACCCCGGAAGCCGGGGGCGTCCAGGTTTTCATCAACTCCCACAAAACGTCGGGAATCCATCCCGACATCCTTTTCGAAGAAGCCGGGCCCAGGGAGAAGCTCTACTTCGATCCCTCCAAGACCAAATGCGCCATTGTGACGTGCGGCGGCCTTTGTCCGGGCATCAACGACGTCATTCAGTCCATTGTGATGACCGCGCACTACAATTACCACGTGGCTTCGGTCCTCGGGATTCGCTACGGGCTGGAGGGCTTCATCCCCAAGTTCAAGCACGATCTCATGGACCTGACTCCCGGGACCGTGTCCAGAATTCACGAGTTCGGCGGTACGGTGCTGGGCTCCTCCCGCGGGCCGCAGCCGGCCGAGGACATCGTGGACGCCCTGGAGCGGATGAACGTCAGCATCCTGTTCATGATCGGCGGCGACGGCACCATGCGGGCGGCCTCGAGAGTTGTGGAGGAAATCCACGCCCGGGGTTGCAGGATTTCCGTTATCGGCGTGCCCAAGACCATCGACAACGACATCAATTTCGTCACCACCTCGTTCGGCTTTGACACCGCCGTGGCCAAGGCGACCGAGTCCATTCGCTGCGCCCACGTGGAGGCCATCGGCGCCCCCAACGGCGTCGGCGTGGTCAAGCTCATGGGGAGAGAGTCCGGCTTCATTGCGGCGCAGGCCGCCCTGGCGCTCAAGGAGGTCAACTTCGTTCTCGTTCCCGAGGACCACTTCGAACTCCACGGAGAAAAGGGGCTCATCACGTCGGTATACAAGAGAGTCGTCGAACGCGGCCACGCCGTCATCGTCGTGGCCGAGGGCGCCGGCCAGCATCTGCTGCGGCAAAGCGGCCAGACCGACGCTTCGGGCAACAAGGTTTTGGGCGACATTTCCCATTTGGTCATCTCCGAAATCAAGAACATCTTCAACGAAAACGGCGTCGAGCTGGTTCTCAAGTTCATCGACCCCAGCTACATCATCCGGTCCATCCCGGCCAACTCCAACGATCGGGTCTACTGCGGATTTCTCGGGCAAAGCGCGGTGCACGCCGGCATGGCCGGAAAAACGGGCATGGTGGTGAGCAAATGGAACGGGTGCTATGTTCACATTCCGCTGGAGCTGGTCACCCTGAAGCGCAAGAAAATAGACTTGGACTCCAACTTCTGGCGCGCCGTGCTGGAAAGCACCGGCCAGCCGCGCTGCATGGCCGACGCATAAAAAGGCGCCCGGCCGACGGCGTTCGGCTGTTGCATATGTAAGAGAAGCCCCGACCCCGGTCGGGGTTTTTTTAAATTTTTTTCCATGTCTTTCGAAAATTCATTGCAAAATCGATCTGCGAAGACTAACATTAGTAATCATTCTTTAATTAGGCCTCTCGGCCGCAAACCAAAGGAGACGAGGAATGGACGTTGTATTGCTCTCCCGGCTGCAATTCGCGGCGGCCACCATGTTCCACTTCCTCTTCGTGCCCCTGACGCTGGGTTTGTCGGTGCTCATCGCCATCATGGAGACCAAATGGGTCAAAACGGGCGACGAGACCTACAAGCGCATGGCCAAGTTCTGGGGGAAGCTGTTTTTGATCAATTTCGCCTTGGGGGTTGTCACCGGCATCACCTTGGAGTTCCAGTTCGGGACCAACTGGTCGCGGTACTCCATATATGTGGGGGACATCTTCGGGTCGCTGCTGGCCATCGAAGCCACGGCGGCCTTTTTTCTGGAGTCCACCTTCGTCGCGGTTTGGGTTTTCGGGTGGGAGCGTCTTTCTCCCAAGCTGCATTGCCTAGCCATCTGGTTGGTGGCCGGAGCAGGCAATCTTTCGGCCATCTGGATTCTGTTGGCCAACGGCTTCATGCAGCACCCTGTCGGTTTCGTGTTGCGCAACGGCCGCGCCGAATTGGAGAGCTTCTGGCCCGTACTCTTCAATTCCTTCGCATGGCAGCAGATTTTTCATACGCTCTTCGCAGCCATGCTGCTGGGGGGATTTTTCGTCATGGGGATTTCGGCCTGGCATCTGCTGCGTAACTCCGACCGTGAGTTTTTCCAGCGTTCGTTCAACATCGGGGTCGTAACCTCCTTGATTTTCGCCGTACTGGTCGCCTTCCAGGGGCATGTCCACGGCAACGAGGTCGCGGCCATGCAGCCGGAGAAGCTGGCGGCCATGGAGTCCCACTGGGAGACGCAGAAGGGCGCGCCCATGTATCTGCTGCAGCTGCCCAATGTTTCCGGCCCCGGCAATATGGTGGAGGCCTTGCCAGTCCCCTATGCGCTTTCCATTCTGGCCTATAGCAATCCCAACGCCGAGGTGAAGGGGTTGAACGACTTCCCCGAAGCGGATCGGCCCCCGGTGATGCTGACCTTCTTGAGCTTCCGGGCCATGGTCGGGCTGGGCACGCTGTTCATTTTGATCGCCGCCTTCGGGGTGTGGCGTCGGCGCCGGCTGCAGGATTACCCCTGGTATCTGAAGATTCTTCCCTGGACTATTCCGCTGCCGTACATCGCCATGCAAACGGGCTGGATCGTGGCCGAGGTCGGCCGCCAACCTTGGATCGTCTATGGATTGATGCGCACCAGCGACGCTGTGTCGCCTATCTCGTCCGGACAGGTCGGGGTCAGTCTGGCGGCGTTGACCTTGCTGTACGCTCTGCTCGGCGTCGCGGGTTTCTGGCTCATGATTCGTTACGCCCGCCGCGGCCCGCAGCCGGCTGGCGCCTAATCCAAAGGAGGCCGACACCATGCTCGAAACCATTTGGTTCATACTTTGGGGCGTGCTTTGGGCCGTTTATTTCATGCTGGACGGGTTCGACCTCGGCATGGGCATGCTGATGCCGTTTCTGGCCAAGAACGAAACCGAGAAACGCACGCTTTACAACGCGGCCGGGCCGTTCTGGGACGGCAACGAGGTTTGGTTGATCGCGGCTGGCGGCGTGACCTTCGCCGCCTTTCCGACGGCCTACGCCGTGATGTTCTCGGGCTTGTATTCCGCGCTGTTGCTGTTGCTCTTCGCCTTGATCCTGCGCGGCGTGTCCTTCGAGTTCCGCTCCAAGGTGGACTCTCCGGCCTGGCGCTCCGTCTGGGATTTCTGTCAGGTTGTGGGAGGCTTCCTGCCGGCCTTGCTGTTGGGTGTGGCCTTCGCCAACATCTTCAAAGGTCTGCCTTTGGACGCGCAAGGCGTGAACCAGGGCGGCTTCTTCTCCCTGCTCAACCCGTACGGGCTGCTTGGAGGCGTGCTGTTCGTGTTGCTGTTCGCCGTGCACGGCTGCCTGTGGCTGGGGATCAAGTCCGGGGGAGCGCTTCAGGGCAGAGCCGACCGCATGGCCGCGAGGCTTTGGCCGGTCCTGGCCGTGGTGGTGGTGCTGTTTTTGGCCTATACCAGCGCGGCGACGCAGTTGTTCGGCAACTATTTGAACAATCCGGCGCTGTTCCTGATCCTGGCGGGCGCCGTAGCCGGACTCGTGTTTCAGCGCTCCTGGATGGGAACGGCTAGGCGCTGGGCCGCTTGGGGGGCTTCGGCGTTGATGATCGTTTGCGTGACCATGTTCGGCGTGATCGGCCTGTATCCGGCCATCATCCCGTCCAGTCTGGACCCCGGCGCCAGCCTGACCATCTACAACGCCTCCTCAAGCCCGCTGACCCTGAAAATCATGCTCGGCGTGGCGCTGGTTTTCGTGCCCATCGTGCTGCTCTACCAGGCCTGGGTCTATAAGACCTTCAGCCATCGCATCACGGACGAAGATTTGCGTTCGGAAGAAGCCTATTGATCTTTTGGCCGCGTCCGATCTCCCGCCTTTTTCGATGAAATCGACGCCGCCGGCGCATGCCGGCGGCGTCGATTTCATTTGCGGAGCGAAATGTCTCGAACGTTTCGTCCCGTAAGGCGGCGTAAGCTTGCAGCGCTGCAGCTGCTTCAAGCTCTGTGTTCTCGCCACGCCGAGCGCTTCAGCTTGCGTTCCCCATATCGGTTTGCTAACTGCAAATGAGATTTTTTACTGCAGGAAGTTCTTCAAAATGAAAATTCGATATGTTGCGCTCGCGGCGGCCATCTGCTGCGCAGCTGCCTTGCTCTTGCTGCTGTCGACACACAGGCGTTCCGGACTCGGCAAGTACGGCCTTGGGGAATTCAAGGATTTTTCTCCCATGGAAGTCTACGACATGGTCCTTCCCGTGCTGACGAAGTATTACTTGTTGCGGCAAGATACTGGGGGGACTCTGCTGGAAAAGACGATCGACCATGTCAACTTTTATGCAACGCCTGGAAATTTTACGAGGATTTCCGGATTGGGAAGCGGAGGAAAATCTTTTTTTGACCATGTCAGTTTGATGTTTACGTCAGGGAATCTCTATTGCAGCGAGCAGGCGGTGTTCGCCTCCATGTTGCTCAATAGGGAAGCGCATATGCGGAGCACGGACGTTGTGGGGCATACGTTTTTTGAGGCCAAACAGAACGGCCACTGGTCCATCGTTGATCCCATGTACGATATGAAGATCAAAAATAAAAACGGGAGCATCGCTTCTTTTGACGACATGGCGGCCTATGTCGGTGGGGATAAATCCGTTTTGCAGCTGCCAGAGCGGATATCGAATCGAACGCTTTCCTATTTGCAGAAATTTAATAGCACTCGCTTTACGGTGTCCGGGCAGGGAAGAAAGACGACGTTCGGAGAGCATCATTACTTTTTGAAGTTTGACTGCACTCCATGCGCCGGACAAAGCTATGAGGCTTTTATGGAAACACAATATAAAACGTATAAAAATGTAAACAGATTGTTTTTTAAAAACAAGGCGTTTATCTATTATTCATGCCGGTTGGATAGCGATCTTTCCAAAGGAAAAAATTCTTTAAAGGATGTTTACGCCGTTCAAGATGAATTTATGAAACGTATTGAAAAATCGTATGATGGGCCTTTCCCATGGGATGTATACAAGGCGAGGCAATTGCAGTTTCTGGGAAGATACGCCGAGGCGCGGAGCATTATGGAAAAATTGCCGAAAGCAACGGATGTCCAGTTCTATTTGTCTCAGATCTACTACAAACAAAAAGACAAGGACGCTTTTGCAAGCCTCGAAAATGCGTTACGCAGCGACATTTATTACAGGTATCTGTACTACCAGCTGATGGGATCGTTTCTGGACGCCAACGATTCCATCGCCTTTTCGAATTTCGATTACAGGGACATCCGCTTCGCTGCGCCACAGCCCTGACACGGCTTCGACGCAAGGACCGTTTTTTCTCCCAGCCCTTATCGAACGAAACTCGTTCGAGTTCGCCCTCCCGCCTTTTTCCCTCGCGACCAAGCCGGGCCGCCGGGGCGTGCGCTTTTGCAGCGGCCTCGAGAAGTGCCGCCATTGCGCACGGGCTGGATGTCCGAAAAAAAGCCCCCGGACCAAGGGGGAGGAGGTCCCTCGATCCGGAGGCTGTGAGAAATGCTATTTAAAGGCCGGCGTAGACCATCCGGTCGTGGTACTCGGCTTGTTTCCCCTTGTTCCACTGGCTGACGGGACGGTAGTAGCCCACGATGCGGGTGTAGACCTCGGCCGGATCGCCGCACGTGGGGCAGGTGTGGTGCTCCCCGTAGATGTACCCGTCGCGTTTGCAGATCGAGAAGGTCGGCGTGATCGACAGGTAGGGGATTTTTGTCTCCGTGAAGGCCTTGATGATAAAGCTTTTGAGGCCGTTGAGGTCCGATACGGCTTCGCCGAGATAGGTGTGGAAGACCGTGCCGCCCGTGTACATGGGTTGCAATTTGTTCTGGTGCTCCAGGCAGAAGTGCACGTCGCTGGACAATCCCACGGGGAGGTAGGTGGAATTGGTGTAGTAGGGCGTTCCGTTTCCCGATGTCGTGATCTCGGAGTAGAGCGCTTTGTCGATTTTCGCCAGGCGATAGCTGGTTCCTTCGGCCGGAGTGGCCTCCAGGTTGTACAGGTTGCCGGTCTCCTCCTGGAAGCGGGCGGTGAGCTGGCGCAGATGATTCAAGGCGCGTTGCATCAGCCGGACGCCGGAATCGGTCTCGATGCCCTTGCCCAACAGGTTCAGGCAGGCCTCGTGGCCGCCGACGATGCCGATGGTGGAGAAGTGGGCCCGGTAGCCGTTTTTGAGATAGCGGCGCGTCCAGGGGAACATGCCGCGCTCCAGATTGCTGTTGATCAACTTGCGCTTGTATTCGAGGGTCTGCTTGGCCATCTCCGCGTATTCGGTGATCAGGTCGATGAAGTCTTCCTCGCTCTGGGACAGGAAGGCCAGTTTGGGAAGGTTCAAGGTGACCACGCCGATGGAGCCGGTGAGGTCCCCGGCGCCGAACAGGCCGCCGACCTTTTTCCTGAGTTCGCGCAGGTCCATTTGGAGGCGGCAGCACATGGAGCGCACGTCTTCGGGCGAGAGGTCGGAGTTGACGAAGTTCTGGAAATATGGGGCGCCGTACTTGGCGGTCAGCTTGAGCAGCAGGTCGCCGATCTCCGTGTCCCAGGGAAAATCCTTGGTGATATTGTAGGTGGGAATCGGGAACGAAAAGATGCGGCCGTGATAGTCGCCTTCGAGCATGACTTCGAGGAAGGCCTTGTTGATCATGGCCATCTCTTCTTCGTAGTCGCCGTAGGTGTTGTCTTGCAGCTCCCCGCCCACGATCACCGCCTCGTTGGCCAGGTGCGTCGGAGGCTTGAGGTCGAAGGTCAGGTTGGTGAACGGCGACTGCCCGCCCCAGCGCGAAGTCGTGTTCAGGTTGAACACGAATTTTTGCATTTGCTGGCGGACCTGATCGTAGCTCAGGCCGTCATGGCGTATGAAGGGCGCCAAATAGGTGTCCACGTTGTTGAAGGCCTGGGCGCCGGCCCACTCGTTTTGCAGGGTGCCCAGGAAATTGACCATCTGGCCCATGGCCGCGTCCATGTGGTTGGCCGGGCCGGCGCAGGAGCGTCCTTCGAGGTTGAATCCCTCGAGGAGCAGGTCGCGCAGGCTCCAGCCGGAGCAATAGCCGGCCAAGCCGAAGGACAGGTCGTGGATGTGGTAATAGCCGTGCTCGTGGGCCGCGCGCAGCTCCTCGGGATACTTCTCCAGGGCGTAGCGGGCTTGGATGGTGCCGGAGAGGTGGAGCATGAGGCCCTGGAACGAATGGGTCATGTTGGCGTTTTCCGCCACCCGCCAGTCGCTCTTGTCCAGGTATTCGTCGATGGTTTCCTTGACGTTGAGGAAGGCGGCCTTCTGGTTGCGCAGTTCGCGGCGTTTTTCGCGGTACATGATGTAGCGCTTGGCCACGTTGTAGAGTCGGGACTCCATCAGCACCAGTTCGACCAAATCCTGCACGGACTCCTGGTCCGGCGTATCTACGCCCTCAAGCTTGGTTTCGACCTTTCTAGCAAGCCTCGTTGACAGCAGCGGATCCTTGATCCCGCTCGGCGCCAGGGCCTTGAGTATGGCCTGGGCGATGCGCTCCGTGGACCATGTCTCCAGCCGGCCGTCGCGTTTCCTGATGTGAGAGGGCATGCTTCCTCCTAGGGGGTTTGTAATCTTGCATGAGTAACTCGAAGCAGTGGGGTATTTGCGCTCGGGTTCTTCGTATATCCTCGTCATCAAGCGACGGCACACGGGTGCAGCGGAAATAGAAACGCTCAGGCGCAGCTTCGGCCAACTCGAAGATCGACGTGAGGCGGCGGGCGGCGCTCTCGGCGTCGACGCTTCCGCCTGTGAGTTCGAGGTATTTGGAGTAAGGCCCCTTGACGTCCACCGCGAACTGGTCCACCAGGCCTTTTTCCAACAGGGTTGCGACCACGTCCGGCCGCATTCCGTTGGTGTCGAGCTTGATGGGCAGGCCGAATTCGCGGAGGTCGCGCAGGAAATCGGCGAGGCCGGGAGCAATGGTGGGCTCTCCGCCCGTGACGGTCACCCCGTCCAGCCATTTTTTGCGTTCGGCCAGGAACACCTTGGCTTTGTACGCCGGGGTCTGGGGAAGCTCCTCCATGGACCAAGCCAACTCGAAGTTGTGGCAGGTCGGGCACCGCAGGTTGCAGCCTCCTAAAAAGAGCACCGTGCAAACCTTGCCGGGCCAGTCGCAGAGGCTCATGGGTTCGACGCCCCGCAAGTGGGACCAAGCTCCTGCTGGTTGGGCTGCGGACAGCGGCGCGGAGACTGTTGGGCGACGGAAAGCTTTCCAGTCAAGATCAGGAGATGGATGCATGCTTCCTTCGTTATCGCTTGCCGTGATTGTTTACGACGGATGCGCTGGCGCGCGTCGGCAGGTTTTACAGCGGCCAAACGCCTGTGGACCAATGGGCGAACAGACGCCATCAGATGTACTTCAAGCAAAACGTTTTGTACAGGGGGCGTTTCTCCATTATATGAGTCTTTTCCTTGTAAAACGCGATTAGGGGTGACTGTGTGGAATTAGAAAAAATCTAGAGAAGTTTTCCACATCCATGTTGTTTTCTAGCAGACCGAAATCCCATGCCTTTCATTTAGATAAAGTTTAGAAAAAGATGCCGGTCCCTCGGGGCATCGCTTCGGAAGGTCGAGTTTCAACGAGTTGTCGACAAGCTGGGGACTCGCAGAAAAAAACAAAACAACGAGCGACATTTTTGCAGTATGGGATTTTTCGTCGGAATATCATATTATCCTGCTAAATAAGTGGGTTGTCCGGCCACGCGGTTTGCTGCGGACAACTGGGAGCGGTCCTTGCGCCCTGCGGCCTTCACGTCATGACAAGAATAGAACACGAACCGTCGTGCAAATGCGTCGTCCGCGTCGGCGGTTGGATTACTTGATCATTCGGACTTGGTCGCGGCCCGGGTTTTGCCAAGGCTGCGGAAATACCGTAACGTCACACCCCAACGCCGCAAGGGCTGATCGGCTTTGTTGCTTGGAGTCTTTGTCGGCGATCAGGACTGTTTTTGTCATGCGCGCCGCCGAATCGGCGGTGGAGGAAATGTCTGGCGTGGAGAGCGAAGCCGTGGTGCGGGATCAAGGTTACAGACCCTACTCGGGCGTTGTCGACCAATGGGTGTACGAGTCCCTGGCCTGTCCTTGGCCGGAGCGGGCCAAGTGGGGCATAAAACCGGGCGAGCTGGCCTGCGCCGGTTGCGAGCAAGGTTGCCGCCGCGACAGTCCTTTGGGGTTCCAGACTTGCCTTGATCCGGATATGGATTTTAACGAACTGTTTCCCTGCATTCTCAAGACTGCGGAGGGTGGGGCGTGATGCGTTTGTCTCTTGGAAAACAGGGTTTGGCGCTGGCGCTGCTCGGATGGCTGGCGGCGTACGGCGCCGTGTGCCCCGGCCCCGTTGCGGCTCAAGGAGCCTTGCCTGCGGAATTGGAGATTTGCCTGTGCAGGCAATTGCTGGCTCGCTTTCTCTGCAAACCCGCCGCGGGAGTTGAACTCATCGGACGCCAACGGACCGGAATCTACGTGTTCAACGTGTTTTACGGCTCCAAATACTCCAATTTTCTCTGCGGAGTTCAAGGCGACATCATACGGGTCAGCAGTCGGGATATTTTGCGGCAGCAGGGCGCCATGCAGTTCCGCTACGACGAGGGCGACGGATGCGCCGTGGGGGAGCACGTAAATCTCGAGTGCCGGTTGTTCGACCCCAAGATCAGATGCTGCAAGCAGAACATGCAGCAGGACCAACGCAAGCGGTTGGAGGATCAATTCTGGGATCGGCCCGTGCCCAAGGATCTACCGCCTCCGGCCGGGGGGAGTGGGCAGACGCCCGGCGCCGAGGGCGCAGCGCCCTGAGGATCAGATCTTGCGCCAGCGAAACAGAAAGTAGGCCGCCGGCGCCAGGAGATAGAGCGGCCAGTAGACGCCCTTCATGAGCAGAATGACCGTGGCGGCGATGAGCGTCAGAACATAGGCCCAGGCCTCGATGTAGGGGCGCAGCAACGTGGGCAGGCGGCTGCGTCGGGAGTCGCCGATGGACTGGAGGGTCAGGCGCCCCGGCGCGGGCGAAGCGCCGTCGGACTCCCGTCGCACGGATTGGAGCTTATGTCCGCATTTGGCGCAGATCGGGGCTTCTTCTTCGTTGGGGGCGCCGCATTTCGTGCAAATGATCATGCCCACCTCGAGGCGCGTCGACCGTTTCGCTGCATCTTGCTGCGGAGTTTTCCTTCCATCTTTATATAATATGAAGCGAACCACGTCCAAAGGCAACGCCTTTGGACGAGTTCGGCGCCGGCGCTGGAGATTTTGGCGAGCGACGCCGAGTGTTGCGGCGATGGCGTTCGCTTTTCTGTGGAGCGGTCTTCAGGCGCCGATCCGCGCGACGTCCTCCGCGATCATTCGCGCCGTGCGCTCCGCAGCTCCAGGCCGCCCCAACAACTCGCGCATCAGGGCCAGGTCTTTGCGGATGGCGGCCGTCGCCTCCGGCCCGTCCAGCCACTGGGCGCCCACCGCGCCCAACTCGGCCGCATTGGCGCGCTCCAAAATGAGCTCCGGAAAAACCTCCCGGTCCAGCAACAGGTTGGGCAGAGAGATGTAACGGATCTTGACCAGCTTTTTAGCGAAGAAGGCGGTCAGGGCGGAGACTTTGTAGCAAATAGCCGTAGGAACTCCGGCCAGGGCCAATTCCAAGGCCACGGTGCCGGAGGCGGCCAAGGCGATGGCGCACCTCCCCATGCCGTCGTAGCGGCGCTCCGGGGGAACGATTTCCACGGGAATGTCGGAGTCCCACCGCTCCAGTAAGAACTCTTCACGCAGGTTCGGCGCATTGAACAGCGCGAAGCGTGCATGAGGGAAGCGATCCAGAATGATCCGCGCAGCGCCCGCCAGTTCGGGCGCCAGGGTATTCACTTCTTTGGAGCGGCTGCCCGGGAAAATGCCGACAAGGTTGGGATCGCGCGGCCGGTCCGGCAGGTCGGCGGGCAGTTCGTCCAGCAGGGGGTGTCCCACGAATTCCGCGGCCACTCCGTGGTCCGCGTAGAACTTCTGTTCGAAAGGAAGGATGCAGAACACCTTGCGGACGTTTTTCTCCAAAAATTTCACGCGGCCCGCCCGCCAGGCCCACACCTGGGGGCTGATATAGTAATAGGCGGGAATTCCGAGGGATTTCGCCATGCTCGCCAACCGAAAGTTGAAATCCGGACAGTCGATGAGCACCACGGCCTTGGGCGGCGCAGCTTTCCATTGCCGGCGGATGCTCCGCAGCATAGCCACGATTCGCGGCAGCCCCGGAAGAACCTCGGTCAGGCCGACCAGGGAAATGGCGTCCATGGACCAGACCAGCCGGCATCCTGCAGCCTCCATGGCCGGCCCGCCCATGCCGGTGATGCGCCAATCCGGTTTGAGGGCGAGCATCCGGCGGGCGAGGCTGGCGCCGTGCAGGTCCCCGGAGGCCTCGCCGGCGTTGATCCAAATGGCGCCGCCGGATTCGGCGCGTGGTTTATCCGATTCGGCGATCATGGGCGCACCATAGGGGCTGGGCCGGCAAAAGGCAATCGAGGCGCGAGGCTTCGCCGGGTCGGGACGCGCAGCAACGTGCGCGGGAACGTTGAAAGTCTCGGAATGAAAAAACCTTGAATATCGGTATGATGTGTTTGCTCGGCAGAAGCCGGCGACGTGCGGTTTCGCTGCGCAATATGCGGCGCTTTATCTGCAAAAGCCGGAGAGGCTTGCTTCGAAAAATAATGAAAAGTGTGTTGAAAGCTATCAAATAGTGTCCTTTTTGATGCCAAAACACCGATTTTATGAAAAACGCACAAGAAAGAATTGCGGAATGGATGCGGAAACATGCAGCCGGGCGCAGGCGCGCCGGCGGGGCGCGAATGGATTCCGGCGCTTCGACGCGCCGAAGCGCCGGAATCCGGCCGCCTCGGGGGAGGGAGGCGGGCTTGCAATGGCGCGGGCGACAGAGTACGAATCCACAAATTCGGCCCGCCACGGGCGAGAAACTCAAGGGGCAAACATGATGCGAGTAGGAGTTGTCGGATTGGGCTGGATGGGTAGGCTGCATTTGCGGGTCTACTCGGAAACCCCCAAAGTGGAGTTGGTGGGTGTGGCGGACGTTGATCGCTCCGCCCTGGAAAAAGTCAAAGAATCCTACGAGATTTCTGTATATTCCGATCTGACGGACCTTTTGGACCAAAACCTGGACGCGGTGAGCGTTTGCGTGCCGACCAGCCAGCACTACGAAGTAGGCATGGCGGTTATGCAGCGGGGCGTCGCGCTGATCATCGAGAAACCCTTGGCCGCAACCGTAGCCGAAGGCGAGGCGCTGGTCGCCGAGGCGAAGAAGCGCGGCCTGCCGCTCATGGTGGGCCATATCGAGCGCTTCAACCCGGCGGTGCAGCGCGTCAAGGATTTGATCGAGGAAGACGAGGCCATCTCCATCCAGATCGAACGGGTGGGGCCGTATCCTCCGCGGATTCAGGACGTGGGCGTCATCAAGGACCTCGGCTCCCACGACATCGACCTGATCCGCCACCTCTCGGGGTCGGAGTTTCGACAGGTCTTCGCCGTGACGTCCACAACCATCGGCAAGCACGAGGACACGGCCATCATCAGCGCGGAAATGGAGAATGGCGTGCTCGGACAGATCACCACGAACTGGGTGACTCCGTACAAGTCCAGAAACATTCGCGTGGCCACGAAAAACGGCTACATCGAGGCCAATCTGATCACGCAGCAAGTCAAACAGTACAGTAAATTCACCACGTATGACGCCAGCTACAATGTCCGGGAGTGGCCTTTGGTTTACAAGGAGCCGGTCAAGGAAGAGTTGAGCACGTTTTTGCAGGCCGTGCGCGACAAGAAGCCCGTGCCGATCAGTGGTGAGGACGGACTGGCGGTTTTGCGCACCATCGAGCAACTGTTGCAGGAGTGACGCTGCATGCCGCTGAAGTTGCAAACCCCCTTCGGATGCGTTACAAGACTGCGCGCTCCAGAAAACCAAATTTTCTAAGGAGAGTCCCATGGCCAAAGAGAACGTGAAGAAAATCAACGGCGTCATCGCCAGCATTTTCGCCCATACGGGGCATTTGACCAAAGATGAGGCGAAGGAAATGTCCGGCCTCGATGATCGCGAGTTCGACGAAGTGTACGCGAAAGCCGCCAAGGTGGTGAAGAAGATCACCTCCCATGAGAACGTCGAAGAGCGATACGATAAATTCGCCGAGCACCTTTATGAAGAGATTGAGGTTTTCGTGAAAAAATTTGGTCCGTTTGATATGGGGCTGTAATTCCTAGCGCTTTTTATTCGAAAGCTTTTGAGAAAACAGCTTCGGCCGCCGGGATTTCCCGGCGGCCGTGAGCTATTTCCCGCTGGCTGAAAAAATTTGACTTTACATTAATTGACGCGTTATTTATAGTTAAAGTGACAAAGTTATTTCAAGAATAATGGTTCGAGGGCGACGGTCATGAAAGGGTGTCAAAGATTAAAACAGTATCTGCGACAACAGATGGAAGACCTTCAGCACGACGACCACTTCCTCAAGCACAAGTGGTATCGTAGCGAGGAGGCCTGCCGCGATATAGGATTGGGCGGGGCCATCCAATCCTTTGCGGAGCTTCCGTACTACAGCTCCTTCGCCATGGAATTTCGCGAGCGGTATTGCGGCGAGATATGCGACAAGCGATTCGAGTGCTGCCTGCGAACGCTGCGCGAAGAATGCAATAAGAAGAAGATAAGCGAAAATTCCGTTGCGCCGCTCTAGCGGTTGTCCTTGACCTCAAGCCTTCTCTCGAGCCCCTCTATTCCCCTTCTCCCGCCGCATGTTTTGAAGACGACGATTCCGGCCCGGATTCGGCTGGCGCTTCGTCTTTTGGATCCTGAAGCAACAGCGCGTAAGCCCGGTCCGCGATGAATTGTTCGTGGACGACGCGCAGTCCGGGCAACTCGCCGCGCCATTGTCTCCAATACTTCTCCGGCAGTCCGACCACGGCCTTGGGGTGGGTGGCCAGGAAGGCCTTCAGATCCTCCAGGCTCTCCATTTCCGTGATGTTGCGGCCGGCGTAGTAGCTGTACAGGCCCGAATAGATGCGGCAGGCGGCCGGGGCGTAGCCCGCGTCGGCGTATTCGCCCATGATGCTCGCCTGGGCCTTGGGGCTCATGACCGGATCGAAGGAGGGAGCCGTGAGCAGCGCCGCGGGCAGCACCCAAAGCGTGGCGCCGAGGACCACGCCGGCCAGCACGGACTTGGGCTGAGGACGGCGTATGGCGAGCCATGCGCCCAATCCGCCGAGAATCAGGGTGGTGAATCCCAGGCCGCGGATCGGAATGTCGAAAGGCAGGAAGATTTCAGCGAAAGGCGCCGCGACGGCGAGGGCCAGATAGACGACACCCACGGCTAAAGCGCAGGCCCGCGCTTTTTTCGCGTCCAGGCGAAGCAGGCGCAGCCCGGCCAGCGCGGCCATGGGAGGCAGCAGCGGCAGAATGTAGACGAGCACTTTGGTGGACAGGCTGGTCAGCAGAGCGAAACCGGCCAGGAACAGAATCCAGAGATAGGCCTCCCCGCCCGCCTTGCGGCGGTTGCCCCACGCCTCGGACCAGAAATCAACGGACAGGACCTTGCGCCAGGGCGCGAAGAACAGCAGCACGGCCCACGGCAAAAACGCGAGCGGCAGGGCGATGAAATAGTATTGAAGAGGCTCTTTGTGGTGCCATGAGTTCACCGCCCGCAGATAGATCTGGTCGATGAACACGGCGTGCATGAACCCGGGGCCTTCCTTGACCAGCGCGGCGACGAGCCATGCGGCCAGCAGGCCGAGGCAAACCAGCGCGCCGTGCAGCATTTGCCGGCTCGCCATCTTGCGAAGTTCGCCTCTCCAAAGCAGAAAGACGACGCCCGTGACCAGGGGAAAGACAAGGCCCAAGGGTCCTTTGGTCAATACCGCGACGCCGGCCAGGCCGAGGCCGACCATGGGCCAGCGCCCGGGCGTCTTCTCGGTCCAGGCCTTGTACAGGGCCGTCTGAGCGCCGATGATGAGCGCGGAAAACAGCAGGTCCATGCGCGCGTAATGGGTGATGAGCAGGAAAAAGAGGCTGGAGAGCAAGGCCAGCAGGCCGGCGAGCGTCGAACGTTTGTCGCCGAGGGTCGTCCGGAAGAGCAGCCAGGAGGCGATGAGGAGGAGTCCGGCGGATACCGCGGCGCCGAGAAGGAACAGTCCCGGTTCGCCGATTCCGGTCACGGCGTCCAACAGCCGCAGCAGCCAGAAATAGACCGGAGGCTTGTCCGGATACGGTTGGCCGTTGAGGTCCAGCACCAGCCATTTGCCGGCGTCGCGTACGTGTTGATATACGTTCGCGTGGCGGATTTCATCGGAATACCACAGCGCCCTCGCCTGCAGCGTGAAACAGGACTGCACGGCGAAAATCGTCAGGGCCGCGATCAGAGGATGTTTTTCCAGGAGTGTATAGATTCTTTCCAGCAGTTTCTCAGCGGTGGGCATGTCGCACTCCAAAGAGGTAAATGGCCAGTCCGCCCACCATGCCGAGCAGCCAGCCGAAAAAGACGTCGCTGATGTGATGCCACCCCAGGATGACACGGCTCGCGCCCACGGCGGCGGTAAGGACTCCGATGGCCAGGGACAACAGCAGATTTCTGCGCCACAACGAAAGCGGCAGCGAGGCCGCCGTGATTTCGCAGGTGTGTCCCGAAGGCAGGGAGTGGTGGGACGGCTCCAGGGTCATGGGGTGGTAGAGAAATCCTTCGCCCGGTCGGGGGCGGCCCAGGCTGATCTTCAGCAACCGGACGAGCAGCAGGCTGACAACCAGCTGTACCGCCAGATAGACCAGGGCCGTGCGGGTGAGATCACGGCGCTTGCCGAAGATCCCCCGCAACAGGATGGCCGCGTACACCGCATAAAAAATGGGATTGCCAACGGCCGAGACCGCCTTGAAAAAGCTTTTGAGCGCCGGGGCGGCCGCCAGCACGGTTTGGTAGTGCGCCGTGGCCGCGGCCTCCGTTCCGAAGGTGAGCATGGCCCAGGCCAGCCAGGCCAGCAGAGGGCCGGACGCCAGCGAGGCGTGAATCCAAAAGGCGCGCATGTGGCCTCATAGCCTTGTGGGTTCGTTCTGGCAACCTTTCGCCAGCCTAGGCTCAGGCCGCTTTGTGCTCTTCCGAGAAGACCTGGTCGACCTCCCTGACTTTGCTGACGATGCGCTTGGCTATTTGCTTGAAGGCCGCGAAGTCCTTCGGTTCGTAATAGGAGCGAACCCTGGCGAGGCCGGACATGTCGACGATCTCGTTGTACAGGTACGGAGCGTACAGTTGGTCCTGCTTGACGAAAAGCAGCGTCCTGTCGAAAATCTTGTGTATTTCATCCTGGTTGCGGTTGCATTTGCGGAACAGCTTTTCGAGTTTCTTTTCGACGTTGCGCATGGACTTGGCCCAAGAACTCCGCCGCGACTCGAAAACCGGTCGGGGGGTCGGCCGCCGGGCGTAGGCGAGCGCTTCCATGAACGCCTCCTTGGCGCCGGGGTCGGACCGGAAAACACCCAGCTCTCCGGCCTGGTCGAGCTTGACGTTCTCCGCGCCGAGGATGGGCGAATAGCCGCCGTACAGATTGAAGACCGAGAAAGGCGTTTTTTTGATGTCCGCCTCGATGTCGCGTTTGGCGGCCTGGTATTGCATGGTGGTGACGATTTCCTCGCCTTCCAGGTTTTTGATGCGCTGGTGCCGTTTCGGATTGAAAGCTTGCTTGGCGGCGTGGGCGTGGTGTCCCTCGGCGTGGGAGTGGTCGCCCTTCCAGGCGAAGTCCTGGCCGACGAGGGTGATCTGTTTGACGTTGCACCAGGTCAGGAATCGAAGCAGGCTGAGGCTGACGTTGCCGCCGGCGTCCAGCACGAAATCCCGGCCGCGCATGACGTAGGTGGCCATGCCTCCCACGGTCCACAACGGCAGCGTGGGGCCGGGGTAGCGTTCGACGACTCTGGGGTCCAGCTTGGTCGAGTAGATGAGCGGGATGTCTCGGACCCACTCCAGGTCGAGTTGGCGATACAGATTGAGCATGCCTTCGCTGTAGTCGATGGCCAGGCAGAAATCCGGTTTGAAGTCGTAGCGTTGCAGGACGGGCAACGTCTGCATGGAGGTGGCGTAGAGGGCGTTCCCCCGATTTTCTTTAAGCAAGGGGGCTTGTTCGGCCAGGGACGGACCGGCGCCGAGGATCACGGCCGAGACGCCCTCGCCGCAGCCTTCCAGCCGTTTCAGGCTGCCGTCCTGGAGGGATCGCTCGAAATTCGCCAACTCGTGCTGGACCATGGTGTCCTGTTTGTGTCGCAGGGTGGTCAGTTCAACGGTGAAGTTCTCCATGAGCCCGCGGACGAGCTGGGTCATGCGGGCGTATTCAGGCCCGATTTGCGTACTGGGGGTGTCGCTTCGCACGAGGATGGAGCCGAAGATGAACTGGAGATCCATCTGCTGGATGATTGCGGTCAGGTATTCCTTGGTGGGGATGCTGAAATGGATTTTTTTGGCTTCGATGAAGGGCCTGAAATCGGTCTGGCCCAGACAGGCCGCCAACATGTTCGGATCCGGCTCCACCACCAGGACCTTGTGCGTGTCCGGCGTGTTTTGCAGAACGGTGGTGATTCCGTACCCCAGGTTGGACCCGACGATGATGCTGGCGCTCGTTTCGGGTTTTTTCATCTTGGTCCAGGGGTGGTAGAGTCCGCGGGGAGGGATGTTGTCGAACAGACCGGAGCCGTTGTCCATGCGCCAATCGATCATGCCCCAACGGTTGATGAAGATACGGCTGTTGAGAGCCTCGGCCGAGGTGGACTGCTGGGAGAGCCAAGGGTAAATAGGATGCTTGTGAGCGCTCAAGACGTGTAAATTGGCGAGCAGGTGAGGGCAGATTTTCATGGGACGAATCCTTTGTTTTCTGGCCGATCAGGCGTCAAACCACAGGTTGCGCCAGGAAGGGATTTCCCCTACATCCAAGACGTGAAGCAGAATGCAGATACAGTGCCAGGTGATAACTATGCGATATGATTTATTGTCTTTGGTTGGGAATACGCCCCTGGTGGAGATTCGAAGGCTGAATCCCCATGCCAATGTCAAAATATTGGCTAAACTGGAGTCCAAAAATCCCGGCGGCTCCATCAAGGACCGGGTGGCTTTGGCCATGATCGAGCGAGCCGAAGCGAACGGCGAGCTGACGCCGGAAAAGACCGTCATCGAGGCCACGTCGGGCAATACCGGCATCGGCCTGGCCATGGTCTGCGCGGTCAAGGGGTACCGGCTGCTGTTGCTTATGGCCGACAATGTCTCGGAGGAGCGCAAACGGATTTTGCGGGCCTACGGCGCCGAGATCATGCACACCCCGGGCCGGCTCGGCACGGACGGGGCCATCGAGAAGGCCTACCGCATGGCTCGGGAGAATCCGGACGCTTACGTCCTCGTGGACCAGTACAACAATCCGGCCAGCATCGAAGCCCACCGCAAAGGAACGGCGGCCGAGATATGGCGCGACACCGGGGGGACGGTAACCCACGCCGTGGCCAGCCTGGGAACATCCGGCACGGCCATGGGGCTGGTCAAAGGACTCAAGGAGTTCGATCCGAAGATCCAGGTCGCGGCCGTGGAGCCCTCGGCCGGGCACAAGATTCAGGGACTCAAAAACATGCACGAGTCCTATCCTCCCGGCATTTTCGACCGCAAGGCCCTGGACGCCATCCTTCGGGTGGGAGACGAAGAGGCTTTCGAAAACTGCCGCCTGTTGGCCCGCGAGGAGGGGCTGCTGGTGGGCATGAGCTCCGGAGCGGCGCTGGCGGGCGCTTTGAGACTGGCGGAGGGCCTGGAGTCGGGCGTCGTCGTGGTCATTTTCCCGGACAGCGGAGAACGCTACCTGAGCACTCCGCTTTTCGTACAGCCCGAGCAGCATGGACTCGGCCTGGTCAACATCGCCTCCATGAAAAAGGTCCACGTCGAGGCCTCCGGAGGCCGGGCCGGTTTGTTCACCATGGGGCCGAGCCTGGACGATCTCCAGGACCTGGATGCGTGGCGGCGTATCGTCCTGCTGGACGTTTTGGCCCGCCGGCTCGAAAGCCGGGGCATGGACGCGACTATAGGCGTAGGTTTGGCGGACCTGGACGACCGCGCCCTGGAGGCCGCCCGCGCGGCGGGAATGGGGCGCGCGGCGTTCGCGGAGCAGGCCGCCGCCGAACTCGAAAGGCTCGCCGTTCTGCTGCGCATCGCCCCCCGGGCCCGGTTCACTCTGGCCGGGAATTGCGTGGACACCGCCTTGGGGTTGTGCCGCAAGCTGCTGGCCAAGGGGCTGGGCTACGAAAAATTGCGCTCCGTGTACTTCGACGTGCTGCGAGACGACCATTACGGCGAACTGGCGCGGGTGGACGTGGAGAAGCTCTCCGTCGGCAAGACCGTGGACATGGAGGCCTACGTCAAGGAGCACGACCGCGACTTCACGCTGCTCAAGCGGGCCAGCCTCCAGGATCTCAAGCTTGGCGACGTGCTGGAGACCGAGTGGGGCAATGTCCGGCCGAGTTGGTTTTTGCAGATGGCCGCGGCC
Source organism: Desulfovibrionales bacterium (assembly GCA_030156255.1). Lineage (GTDB taxonomy): Bacteria > Desulfobacterota > Desulfovibrionia > Desulfovibrionales > Desulfovibrionaceae > JASGMV01. The sequence goes on from JASGMV010000004.1 coordinate 25,295, forward strand.
GGCCTGGACGGGCTCGGCGCCGTGGACGTGCTCCTCGCCGGCGAGACCCACCAGTTCCCGCACCTGGAGAACCTGCGGGCCATTTGGGCCGCGGACGGGGTTGCGCCGCTGGTCTGGATGATCTCCAAATCCGTGGGCCGACCTTCCAAGGACCATCTCGGCTTGGAGCAGGCCGCGGAGCTGGCGGGCGGCCCTTGCGCCCTTCGCCTGTGGCTGCTTTCGGCCTCCTATCGCAAGCCCCTGGCGGCCACGGAAGAGAATCTGGCCATGTGGTCCCGCAACTGGCGCAAGCTGCAGGAGCTGGTCGCCGGGCTTCGCTCCGAAACCGACTGGCCCGCCCAGGAGGACCCGGCTGTCGCGGGCGCCGAGGCCGAGGCTTTGGAGAGAGCGTTGGCCAAAGCCCTGGAGGACGATCTTTCGCTCCACCGTTTCTGGCCGGAGCTTTTCCTGTTCATCAAGACGGTCAATAGCTTGGCCTCGGAAGGCCGACTGGGGGCCGAGGGCGCGAAGCTCTGTCTGGAGAGCATCGCCCGAGTGGATGCGATTCTTGGCGTCGTGGACGAAGCACAGCTGCCGGCGCCGGCCGACTCCCTGAGCCCCGAGGCCGCCCGGCTGGTGCAGGAGCGGGAGCAGGCCCGGAAATCGAAGGATTTCGCCCGCGCCGACGCCTTGCGCGCCGCGCTGGCCGAGGAAGGCTACAGGGTGGAGGACACCCCGTCGGGGGCAAGAATTTTTCCGGTTTGAGTCGTTCGCCCGCCGGCCCGATGTTGCGGCACGGCCGGGGCGGCCATCTCCGGGGGAATTCACCGGTGATGTTTCCGGAAAAGCGCGCTCTCGGCCGCAAGGCGATGCTTCCCGTCGAAGCGATGATGCGCATTTGTCGTCCCGGTCCGGCCGGGACGACAAATGCGGGGAGCCCCCATCTCCCTCAGACGAAAATTCGAGACGCCGATTTCGGCGTGGCCTTGCCGGCTATTTTTTAGCCTTGGCCGCCGCGGTTTTTTTCGACGCGGACTTCGGTTCTTCCGGTTTCGGAGCGGCTTCGGCCTTGGCGGGAGCCTCGACTTTGGTCTCTTCGGCGGCCAGCCCCTTGGCCTCGCAGGCGGCCGGGGACTCCTCGGCGGGGGCGGACTGCTCCGGAAGCTCCGCCGGAGCGGCCAACTCTTCGATCACGGGCAATTCCGGTTCGGTGTCGGAGATTTTGAACCCTTTGGAGGCGTCTTCCCCGGGAAGCGCTTCGCGCCAGGAGAGTTCGATCTCGATTTTCTGTTTGCCTTTCTTGTTGGCGGCCTTGATCTCGAAATCCATCTGGTCGGACGGCTGCAGGGTCACGAAGACTTCGTTGTGTTCGATGCAAATCTTGCCGGCGTCAATGGACTTCATCAGGTCCTTCAGCACGGCGCTGACGCCATCGACCGTTAAGACGCCTTTGACGTTCACTTCATTCTTTTTCATGTCGGTGTCCTCCGTGTGGTAATGGTTAGGCGACATCCTCGGACACGTCTGCGTCTTCGGGGGCGCCGGGTTCGGCGTCTGGCTGGGGAGCTGTTTGAGGAGCGGTCTCCTGCTTTTCCGTGTGTTTTCCCTGCTTTTTCTCTTGGATTTCTTGAAGTTTTTTTTCGGCTTTTTTCAGAAACCGCTCGATGGCTTTGTCCACGGCGGAATCCACGTCCAATTTTTTCCCCATGCACTTTGCGGTTTCTTTTGCAGATTCAAGCCGTTCTGCGAGATCAAGTCTGACATTGAAGATAACGCGTTTTGTTTCGGTATCTTCTTTGAAAATTCCCATCATTTCCCCATCCTTATGAAAATATTTTGTACAAATTACGTACAACTTTTGTTTTAGATATCATTGGATAGACGTACATGGTCAATGTTTTTTTTGTGACAATCCACCCGTTGGCCAATCGAAGTCTTGGGAGATAACGCGGCCGGTGCGCGGGATACGCGTCCAGGCGGACGGAGGAGGCGGGGAGCGCCGCGTTTTTTTCTGAACAGGGCTTGCAATGCAGGGCGCATTGCAACCTGGCGACGCCATGGACGAAAAAAGCCCGCCTTCCGGAAGGAGAGCGGGCTCTGTTCGGAGCGAGGATGGTTTCGAGGTTAGTTGGACGGTTTTTTCACGTTCAGCATTTCCACCTCGAAAACCAGGGTGGACCCGGGCAGGATTTCGGGGCCCGCCTGACGGTCGCCGTAGGCCAGGTCCGGCGGAATGACCATCCGGGCCTTGCCGCCTTCTTTCATGAGCTGCAGCCCTTCGCTGAAGCCGGGAATGACGCCCTTGACCGGGAAGACGGCGGCCTTGTTGCGGTCGTAGGAGCTGTCGAAGACGGTTCCGTTGACCAATTCGCCCTTGTAATTGATTTCGACCACGTCGTCCGATCCGGGCTGCGGGCCTTCGCCTTCTACGATCACTTCGAACTGAAGCCCGCTGGGCAAGGTTTTGACGCCCTCGCGCTTGGCGTTTTCTTCAAGATAGGCTTTACCGGCCGCGATGGTTTTGTTCATTTGCGCCTGCATTTGTTCTATTTGCTCCTGCATCCGCTTTTGCTGCTCGGCCTGCATCTCTTGCTGGAGTTTGCTCAAAGCCGCCTGCATGTCTTCGGGCGTCATGGCCAGATCGGCTCCGGAGGCGGAGTCGCTCAGGCCTTTGGCCACCACGGCGAAGTCCAGGTCCGCCGCGCTTTGGCTCAAGGATGTACCGATATCCACACCCAAGGCGTAGCTGATTTTTTGCTTATCGGTTTCAATTTTGACGTCCTTTTTTTGGTTGCCGGAGCAGGCCGGGACCAGCATGAGCGCCAAGGCCAGAAAGACGAAGAAAAGACGATTCATGGTTTCTCCTTGTGCCATGGAAATTTTTCCATCGGAAATTGAAGCAGAAGCGACCATAGATGAGCCCGACGGTTCTGGCAAGACGGATTGGAGGTGTTTGTGGAGCGCTTCCCTTTACGGACGCAAGCGCGGGTGCTACGAGAGAGAAAACGGCGATTTCCGTCGCCCAGGAAGGGGGCGCAACGTTATGTATCTCGGCATTGACGTGGGGGGAACCCACACCGACGCTGTGGCTGTGGAGAACGGCGCTGTCAGGGCGTCGTGCAAAATTGTCACCCGGCACGAAGATTTACTCGCATCCATCAATGGAGCGCTTGAAGAGATTTTGGCCCAAGTGGACGCCGGCGCCGTCCGCCAGCTGAACCTGAGCACCACCCTGTCCACCAACGCCCTGGTTCAGGGGCGCATCGACGATGTGGGGGTTCTGGTTTCCTGCGGACCGGGGGTCGATCCCGCCTCTTTCGCGCCGGGCCGCCATTTTTACATCATCGACGGCGCTATCGACCATCGCGGCGTCGAGTCCCGGGCCTTGGACAAGGCCGCGGCGGCGCGGGCCGTGGACGACTGCCGTAAGCAGGGAGTGAACGTCTTCGCCGCAGTGACCAAGTTTAGCATCCGCAACCCGTCGCAGGAAATCGCCCTGAAAGAGGCGGCCCAGGACGCGGACTTCGTGACCATGGGCCATACCCTGGCCGGACGGCTGGGATTCCCTCGGCGTGTCGCCACGGCCTATTTCAACTGCGCGGTCTGGCGGCTGTACAACGGGTTCGTGAACGCCGTGAGCGAGAGCATCCGGGCCATGGGCCTGAACTGCCCGGTGGGCATGCTCAAGGCGGACGGCGGCACTTTGCCGCTGGACGTTTCCAGAAGCTTTCCCGTGCAATCCATTTTCTCGGGTCCGGCCGCCAGCGTCATGGGCATCATCGCCCTGTGCGACATCCGCCAGGACTCCGTCATTTTCGACATCGGCGGGACCACCACGGACATCGCCGTTTTCGCCGAAGGGGCGCCGCTCATCGAGCGGGACGGCATTTCCATTGGCGGGCATCCCACGCTGGTGCGCGCGCTTCGGGTGCGCTCCATCGCCGTGGGCGGAGATTCGGCGCTCAGCGTGGCGGGCGGTTTGGTGCGGGTCGGCCCCCAGCGCGAAGGCCCGTCCATGGCCGCCGGGGGCGGCCGCCCCACCCTGACCGACGCCTTGAACGCGGCCGGCCGCAGCGCTTATGGCGACGTGGCCGCCTCCGAAAAAGGCATCGCGGACATGGCCCGGGATTACGGCGTGGATGCGCGGAAATTCGCCGAAACCGCCATTCGCTCCGCGGTGGACCATATCCATCAGGAGACCCGCGCCTTTCTGGCGGAGATCAACGAGCGCCCCGTATACACCATTCATGAGATGCTGGAGGACCGGCGCATCGTCCCGAACAGGGTCTACCTCATGGGCGGGCCGTCCCACTCCATGAGCGGAGATGTCCGAGAGGCTTTCAAAACGCCGGTGATCGTGCCGGAGAACGCCTCCGTGGCCAACGCCGTGGGCGCGGCCTTGACCCGCACGACCCACGACGTCCACCTTTTCGCGGACACGCAACGGGGCTTCTTGCTCATTCCTTCTCTGGAGCTGAGCGAAGAGGTCGGGAAAAATTTCGATTTGAAGGCCGCCGAGGCCGAAGCGAAAAGAAGGCTTGGCGAGCGCTTGAGGGAAATCGACGCCAGCACCGGTTTCGACGACGTGGAGATAACCGAGTCCAGCTCGTTCAACATGGTGTCCGGATACGGAACCGTCGGCAGAAATATCCGGGTCAAGGCCCAGGTCAAGCCGGGCGTGTTGGAGCGGATCAACCAGAGCTGAACCGGAGAGCAAACCTTGGATCGATTGGCTAATTAGAGGTCCAGCCATGCATAACGATAAGAATAAATTAGGAATTATTTTTTTCCCGGCCTTTGATTGGGCCATTTCGCCCACCCACCCGGAGCGCGAAGAGCGGTTGTTGTACACCCAGGACCAGCTTTGGGAGGAGGGGGTCTTCGACATCAAGGGCGTGTGCGAATACAAGCCGGACGTCGCCGAACGCACGGACGTGGAGCGCGCCCATTTCTGTTTTCCGGACGTGGACGCCGTGACCACGCGCTCCCACATGATCGCCGCCGGCGGCGCCATCCGCGCCGCCCGGCTGGTTCTGGAGAACGAATGCGACAAGGCCTTCGCCTTGGTCCGGCCTCCGGGACACCACGCCATGAAAGTGGTCCACGGATCGCGCGGTTTCTGCAACATCAACAACGAAGCCGTCATGATCGAATACGCCCGGGAGCATTACGGGATCAAGCGCGTGGCCGTGGTGGACACCGACTGCCATCACGGCGACGGCAGCCAGGACGTTTTTTGGCACGACCCCGACGTGTTGTTCATCTCCCTGCACCAGGACGGGCGGACGTTGTACCCCGGCTCAGGCTTCCCGACGGAGTGCGGCGGCCCTAAAGCTCTCGGCAGGACCATCAACATCCCGCTGCCTCCGAGGACTTCGGATGAAGGCTTCCTCACCGTTCTGGACAGGGTGGTGCTGCCCATTCTGGACGATTTCAAGCCTGAGCTGATCGTCAACTCCGCAGGCCAGGACAATCACTATTCCGACCCCATCACCAACATGAACTTCTCGGCCCAGGGCTACGCGCTGCTCAACCAAAGACTCTCCCCGCATATCGCGGTGCTGGAGGGCGGTTACTCCATTCAGGGCGCCTTGCCGTACGTGAACCTGGGCATCATCCTGGCCATGGCCGGGCAGGACTTCTCCCATGTCCGGGAACCCGACTACAACGCGGAAGCCATTCGCCAGGACCGCCGCATCGACGATTACGTCGACGCTTTGTGCGACCAACTGCCCGCGCTTTATTTCGATCCGCCCAGCACTCCGGAGGATGGTTCGTTCTCCAACGGGTGCTACGTGCGCAAGAAAAACATCTACTACGACACGGACGGCATTACCGAAACGCAGGTGGAGTCGCTCCACCTGTGCGACGACTGCCTGGGCGTTCTGAAAGTGGAGAGCAAGTCTTCGGTGAACCCGAAGAGCCTGGGCGTGCAGCTTTACGCCGGCGCCTGCGAGTCCTGCCGGAGCCTGGCCCTCGACATGGTCGAGCAGGCGCGGCTCAAGGGCGATTACCGGTTCATCCAGTTCATCAACCGCTGCGACAAAGAGTACTCCCGCTACGGTTATTGATCGGAGGACGGGTCGGCCTTCTGCTGCAACTCCGTGGGGCAGAAGCGGGTGATGCTCGTTTCGCCGTTCGGGTCGATGCGCACCATGAAGATCTCCGTCACGGGATCGCCCGTCACGTTGAACTCCACCAGCCCGGTCACTCCCTGGTAGGGCGGCATGTCCACCAGGGCCTGGGCGATCTTTTGCGGATTGGCGTCGCCGGCGCGGCGCACGGCCGCGAACAGCGCTCCGAAGGCGTCGTAGGTCAGGGCGGCCATTTCCGTGGGCGGGTGGTTGTACATTTTTTCATACGCGGCCACGAACGCCTTGTTGCCGGGAGTGGGCATGTCCGGCAGCCAGTGGTCGATGAAAACCGTGTTGCGGAACTCCCGGGCGCCGAACAGCTCGCGCCCTTTCCAGGAATCCGGGCCGATAACCACCTTCTTGAACCCGAGTTTGCGAAGCTCCCGCACCTGGATCATGACTTCCTTGTACGCATTGGGCAGGAAGACGGTGTCCGGCGCGCCGGCGACGATGTCCCGCAGCAAGGCTCCAAAGTTGCGTTCGGCCTTGCCGTAGGGCGCGTTGGCGGTGATTTTTCCGCCGAACGCCGTGAAGTCCTTGGTGAAAACCTGATCGAACTCCCGGGCGTAGACGTCGGATGCGTCGAAGAGCACGGCGGCCGTGGAGATTTTGAGCTCGTTGAAAGCATACCAGGCCAAGGCTTGCCCCTGGACGTTGTTGTTGTCCGGGATGCGGAACACGTACTTCTTGCCGTGGGTGAGGCTGCTCACCGTGGCGAAGGGGGTGATCATGGGCGTGCGCAACCGCTGGGCCACGCTGGCGACGTCTTCGGCCAGCGTGCTGAAGACCGGGCCGATAATGGCGGCCGCGCCGTCTTTTTCAATGAGCTTGGCGGCCGCGTCGGCCGCTGTTTGAGGATCGTGGCGACTGTCTTCGGTCAGCAGCCGGACTTTCAACCGGGGAGCGTCAGAGGCCGGCCCCAGGGGAACGCCTCCCTGGTCGTTCGCCTCCTTGGCCGCGAATCTGGCGGCCTCCACGGCGTCCTGCCCGTAGCGAAAAAGTTCGCCGCTCATGACGGCGATGAGCCCGACGGTCAGTTCTCCGGACGGCTTTTGATCCCCTCCGGAGCACCCCGCGAAGAGGACTAGGACGAGAAGACCCGTGTAAATCCATCGGCGCTGCAACATGGCCGTCCGAGAACAATTTCGCATATCGGCAATCCCCACAACGGAAAGGCGCGTTTTTTCGACTTACAATTCGTCCCCCATAAAAAATGTTTTTGGGAAAGGGGATGGGGTTCCCCCTTCCCCCGGTTCGCACAAGCGAAATCTATATGCCCTTCATGCAGGCGTCCATCTCCTCGGAGATTTCAAGGGCCAGTTTGCCATCGCCCAGGTCCACCAACTGGACGTTGCGCTCCGGGATCAAGGCCATGTCCTCGGCGACGTTTTCGAATTTGGCGCGCTCGCTTTGCGCGTCCGCGTCGCCGGGTTGAAAGACTTCAAGGCGCACCCAGCTCATGGTTCGACTCCTTGTCGGGGTTCAATTCCCGTGGGTTTTTCTGTTCAGGCCGAGCAGACAAAAGACCTCGTAGGGGATGGTGCCCCACCAGCCGGCCAGCTCTTCGGGCCGAATGGCCTGCGGTCCTTCGCCGCCGAGGAGCGCGGCCTGTACGCCGGGGCGCACGCCGCTTATTTCCGTGACGTCGAGGATGCAGAGCTGCATGCAGACCCTGCCCAGAATGTTGGCGCGTTTCCCGGCGACGAGCGCTTGGCCTTTGTTGGACAGCCCGCGCGAATAGCCGTCGGCGTAGCCTGCGGCCGCCACGGCCACGCGCATGTCGCGGTCCGCCGTGTAGGACGCCCCGTAGCTGATGGTGCGGCCTTTGGGCAGATCGCGGACCTGGACCACCGGGGCGAAGACGTCCATGGCCGGAGTCAGCTCCCGGCCCATGTCCTCCATCGGCGTTTTGTGGAAGGGATTGACGCCGTACAGAGCGATTCCGGGTCGCTGGGCCTCGTGATGCAGCGCGCCGTGGGCCAGCAGGCCTGCGGAATTGGCCAGGCAGCCCTGTATGTTGAGGCCGGCCCGGCGCAGGGCGTCGAGAATAGCCTGGAACCTGGCCCCTTGCTTTCGGACGTGCTCGAAATGCTCCGGCTCGTCGGCGCAGGCCAAGTGCGAGCTGGCCATGACCGGCCGCAGCTTGGGCGTTTGCTTGAGCCTGTCCAGCAATGCGGGGACGTCGTCCAGGGTGAATCCGAGCCGGGACATGCCCGTGTCGAACTTCAGGCAGACGTCCAGGGGCGCCGTACGGCGGCCCGCGGCCTCGGCGGCCAGGTCCATCTGCTCCGCGGATCCCACGAAGGGGACCACGCCGTTTTTGGCCAGCAGGTCCGCGTCGACGCCGTCCACGGGGCCGAGCAGGGACACGATGCGCGCGTCCGGCAGGACTTCGGCGAGTTCGCAGCTTTCTTCGATGGTCCCCGCCGCAAAGGTCCGGGCTCCCTCGTCATGCAGGGCCTGCGCCACGGGCGCCATGCCATGGCCGTAGGCGTCGGCTTTGACCACCGGGATGATCTCGCCGCCGCTTTTGGAGGAGAGGAGGCGGTAGTTGGCCCGAATGGCGCCCAGCCGGACGTGGACGTGAATTTTATTGTAGGTAATGCTCATAGGTTGTTCTCGCCGGAACGATAGGACAAGCTCGCAGCTTTGCCAACCATCAAAAAGGCGGGCCTGCGGCGGCGAACGAAGAAAAAGGCCTTCAGGCGCTGTTGTCGGAGTTTTTTTGGATGCCCAGCCGCTTGAGGCGGGAGTCGAAGGTGGAGCGATTCACTTGGGCCTCCCGGGCGGCGCTGGAAATGTTCCAGCGGTGCTTCTCCAGTAGATAGCCGATGTAGGCGCGCTCCATGTCCTCCCAGCTTTTGCCTTCGAAGGACGGTTCCGGCGGTCCGGGAGCTTCGGAAAGCAGCGGAGCAAGGGAGGGGCCGGATGGATTCTTGCGGGGTTCGGCCAGGAAATGCTCGGGGAAGTCCCGTAGTTCGATGACCTCGAAGTGCACCACCACCATCAGCTGCTTGATGATGTTTTCCAACTCGCGGATATTTCCGGGCCAGGGATAGGCCATCAGAAATTCAAGGGCCTCGCGGGAGATGATTTTGGGCTTGAGCCGCATGTGCTCGGCCTCCCGTTTGAGAAAATGCCGGGCCAGCAGCGGCACGTCTTCGGCTCGTTCGCGCAGCGGGGGAAGGCGCAGGGGCAGCACGTTGAGGCGATAGAACAGATCCTGGCGGAAGTCCTTGTCCCGGATCGCGGCCTGCAAATCGCGGTTGGTGGCGGTGATGATCCTGACGTCCACGGTCTTGGTGCGGGAGTCTCCCAACGGCTTGATCTCGTGCTCCTGGAGGACGCGCAGCAGTTTTGCCTGGAGATTGAAGGGCATCTCCCCGACTTCGTCCAGAAACAGGGTTCCCCCGTCCGCGGCTTCGAACAGGCCCATCTTGTCGCGGTCCGCTCCGGTGAAAGCGCCTTTTTTGTAGCCGAACAGCTCGCTTTCGAGCAGGGTGTCGGGGATGGCGCTGCAGTTTTGGGTCAGGAACGGTTTGTTTCGGCGCGGGCTGCGACTGTGGATTTCCCTCGCCAGCAGTTCCTTGCCCGTGCCGGACTCTCCGTAAATAAACACGGGATAGTCGGTGGCCGCGTAGTTGCGCACGATTTTCATGACCTGCTGGAAGGCGGGGCTTGCGCCGAGCACCAGTTCGCTGGACGAGCTTTCGCCCGAAGCCGGCGCCCGGGCGCCCTCCAGCAGGCCGGCCGCGGCCAGCGAGCGCCCCAAGGCCGAGGCGCCGACGTCGATCAACTCCTGCAGCAGCTTCAGATAGTCCGGGTCCAGGTTGAGCCGGTCGCCTTGGGCGCTGGTGTCGATGATCTGCACGGCCCCGTAGACCGAGCCGTCCTCGTGAAATAGAGGGAAGCACAGAATCAGTTTGCTTTTGACCTTGGGGCCGTACTCCACGTCTCCGGAGCGCCGGGAGTCGAGGTCGGCTTCGGCCATGGTCATGCGGCCCTTGTCGATGACCCAGCTCACCACGCTGGGTTTGCCTTTGGGCAGCACCATGCCTTTGATCTGGCCGCTTTGCTTGCCCAGGGCCTCAATGCAGGTGTCGCCGGCCTTGGTTCGAATCCAGACCGAGCCCCGCTCCACGTTTTGGAACCCCATGAGCAACAGCAAAAATTTCCGGCGAAGCTTTTCCGGGGTCTGCTCTTCGGAGAGCAAGGCTAAGAAGTCCATGCGGGCTTGTTTCATAGAAGCGTTTGGTCCGAGGAGGATTAAAAAAGATATTTGACGACATATCGACAATATGACGACAGGTCAAGGCGATTGTCTCGTTAAATAGTGAATCCGGATCCATTGCAGACTCGCCAACCCGCCCAACCCCCGCTCTCTTTCACCTTTTATTGGCGCGGCACGAAATATGCTGAACGAGAGGCATTCATCGTTATCCCAAGGGAGCTTTAAGCATGTACTCAATCGACCATTTGCTGAAACAGCATCAGGATGAAATTCGAATGCTGCGACGGGACTCAGCTCTTCGTTGGAAGCAACGCAAACGTCAAGATCGGGCGATGCTCAACGCCTTCAAGGAGCGCAGGCGCGAGTTCGCCGTGCCGCGCGACTCTTCCCGTTTTCATACGGTCAGCAAGCTGTTCGGGGCCATGGCCGCCGCCGTGGTCGCAGGGATGGTCATCCTGGTCGGTTGATTCCGCGTCGAAGTTTCAAGCAAGAAGGGGGAGCGACTTTTCGGCCGCTCCCCCTTCATCTTGTCTTTTGAGGAAATCCTTCGGGGGAAAAACGTTTCTCCCCCGGCTCGCATCAAATCAGATTATTTCTTCGCCGCTTCCGCCTGCAATCTCCACTCGCCCGCCTTGGTCAGCAGGTCCTGGATTCGCCCGACCAGCGCGTGCGGGTCTGTCAGGTATCCCTCAAGCAGCAGACTGGACTCGTAGAGTTGCTCCACCGCCTGACGCACAAAGGGGTCCTCTGGATTTTGCGCGTGGATTTTGACGAGGTTGCGCACCAGCGGATGGTCGGGATTCAATTCCATGACCTTGGTCGGCACGCTCGCGTCCTTGCTGATGACGCGCATGATCTTGTCCATGGACGAGGTCATCTGGCCGTCGGGGTTCACCAGGCAGGCCGGGCTTTGCCGCAGGCGGCTGGACAGCCGCGCCTCCTGGATTTTGTCGCCGAGGATGGACTTGATGTCCGCCAGCAACTTGTCCAGCTCCTGGCGTTCGCCGTCCTCCAGGGGCTCGGGCTTCTTCGTCTCCTCGACCTTGGACTCCAGGGATTTGAGAGCCTCGATGTCCGCGTGCTCCGCGGCCGTGAGTTTTTTGTCTTTGAACGAACCCAGGGCGTCCATGAGGAATTCATCCACCGGCTCGTAAAGGTAGAGCACTTCGACGCCTTTTTCGCGGAAGATTTCCAGGTGCGGATTGAGCTCCGCCGCCGCCCGGCTCTGCACGAAGCAATAGTAGACGTCCTTCTGGGAGACCGGCATGCGGCCCACGTACTCCTCCAGGGAGACAAGGCCGTTTGCATCGTCGCAGGACGAGGCGTTGAAGCGGACCAGTTCGGCCACGGCGTCCCGGTTGGCGTAGTCCCCGTAACCCAGCTTGAAGGTCTTGCCGTGTTCGCGCCAGAACTTCTCGTAGTCCTCGGGGGCGTCCGCGGCCATTTTTTTCAGGTCCGTCAGAACGTGCTTGGCGAGGGTGGTCGCGATCTTGCGCAGCAGGATGTTGTCCTGCAGCGTCTCGCGGGAGATGTTCAGGGGCAAATCCTCCGTATCCACCACGCCGCTGATGAAGCTGAGGTATTGGGGCAGAAGCTCCTTGGCCTGGCGCTCGATGAGCACCCTGCGCACGTACAGGTCCGGGCCCCATTCGTCCTTATTCATGAAAAGGAGGTCGTGGCTGTGCGCGGGGGTGAACAACAGGGCCTGGAACTGGACCGGCGCATCCACGGACACGTGCAGGGTCCGCAAGGGGCCTTCCGTGTCCAGGGTCAGGAACTTGTAGAATTCCTCGTATTGCTCGGGCTTGATGTTGAACTTGGGTTCGCGCCACAGGGCGGGCACGGTGTTCACGCGCTCGCCGTCCACGAAAATGGGGAAGGAGACGAAGTTGGAGTGCCGTTTGATGATGGCCTTGATGCGCTCGGAGTCGGTGAACTCCGCGGCCATGTCCTCTTTGAGGTAGACGGTGATGGTCGCGCCGCGCGGCCTGTCTTCGACCTCGGCGAGATCGTAGGAGCCCCGGCCGTCCGAATCCCAGGCCATGGCCGGCTGGCCGGGCAGGTAGGATTTGGTGGTCAGATGGACTTTGTCGGCGACCATGTAGACGGAGTAGAAGCCCACGCCGAAACGGCCGATGAGGTTATCCAGGGCCTTACCGTCCTGCTGGGCCTGGCGGAGGAACTCGGCCGAGCCCGAATGGGCGATGGAGCCGATGTTCTGCATGATTTCGTCTTTGGTCATGCCGACGCCGGTGTCGGCGATGGTCAAGGTCTTGGCTTCCTTGTCCGTGGAGATGCGAATCTCCAGGGGGATATCCGAATCGGCGACCTCCGTTCCGCGGCCGGTCTCGAATCGAACCTTCTCCAATGCGTCCGAGGCGTTGGAGGTCAGTTCGCGCAGGAATATCTCCCGGTTGGTGTACAAAGAATGTACTAGAATATCAAGAAGTTGGCGGATTTCAGCCTTGAATTCGTGGGTAGAGCTGGATTCCGGCATGGGTGGTCCTCCTTGCAGGATTTTGCGCGAGCGTCGAGCCGGCCACAAGAGCAGGCGCACGCCCGGCGAAAGCCCGGATGAATGGAAATAAATGCGAGGCAGCCTTGAAAAGGCTCGCCTATGCTGGTGGGTTAGCTAGTAATTTTTTTGATCTTGTCAAGAAGGAATTTTTCCATCTCCCGGCGGTCCTTGCGCAGGCGGACGAGTTCGGCTTCGAGGACGGAGAGCTTGGAGCGCAAATCCTGGTTTTCGGTCTTGAGCGTTTCCACCCGTTCGCCTTGCTCCTTGATGGCGCGGGAATGCTCCTCCATCGCCTGGCTGGGCAGGGCGGCTTTGGGCTGGAGGTTGGCGGCCAGGGTTTGGAGGGTTTCGGCGAGGGCCTTGGCGATCTCCGTTCCGATGGCCGCGCCGATCTCGGCCGGGGTCTGCTGCACACGCTGGGGGCCGGTCGGCAGGGTTTCGGCCGGCGCATTGAAGGAGGGTTCGGCGTTCACCGGATAACGGTGCGACAGCTCGGTCATGATGTCCTGGGAAGGGTGGCCGCTGCGGAGTCTCTGGGCGATAAGGCGGAATACGTCCACCGCCTCGGGCTTGAATCGCTTTTGCCGATTGCGCCCCACGCTCGGTAAGTAGGGAGCAAAGCGGTTTTTCCAGTAATGAAGGGTGGATTCGGGAAGCTCCAGGTCTCTTGCAATTTCCGCAATGGCGAGAAGCTTCTTGTCGGCCATGTCCTCTTGTCCTTGGCTGGCTGTCATGAGCAACGGCTCTTCCCCCTTCCCAGGTTAGACTTTCTCTAGAGTTTATCTTGTGCATCGCCTATCGTCAAGTCTGTTTTTGCTACTTTTTTGGAAAGCCCGAGACTGTGTTCGGATCGGCGACGCCGTAGCCCTGTTCCGTCGTTGGATATCGCAGGGGCGGCGATGCACGGCGGCCTTTCCGCTCCGGGCGCCGGTTTCGTAAAAGGCCGGATTTCGGCTGCGCCGGGGCATGTTTTCCATGGCCTCGACAACACGATGGAATTCCTATTATGAAAGGTCGCGGATCGGCGGTCGCGCCGACCCGGAGCGCCGGGGGCGAGCCCCCCACCCAAACAGTACGACGGAGGACAGTGCATGGATCCCAAACCGCCCTCGCAAAGCAAGGTCGTCATGCCGCAGCGCATGTTTCCCCAGGACACCAACCCGGCTGGCAGCGTCTTCGGCGGGGTCATTCTCAAATACATCGATTTGGCCGGCTCCGCGGCGGCGATGCGGCACGCCCGCAAAGCGGTGGTCACGGTGTCCATCGACCGCATCGACTTCATCCGGCCGGCCTATGTGGGTGAATTGGTCATTTTCAACGCTTGCGTGAACTACGTGGGGAAGACCTCCATCGAAGTAGGCGTTCGGGTCGAGGCGGAAAATTTGCTCACGGGAGAGCTTCGGCGCACCGCCTCGGCCTACGTGACGTTCGTGGCCATGGACGAGAATCGCAATCCCGCTCCCGTTCCGCCGCTGTTGTTGGAGACCGATGAAGAGAAACGCAGGGCCCGCGAGGCGGTGGAGCGGAGAAAAATGCGGCTTGCAGAGCGGCAACGGGAAAAGGATTCCCAACATAGATAACGCGTTCCAGGGCGTCTTACGCTTGAAATGCTTGCTTCACGGCGACGTAGCTCGCCTACAAGCATTTCGCGGCAATGCGTTGCGAGCAAATCATTGCCGAGCAGTCGAACTTTTTTAAAGTTGAACTGCTCTCATCCGAACAGGGGGCGATCATGGCGGAAACAGTAGAAGATTTGACCATGCAGTACGAGGAGGACGGCGTTGTCGTCGTGAAGGAGCTGGACAAGGTCGTTTTGTCCAAGGGCGCCTGGGCCACGGTGCTCTTTCGCTACGAGCAATTGGACCGTCGAAGCGGCGACTACAAAGAGGCCTACTCCATTCGCAGGTATCAGAAATCGGGCGGCGAGTATCGCCAGAAATCGAAGTTCAACATCTCCAGCCGCAAACAGGCGCAACAGCTTGTCGAGGCGTTGGGCCAATGGATTGAAGATTGAGCATTCGTTCGATCCGCAATCATTGCGGCGAGGATGATTCGCTGGCGATTGACCGGATTATTGTTTTTGAGTAGGTCTGTGAGCAACCGCTCCACGGAAAAGGGGGCCGGGTGTAATTTTGACGACCTCCGCTTCCGGCGTTTCTGTTTGCTGGAAAGGCGCAGGCCGTCTTTTGACGGTGTAAGCGATGCACATTACGGTGAAGGTGTCTGCGCGGGGTAAGCAGGACTTGACGTGTTCCTTCTATCAAGAAACAGGAATCGCGGAAAGCAATTTACCGATCTTTGAGAACGACGTCAGTTTGCCTCGCTGCCTTCAATCGAACAATGGAGCGCCTTGCCGTTGCGTTCTCGGCATGATTCCCATCATCACCTGGTTCAAGGATCTGAAGTCGACGGAAGTCGTGCATCTCTCTATCATCAGGGGCGGACACAATTTTAACGGCGCCCTGAAGACGACGCTGGCGGCGAACATGCTGGAAAGTTTTGCGACCGTGTACGCCGGCTGCCCGTTTTTCTCCAAATTCAAGCTTTTTGTGGATAACGCGTTCATTCCTTTGGACGAACGGCAGTTTTTCTTTATGTTGTTGTCCAGCTCCGTTATCGAGCGCCTCTTTCAAAATGGGACGGTTCAGTTGGAGGAGACGGTCGCCGACATCAAACATACGGTGCGTCGGGCCAGGGAATGCCTTTGGAATGTCCTGCGCTATTCCCGATGCGTCGTGAGCCGGGACGCCATACTAAACTCGTTGAATATGACGTTCACCATATACAGCTTGATCGACGGTTCGTATGACGAGATTGTCAGCGAGTACAAGAAGCTTTTTCAGAAGCAGGAGCGCATCACTCCGGACGCCGCGAAATAAAATCCGCTCGCTTTGCATCGCCCGGCCGGCGCTAGGCTTCGTCTCCTACGAAATCGAATTGCTTGAAAAGTTGCGCGGATGTTCGCGTCAAAGGGAAGGGCGGCCGCTGCTCATGCTCATGAAAGAGGATCTCGCAACAGGGGAGAGTCCTGGGGCGGTTCCTTTGTGAAGCGCACGCCCAGAAGATCGCCTCGAACCCAGACGATTTCTCCCTGGGCGTCTTTCAACATTTCCTCCAGGCGATCCGGCGGCGTCTCGATGGAGATGAGGTCGCCGACTTCAAAGTCCGTCGCTTCGTCCAGCAGGCTCAACTCCAGCATCAGGCCGGAGGCGCTGATGTTGCGCACCCGACACAGGTGCCGGTAGCCCCCGGGGGCGGTGAGAGTGCCGGTGTTGGGGTCCAGCGTGAATCGCGGGTGCTGTCTTTTTTCGCTTCCCATGGGGCTTCTCCGATCCTTGTGCAGTTCATTGGAATGTATCGCAAGACGTTGGCCCGCACAACCCGGGAGCTTGCGGCCGCACCGGCGCTTGCGCGTCGTCCGAAATGTTGCGGTGGGGCTCTTGACTTGGCGTTTGCCCGTCAGCATCATCATAGAGCCAAATGATGCGCCCAATACAAAGGAGTTCGTATGAAGCAAGTCAAAGTGAACGGTATGTCCTGCCAGCATTGCGTGGCCTCGGTAACCGACGCGTTGAACAAGGTGGACGGAGTCTCTACGGTCTCCGTGGACCTCGATTCCGGCATGGCCAGCTTTGAAGCCCCGGACAGCGTCAGCATGGACGCCGTCAAGGCCGCCATCGAGCAGATCGGATTTACGGTGGAGTCGTAACCCGCTGTGGCCGGCTGAAGCCGGCCGCAACGGACGGAAGCCTGGAGCAGGCTGTTGAAAACACGGAAAAAAGCAAGGCCGGCGCGCATCCAACAATGCGCGCCGGCCTTGACTTTCCCGCAGCAACGAAGCGGATACGGTTTCCCAGCAGGCCGCTGTCAAGGTTTGAACAGTTTCAATCTCAGGGCGTTGGACACCACGCTCACCGAGCTGGCGGCCATGGCCCCGCCGGCGATCATGGGGCTCAGGGCCGGTCCGCCGAACGGAATCAGCAATCCGGCGGCGACGGGAATGCCGAGGATGTTGTAGCCGAAGGCCCAACCCAAATTTTGCTTCACGTTGCGCAGGGTCGCCCGGGAGAGTTTCAGCGCCGTAACCAGGGCGCGTAGGTCCGAGCGCATGAGCACCACGTCGCCGGACTCCATGGCCACGTGCGTTCCCGAGCCCATGGCCACGCCGAGGTCGGCCTCGGCCAGGGCCGGGGCGTCGTTGACGCCGTCGCCCACCATGGCGGTGATGCGTCCTTCTTCGCGCAGCTTGCGGATTTCCTCGGCCTTCTTGTCCGGCGCTACGCGGGCCTTGACCCGGTCGACGCCGACGGCTTCGGCCACGGCTCGGGCCGTGCGCTCCTCGTCGCCGGTGAGCAGCACCACCTGGACGCCGAATGCGTGCAAATCGCGGATCACCTCGGCGGATTCCTCCCGTATCGGGTCGGCCATGGCGATCAGGCCTGCCAGTTCTCCGTCCATGGCTACGTGAATAACGCTCCGGCCCGCTCCGGCCATCTCCGCGGCCGCGGCTTCCGCCGCATCCACGCCGGAAACGCCGTTTTGCCGCATCCAGACCTCGCTGCCCGCCAGCACCGCGCGGCCGCGGGCCTCGGCCCGCAGCCCGAGGCCCGGCGCGGCTTCGAAATTCGAGGCGTCCTCCAGGGACAGGCCGCGGTCCTTGGCCGCCTCCACCACGGCGGCGCCCAAGGGATGCTCGGACAGGGCTTCGGCCGAGGCGGCGAGGCGCAGCAGCTCCTCCTCCGATACGCCGGCGCCCAGGACCCGGATTTCCACCACTGTGGGTTTGCCGACGGTAAGGGTGCCGGTTTTGTCGAAGACGATGGTCTGGACGGACTGGGCGGCCTGCAGGGCTTGCGCGCTTTTGAACAGCACGCCGAGCTCCGCCCCGCGGCCCGTGGCCACCATGATGGACGTCGGCGTCGCCAGCCCCATGGCGCAGGGGCAGGCGATGACCATCACCGAGATGAGGATGCGCAGGGCGAAGGAGAACTCCGCCCCGGCGGCCAGCCAGACGACGCCCGCCGCGACGGCCGCGGCCATGACCGCGGGCACGAAGTAGTAGCTCACCTGGTCGGCCAAACTGGCGATGGGCGCCTTGGATCCCTGGGCCTGCTGCACCATGCGGATGATCTGCGCCAGCACCGTGTCCCGTCCGACTCTCGATGCGCGGATGGTCAGTGATCCGTTGGCGTTCAGCGTGCCGCCGGTGACCGTGTCTCCCACGGTTTTGGTCACGGGCAAGGGTTCGCCCGTGAGCATGGATTCATCGACGCTGGAGCGGCCTTCCGTCACCTCCGCGTCCACGGGAACGCGTTCCCCCGGCCGCACCAGGAGCAGATCGCCCACCTGGACGGCGGCAAGGGATATCTCTTCGCGCTCGCCGTCCTTCAGCCGGAGAGCGGTGTCCGGGGCAAGGTGCATGAGTCCGCGAATGGCGTCCGACGTGCGCAGCTTGGCGCGGGCCTCGAAAAATTTGCCCAGGCTCACCAACGCGATGAGCACGGCCGCGGATTCGAAGTAGAGGTCGTGGGCGTAGGCCGCCGGGGTCGCGCTGAAGAGCACCCCGGACAGGGACCACAAGCTGTAGACCAGGGCCGCGCCCGTGCCCACGGCGATGAGGGAGTCCATGTTCGGATTTTTCCTCCACAAGGCCGGCAGTCCGAGGACGTAAAACATGCGCCCGGCCCAGACCACCGGCAGGGTGAGGCACAGCTGGACCAGGGCGAACGTCGCGGGGGAGGTCTCCGGCGCCAGCCATGCGGGCAGCGTCAGGCCGATCATCGGCCCCATGGACACCACCAGCAGGGCGGCTGCGAAGATCATCGCCGGGATGAGCCGGCGGCGCATGGTGCGGATGTTCTCGCGGGCCTCGGCCTGCTGGCGTTCGAACATGTTCTGTTCGTTTTGCGCATCTTCGGCGGAGAACCCCAGCTCTTTGATGCGTGAGAGAATCGCCTCCACGGAGATGACGGAGGGGTCGATATCGAATTGTCCGGTGGACGTGGCCAGATTGACGCTGGCCGAAGAAACGCCCTCCATGCCGCCGACCACGCGTTCGATGCGTGAGGAGCAGGCCGCGCAGTGCATGCCGGAAATGGCCAGCTCCAATTTGGACGCGTCCGGCGGCGGCTCCATTTCGAATCCGAGTTGCTTGACGCGGTCGGCGATGTCTTCGAATTGCAGTCGGGACGGGTCCCAGGAAACGTCCATGGACTCGTTCGCCAGGTTGACGCTGGCCGAAGAGACGCCCTCCATGCCGCCGACCACGCGCTCGATGCGTGTGGAGCAGGCCGCGCAATGCATGCCTTTGACCGGAGTGTGGAGCTTTTTCAATTCCTTGTCTTCGTTCATGGGATTCTCCCCGCGCTAAACTGTCGTCCTTGCCTCCGGCCGTATCGCCGGAAAGGTTTTCTCCCCGAAAAAACTCACGAACCCTTCGGCGCCAGGGTCCGGGGCGTCCGCGATGTTTCCGGGGATGGAGGCCTTTACGGTCGCAACCTCCCGCTGGAAAGAAGGCGGGTTCGCTTGAGGCGCAGGCGTGATGCGGACGGAGGGATACGGAGTTCGAGCATCTTCCGGCCGGCGCGGCGGCCTCCTTTACGCGGTTGGCTTGCCTGCCGCGTCGACCGCGCCGGACGGGTCGGCGCCGCTCCAGACGGAAACAAGCTTGTCGACGCCGATCCCGTTAGATTGGTTGATCTTCCGCATCGCCAAGTCAAGGGATTTTTCGACGCCTCCGGATTTCCCGAAGAAGGGAGCGCTGCGCCAGCTTTTCGCTTTCCCTGCGCAAAACGGTTTTCTACGCTTACCCAAGATGAAAGGTCGGAGAAATATTGTCAAGAAATGTGGGAAAAGTGGAGCGCCGCAACGGTGTTGCGAGTGAGCATTCGGTGAAGACTGCAGCCCGAAAGTAAAGCAGGCGCAAAACCCTCTGGGCTCGCAAACAACCGGTTGCGAAACATAGAGCAGTTGAATTTTGAAAGGGTTCAACTGCTCGGCAAGGATTTGCGGACAAATCCTTGCCGTGAAGCAAGCATTTCAAGCGCCATATGCTCTAAAAGAAGCGCCGCCGGAAAAAACGGCGGCGCTTCTCTTGAGGTCTTTCTTTTAGGGAACGGCCGATCGTTACGCCTGTTGGACTTTTCGCAGCAAGTCGCGGGCCGCGGATTCCGGGTCGTCGGCCGAACAGATGGCCGAAACCACGGCCACGCCGGCCGGTTTGGCCGCCAGGACCTGCTTGATGTTGTGGGATTTGACGCCGCCGATGGCGACCACCGGGTGGCGGGAGGCGCGCACGGCTTCGGCCAGTTTCTCCGGGCCCCAGACCGGGGCGGGATTTTCATGGGTCTTGGTTGCGAAGACCGGCCCCACGCCCAGATAGTCCACGTCGGCCTCTTCGGCTTCGTAAACTTCGTGCATGTGGTCGATGGTCAATCCGAGCAGGGCGTCGGGCCCTAGAATGCGGCGGGCGTCGCGCCAGTGCATGTCGCTTTGGCCGACGTGGGCGCCGTCGGCGCCCACGGCCAGGGCCACGTCCACCCGGTCGTCGATGATGAGCGGAACGCCCGTCGGCTCGAGGACTTTCTTGAGCGCCCGGCCAAGCTCCACCATCTCCCGGGACGAGCAATGCTTCTCCCGCAGTTGGACCACGGTTGCGCCCCCGCGCACTGCGGCCGCCACGACGTCCGCCAGGTCCCGCCCCAGGCTCAGGGGGCGGTCCGTGACTAGGTAGACGCTCAAATCCAGGCAAGGACGGGGCATTAGCCTAACCGCTCGTTGATCTCTTCGGCGATTTTTACGCCGGACATGAGCATGCCGCCGAAAATGGGGCCCATGCGATAGGCGCCGAAGGCCGCGTTGGCGGCCATGCCGACGACGTAGACGCCGGGGAAGATTTCGCGGCTGTTTTCCATGGTGGAGATCTCGGCGCGCTCCGCCCACATGGACTGCTCGCCCTCGATGCCGCCCGAAGGCGTGTTCAGGGAGACGTCGTTTTTGCGCACCAGGGTTTTCAGCAGCTCGGTGGGGTGCCCGGTGGCTTCAATGACGTACTTGGTGTGCAGAACCAGGGGGTCTACATGCAAGCCGGCCATCTCCACGGGGGAGGAGTTGATGACCAGGCCGGTGACGTGGGAAACGCCGTCCACGTCGCGCAGGCAGACGTCCTCGACCGTGGTGCAGTTGAAGACTTTGGCGCCGGCCAGGCAGGCCTTGGAGGCCAGGGTCGTGGTGGCGGTCACGGCGTCCACGGTCCAGTAGTTGGGCTTGAACTGCTTCAGCGTCAGGCCGGCGTCCTCCAGGATGCCCTTGCTTTCGTCCTGGACGACGATGTAGTTCCAGGTCATGCCTCCGCCCCACATGCCTCCGCCGATGGACAGCTTGCGTTCGAACAAAGCCACGTTGCGACCCTTCTCCGCCAGCTTCCAGGCTGCCGTGAGGCCGGAAGGTCCGCCGCCCACGATGGCCACGTCGAGGCTCAGGCTGGAGAGGAATTTCTTGTAGTATTCGGTAACGATTGCTTCTGAAATAGTCCGTTCATCCAAAGACATTGGTTGCTCCTTCTGGGTGTGATTCGAGGCGTCGTCTGACGCCGCATCAGCCGCACAAATGCTCGCTGCTCCACAAGGGGCGCGCGCATGGCGCGAAAAAAGGCTGGACCGGACGTATGGGCATACGGAAGGGTCAGGTCTCTCCAAAGCGACGCAGGGCCCGCCTTCGGCGGCGATTCTTCGGCGCACGCCAGTGCGACGTTTTATAGCCCTCAACGCAACGTTTGTCCATGCGCCGACCCGCTTGGCGGGCGGGGCTTCCTGTCCTGCGCCGGCTCTGCTATGACACGCTCATGCCTGAACGTTTCGATTTGCCTTGCGAGGCGATTCTGGACTCCACCGCCGACGGCGTGTTCACGGTGGACCGGGATTGGAGCATTACTTCCTTCAACGCAGCGGCCGAGCGCATCACCGGCATCCCCCGGGACGAGGCTCTGGGACGCAAGTGCTGGGAGGTGTTCCGGTCCAGCCTGTGCGACGGCGAGTGCGCCATGCGCGCCTGCCTGGCCAAGGACATCCGGCTGTCCAACAAATCCATCTTCATCGTCCGCCCGGACGGCGAGAAGGTGCCGGTCTCCATCAGCGCCGCGCCGCTCAAGAACTCGGACGGCGTCGTGATCGGCGGAGTGGAGACTTTCCGCGACCTCACCGAAATTCAGATCATGCGCAGCAAGGTCGAGGAGACGTACACTTTCGAGGACATCGTCGGCAAAAGCCGGGCTTTGACGAAAATTTTCCGCATCATGCCGCAGATCGGCAAAAGCGAGGCCACCGTGCTGCTTTTGGGCGAATCCGGCACGGGCAAGGAGCTTTTCGCCAGGGCGCTGCACCATCTCAGCGACAGGAAAAACGGTCCGTTCGTGGCCGTGAACTGCGGCGCCTTGCCCGACACCCTCCTGGAGTCCGAACTGTTCGGCTACAAGGCCGGCGCCTTTACCGACGCCAAGCGCGACAAGCCCGGACGGTTCGAGCTGGCGTCGGGCGGCGTGATTTTTCTGGATGAAATCGGCGACCTGCCGGGAAAGCTCCAGGTCAAGCTGTTGCGGGTGCTTCAGGAAAAGACCTACGAACCCCTGGGCTCGGTGACGCCCGTGGCGACCGACGCCCGGGTGGTGGCCGCGACCAATCGCGACCTGGAGGCGCTGGTCGCCTCGGGAGAATTTCGCCAGGACCTGTATTACCGGCTCAACGTGGTCACCCTGCGCTTGCCGCCTCTGCGCGAGCGCCGGGAGGACGTCGGGCTGCTCATTCAGCACTTCGTGCGCCGACTGAACGCCATGCAGGGCAAGAACGTGGAGGGGCTCTCCGAAGACGCCATGCAGATTCTCATGCGCCACGATTTTCCGGGCAACGTTCGCGAGCTGGAGAATATTCTGGAGTTCGCCTTCATTCTCTGCCCCGGGGGCTTCATCCAGGTGGAGCATTTGCCCGAGCATTTGCAGCCGGAAAGCAGGAGTTCGGCGGACTTCAGCGAACCGAGAACCCTGGAGGAAATCAAATGCCGGGCCGTTCTCGAATCCCTGGCCCGCAACCAGGGCCGCCGTATGGCCGTCTGCCGGGAGCTCGGCGTGTCCAAGGACACTCTGCGCCGAATGCTGGCCCGTTGCGAAAAGATGGGCGAAAAATAAGTCCGCCCCCTAGCCTTTCGGGCGCATTGCACGTCCTTTTTTGAACGACTCAAAAGGCCGCTTTTCAGTAATCTATTGAAAATATTTCGTAAAGTTCGATTGGCGCCGGGGTTGCTTTGGAGAAGCGAGTTTGCGGCAATATCCTTCGTCTACGCCGCCGGGAAGTGACAAGATGGAAGTTTGTTTAGCGTGCTACGAGGACCGGCTGGCGTCGGTCTTTGAAAATTCGACCGATCTGAGATTCTATCAGTGCGACGGTCTTGAGATTTGCCCCGCGGGCCGCCTATCCCTTCCCTCAAAGGACCCGATGGACAGGACATCCGCCATATTGGCCCGCGGGGTAAAATTTTTGGTCTGCGGCGCCATTTGTCGGTGCGCCTACCAAGTGCTGCGTTCGGCGGGCGTTCAGGTGGCCTGCTGGCGTTGCGGGGAGGTGAGGGATGTTCTGCAGGCTTTGCAAGACGACGCTTTGGATAAGCTCGCCATGCCGGGATGCCCCGGAAGGCCGTGCTGCAGCCCGGGACAAGGCGCGGGTTGGCGGCGCGGGCGCAGGGCGGGCCTTGCGCGGGGAGATTTTTCTCTGCTCGAACGATCCAGCAGCAAAGGAGAAAAGAAATGAAGATCGCAGTTAGTTGCCAGGGCGAGACCCCGGACAGCCCGGTGGACCCGCGTTTTGGCCGCACCAGCGGATTTTTGGTCTATGATTCGGAAACCAAGGCGTATGAGCGAGTGAATAATACGCAGAATCTGTCGCTGCCCCAGGGCGCGGGATTGCAGACCGCCCAGAACGTCTACCAGAGCGGCGCCAAGGCCGTTGTCTCCGGCCACGTCGGCCCCAAGGCGTATCTTGCGTTGGAGAAGGGCGGCGTCAAAATCTATCTGGCGGACGGCATGACCGTGCAGCAGGCCGTGGACAAGGTGCTGGCCGGCGAACTGAAGCCTGCGGACGGCGCGGATAAAGACGGCCATTGGTAAACCGGATGTTTTTTCATTGACTTGACGGCCGGGGTGATTATTCCTTGGCCTGGACCCTCGAGTCCAAATTTAACGACAGGAGCATCATATGAGCAATTCTGGCTGCGGCAGCTGTTCCTCCTCGGGAGAGGGCTGCTCGTCCTCGGGCTGCGGAGCGGATCCGCGGGAGGCGAAACTGATCCAACAGGTTGGCCGGATCAAGAACAAGATCGTGGTTCTTTCGGGCAAAGGCGGCGTGGGCAAGAGCACTGTGGCCGCGAATATCGCCGTGGCGTTGTCCCTGGCCGGCAAGAAGGTCGGTCTGCTGGACGTGGACGTGCACGGTCCGTCCATTCCCCGGCTGTTGAGTTTGTCCGACAAGAAGCCCCACATTGAAACGGATTGCATGGAGCCGGTGCCCTGGAGCCAGAATCTGTCGGTCATGTCTTTGGGCTTTTTGCTGCCCAGCGCCGAGGACGCCGTGATTTGGCGCGGTCCCATGAAAATCGGGATGATCAAGCAGTTCGTCACCGACGTCGCCTGGGGCGACCTTGACTTCCTGGTGGTCGACTGCCCTCCGGGCACGGGTGATGAACCGCTTTCCGCCCTGCAGACCATGGGTCAGGACGCCCAGGCCGTCATCGTGACCACGCCCCAGGGCTTGGCCGTGGACGACGTGCGGCGCTCCGTGACCTTCTGCCGCCAGGTCGGCAACCCTGTTCTGGGCATTGTCGAAAACATGAGCGGTTTTGTCTGCCCCGATTGCGGCAAGCGGCACGACATTTTCAACGCCGGCGGCGGCGAGCGGCTGGCCAAGGAGATGGGCGTGACGTTCCTGGGCGCCATTCCCATGGACCCGGAGATGGTCCGCGCCGCGGATGAAGGCTATCCTTTCCTGAAGGTCCACGAGCACGGCCCCACGGCCGAAGCCTTGCTGACCATCATCAAGCCTATGCTGGCGCTGTCCGGCTCCCTGCAGGAGACCAAAGGAGGCTCCCAGGAATTGCCCGAGCTGAAAGATTTGTCCAACTCCGACGGCGTGGCGCGTATCGCCGTGCCCTGCGCCCAGGGCCGGCTGTGCATGCACTTCGGCCACTGCGAGCAGTTCGCCCTGGTGGACGTCGATCTGAAGGACCGCTCCATCAAGAATGTCACCATGGAGACGCCTCCTCCGCACGAACCCGGGCTGTACCCGACTTGGATCGCGGAAAGGGGCGTCGGGTTGGTGCTGGCCGGCGGCATGGGCGCGCGGGCCCAGTCGATGTTCACGGACAAGGGCGTCCGGGTGCTGGTCGGCGCGCCGGCCGAGGAGCCGGACGCCGTGGTTCGCAAATATCTGGAGGGTTCGCTGCAGTTGGGCTCCAACACCTGCGACCACTAGAGTATTTTACGCTTGAAATGCTTGTTGCACGGCGGGCGCAGCCCGTCTGCAAGCATTTCAACGTCTTCTGAATGCGTTAGAATGGTCGGAGGGGCCGCTCTCCCTTCACCAGACGATGCATAAGCGGCGGGTTCGGTATGTTCCGGGCTCGCCGTTTTTTATGGAGCGGGCTGCGCAAGCACTCTGAAGAATAAGTCTGCACTGTCGTTCGTTTTGCTTTGCAGAGCATTTCACCTTTGTCAAAGGTGAAATGCTCTGCAAAGATTTGCTCGCAACTCTTTGTTGCGAAATGTTTGCTGAACGGCTGGCGCAGTCAGCATCTCAACCGTATCCCTACATCTCCAGGAAGCGTCGCCCGTTCCGTGGAAAATGAACACTAGGTCGTAGACACCGGATTCTACTGTTACGTTTTTCACAAGTTTCGTGTCGTAGAGGCGAAGCGTACGCTTTTTCCGACATCCTGCGTTGGACGCCGATACACGATCTTCATATTTGAGTTTGTCTGTTGAAAATTATCATTCCAACACGATGATGATCCTGCGATGCCTGGACAAGCAAGGCCCGTTGCGGCAATGAAAGCAGCGCCGGAGCAAGAAGTTGCGCGATGAAACGGAATAGAGCGTTTCATCGCGATGACGTCTTGATTAAGGTTCTCGCGAAACTTACTTGTTTGAGTGGAAAAAAAGGGAGTTCCAGCTTGGCGCGCTGTTTCGTTGGACATGATTAAGGATGCAGCCGATTCTGCGGAGTCCCCTCGCAGGGCCTAGCCCTTGGGCGCCGCCTATGGTAGCGTTTTACCGTTAAGGGGCGATGCTGCGGAATTTTTTGAAGAAAATTGGAGCGTTCATGAAGGCCGAAGACTACATCGCCCTGGAAGACCGGTATGGGGCGCACAATTACAGCCCGTTGGACGTGGTGCTGGCGAAGGGCCGGGGCGTCTGGGTTTGGGACGTGGAAGGGCGGCGCTACATGGACTGTCTGTCCGCCTATTCGGCCTTGAACCAGGGTCATTGCCATCCCGCCATCCTCAAGGCCTTGACCGAGCAGGCCGCGAAGCTGACCTTGACCTCGCGGGCTTTCCGAAACGACCAGCTGGGGCCATTCTATCAAGAGATTTGCGAGCTGACCCGGTCGCACAAGGTGTTGCCTATGAACTCCGGCGCCGAGGCCGTGGAGACGGCCGTCAAGGCGGTGCGCAAATGGGGCTACTCCATCAAGGGCGTTGGGCTGGATCAGGCCGAGATCATCGTG
Source organism: Desulfovibrionales bacterium (assembly GCA_030156255.1). Classification (GTDB taxonomy): domain Bacteria; phylum Desulfobacterota; class Desulfovibrionia; order Desulfovibrionales; family Desulfovibrionaceae; genus JASGMV01. The sequence goes on from JASGMV010000004.1 coordinate 51,920, forward strand.
TGCGAGAACAATTTTCACGGACGGACCATCACCATCGTGGGATTTTCCAGCCACGAGAGTTATAAGGAGGGATTCGGTCCGTTCACGCCGGGATTTCGCATGGTTCCTTTCGGCGACGCGGAGGCTGTCGAACAGGCCGTCAATGAGAACACCGTGGGAATTCTGGTCGAGCCCATCCAGGGAGAAGGCGGCATTGTCATTCCTCCGGACGGTTATTTGCGGGCGTTGCGGCGGATTTGCGACGAGAACCGGATGGTGTTGGTGCTGGATGAGATTCAGACGGGACTTGGCCGGACGGGGAAGCTGTTCGCCGAGGAGCACGAAGGGATCGAGGCCGACGCCACATTGGTGGGCAAGGCTCTGTCCGGCGGATTTTATCCGGTGTCGGCCGTGCTTTCCAACTCGGAAGTCCTGAGCGTCTTCATGCCCGGCGAGCACGGCAGCACGTTCGGCGGCAATCCGCTGGGCTGCGCCGTGGCCCGGGCGGCCCTCCGGGTGCTGACGGAGGAAGGGCTCATCGACAACGCCCGGCGCATGGGCGGGCGTTTCATGGATGCGCTCTCCCGGATGAACAGCCCGGTGGTCGCCGAGGTCCGCGGCAGAGGGTTGCTTATCGGCCTGGAGTTGATTCCCGAAGCCGGCGGCGCCCGCCGGTATTGCGAGGCGCTTCGAGAACGCGGTCTGCTGTGCAACGCCACCCGGGAGCATGTCCTCCGTTTGGCGCCGCCGCTCATCATCACTGAGGAGGAAACGGACTGGGCGCTGGAGCAACTCGGCGAGGTCCTTGGCAAAGAGGCGGGAGTGTCGCCGGATGTCTGAATCCTACCGCCGCCGACTGTCGTTTTTTTTGACGCGGGCAATGGACCGGATGCGCAACAAGCGCCTCCGCCGGGCCGTGATCAATCGCCTTTGCGAGGGACGCTTCGTCTTGAGCGTCTATCTCTGCACCTCCACCAGCGACAAGCATCTGGCCGAAGCCCAGCTTATCGACTTTGCGGGTGGCGAACTGGTTTTGGGGGTGTTTTCCTCGAACAAACGCATGTCCATGGTGAATCCGAAGGGTCGGCGGGTCCGGGTGTATTTTCGTCCTTTTGGCGTGGCCGGGCGGAAGATCAACGTTTTCGAGACCTACGTTGCGGACGTCTTTTGGCCGGAGCCCAGCCGGAAGGCCATGACCCTGCTCGCGCCCATGAATTTCGGATATCTGCCCCGCAGGCGATTCGACCGGCGCAAACTCAAGAGCACGCGGGCCTTCCAGTGCAAGGTCTGGCTTGACCCGGAGAAATACAACTTCTGGACTTCTCCGGCGGACATCGGGGCCGGCTCGCACGTGGGAAACGGAGCCGGCGCCGCGAAGATCGTGAACATCTCCCAGGGCGGGCTGAGCGTGGCCGTGCATCCCGTCCAGTTGCGGCGGCCCGTCCGCCGCGGGACCTCGCTGGGATTGGCGCTCAAGGCGTATGATACGCAACGCGGAGAGTACAATACGTTTTTGCTCAAAGGCCGGGCCGTGAGCATTCGCAGAGACCCCAGCGGCATGTTGCTGGTGGGGGTGGAGTTTCGTTCCCAGGCCCGACGACCGTCCAAGGGGGGGCTTCTGAGCTGGACTCGCACGTTGGACGGCTTGCCGGAACTGGGGCGGATGATCCAGGCCATGGAAAACCGCAGCCGCAGCAAATCCGAAGACAAAGATCCGACCGCCTAGAGCGTATTGCGTTTGCAATGCTTGCTTAACGGCAAGCATTGCTCTGGAGCCTGTTCACGCCGCAGAGCGCTTGCGCGATCTCCACCTTTTTCGCCCTTCCCGAACGCCGCCACCCCGTTGGCCGGCCGCGCCTCGCCGGTTTTCTTGTACGTTCTTCGGAATGTCTTGTTCTTCGCAGCCTGGACGAAAAAAAAGGAGGCGGCCCGATCGGGCCGCCTCCTGGCGAATCAACGCAACGAAGCGAAAGGCGGTTCTATTTCATGTCGGCGCCGCTGGCGGCCTTCTGCATCTTGATCTCGACTTTTTCGGTCAGACCTTCGTAGTAGGCGCGCAGAATCGTAAGGACCTCTTCGCGGCCGAAGTGATCCGGAACCTCGGCGCCTTCGGACAGAGCCTTGCGCAGCTTGGTGCCGGACAGGATGACGCGGTCTTCCTTGGTGTGGGGGCAGGTGCGCATGGAGGCCATGCCGTCGCACTTGAAGCAGTAGAACGTCCAGTCGATCTTCAGGGGCTCGCAAAGCAGGGCCTTGCCGCCGACCTTCTGCTTCTCCTCAGGAGTGCTGTAAGGGATGCGGTCGAAGATTTCCTGGGCTTCGAACAAGGTGTAGAAGTCGCCCACGCCAGCGTGGTCGCGGCCGATGATCATCTTGTTGACGCCGTAGTTCTGGCGGAAGGTGGCGTGCAGCAGGGCCTCGCGGGGACCGGCGTAACGCATGTCCAGAGGATAGCCGCCCTGGACCACTTTCTCTTCCACGAAGTAGCCTTTCACCAGGGTGTCGATGCATTTCAGGCGGACTTCCGCCGGAATGTCGCCGGGCTTCAGGTTACCGATGAGGGAGTGGATGATGACGCCGTCGCACACATCAATGGCGATCTTGCACAGGTGCTCGTGGGAGCGGTGCATGGGGTTGCGCAGCTGCAGGGCGGCGACGTTCTTCCAACCGCGTTCGTCGAAGATCTTGCGGGTTTCGGCGGGGCGGAGGTAGGTTCCCATGTACTTGGGATTGGTGGGGTAGTCGCCCTCGGAAAGCACTTTGATGGGGCCGGCCAGGCAGAACTCTTTGCGGGCCATGACCATCTGGACTCCGGGGTGGTCTTCCAATGCGATCTTCATGAAGTCGCCCTGGCTGTCTTCGCCGGCGCCTTTGTAGACCATCTCGGATTCCCATTTCTTCTCATCTTCGGTCAGCTCGAAGATGTCGGTCACCTGCATGGTGGCGTAGATTTCACCGTTGCGCTCGAGAGTGACTTCCTGGCCGGCTTTGATCTCGGCGGCGTCTTCTTTCGAGCAGGAAAGCATGACCGGGACGGGCCAGAAGGTGCCGTCGGCCAGGGTGAAGTTCTCGCAAACGCTCTTCCAGTCAGCCTTGGTCATGAAGCCTTCCAGCGGGCTGAAGCCGCCGATGCCGATCATGATGGCGTCACCTTTCTCCTGAGCGGTGATCTCAACTTTTTTCAGGCTGGCCGCCTTCTTGAGTTCCGCTTCGCGCTCAGCGCCTTCCAGAAGACGAATAACGAGGCCTTTACCTCCGTGGGGGGGTACCAACTGGGACATGCTTCTCCTCCTTATGGATATTTTACCTTGATGCGTGCTTGTCGGCCCTGTTTGTCAAGGGCCAGCCCTGCATGCCATCTTTTTCACAAATTGGCAAGAGTATGCGGCGCGGCGGACCGCGGCGTCGACTCTCTTGCGTCGCGCCGTCCTGGCGCAGGAATCAATTCAAGGCGGCGGGAGCCAGCGCACTGTTCAACCGGCGGAGCCGCAGCGGCTATTCCTTGTCCGGAGACCACAGCGGATCGTGGTATTTCTTCGGATTGTATAAACGCCAATCCCGGTGCCCGTTGTCGTACTTTTCATCCGCTCCGGGGTAGGGCGTGAACACATGACCTTCTTCATTCTGGCCGTTTTTGGCTTTCGGTTGCGTCTGATCCTGGGACACCTTGAAATCCTCCTTGCTGAAAAGCGTCTTCAACTTACGCCTCCCCAGGCCGTCCTGGGGTCGATGCACGAACTCCTCGGAGAAGAGGAGACATTGCAGGCAATGGGAGTCCGGCCGTCGCCGGAATCGAATCGCCGAAATTTTGTCCATGAAGGCTGCTGGTTGCGCGCCGCCTTGTGGAAGATGCGTTGGATGGCGGCCTCCATTGTGCGGAGCAGGAATCCGCGCTGCAGAGAGAGCGGCTTTCGCACCGGTTCTTTGCCTGCGAGCAGGTCCATGCGGCCGGACATTCCTTCATCGTCGTGACAATTTTGTGATCACCCCTGTTCATGCGCTCGTTCCACGGATCGGCTGCGAAGCGGGCGGGGCAACGGCGTCCTGCATCCCGAAAAAACGTCGCGCATGCGGGCCGTTCGGCGGGCCCCCGCGCCGCGGCTGCGCCGACGTTGCGCTTCGACTCGTATACCGCGTCCGCCGCCCCCTTGTCCATGCGCTCTTCCATGATTTTTGAGACGGACGTCTTGGCCGTATGCGCCGCCGTGAAGCAAGTACTTCAAGAGTAATATGCTCGACTGGCGCTGGAGACCGGAAGAAGGCGGCGCTGCAAGAAGAGAGTGAACAGGCTGCGAACAGCATTCGAAAGGCGCCCCGGAGCGTCGAGCCGGGCTCCCATGGCCGGCGTCGTCGCCTCTACGGCCATGGCGTTCTCCTGGGCGGGGCGTTGGAAGGCTCCAGCGCCAACCGAGGCCGTTTTGGCCTTTGGTCCGGGTTTTGTCAATCAACGCCTTCACGGGAGCTGTGGAGCTTGTGGTTCCGATTTGCAAAATTTTATTCGCTTGGCAAGTATAGTGTTGGCAAAAATCGGTCGCTGTGGTAGTTTTTTCCCAAGCTGGGGGAGTGGAGTTGAACGGAGGTTTCGTTTGCCAGGGGGGCAAGATCCTTTTCCTTATCTTATGCGCGGCGTGGCTGGCTTCCCACACCGCGGCCCAGGCCGCGGAGGAAGAGGAGGCGCCCACCGTGTACTGGCCGTACCTGTACGTAGAGCCGTTGTGCGTCACGGAGGACGGCCGCCTGAGTGGAATCGCGATCGCCATCCAGGACATGCTTTTTCCCCGGATCAAAGGAGTCCGGAACCGGCGTATTTATGCGCCTCCCGCGCGTTGCGCCGTTTTGGCGGAAGGCAACATCACCCTTTGCGTGACGGGGTTGTTGAAAAAAAGCGGCCGGGCGCAACGCTACCTTTATAGCGATATTCCGGCCCTCCTGTTGCCGCCCGTGGAGATCACCGCGCTGAAGGGCCGCTTGAGCGCCATGGCGCAAAACGGCGCCATTTCGCTTGAGAAACTGCTCCAGCATCCCGATCTAAGCCTCGGGGTGAACAAATTTTTCAGCTACGGCGAGAAGGTTGACGATTTGCTCTCCCGTTACAAGGATCGGGCGCGGATCGTTTCGGCGTACAGTCCCGAATTCTCCAAGCAGGTTTTGCGGATGCTCAAGGCGGGGCGCATCGACTACACGCTGCTGGGCGCCTCCGAGGCCAAACGCGCCGCCGAGGAGCTCGGTCTGGCCCAGGATTTCGAGAGCTTTACTTTGGCCGAGGGGCTTTCGTTCGACCCGGGATACATCGCCTGCACCCGCAACGAACTCGGGAAGGAGGTCATACGCCGCGTCAACGCGCTCCTCTGGAACATGACGCAGACGCACAGCTATCTGGAGTTGTTCTCGCCTTGGATTCCGGCGCAATCCTGGGAGGCGTTCCAACACGAATACAAGGCGGCCATGTTCGGCCGGCCCGACGAGCCCGCCGCCGCTTCTTCTCCTTAACCTTCTTCCGATATTCGTTTTTTCTCCGATTTCCTTTTGCCCGGACCGCCGCCGTTTCCATTCGCCGCCTATTCGGTTAAGGTCGCGGCAGGAGGGGCTATGGCTGATTTTGTGCATTTGCATTGCCACACCGAATACAGTCTGCTGGACGGCGCCATTCGCATCAACGATCTGTGCAGCCGGGCCAAGGATTACGGCATGCCCGCCGCGGCGATCACGGACCACGGCAATATGTACGGGGCGGTGACGTTCTACACCACTGCCCGCGACGTGGGGATCAAACCCATCATCGGATGCGAAGCCTACGTCGCTCCCGGCAGCAGATTGGAGAAAACCGGCCGCTCTCCGTCCGAGGCCGGCTACCACTTGGTCCTTCTGGCCAAGAACGGCGCCGGCTACCGCAACCTGGTCAAGATGGTTTCCGAGGGGTTTTTGTCGGGCTTCCACTACAAACCGCGCATGGACAAGGATCTCTTGCGCAGCCACAGCGAAGGGATCATCGCGCTTTCCGCCTGCCTGGGCGGAGAGGTGAACCAGGCGTTGTTGAAGCAGGGCTTCGACGCGGGCCTGGAGGTCGCTCGGGAGTATGCGGACATTTTTCCCGGCGCATTCTATCTGGAGCTGCAGGAGAACGGCCTCGCCGAGCAGAACCAGGTGAACGGCATGCTGCTCGACATCGCCAAAAAGACCGGCCTGCCCCTGGTCGCCACCAATGACTGCCACTACCTGGAGAAGGACGACTACGAGGCCCACGACATTCTGTTGTGCATCCAGACCGCCTCCTGCGTGGACCAGAAGAAGCGCATGCGCATGGAGACGGAGGAGTTGTACTTCAAGCCTCCGGAAAAAATGGAGGCGGACTTCTCCTACGCGCCGCAGGCCGTGGAGAACACCTTCGCCATCGCCGAGCAGTGCAACGTGGAGATTGAACTGGGCAAGCACCACTTCCCCGTCTACGAACTGCCCGAGGGCGTGTCCATCGACGATGAGTTTCGCCGGTTGGCCGTGGAAGGATTGGAGAAACGTCTGGCGGCGAAACCGGAGTTGAGCGAAGCCAAGAAGCAGGAATACTGGGACCGCCTGAATCGGGAGATGGACGTTATCTCGGAAATGGAATTCCCGGCGTACTTTCTCATCGTCCAGGATTTCATCAACTGGTCCAAGAACAACGGCATCCCCGTCGGCCCCGGCCGAGGCTCCGCAGCGGGGTCGCTTGTTGCCTACGCCCTGCGCATCACCAACCTGGACCCGATTCCGTACAATCTCTTCTTCGAGCGCTTCCTGAACGTGGAGCGCGTCTCCATGCCGGATATCGACGTGGACTTCTGCGAACGTCGGCGCAGCGAGGCCATTCGGTACGTTTCGCAAAAGTACGGCGAAGACTCCGTGGCGCAGATCACCACCTTCGGGACCATGAAGGCCAAGGCCGTGGTCCGGGACGTGGGCCGGGCTCTGGGCATGACCTTCTCCGAGACGGATAAGATCGCCAAGCTCATTCCGGACGACCATAAGATGACCATCGACAAGGCCCTGGAACAGGAGCCGGAGCTGTCCAACCTGGCCCTGGCCGACCCCAAGGTGGAGAAGCTGCTGCACATCTCCAAGCGGTTGGAGGGCCTGTGCCGCCACGCCTCCACCCATGCGGCCGGGGTGGTCATCTCGGATAAGCCCATGACCGAGTATCTCCCCCTGTACCGCGGGAAAAAGGGTGAAGTCGTCACCCAGTACGACGGAAAGCGGGTGGAGAAGGTCGGGCTCATCAAGTTCGACTTTTTGGGCCTGCGGACCATGACCGTGATCGAGGACTGCCTGAAGCTCATCGGACAGCAGGGCAAGCCCGTTCCGGACCTGGACTCCCTGTCCCTGGACGATCCCAAGGCCTATGAGATTTTCGCCGCGGGCGATACGGACGGCATCTTCCAGGTGGAAAGCGCGGGCATGCGCCGCTACCTCCGGATGCTCAAGCCGAGCTGCTTCGAGGACGTCATCGCCATGCTGGCCCTGTACCGGCCGGGGCCGCTGGAGTCCGGCATGGTCGAGGACTTCATTCAACGCAAGCAGGGACTCAAGCCGGTCACCTACCCGCACCCTTCCCTGGAGGATACGCTCAAGGCCACCTACGGGGTCATCGTGTACCAGGAGCAGGTCATGAGGATCGCCCAGGTCATGGGCAATTATTCCTTGGGAGAAGGCGACCTGCTCCGCCGGGCCATGGGCAAGAAGGTCGCCGCGGAGATGGCGGCCCAGCGGCAAAGATTTCTGTCCGGCGCCCGGGAGAACGGCATCCCCGAGTCCAAGGCCAACGAGGTCTTCGACCTGATGGAGTTGTTCGCCAAGTACGGCTTCAACAAGTCCCACAGCGCGGCCTACGCCCTCATTTCCTATTACACCGCCTACCTCAAGGCCCACTATCCCGTGGAGTTCATGGCCGCGCTCATCTCTTCGGAGCTTTCCAACCCGGACAAGGTGTTCCGCTACATGAACTCCTGCCGGGAGATGAAAGTGGCTGTGGATTCGCCCAACGTGAACGACAGCCATCGGGACTTCTCCATCCACGGCGGCCGGATCGTTTTCGGCCTGGGAGGCGTGAAGAACGTGGGCGACGAAGCCATTCGGGAGATCATTCGGGAGCGCGAGGCAAACGGCCCCTATACGGACCTGATGGACTTCTGCTCCCGGGTGAATTTGCGCAAAGTCACCAAGCGGGTCATCGAGTATCTGATCAAGAGCGGTTCGATGGACTGCCTTGGCGTCAGCCGGGCCGGGCTGCACGCCGCCCTGGAGAAGGCGGTGGCCTACGGCCAGAAGCGGGCCAAAGAGAAGGCCTGCGGCCAGTTGTCCATGCTGGACATGATGGGCGGGAGCGGAAACGGCGGTTTGCCCGGCTGCGTTGATCTGATGCGCGAGGAGCGCGAGCTGCCGGAATGGCCGGATGACGAAAAGCTCAAGCTGGAGAAGGAGGCGCTCGGCTTCTTTTTGTCCAGCCATCCGCTGCTCGCCTACCGTCGGGAGATGGCTCGCCTGCACCTGACGTCCCTGGACGAATGCAAGGAATTCGGCAAGGGGGCGGCGGTCAAGGTCGGGCTCATCGTGACGGCGGTCAAGGAGTATATCAACAAGCGCGGCGAAAAGATGGCTTTTTGCCAGGTGGAGGATTTGACCGGCTCCGGCGAGTTGACCATGTTCGCCGACGTGTATCAGGCGGCCAAACCCCTCATCGCCGAGGACGCGCCGCTGCTCGTTCAGGCCAAGGTGGACGTGCGCGATCAAAACGACGGGGACGACGAAGGGCCCAAGCAGGCCAAGCTGCTGGCGGAGGAAGTCTCCAGACTGGCCGAGGTGCTGCAGAACGCCGACGCGCCGGTGGTGCTGGAGCTGGAGCTGGAGGAGGGCGAGGGCCTGCAGGCCCATCTGGCCGCCCTCAAGGACTTGCTGGTCGGTTGTCCCGGCAAGGCGCCGGTGTCGCTCCAGGTGCGTTTGCCGGGCTGCCTCTGCACTCTGAAACTGGCGGACACGTTCAAGGTCGGGCCATGCCCCGACTTTTGGAAAGATTTCGAGGCGTGGCGGGACAAGGCCAGGACTTCCTCGGCGGGGGAGGAGCAGGCGGCATGACGCCGTATTTTGTAAACTTGCCGTTGGGATACGCCTTTCAGGGAATGTACATCGATTTGTTTCTGGAGCAGAAGGTCTGCCCCGAACTCGGCCTGGAGGGCGTGGACCTGGAAGACCCCGCCGTATTCAAGCGCATTGAAAACATGGCCGGCCGGATACGCGAAGCCGGACTGGTCTGCAGCGTCCATTTGCCCTGGACTGGACTCTCCATGTTCGCCCACGGCGCCTCGCTGGAGAGTCGCCTGGACGCGGCCAGCCGCGCTTTGGAGGCGGCGCAGGCGTTCAATCCCGTCCGGCTTGTGGCCCACCCCGACATTCCCTCCGGAAGCCTGGAGGAGCGCCGGGCGGATGTCGGCCTGTGCGCCGAGTTGTGGCGGAGGGTCGCGGAGACATGGCCCGGGCATCCGCCCTTGGCCTTGGAGAATACTTTCGAGGACGATCCCCGGACGCTTGCAGCCCTGGCCGCCGAGATCGATCGGGCCGACGTGGGGCTTTGTTTTGACGTGGGGCATTGGCGCGCTTTTGCGCGGGGCGCGGTTCGCAAGAATCTTTCCGTCTGGATGGAAACGCTGGCGCCGTACCTGTCGCACGTACATCTTCACGACAACAACGGCTGGGAGGATGAACACCTGGGACTGGGCGCCGGTGGCGTGGATTGGGGGGAGTTCGCCGAGACCCTGGCGTTCGCCGTCGGCCCGGTTACGGCCGCGCTGGAGCCCCACAGCCTGAAGGACTACAACACGACGCTGCGCTATCTCGAAGGCAATCCGATGATTTTAAGCCGCATCAAGCCCGCCCGCCATATTGACAGACCTTGATAAACCCGTTGGAATACGTTCAATCAGCAATGACTGTATTGCCGGGAGATCTCTGGCGCCATGCCGGGCATGGCGCCCGACGCCATCATTGAACCAGATAAGGAGATCGTGATGCGAATCGGAGTCCCCAGGGAAATCAAGCAGATGGAGAACCGGGTTTCTTTGACGCCCGGAGCTGTGGAGACATTGGTCCGGCGCGGCCGCGAGGTTGTTGTCGAGCAGGGCGCCGGCGAGGGAAGCGGCTTTTCGGATGAGGAGTACGCCGCCGCCGGGGCCGTCATCGCTGATGCGGCCGAAGCCTGGGCCTGCCGGATGGTGGTCAAGGTCAAGGAGCCGACGCCCGCGGAGTACGGCTTCTTGCGCGACGACCTGATTTTATTCACTTACCTGCACCTGGCGGCCAACGAGAGCCTGACCAGGGCGCTGCTCGACAGCCGAACCGCCGCCATCGCCTACGAGACGGTGCAGCTGCCGGACAAGAGCCTTCCGTTGCTGACGCCCATGAGCGAGGTGGCGGGGCGCATGGCCACGCAAGTGGGGGCGCAATATCTGGAAAAACCCAACGGCGGGCGCGGCGTGCTTCTTTCGGGCGCCCCGGGCGTGCCCCCGGCGTCCGTGGTCATTATCGGCTGCGGGGTGGTGGGGGCCAACGCGGCGAAAATCGCCGTGGGCATGGGCGCCATGGTGACGGTTTTCGACGTCAACCACCACCGGCTCATGTACCTGGACGATCTGTACCGGGGGCGGTTGATCACCATGAACTCGACGGAGCCCAACATTCGGGAGGCCGTACGGCAGGCCGACCTTGTCATCGGCGCCGTGCTCATCCCAGGGGCCAAGGCCCCTCGGCTGGTCTCCAGAGAAATGGTGGCCGCCATGAAGGAAGGGGCGGTCATCGTGGACGTGGCGGTGGACCAGGGCGGTTGCGTGGAGACCACCCGGGCCACCACGCACGACGCCCCCACCTACGTGGTGGACGGCGTCGTTCATTATGGCGTGGCCAACATGCCCGGGGCCGTTCCCCGCACCTCGACCTTCGCTCTGGTCAACCAGACCATGCCGTACATCCAACGCATCGCGGACAAGGGGTTGGCGGCTCTGTCCGACGACCCGGCCCTGGCCTTGGGCTTGAACGCCTGGCGCGGCAGACTGACATATCAGGCCGTGGCCGAGGCTTTCGACCTGCCCTGTTGCTCTCCCGGCGAAGTGTTGTGATGCGCAAGGCCGAATAAACGCGGCCTCGGTCGAAACGAAAGCCGGAGCGGCACACCCCGCTCCGGCTTCATACGCAACGCGCCCCCCCAGAAGCGGTGCGAACAATCAGCCCGGTTCTCAATCTTTTTTACGACGCTCCCACAGCTTCATGTCCTTCATCTTTTTGCGGCGATCCCGCTGCAGGGATTTGCAGACGAGCGGCATGCCTTTCGGATATCCCCACTTTTCGCGGTATTCGTCCGGAGTCAATCCGAACTTGGCCAGATGCCGTTTGGTCAGGATTTTGAAGGCCTTGCCGGACTCCAGACAGATGATGGATTTTTCCCTGACGGCCTTCTTGGGATCAACCGGCGGATTTTTGGTTTCCGGCCCTTGCACTTCCAGGCCTTCGCCAATGTTTTTGATGTCGTCAGCGAGTTTTTGCACCATGGAGGTGATTTCCTCCTCGGTCATGCTGCGCACGCTCGCTTGCGCCTTGACGATCTCTAACGCTTGTTTGAGATGGTCTTCCATACGTCCTCCTTTATTGGTCTCGCGTAATTAAGCATGTGCGTCCCGGGTTGTCAATTTGATTTCGGGTGTGGTGCAGTTGTGCGACATGTTCCTTGCGAATGGAGCTATGCCCTGGCTTCACAGCGCATAATTGTATGGACGCTTGATGCGATGTTTGCGTTACATCGCAATGTACAAAACATTTCGGAGAGGAACGACGCTTCGAGCGGGCAAAAGCCGCGAGGGACGATTCTAAAATAGCGCTGCATATTCATGCAAGCGGAATATTTAAAACATTTGTTTCACATGAATGAAATTTTCTTTAAAAGCACTCCAGTTGGAAACGTTGCAGGATGAAGGTGGTTGCCTTGGACTCCGGCCGGCCGCTGTCTCTCTAAGCGCGCGCTGAAATTTCAGGCGGGGACGACGCAACGTCGGGCTGGAGGTGTTTTTGAGGAGGGAAGCGGCGAAGTTGGGCGTGCGCCGTGCAAGACGCGCGCGCAACGCCGTTGCGTTGGAATTGAAAACGCGCGGCGTCGAATTGAAGAGGGGGGAGGAACGGAATTGCGGTCGCTATACGGCGATATCCAGCACGGCGCCCGGAGACGCCGCAGGCGCGGACAGGCCCGAGAGGCTTTGGGCCAGCATTCCGGAGGCGGCGGACACGGCTTCCTCTCCGTAGGTCTGGTTGAGTTCGGCCATCCAGTCAGAGAGGTTCTGGCGCAAGCTTCCGTCCTCTCCGGTTTGTTGGATGATCGAAAGCAGACTCTGGGCCGCCTGTTCGCCGTAAGCCGCGCCGAAGTCGGACAGGGCCGAGGAGATGGCCTGGAGCGCTCCTGAGGTTCCCGCCGGGGCGGCGAGGAACTTTTCGTTGTAGCCGTTGTCGAAATACTTGTTCAGGGCGTTGTTCAACGCTCCGTTGAACTTTGAGATGACCTTGTCCCCGGCGGAAAATCCGTAATTTCCGTCCACCATTTTTATGACGCCCAGCAGGCCGTTGCTGAGGCTGTCTTCGGTGACGCCGGAGGATGTCTTCTGGAGGATGATTCCTCTGGCCGCGGAGGCCGCGTTTTCGCCGAAATTCTCCTCGATGTAATGCAGGGCGTCGGTCAGGGATGCTCCCAGCGAAGCCGCGTTGTTCCCCGTTTCGCTTCCGTCTTCGGACGCCGTCTCTTCGGATTGCTGGGCGGCGAGGCGGCGCAGAATTTCGTCGCTGAAGGTCTCGGACAGGGAGGCCGAAGACGCTTCCGTCCGGGAGGAAACGTGCAGGGATCCGTAAGACGCGCCGGTGGAGGAACGGCTGGAGGAGCCTGTCAGGCTTTGAAGGAGGCTTTGCCCGCCGTAGCTTGCGGAGGTATAGCTCAAGACACCGGATATCATCCCTGTAAACTCCCGTTGCCAGCGTTATCGGACGATCCAGGAGGAACTTTAGGGGGCGCACGCAGTTGAACATAAAAACGGGCCGGCGGAACGCCCGCCGGCCCGTCGATTCCGGTTGCCTTCGGTCCAGAATTGGACCAACCGTCGCGGCTTTCGCCGGTTTCGGCGTCCGCTGTTTACACTTCCATGAGCTCCCGGTTGCCTTCGATGAGGTCCGTGACCACCGTGGGATCGGCCAGCGTCGAGGTGTCGCCGAGGTTGGAGGTGTCGCCCTCGACGATTTTCCTCAAGATACGGCGCATGATTTTTCCGCTGCGCGTTTTGGGCAGCCCGGGAGTGAATTGGATGAACTCCGGCGTGGCGATAGGGCCTATTTCCTTGCGGACATGGGCCTTGAGCTCCGCCAGCAATTCGTCGGACTCGTCTTCGTCGCCCTTGAGGGTCACATACGCGTAGATGGATTGCCCTTTGATCTCGTGGGGCATGCCCACCACCGCGGCCTCCGCGACCGCCGGATGGGAAACCAGGGCGGATTCGACTTCCGCGGTGCCCATGCGGTGGCCGGAGACGTTGATCACGTCGTCGACCCGGCCCATGATCCAGAAGTAGCCGTCTTCGTCGCGGCGGGCGCTGTCTCCGGACTCATAGGCGCCGGGGAAGCCGGCGAAGTACTGGGACTTGAACCGCTCGGGCGAACCCCAAACGCCGCTCAACATGCCGGGCCAGGGTCTGCGGATGATCAGAAAACCGCCTTCGTTGGCCGCGGTCTCCCGTCCTTCGTTGTCGACGATGGCGGCGTCGATGCCCGGCAGGGGCAGCGAGGCGGAGCCGGGTTTCTGGGGCGTGGCGAAGGGCAGTCCGGCGATGACGTGTCCGCCGGTTTCGGTTTGCCACCATGTGTCGACGATGGGCAGTTTCTCCTTGCCGATGTTGGTGTGCAGCCACATCCAGGCTTCCGGGTTGATGGGCTCGCCCACCGAGGCCAGAATGCGCAGGCTGGAGAGGTCGTGGCGGCGCGTCCATTGGTCGCCTTCGCGCATCAGGGCGCGGATGGCCGTGGGCGCGGTATAGAAGATGTTGACCCGGAACTTCTCGCAAATTTGCCAGAAGCGGTCGGGGTTGGGGTACGTTGGCGCGCCTTCGAACATGACCGACGTGGCGCCGAGGGCCAGCGGTCCATAGATGATGTAGGAGTGCCCGGTGACCCAGCCGATGTCCGCCGTGCACCAGTGAACGTCGTTGTCCTTGAGGTCGAAGACCCACTGGTTGGTGTGGGCGGTGTAGAGCATGTACCCGGCGGTGGAGTGGAAGACGCCCTTGGGCTTGCCCGTGGAGCCGCTGGTGTAGAGGATGAACAGCGGGTCTTCGGCGTCCATCTCCTCGCACGGGCAGGCGCTGGACAGCGATCCGTCGGCCATGGCCTCGCGCCAGTCGATGTCCCGGCCTTCGACCATGTTGATGTCGTTGCCGGCGTGCTTCACGACGATGCAGTGCTCCACGGAAGGGCAACCTTCCAGGGCTTCGTCCGCGTTCGGCTTGAGCGGGATGACGCGCCCTGCCCGTATGACGCCGTCGCCGGAGATGAGGACCTTGGCTTGGCAGTCGTTGAGGCGGTCGCGCAGGCTCGACGCCGAGAAGCCGGCGAAGACAACGGAGTGCGGCGCGCCGATGCGGGCGCAGGCCAGCGTGGCGATGGCCAGTTCGGGGATCATGGGCAGATAGATGCCGACCCGGTCGCCCTTTCCGACGCCCATGGACTTCAATATGTTGGCGAAGCGGCAGACTTCGCGGTGAAGCATGTCGTACGTATAAATCTTGACCGCGTTGTCGTCCTCGCCCTGCCAGATGAGGGCGGCCTTGTTGCGCCGTCCGTCCGTCAGATGGCGGTCCAGGCAGTTATAAGCGGCGTTGAGCTTGCCTCCCTGAAACCACCTGATTTCGGGCTTGTCGAAATCGTAGTCCAGCACCTTGTCCCATTTTTTGGACCAATCCAGGAGTTCGTCGGCGCGCTCGGCCCAGAAGCCTTCCATGTCGTCGAGGGAGCGCTTGTAGATTTTCTTGTATTCGTCCAGGCTGCTGACTGCTGCCTTATCGTTTGCCGGCGCCGGAAACAAACGTTTTTCCTTGAGCAGGTTTTCTATGGTTGCGTCAGTCATGGGTTCCCCCTCTGTTGTTTTCGTTACGATTTCCGATCCGGTCCGCATCCAGCCCACAGCCGCGCAAGGACGACGATCAGGCGGGATGCCGGCGTTCGCTCCGGCGGCGCCGGAGGTTGATTCACTATATAAGTCGGGAAGGTCGAAATCGGGATGGATTTCCGGTGAACGGCGCCAAACAACCCGGTCAGCGGCGCACCGTCGGCGGGGCGGGAAGCTCCGGCAGGTTAACGGTCGATGGGAATCCGTGAGCGGCCGTGCGCGCAAGGGAATTCACTTTTCCCTCCCCCTCTGTTATCGCAGGGCTAACGGATGGGGTAACCCTCAACGAGAGGCGGAACATGAATTTTCTGGACGTGCTTTTTCTGGTCATACTGGGCATATTCGCCCTGCGCGGCCTGCTCCGAGGATTTCTCAAGGAAGTCCTGTCGCTGGCGGGTATGGTGGTTGGGTTCTGGCTGGCCAGCAAGTACAACGTTCTGCTGGCCCCTCATTTGGCCGCGTACATCAAAGGCGACGGACAGGCCTTGGCTGTGGCGTGGCTGGTCATTTTCATCGCGGCCACCGTTCTGGTCTGGATTCTCATCAGGGTGGCTTCCTCTTTCCTCAAGGTTTCCATGCTCGGCTGGCTGGACGCCGTGAGCGGAGGCGTTTTCGGCTTCGTCGAAGGCCTGCTGTTGGTTCTGGTCGTCGTGGTTTTACTTTTGAATTTTATGCCCACTGCAAATTTCGTCAGCAACTCCAGTTTGATGCCGCGGCTTGAGCGCACGGCCTCCGTGGTCCTGGAACATCTGCCGGAAGGCGTCGGCAAGACGCTGGAGCATAACGGGCTCCGGCTGCCGAAAGTCTCGTCCGGTCTTTTTTCCACCGATAAATTTTAGTCTCCCCCATGTCAAAACAATCCGCTGATCTTTCTCCTCTCAATGACGTTCTTTTGCGCTTGCTCGGTCCCGACGGCTGCCCTTGGGACAAACGGCAAACTCCCGCCAGCCTCTGCGATTACATCGTGGAGGAGGCGTTCGAACTGGTCGGCGCCATCCGGGAAGCCCAGGGGGCGGGTGAAGAGTCGGACGCCTCTTTGCAGGATGGCCCGGCCGTGGACGATATCATCGAAGAGATCGGGGATGTCCTGTTTCTCTTGATGTTCGCTGCGGAGCTTGTGGAGCGCAGAACCGGCCGAGGCCTGGCGGAAGCCGTGTCCCTGGCCGCCGCCAAGATGATCCGCCGGCACCCGCACGTCTTCGGCGATTTGCAGGTCGACAATCAGGAGCAGTTGCTTCGCAATTGGGAGCGCATCAAACGGGAGGAGAAGCAAGAGGCCGGTCGGGGCAAGGGGTTGTACGACAGCCTGCCCGTGGGCCTGCCGCCCCTGCTCAAGGCCTACCGCATTCACTCCAAGGCCGCGCGGGTGGGCTTCACCTGGGACTCGGACGAGGAAGCCTGGGGCCAGTTCAAAGAGGAGCTGGAGGAGTGGCGCCGAGCCCGGGCCGCCGGCGACGCCGAGGCTTCAAGCCGCGAGTTCGGCGACGTGGTTTTTACTCTGGTGGAACTGGGCCGGAGGGAGGGCGTCAAGGCCAATGCTTCGTTGGATTACGCCAACCGCCGGTTCCTGGAGCGATTTGAAGTCATGGAGCGGTTGGCCGTGGAGCAGGGACGGGATCTGCCCGCTTTGCCCCTGGCCGAAAAGAACAAGCTGTGGGAGCGCGCCAAAGAAGAAGTCAAAACCCGGGATAAAGCTGTTCCTCAATAGGCGTATATTGGAATTTCTGCTTTCTGGAGCCTTCCTCGGGGGGGGCTTTCCGTCCTTTGGAGTCTGCGGCCGCCGGCTTCGGATGTGTTGTCGGCGGATTCTCTAGACTCACCTTGTTATATTTCGTCTTTTGCGGCGTATGCTCCGGTTCGGCCTGGGCTGGGCCTGCGGTGTTGTTGCTTTTTGGGGACGCGGCCGCGCGGTTCACGGCGGGGAACACGGGAAGCGCTCGGGCCGAAGGAAACTCTGGAAGCAAGGCGTAGTCTTGGCGATCCTCCTCCATGCGCGGCAGGGTGGGCGTCGCCGGAAGTCGGCCGTCGGCTGTGCTGTTCATATTGTCCAAACCGGGACTGTGTCCGGCCAAGGGCCCCGGATTGAAGGCCTCGTCTATGTATGCGGCGTTCTCCTCGTGCACCCGGGGCATCATGTCGTTGGCGTTCATCTCCATGGCCGTGGCTCCGCCGAGCGCCATGACCGCAGTGGCCGCGGTCGAGACGGCTACGGCCGCGCAGCCGGCCAAAGGCGCGAAGCAGACCAACAACGCCAGGAAGCTTCCTGCGGATGAAGAAAAAAGACGGCCTACGCGGTGCATTAAATCAGAATAACAAGATTTTCGACGGCTGAAAAGCCGGTGGAGCTTCATATGAAACGACGGTGTGATAAGGGCAGTGAAAGAAACAATGAAGATTTTTGTTGCGAAACTTGGCGATTGTTTAAAGACTTGCGTGTGATTAACATATGCACGACAATAGCGCGCAGAGGGTTGTGATTGCCTTTTATAATTAAGAATAGTAGCTAGTACTATCCTTGTAAAGACTTGCTTGCTGGGCTGGTTCTTTCCGGGGAAGTTTGAAGATTTCAGGGAGAAACGAATATGTTTCAACAGATGAGCATAAAGTGGAAAATACTCTTGATCGCCTTGCTGGGTCCCGTGCTGGTCGCTGCGGTCATGGCGTGGCAACAGGTGATGGATATCCGGGCAAGCGAGGAGGACGCCCTGCTGCAGCAGGCAAGGACCGTCGTCATGATGGCCGAGGCCGCAAGGCAGGAAATGGCCCAAAAGCTCCAAGACGGAGTGATCAAGCCTTTTGACCAGATTCCCGAGGGGCATTTGATGGATGCCGTTCCGGTGGTCTCGGCCATGCAACTGGCCGCTCAGAACGCGGAGCAGAGCGGTTACCGGTTTCGCGTACCCAAGGTGAGCCCGCGCAACCCCGACAACACGCCTACGGAATTGGAGCTTGGCGCTCTGAAAAAGCTCAAAGCCGAAAATCTTCCGGAGCTGGTGCTCCACGAAGACGGCCAAATACGTTATTTTCGTCCGATCAAGCTGACCCAGGATTGCTTGGCCTGCCACGGCGACCCAAAGGGATCGGCCGATCCGATCGGAGGAACCAGGGAAGGTTGGCGCGTGGGCGAAATCCACGGGGCGTTTGAGATCGTCCAGTCCTTGGATCGGGCCGAGGACCGCGTGCTGCGCGCCCAGGCGACCGTGGCCGGCTGGACCGTCGCCGTTTTGGCCATCGTATTTTTCTTGACGTGGTGGGTCGCCAAGAAAAGCGTGGTGCATCCGCTGCTGCGCATTCAAGCCTACGCGGGCGACGTCGCTTCCGGGAGACTGGACGCCGAACCAAAAGGAAGTTTCGGAGCGGAGTTGGCCAAACTCAAGGAGGCCATCCAAAGCATGGTTGGCCGTCTCAAGGAGCAGATGGCCGCGGCCCAGGCCAAGAGCAAGGAGGCCAAACAGGAGGCCGAGCGGGCCGAGCAGGCGATGCTAACCGCGCAACAGCAGGGACAGCGCGTTTCCACGCTGTTGGAAAAGATGACCACCGTGGCCGGCGAGGCCTCGGAAATAGCCCATCAGGTCGCTTCGGCTTCGGAAGAGCTGTCCGCCCAAGTGGACATGGTCAGCAAAGGCGCCGGGATCCAGTCCGAGCGCACGGAGCAGACGGCTACGGCCATGGAGGAGATGAACGCCACGGTCATGGAGGTGGCCAGAAGTTCAGGCTCCGCCGCGGAAAGCGCGGACAAGTCCCGCATGAAGGCCCAGGAGGGCGAGGACGTGGTCGAACACATGATGGCCGCCATCAAAAAAGTCAACGACCGTACGCAGCAGCTCAAGGGAGAGATGTCCGAGTTGGGGCGGCAGGCCAACGACATCAACAAGATCTTGGACGTCATTTCGGAGATTGCGGACCAGACGAACCTGTTGGCCCTCAATGCGGCCATTGAAGCGGCGCGGGCCGGTGAAGCCGGGCGAGGATTTGCTGTGGTGGCGGACGAGGTCCGTAAACTGGCCGAGAAGACCATGCTCGCCACAAAAGAAGTGGGCGAGGCCATCTCCGCTATTCAGGACAGCGCCAACACCAATATCGAATCCATGGACCAAGCCGAGACCGAGGTGCAGCAGGCGACGAATCTGGCGCAGGAATCCGGCTCGGCCTTGCGTGAGATCGTCAGCCTGGCGCACAACGCTTCGGACCAGGTGCGCTCCATCGCCGCCTCGGCCGACCAGCAATCCGCGGCCAGCGAGGAGATCAACCGGGCTGTGGACGATATCAGCCGCATTACCACGGAAAACGCCGTGGGAGCGAGCGAGTCCGCCCAAGCCGTCACCGAATTGGCCGAACTGGCCCTCAAGCTCCAGAACCTTATCGACCAGATGGCCGTCAACGAATAAACTTCTTGAGAGATTCTGTGGCCTCGGCCCGGCGGAAAGCTTTGTTGCAAGCTTTCCGCCGGGTTTTCGCGGATGCCGAGTCGCTTCAGAATAGAATCTGGCGCGCCGTATTCTGGACGTGGGGCGCTTTGCTCGGATAGTAAGGGCGCGCGGACGGAGTTGGAGCTGGGGCCGTGAATGGCCGTTCATTGCCCAAGGCGAAAAGCTGCCGCCGTACTCTTTGCTGTCGAACATCATCAACAATGCTTTGAAGGCGTCCCCCGCCGGCGGAACCGTCAAGATCGGCCTGCACGAGGAGGAGCGGAAATGCCGCATCCTGGTGCGCAACGACGGGGCCATTCTGCAAACGATTCGCGATAGATTTTTCTAAAAGTACAGCACCCTCGGCAAGAAAGGCGGGGCCGGCCTCGGCGCGTACGGCGCCCGCCTCATAGCGCGCTTATGGCGGCGATGTGCTGCTGCGGGCCTCGCCCGGCGCCATCGTCGTGGAGACGCTGCTTCCCAAGCTGGACCGGGAGGACTGCGAATTTCCGTTATTTTTGGATGTCTGAACTGCATCTATGCGGATTCGTAAACGGATCAGCTATTGACTGGTTGCTTCTCGTGATTACATCCAAGCAGTGGTTGGCCGGTTCAACCAAAGCGGCGGTGTGTGCGGGCGTTCATGCCCGGCTTTGCGGATTGTTGGAGTGGAAGGATCTCATGCATCGGCGGGGACCAGACCCTTATCAGGTGCTCGGGCTGGAAGTAGGCTCCAGCCAGGAGGACGTCCGCAGGGCGTTCCGGCGACTGGCTTTTCGTTGCCATCCTGACAGAAATCCTCTTGATCCTTTTGCGGAGGAGCGCTTCAGGCGCATTACCGACGCTTTTCAGGCCCTCATGAATCCGGCCGCCAAGGCCGCCCACGACCGTCAACAGTCTGCAACGTCCTGCGGCCCGGGCGCCGCGCCGGATCCCTTCGACGTTTTGGCGCGCCAGTTTGCACAGGTTTTCGGACCTTGCCGGCGGGAAGATCCGGGCGAGCCGGATGAAGACGACGATCTGGTCTTGCTGCGCGTCAGTTTTTTCGACGCCGCCCTCGGCGCTCGGCGTCGGATGCAGATGGAGCGGACCCGGGTCTGCGGCGATTGCTCCGGCTTCGGGGCTCGGCCTGTGAAGGAGTCCTCGACCTGCGGCCGCTGCAAGGGCCGTGGGAGTCTCGTCGTGCGCGACGGCTTGTTGGCCCTGGATATTCGTTGTCCGGACTGCCGGGGGCTGGGCGTCGTCCCCTGGTCCGTGTGCGAGCGATGCTCCGGGGGCGGCCGCATCAGAAGCTGGGAGGAGATCGAGGTTGATATCCCGGCGGGAGCGGTCACGGGGCAGTTGTTGCAGCTGCGCACTCCTTCGGGCCGGGAGCTGTCGATCGTACTGGAAGTCGAACCCCACGAATTCTTTCGGCGCAAAGGGTTCGATCTCGTGGTCAGAGTCAAAGTCAACATGAGTTTGGCCCTGCGGGGAGGAATGCTCGAAGCGCCTTGCCTGCAGGGAGAGATTCCCATTGAAATTCCCGCCGGCCTGCAAGCGGGACAATGCTTGCGTTTGGCCGGATACGGCCTGCCCGTTCCTGGTGAATCCCGGCGGGGCGACCTCGTCGTGGAGTTCGATATTTCCGTTCCGCGGCGCCTTGGGCTGGGCAAACTGCTGGCCGATCTGGCCGGCGCAAGGGAAGAAGACGACTGACCCTGCGCCGGTCGGATCGGCCAGCCCTGAAGCGGCGTTGCGCCGGCCGCGGCGAACGGCTCGTTTAGCGCTTTTCCTGCAAGCCGCTTTCGGCTACATTTTCAGCCTAACCGACCATTGAAAAATTCATTGCATGCAGGCCGGTCACAAATGGTGAGATGCGAGGAAGCGGAAAAATCCAAGGCGCGCAGTGTATGGCGCATACATAAGCGACCTGGATTTTTTCGCCGGCGAAGCAGCGCGTCGTTTTTCAGCGGCCGCTAAGACTCGGATTCGTTTGGGGAGGTTGCTGTGGAGCAGATGGACATCCTGGCGGCGTGCCGGGAGAAAGATAATTTTTCCAAAATGCTGGGTGTAGAGATCGTGGAGCTGAAGCCCGGCTTCGCCCGGGGACGGATGCCTTTGACCCCCCAGCACTACAACTGTTTCGGCATCGTGCACGCAGGCGCCATTTTTACCTTGGCGGACACGACATTCGGCGCTGCGGTCAATTTCCACCAGGGCCGTTTGTCCCCCACCGTGAGCATGAATTGCCAGTTTTTGAAGGCCGGCCGGGGCCAGGTGTTGACGGCCGTCGCCACGGAGTCGTCGCCCGGTCCGAAGCTGGCCTCCTACAATGTGGAGGTGAGGGACGAATCCGGGGACGTCGTCGCCGTGTTTCAGTGCATGGCTTACCGGAAAAAGGCGACCCTGGAGGAGCTTTTCGCTACGAAGGCCCGAGAGGCGAACCAGGCGTGAAGGACGGCCACGAGTTGGTTTTCAGGCCCGCCGGGCGGCGCGATTTTTCGGAAGTCCGCCTTTTGCCGGAGGATCGCCGCGAGGCTTTCTGGGTTTTCCCCGCGCACAACTATCCCATTCAGGTCTCGGAGCTGGCCCGGAACATGAAGAGTCGACGGGACGTCACCGTGGCCGAATACGCGGGCGCCGTGGTCGGTTTCGCCAATCTCTACCATGTCGCGCAGGGGCGGAGTTGTTTCGTGGGCAACCTGTCGGTCTCCAGCCGGCTGCGACGGCGCGGCGTGGCGCGGCGGCTGCTCGGGGCCATGGCGGGCAAGGCCCGCTCGGGCTACGGCGTGCAGGACATCCACGTCAGTTGTTTCAGCGACAATCTCAAGGGATTGCTGTTTTACCAGCAGTTGGGTTTCGAACCCTACGGCATGCAGCCGCAGATGGATTGGGATTTGGAGCCCGCCTTGCTGATTCACCTACGGCGCGGCGTCAGGGCTTTGGAGTTGATGGGCCAGATCTGAGTCGGCCAGTAATGCGGCGGAGCCTGGCGATTCACCGGTTTCTTAATTTTCCCTTTGCAAAGGCCTGCACGGCCGTGTTGGGAGAGGCTGTTCGGAGGATAGCGTGAAGCAATTGCTGCAGTTGATGTGCGACGTCGCTCGCGAGGCGGGCGCGCGGATTCGGGATGTCCGCGCAAAAGGATTCCATGTCGAGCGCAAGGCCGACAAGTCTCCTCTCACCGAAGCTGATTTGGCGTCCCATGAAGTGATCGCTCGCCGCTTCGCCGAGTCCTTTCCCGAGATTCCCCTGCTTTCCGAAGAAGGGAGAGAAGCCCCGTATGAAGAACGCTCCGGCTGGAGCCGATTCCTGCTGGTGGACCCATTGGACGGCACCAAGGAGTTCGTCAAGGAAAACGGCGAATTTTGCGTGTGCATCGGGTACGTGGAAGATCGATACCCCGTGTTGGGGGCCATCTACGCCCCGGTGGCGGACCGTTTGTATTTCGGAGGGGCGGGCCTCGGCGCCTTTGCGGACGACGGGCGCTCCACGCGAGCGTTGCATACGGAGCCGCCTCGGAATGGCGAAGGGCTGGTGGTGGTTGCAAGCCGGTCGCATCCGGACCCGAGGCTGGAGGAGCATTTGGCGAAACTGAACGTCGCCGACACGATCACCCGGGGCAGCGCGCTGAAATTCTGCCTGGTCGCCGAGGGGCGGGCCAACTATTATCCCCGGTTCAACCCGACCATGGAGTGGGACACGGCCGCAGGGCAGGCGTTGGTCGAGGGCGCCGGAGGAAGCATGACCGATCTGGACGGCGACCGGTTTTCCTACAACAAGGAAAGCCTGATGAACGGCGGATTCTTCGTGACGGCTTAAAGCAATGTGAGCGTGAGAACCGGGGAAAAGGGGAAACCCCCTTCTCCCGGCTCGCAGCAGGTCCTACCAGCGGCGATGCAGCATCCAGCGGCTTTGTTCGGGAAAGAATTTCTGGAATTCTTCCCCGATGGAGTGCAGGGGAACGATCTGCTCTTCGATGATCAATCCCTGGGGATACAGATGCATGCTGCGATATTCCTTGGGTCCCAGAAAGGCGTTGCTCTTGGAGAGCAGCACCGAAACGTTCTGCTCCCGGGCGTAGACGATGAGCCCTTCCGGGAAAAAGTGGGCGTCCTTGAGGTTGCCGCGCAGGACGCGGAAGAGCATTTTGTTGATGCTCATGAAATCTTCCGTCCCCAGGTCGCTGCTCATGGCCGAGATGGTCTCGTTGGCTACGGACACAGGTTTCTTGCCGGCCACCACGCTGTAGGCTTCCGGCCGCTTGGCGTCCACCGGGACAATAATGCCGACCCGAAGATCCCGGCAGAAAGAGAAGGTTCTCTCTCCCAGGAAAAGATCGTTCTCGATTCCCCAGGACTCGATGCGGCGGAATCCGTTGCGCCGGGCCTGGATGTATTGGCCGATCATCAGCACGCCGGTCCCCGAACCGATGTCCAGGCCCACGAACTCGCCGTCATGCTCCTCGCTGCAGAGCTTTTTGCCGATGATGGAGCGGAGGATGTGGGCGGACTTCGGAACGTCGGCCAACATGCGAAGGGCGTAGGAATATCGCCTGAGGGTGTTCATCAGGCCGATGTCGTCTCCCGGTTCATTGAGGCTTCTGTGCCTGCTGAAGAGGTTGAACAATTCCGTCACGTCTCTTAGCGGAATGGGCGTATCCAGCATTCCTTCGTGGACGAAGCCGTAGAAGCACTTGAGTACGAGGCTCACCAGAGATTCGTCGGTCACAGGCGTCGACGGATCGCAGAGCCGTTCGATATGCTGTTTCAGAGAACTTCTGTCGTATGCTTCGGGATGGATGATTGGGGTGTAGCGCCGTATGGGGGCGATATGCAGCGTGCTGCGCTGGGCGTTGGTCAACTCGGACATGGTCCCTCCCTGGGTAATCTCTTCCCATCGCCCGGGAATGAGCAAAGACCGTACCGGCCTTCGCCCAGCGGTCGGAGTTTTTGGATATTTTTATCCCAACACACCGAAAATATAATAAAAACAATTTCGAGAGAGCGCTAGGTCGCGAAGGATTCCTCAGCGCTGCGAAGAGGTCGGGCGCCAAGCGCCGAAAGGGGAGCCGTGGGAGCGGCGATTGGAAAAGCAGCTCGTTTGTTGGAGCACGCGAGCCAGCGTGGGGATGTGCGGGGTGTGCGGAATTTCCACGGGAGCGGGTCGCTCCAGCGGTTCGAAGCCCGGCAGCGGAATCTCCGCCCGCCGCGCGTTGTAGGCTTCGACCATCAGCGTTTCCAGGTTGGCGGTGTCCATGGCGTTGTAGGCCAGCAGGGTCTCCAGGGCCAAGGGGTCGCCTGAGACCTCGTATTCCCGCCACAGCCAGACGGCGGCCAGGCCGTCCACACCGTCCAGCTCCTCCCGATCAAGGCCGAAATTTTTTTCCAGAACCTTGAGCCCGCCGGTGAATCCCAGCGGTTTGAAGATGAAGCGCAAGTCGATGTGGCCGTGAGGAAAATTCGACCCGAAGGAGCGTTGCAGGTAGGGCAGGTCGAAGCATCGGCCGTTGAAGGTGATGAAGACGGCGTACTCGCTGGCCCGGTCCAGGAATTCCTCGAGGTTGCGGCCGTAAACGTAGGTGGTGACGCGGCCGCCGGCGCACATGGCGATGGAGGTGATGTGCTCCTCGTCGAACATTCCGCCGGTGGTCTCGATGTCGACGCTGGCGCAGAGGTCGCGGAATTCCGGAAAATACCGCCAGGATTGCCCTGCCGGGAGCCGGGAGCAGAACCAGCCAGCATCGCGCATCTCCAGCCGCCGGAAGGATTCCTCCAATTCCGTTTTGATGCGTTTTTCCTTGGAGCGCCAGAAGGGAAGCTTGGGAGCGTCCAGAACGTCGCTCCAGGTGGTGAAACCCGCTTTCCAGAAGCGCTGCTCCGTGGTTTCGCCCACGCCGGCGAGGTGGAGAAAAGTGTTTTGGAGCATCGGTTTCAGGCTGAAGGCTGGATTGCGGGAAGAAATACAACGGCAATGCGCGCCATATCGAGAGAAAGCATAGAGGCGGGCGGAACACCCGTCAAGCCCTCGTGTGGTGCGTCGAGGCGATGCGCCCGGAGAAGACCTTCAGCCGGCCGCCAAGCTCCCTCCGGAGGCGCCGCCCGAGCAGGCGGAGTCGCCGGAGCGCCGAAAATGTTTTTTATTCCGGCTGGTCAAGAGTTCTCCAGCGCAAGGCCCAAGCAGAAATCGGGGCGGCGTTCGTTTCTCAGCAGCCTTACGGCCAAAGGCGGATGCCGAAAAGAGCCAGCAACAGCGAGCGCAGGCAAAAATACGCCGCAGGCGCCAGAAAGATGCGGTGCGGGGTGAGGCTGTTGGCGATCTTCCGGTAAAACAGGCCCGCCAGACAGGCGCCCAGTAAACCGACCGCTTCGGCGCCGAGCAGCGGCGTCGCAACGCTCGCGTTGGGGGCGGTGAGGAAGACCGCGGCCTGGACCGCGCAGGCCACGGCGACGGCCTTGGCGGCGGCTGGCCGCGCCAGCCGCGTCGGCAGTTGCGTGATCCGTGCAAAAAGCGGCAGAAAGATGAAGCCGCCCACGCCCAGCAGCGGGGTCGCCAGCCCTACGGCCAACCCCAGACCCAGCATGGACAAGGGGCGGAAGGCGAACTCCACGCCGCCGTAAACGAAAATGACCTTGCGCAAGGACCGGGAGAGCGTCTGTACGCCGCCGCCGACCTCCTCCAAGGCCGCGCCGGCCTTGCGGTCCCGCTCCATTTGGGCTTGCCCCGCCTTGGTGTGCCGCCGCCCCATGGCCGCCGTCAGGGCGGCCAGGTACAATCCGAACATCAAGTGGAGCGTTCTGGGGCCGATCGCGCCCAGAGTTCCCAGAGAGGAGGCCGCCGAGCCCAGGGCCGCCCCTACAGCCGCGCAGGCCGCCATGGACAGAACCACTCCGCCGCGGGCCATGTCGCGAGCCAGGATCGCCGCCGCGGCCAAAAATCCCAGCGCCGCGTTGCTCAGCCGGATGGCGTCCACCAGAGCAAGAGGCTCCACCACGGGCATGGCCACGGCGATGGCGCCGGTGAACAGGGTCAGGTGCCCGAAGCCTATGAAGAGCCCTCCCGCTTCCGGGGCCGCGGCGTAAGTCAGTCCGCCCAGAGCCGACCAGATGAGAGACAACAGTAGGACCTGCACCGGCAGAACCGATTGGAGACCCAACCAGGACCAGCTCTGCCCGATGAAGAGCACGAGAGCGCCCAGACCCAGACCGGCAACGACAAGGATGGAGGTGTTTTTCTTCATGGTGGACAAGCTCGCTATGACGCGTAAAGATTCGGGAACATATTTTTGAGTCGGGGTCAATCGCCGAGAAATTCGAAACGTTAGAGCATATTACGCTTGAAATGCTTGCTTCACGGCGAGCATAGCTCGCCTACAAGCATTTCGCAGCAAGGATTTACGGACAAATCCTTGCCGAGCAGTTAAACTTTTTCAAAGTTAAACTGCTCTAGCGGGGGACTCGATGGATACTGGCAAAATCAAGCGCGTCGCGGGGATCATCCTGCTCTGCTACAGTTGCATTCCCATGGTCACGGCGGCCGCGATCCCTCTTTTGCCGTTGCCCGTCGCCTGGCGGGCGTCTTTCGCCGGATTGTATATCCTTTCCGGCGAGTTGTTCTTCGTTATCAGCGTGATGCTTTTGGGCAAGCCGTTCGTCCAAGGGATCAAGGACAAGCTCAAGCGGTGGTTTTTTCCGAAGCGGACGCCTCGCTCCCCCAAACCCGTGGGCAAACTGCGGCATTACACCGGAGTCGTCTTGTTCTTTGCGAGCTTCGCGCCGTACTTCGCCAGTGAGGCTCGCTTGCTGTTCGGAGAGGTTCCAGACGCCGGCCTGCGTTGGGTGGTGGCCGGTTTGTTGGCCGGCGACGTGATGTTCGTGCTCAGCCTGCTGCTTTTGGGTTCGCCTTTTTGGAGGGGGCTCCGGAATTTGTTCGTGTGGACGCCGCCCACGCCTCAAGAATGAGGCGCGCCGGACGTCAATCCCAGAACAGATAGCGCGCCAGCATGTCCGACATCTCGCCGATCAGCCGTTCCTCTTCAATGTCGGATTTGAAAATGACGATCTGGTGGGCCAGGGCCTCCAGGGAAAGCTGGACCGCCTGGGCCGCGGCCTTCAGGTCGTAGGGCCGCACCATGGGCGCCATGGACCGGAAAAGCTGCTTGATGCGGTCGTTGACCCGATCCTCCCTTTGCTGCACCATTTCGGCCACGTCCGGGTCCGTGAGCTGCAAGGCTAGAATTTCCCGGTGGAAGGCCCAATGCTTCCGATGGCTGTCCACCACCCGCCGGGCGATCGACTCCGCCAGCCTCCGGGACGCCTGCTTGTCCGCGGCCAGCGCGGGCCCGGCGAGGAGGCCGTCGAACATCCGGTGCTCCAGGTCCCGGCATATCTCCAGAAAAAGCGCCTTCTTGTCCTCGAAGTATCGATAGAACGTTCCGACGGATTGCTGGGCCTCGGCGGCGATACCTTTGGCCGTGACCCGCTGGTAGCCGTAGTTGGAGAAGGCCTTGAGTCCTGCCGCCAGCAGGCTTTTCCTCGTCTGCTCGGCGCGGGCCTGCCGCGGTTCGGCGCGATTGCCGTCCTGGCTCACGACCGCGCCTTTCGGTTGGCGAGTTGCAGCATGATGCAGCGTTCGCCAGTCAGCGTGGGGCGCTCGGCGATTTCGAATCCGGCGTCCGCCGCTAAGTCGAGTTCGGCCTGAAACTGCGTCTCAGGGACGTGGAAAGAGGGCTCCATGACGTAGAGCAGGCCTGTTGGGGTGAGGCTTTCCGCAGTCTCGGCGAAGAAGCCAGCCGGGTCCGGCGTTTCGTGGACAACGTTGGCCGCGAGAATGAAATCCAGCGGACCGGAGAGGCCCAGCCTCTCGGCGCGGCAAGGCGTCGTTTCCGCGCGGTCGGCGAGCCCCGCTTTGCGAAGACGCGCCATGGTCTTGTCCAACATCTTTTGTTGGAGATCGACGGCCAGCACCCGGCCCTGGGGACCGACCAACCGGGCCAGGCCCATGGTGAAATGGCCGAATCCGCAGCCTATGTCCGCGACGCTCATGCCGGGCCGAACATAGGGAGCGAGGGTCTTGTCCGCCGGGTGGACCATGCGGCGCAGGCTATTGTCGAACGTATAGGCCAGCCACCATGGGCAGACGTGGTGGGATTTTTTCGATTGGCTTTGCGGAGGCATGGGGTGTTCTCCAAATTAGAGGATGCTCTCTATAAAGATGAATATGAGCTCCAGTTCATTTTTTCAAGAGAGAAGGGCCGTAAAATTCATATTGTAACCTATTGTCAAAAACTGATGGCGAGACGTCGTCCGAAAATTTTTTGGATAGGCGCAAGCGGGGTCAGGGTCTGCGATCTTCGCGCGAGGCCGGGGCCGCCGCCGTGTTACGGCGTACAGTCCCCGAGCGCGCCTCGTCAAACCCGGGATGGCGGCTTGCGGCGACGAAAGACTCCGACGGCCTTCCGACAAAGAGCGCCCCGCCGTTTGTTGTGGATGCGGGCTCCCGAGAGTATGCTTCGATCCAGGCAAGGAGAGGAATGGTGCGAAAGCTCAAGATCGTCAATCATCCCGAGGGCGACAGGCCTTTTTCGGAATACGGGATCGGGGTTTCCAAGGCGGGCTCCAGGGCTTCCCGGGTTATCCGGGCGCTGCTCGCCCGAAAGGAGTTCGCCAAGTCCCGGCGGCAGTGGCTTTATGACGGCCCGTGGCCGCAGGTGGGCCGCGAGGATCTCCTGCGGGCGCACGATGCGGCCTTCGTGGACGAATTTTTGTCCGACGCTCCGGAAAGGATTCTGGTGCAGGCCTACGAACTGGAGGACGAAGCGGGCAACCCCCGACGATTCGATCCGGACAAGGCCGAACGGCCGCTGCGGGACCTGGTGCCCAGAGCCATGGCCCAGACGGAGGGAACGCTGCAAGCCTGCAACTTGGCCTTGGCCGCCGGGTTCGCCTATTACCTGGGCGGCGGCATGCATCACGCCGGCCGGGCCCAGTGCTGGGGATTCTGTCCGGTGAACGACGTCGTCGTAGCCGCCCGCCGGCTTCAGGCCGAAGGCGCGGTGCGGCGGGTCTGGATCGTGGACACGGACGCCCACCGCAGCGACGGCTCGGCCGAAATTCTGCTGGGCGATCCGACCATTTTGAATCTGAGTATCCACATGGCCGCCGGCTGGCCCCTGGACGGCCCGCTTTTCGACGCCGACGGCCGCCTGGCGCGCTGCCGCTATCCGACCACGGTGGACATTCCCATCCAGGAGGGCGGCGAGGAAATGTATTGCGAGGCCCTGAGCCGAGGTCTGGCCTTGTTGGAGACCTTGTCGCTTCAACCGCCGGATTTGGCCGTCGTGGTCGCCGGGGGCGACCCCTGGGAGCAGGACGGACTGGAGAGCTCCAAATTGCTGCGCCTGACCCAGGAGCAGATGCTCGCGCGCGATTTGCTGGTGTACGACTTTCTTTCGGACCGCGGGATTCCCCAGGCGTGGCTGATGGCCGGGGGATACGGGGCCGAGTCGTGGAAAATTCCCTACCAATTCTTGACGGCCCTGGCGTAACGCGGGTTGTCGACGAGAAAGGAGCGCTTATGGGACTGCGGGAGGAACTCCATGCGGCCAATGAGAACCGGGCCGTCGTGTTGGCGTTGTTGCTGGACGAACTGGAGGCGGAAGTCGGTCCGGAGCGGGCCGAGGAGATCATGCAGCGGGCCATCCGCCGCCGCGGAGCGTTGCTCGGAAAACAATACGAGGCTTACGCTCCCGACGACTTCGACGGGTTGCGAGAGGCGTTCGTGGGAGGCATACCCGACGAAGGCCGGCTTTTCGAGCCGGAGGTCAAGTCGTGCGGGCCGGACGGTCTGGTGGTCGAGTTTTCGAATTGCCCGCTGAAGAACGCTTGGCGCAAGATGGGGTTGTCCGAGGAGCGCTGCGCCCGATTGTGCGGCGTCGCCCGCGTGGTGGATAACGGAACCTTTGAGAGTGCGGGATTCGACTTCGAGGTGAGCGCCCTGCCCGAAGGCGAGGAGCGCTGCACGTTGCGCATCTCGCCGAAACGCTAGCCGGTCCGGCCAAGCCTACTCGAAGCTGAATTCGATCACGAAAGCGCCGCCTTCGGCGGTGAAGGGGATGGCCATCACCGGCTCGTTGGTGGCGTGGGAAATCGTGTGCTTGTCACCCATGATCACGGTGGGCGTACCGCCCTGGAAGGTCATGCCCATAGCCGAAAGGCCGGCTCGGGCCTGTCCGGAGATCATGTTGGTGATTTCGCCCACGGCGTCTTTGACGTCTTGGAGCAGGTCCTGGATATCGTCGCCGAGCATGTTCTTGACGATGGTGACGGCCAGCTTCTTATCGAAGGAAATGGACACGCTGCCGATTTTGTCGCCGGTGAGCCCGACGACCCCGGTTACGTCGCCGGTGGCGATGTTGTTCTTCTTGACATACGGCCGGCCGGCCTTGGGATCGACCATGGCCATCATGCTCAAAACGTCTTTGGTGGCTTTGATGAAAGGCTTCGCGAGTTCGACATCCATGTTCAGCGGCTCCTTGAATCCTTTGGCCAAGTTTAGGGATTTTATGTCAGCATACAGGGCATGTCAAACCCCTAGGCCGCCTTGTTTTGTCGGATGTTCATTTCGGATGGGTTGCAAGACAGGCTCCATGGATGGACGATGTTTCGATATCCCCGTTCATACAGGCTCCCGGTCGAAGCGCCTGAGCAATGGCGATCGGCGATCTTCCCGGTTGCGGATGCGCCC
Organism: Desulfovibrionales bacterium; assembly: GCA_030156255.1. Lineage (GTDB taxonomy): Bacteria > Desulfobacterota > Desulfovibrionia > Desulfovibrionales > Desulfovibrionaceae > JASGMV01. The sequence goes on from JASGMV010000004.1 coordinate 83,240, forward strand.
GTACGGCTCGCCTCGACGGCCGCGCCGGGACCTCGGGGCGCGCGTAGGTAGGGACGAATGAAAGCCGGCATGGACCTGCCAACCGTTCCTGGCGTTCGTTGGCGAGTGTTTGCCCATCAGGCCTCCGCGACGGTTTCGGCGGGGTCGGCTCCGGGCTCCTTTTCGTCTGCATCCTGCTGCGCGTCTTCGGGGGCGGACAATACGGCCGGAAATTGCAGCGTCACGGTGGCGCCTTGGCCCTCCACGCTGGCGATGTCGATGGAGCCGCCCAGTTCCTCCATGATTTTTTTGATCATGGCCAACCCGAGCCCGCAGCCCTTCTCCTTGGTGGTGAAGAAAGGGCTGAAGACCTGCTCCAGCTCCTTTTCGGACATGCCGCAGCCGGAGTCGGTGACCAGAAGCTGCACCGTGTCGCCGTGCAGCCTGGTCCGGATGACGATCTCTCCGCCGTCCTCCATGGCCTCCATGGAGTTGCGCAGCAGATTCACCAGGCATTGCTTGGCGGCTTCGGGCTCCGCTCTGGCCATGGGCAGGTTTTCCTGGCAGTCCAGCCGGAACGTATAGCCCTGCTTGGAGTAGCCGATGGACATGAGCTCCACGGTCGAGCGGGCCATGTCGGCCAGGTCCGCTTTGCCTTCCAGGGGCTTGCTCGGCCGGGCGAAGTTCAGGATGCTGGTCAGCAGATGGTCCAGGCGGGCGGCCTCCTCCTTGATGATGCGCAGCTTGTCCTGCTCCTTGTCCTCCAGGTTCGAAGATTTGAGCAGGGAGTTGGTGAATCCGGCGATGGCGAAGAGCGGGTTGCGGATTTCGTGGGCCAGATACGTGGACATCTCTCCGATGAGCGCCAGCTTGTCGGACTGTTGCTGGCGTCGCTCCCGTCGAGTGCGGTCGGTGATGTCCCTGTGGATGATCATGACGTGGGTCAGGCTCCCGAACGGATTGCGGATGGGATAGGAGTAGATTCGGAAATATTGGAGCCTGCCCTGTTTGTCTACTCGAGTGACCAGGGTTTCGGCCTGTTTGCCCGTGGCCACGGTTTCCTGGAGCGGGCAGGTCGGCTCCGGTCCGTTGCAGAATCTCGCCCCGTCCGGTTGGCTCTGAATTTCCCAGCAGCGGTGGCCGAGCAGGGCTGCTTTGGATATATGGGCGCGTTCGGCCACGTTTTTGTTCATGTCCACCACTCGCCCGTCGGGAGTGAGAACGAGAATGTCTTCCTTGAATTCGTCGACGATGGTCTGCAGCAGAACGCGCTGGCGATCCAGATTGACCTGGCAGTGGGCCGTGACCTTGGCCATGTCGTGCAGGCCGCAGAGAAAAATGGACGCTGTATGGTCCACCAGCGAGATATGGTCCGGCAGCCGCTCCCTCAGGTTTTTCTGGGGACGGGAGCCCACCAGCTCCACCACCATGTCGAGGTCCGGATGTTTGGCCAGCATTTCCTCCAGGGTGTCGTACACCGGGGCTCCGGTGCGCCGCACGTGCTCCAGCCGAGCTCGGCTCGGCCCGGGTTCGGCCACGGCCTCCAGCCGCATGGGAGGCATGAATTCCTGGTAGGTTTCGTTGTGGATGATATCCATGATCGAACGGAATCCGGGCCCGGTGCCGAGAATTCCGATGCGGAACACCTTGCCGTCAAGCTCCCATAGGCAGAACTCGTCGCCGCCGAGGGTGATTTTGTTGTCCTGCATGATGCGGTCCTTGTGGTCGCGCGCGGCTTCGCCTTCGCGCCGGATCAATCCTTTCTGACCTCCAGGAAATGGTCGCGCGCGGTCAGGCGATAGACCCCGGCCGCCGCGCGAAGCACGTAGCTGTCCCCGGTTTCCAGACGGGCGACGGGCAGGGGCTCGTCGTCCAGGACCACGCATTTGGCGTCCAGGTCCCATTCCCAGCGCAAAACCGAACCGTCGCGGAGCACGAATTCTTCTTGCTCCTGCAGGCTGGCGTTGGATTGATCCTCTTCGTAACAGCGCAATAACGTCCTCATATAAAGAACGGCAAAGCAGAATCGGCGCCAGCCTCGGCCGATGCAAAAGCGTGGCGCGCCGCCCGAATTCGGGAGAGGCTTCGCAACGCCGGATCGCGAACCCCATGAATCCCTTGACGGTGTGTAAAAGATTTTGACGTTTTCGCCTGACGCGTGGCCAGTCTGCGCCGCCGCGCCGTATGGCCGCGCGGGCTTCTTGCAGGCCGCTCGGCGCAATGGACGCCGCCGTATCGGCGGTAAGGGGGAGGACGCAAGGAAAACGGAAAGGCTTGGCGAAAAGAGCCGATCACGGCTGCGGCTTCGGCGCAGCGGCGGCTACATGCCGAGGCTCTTTATGCGCTCTTCCGGGCTGATGATGTTGGTGATTCTGAAGGCGAATTGTTCGTTCTTGACGACGGTCTCGCCGCGGGCCACGAGTTTGCCGCCCACGAACATTTCCAGGGGCTCGCCGGCCAGCTTGTTCAGCTCGATGACCGTACCTTGCCCGAATTGCATGATTTCATTGACCAGAAGCTTTGTTTTTCCCAAAATTACCGTCACGGTGAGGGGAATGTCCAGAATCCGCTCCATGTCGGGACTGCGCTTTTTGACCACGGCCGCCTCCTGCGAAGGTTGCAATCAGGGATTCTTATAAAGGCTTGGACGGCCGGCTGTCAAAGCCCGCCGGCCGGGGCGGATGCGCCGGGTTGTTGGCAAGAATGCTTCAACCGGTTATTGATGGGAGCAAAATTTGTTAGAAATTTTGCGCTCCGATGAATAGGTTGTTTCCGCTCAGAGTCCGGCCATTCGCCGCACGACCGCCCACCATCAACAACAGGAACTCGCCATGCCCCGCGTCGGCCTTCGCGTAGAACTGCTTTCCATGACCCCCAACGCTTTGTCCCTGGTGTACGCCGCTTTCCGGCAATGCTACCACGCCGGTTTTGTCGGCGACATGTGGGAGCGGTTGTTGTCGGGACAAATTTCCCCGGAGAAACAAGCCGCTTTCGTCGCGGGCGTCATGGAGTCGGGCCATGACAGCCCGGTGGAGCACGTCAGCTTCTCCTTCGCCGTGGAAGGGGTCTCCCGGGCCTTGACCCATCAACTCGTACGGCACCGCATCGCTTCCTACTCGCAGCAGTCCCAGCGCTACGTGAGCGCTGCGGACATGGATTACATTACGCCTCCGGCTATCGACCGGATTCCGGAGGCCAAGGCTCGTTTCGAGGCGTTCATGGACGAAGCGGCTCGGGCTTACCGCGACCTGCAGTCCATTCTGGAGGCGGCCGGCCGCGGCTCCAAGGCCAATGAGGACGCCCGGTTCGTTTTGCCGAACGCTGCGGAAAGCAAAATCGTGGTCACCATGAACGTGCGCAGCTTGTTGCATTTTTTCAATCTGCGCTGCTGCGAGCGGGCCCAATGGGAAATCCGCGCCCTGGCGCAATCCATGTTGGCGATCTGCAAAGAGGAACTGCCCGCCTTGTTCGCCACGGCCGGTCCGCGATGCGAGGCTTTGGGATTCTGCCCGGAGGCGCAACGATTCAGTTGCGGTCGGTATCCCACGCGAGCGGCGAGCTGTGAATGATGCATTCAGGTCCTTGAAGGAGGTTGAACTTTAAGAGATAATATGAAATAGCTTCAAAAAAAATTGATTCGTCATACAAACTTTCCAAGATGAAATTCAACATCGCTTTTCTCGTCTCTTGCTTGTTGCTCGCCGCCGCTTCTTCTTGTTGGGGTGTGGAGGTTGATGCGACCGGTATGGGCTTTTTTGAAGCCGGACGGGAAGCCGTTGGCCGCGAAAAGGCCTTGAACGACGCCAAGCGCGCCGCAGTGGAAAAAGCCGTTGGCGTCAGCGTCAGCTCTGCAACGGAGGTCCGAAATTTTATGACGGTGCGCGACCAAGTGTTGTCCCGCGCAACCGGCTACCTCAAGAATTATAAAATACTCAAGGAAGGCCCAACGCCATTCGGAAGCTACGAAGTGAGCATTCGGGCCGACGTTATGGCCGGCGCGCTGGTGGACGATTTAAGCCGATTCGCAAAGATGCTCTCGTTGCAGAAAAGTCCGCGCATTGCAGTGCAGGTTCTCCCCACAGTGCCCGCGGAATATCGCTCCGCCGCAAATAAAGCCGTGAGCCTGTTGAACCACCGGCTCGCCCGATCCGGGTTTACGGTGGTGGACCCGCAGGCCGTCCGTTCTGGACCGGCCTTGATCCTCAAGCTGGGAGTGGAGTGCTCCAGTAAGGATGCTTTGTACGAAGGCGTGAAGTTGACCTCCAACGAAGTGGGACTGAGCGCCGACGTGGTGCGGCCCGAAAGCGGGGAAGTGCTGGCCTCGGCGTCGGCTGTGGCCACGACCCCGGGAGCGAGTCCGCTCAAGGCTCTGGACAAGGGCGTGGAGATCACGGTGAGCCGAATTTACGAGCAGGTTCGCAGCAACCTCGCCCGCGCCTGGAGCCAGGAGTTGAACGCCGCCAGGGACATCGTTCTGTTCGTGGAGGCGACGCCCAACTATCGCGACGGAATGCAAATGCTGCAAGCCATGCGCTCCGACGTTCCCGGCGTGGAGCGCGCCGAACTGATCCGTTACAAGAACGGAAAATGCCGCTTCGAAATCCGATATAAAGGGCAGCCCCAGTTTTTTCTGAGCGAACTGGAGATGTCGTACTTTCAAAGTAAATATTTCCGGTTCAAGGTGAAGGAAGTTTCCGACGGCGTCATTGTTCTGCGCTATTCGGGAAAAGGTGGAAAGGTCGAAAACGGCTCGTAGCTCGTCAACGGATGTCGGCCGTGCGCCTGTTCGCCGGCGGTATCGGGGCTCAAGGAGGAAAACCAGATGCATCGCGCGGTGAAACTGGCGGTAGCGCTTCTCTGTTTGCTGTTCCTGGCCGGCTGCGCAGCCGGCAAGAAACAGTACGATCTGGCCATGCAGCTCCAGAAGGCCGGGAAAGAGCAGGAAGCCATCCTGCGGCTCGAAGAGGCCATCAAGCTGGAGCCGAAAAATCAGGAGTACAAGGCGCAGCTCGCCCAGCTGAAAGAGGTTCTTTGCTCTCGCTACGCCAAGCAGGGGAGCCAGGCCTTGCAGGCGGCGGCCCCCCTGACGATCCAGGCCGTGGAGGAGGCCAAGGCCGCCCTTGCCCAGGCTCGGGAAATAGATCCGGACAATCCTGAGGTTCTGGATATGGCCGAACGGATTTCCGCCGCGGAGTCGGCCTTGCAGGGTGAAATTTCGGCCATGCGCGCCAAGGCGGGAGAGTTGCAGCAGAAGAACGAGTGGACCGAAGCCTGTTTTCTGCTTCGCCAGATTCAGGAGCGCTTCCCGAACTACGAGGATAGCGCCGAACTGCTCGCCCGTTGCAGCGTCGAAGGCGCCGACCACTACTACAAGCTTGGAATGGCCAGCTTCCGGCGGGAGGACTTCGCCGGGGCGGCCAAGTCGTTTCGCAGCGCGCTGGGAGTGAACCCCTCGGACGAAAGATCCCGGGAGATGCTGGCCAAGGCGCGCGAAAACGACACCAAGGACTATTTCCTGGCCGCGGCCAAGCAGGCGGTGATGACCCGGGATTGGAACCGGGCCGTGACCGCCTATGAGCGCGCCCTGTCCTACGATCCGTCGGACAAGGACCTGGTCAAGCTGATCGCCAATGCGAAGCGACAGGCCGGCGAGTCCTATGCGCGCGAGTCCCGTGGGATGATGGAGACCGGGTATCTGTTGAAGGCCATGGAGACCTTCCAGCTGGCCAGCAAGTATGTGCCCTCCAAAGACGATTTCGTGCTCGGAACCCTGCGCCAGGACCTGGCGCTGCGCGCCCAGCACGCGGCCGAAGAGTTCAAGAACCGCAAGGATTACGGCTCCGCCTGGTTCTGGTACGAAAAACTGAAGGAAATGGACCCCGATTTCGAGAACATCTTTTTCCTGGTCCAAGGCATGGAGGACCGCATCAAGCAGCGGGTTCAGAAATCCATCGCCGTCTTCGACTTCACCAGCCCTTCGGATACTCCGGACGCGGGCGTCATCGTAGCCAACAACCTCATCACTTATCTGTTCAAGAGCGCCTCGGGCGACGTCAAGATTCTTGAGCGCGAGAACCTCAAGTCCATTCTGGAGGAAATGAAGCTGGGCCAGATCGGCGTGGTTTCGGAAAACACCGCCAAGGAAATGGGCCGCATCTACGGCATTGACGTCGCCATCATGGGCAGCGTGCTGCTGTACCGCGTGGACTCCTCCCAGTCCAAGGGCGTCAAGAGCGTGACCTACCCCATGGGTGAAATCATCGAGGACAACATCGATTACCTCAATTGGAAGGCCAAGCATCCGAAGCCCACGGAAAGCGAAATCGCCGCCGCGCCGCCGGCCAAAATCAAGAGGCCGCGCATGGTCCAGAAGGATCTGCAGGTGGAGCAGTACAAGAAGGTCGGTTTCGTCCAGCTTTCCTTCCGCATCGTGGACGTGGACACGGGCGAGAACATCGAAGTCAAAACCATCGAACGCCGCAAGGTCGCGGAGGACGAAACCAGCCCCTCGGCCCCCGAGGCCCAGGTGGCTTTCGACCCCCTGGAGATGCCCACGGACACCGAGCTGCTGCAGGAGTTGACCGCCGAAGTGGTGGCGGAGATGGGCTCCGAGGCGCTTCGCCCCCTGCGGAACCTGGAGAAGACCTATTACACCGAGGGCGAGACGAGTATGAACCGGCGCGAGAACATCCGCGCCGTGGAAAAATTCGTGGACACCGTTTTCGACGAACAGCTCAAGGGTCGGCTGACGCCGCTGGCCGAGCAGGCGAAGAAGAAGATTCACGACATTTTCTTGCTCTATCAGGTGCGCATCTAGCGAGTTTTTGCTTGCGCCGGCGCGTGTCGGAAAATGAATCGCAACGGGTTGGCGGAGCCTTGTTTTCGCCGACCCGATCCGAAAAGCCGTAAGCGGGCTTTGCAACACTTCGGGCAAACAAGCGAGGCGGGCATGGCTCGATTGATTCTGGGAAGGCTGTCGTCGGCGTTCGTCCTGGCGGCCGTATTGTTGTGGCCTGCGGCGCAGGCTTCGGCCAAAGGCCAGATCCGTCTCGCCGTGCTGAGCCTGCAGCCGGTGAACATCCAGGCCGTGGGCGACGACGCCGAGGTTTTGTACTCCCTGATTTCCTCCTTGGAGCGGGCGGGGGCCGGCAAGCTGGACATCATGCCTCGCCGCGAGATGGAGGAGTTGCTCAACCAGGCCCGGCTGTCCCAGGGCCGCGATCTGAAAAGCGCGCTGGCCGCAGGCCAGGCCTTGTCCGTGCAATATGTGGTCTATGGCCAGGTGGAGAAGCGCGGGGCGGCCATCGCCGCCCAAATCCATTTGCTGAATGTCGCAACAAGGCGCGACGCGGGGTCCTGGACTCCGTCTTTCAACGGCTACCGATCCATCCGTCCGGGGTGCGCGGCGATTGCCGAGGAGGCCGTGCAGGCCATGGAGCGTGCGCCGGCGACCGCGGCGGCTTCAGCGGCCGCGCCCGGCGTCAAGGTTTCCAAGTTCCGGGCGGCGAGCGTGGGCGACGAAGTGCAGCTTACCTGGAGCTTCTCCCGCTTCGACCCCATCGCCAGTTTCGTGGTCTACCGCTCCGGCCGCAGCAATGGCCCGTTCCAGCAACTCGGCGAATCTCTCAAAAACGAGTTCATCGACAAAACCGCGCGCCGGGGCGCCGCGTACTTCTATCGGCTGGAGGCGCGGCTGCGCGACGGCCGGACCGTTCAGGTGGAGCAGTTGGCCCACATCAAGGACGTGGGCGAAAAGACGCCCTCGCCGCCTCTCGTGCTGGAGGCGCAAGCCGGCGTGAGGAGAGCCTCCATCAGCTTTGCTCCGGCTTTGGAGAACATGCACAACGGGTTCGACATCAAAAAATACCGGCTGCACCGCCGCCTCAAAGGGGAAGGGGAATTCTCCACCGTGGATTCGGCCCGGATCGGCAACAACAAGAACGAGCTGGCCTGGGCCGCGGTGGACGCCCAAGAGCTGGAAGACGGCCGGACCTATGAGTACGCGCTGACCAGCGTTGCAAAGGACGGCAAGGAAAGCGCCTATTCGGACACTATCGACGTGGAGCTTCCGGCCGCGCCCGAATTGTCCGTGAAGATGGAGGGCCTGCTGCGCAAGGTCGTTTTGGCCTGGGCGCCCGTGGACGGCGTAAAGGGCTTTTACCTCTATCGCAAGACTGACGGCGGATCGTTCCGGCGCATCGCCGCCGTCCCGGTCGGCGCGGCGACGTACACCGACGTGACGGACCTGGACGACGGCCAGACCTACCAATATGTTGTGACCGGCTACGACGAACAGGCCGAGACGGCGCGTTCGGGACAGGTTGCAGCCCGCACCAAACCCAAGCCGCCGGCGCCCGAAGGATTGAACGCCGCATCGGGCATGGTCAAGGCCGTGCAGTTGTCCTGGCGGCCCATCGACGACCCCGACGTGGCCGGCTATTATGTCTATCGCGGCAAGGAGCCGGAGCGGGACCGCATCGCCATCGTCCCCGGCGGCCAGACCTCCCGGTATCTCGATGAAGGAAAGCCCCCTTTCCATCTTTTGAACGACGGGACCGAGTACGTCTACACTGTGAGCGCGTACAACACCTTCAAGGCCGAAGGCGCCTCCGCCGGTCCCGTCGCGGCGCGAACCAAGAAGCGGCCCGAACCCGTCCGTGGATTGAGGGTTCAGGCGCTGGGGCCGGATAAAATCCGCATCTCCTGGGAAAAAAATAATGAAGAGGATATTGCGGGATACAGCATTTACCATTACCGCATAAAAGGAATTTGGACCCCGGCGGCCGATACGGGGCCGGACGCCGATTCCTACGTTGAAACGGGCATGAGGCCGGGTGTCACGTATGTGTATCACATCATTGCAAGAGACAAGGACGGCTTGGAAAGCGATCCGACGGAGGCCGGCCCTGTCTCCACACCGGGAAAGTGACGGCATGCGGCCGTAGCCCGGCCGGAAGCGTATAGGAGGAGTTCATGTCGCAGCGCATCATGGCTTATTTGCTTTTTCCCGCCTTGGCTTTGAGCCTGTTGGCGGGATGCGCCTTGTCCACGGGCAAGGGAAGAGCCGGAACCATGATCGCCTCCAGCGAGGCGTTCAAGTATTTTTCGGGGGACTATTCCAATTCGGAGTATTTCCTGGCGCACAAGCCGCAGACCGTGGCTGTCTTGCCGTTCCGGGACGCCATCGAAAGAAGCGTTTCCTTCGCCTGGGAGGAAGACCCGGCCGGCATTGTCCGCCGCGGTTTCTACAACCACGTCAGCTCCCTGCCGTTCAAGGACCTGGAGCTTTACGAAGTGGACAAGCGGCTGGCCAACGCCGGGCTCGACGACCCGGCCGAACTCGAGAAGCTGGCCCGGACCGATCCCGGCAGGCTCAAGAGCGCACTGGGCGTGGACGCGGTGTTCATGGGCGACGTGACCCACTTCGACCGGATTTACGCCGGCATTTTCTCCCAGGTGGCCGTGGGCTGCGACATGCAGCTTATCGACCTGGACAACGGCAAGATGCTCTGGAACGCCACCAACGTGTCCCGCGCCGTGGCCGGCGGCGCCTCCCTGGACCCCATCGGCCTAGCCATGGCCGCCGTGGCCGCAGTCTGGAATCTGCGTGAAGTCGAGATGCTGCGCCAGACCGACGATTTGTTTCGGGAGATCGTCTCCACCATTCAGGTTCCGGAGACCGAACTGGCCGGGGCCGTGCGCCCGCCGGCGTTGCATCTGTTCACCGTGCTCAATCCCAAACCGTACTACACCGCCGGAAATGAGATTGCTTTCCGCATCGTCGGCGACCCGGGATGCAAGGCCTACGTCGACCTGGGGGCGTTCCAGCGAGGCGTAGCGCTGTCGCCCGTGTCGCCCGAGATGAAGGCCGCCCTGGAGGCGCAGGTGCTGGAAGTGGTCAAGCAGCGCTCCAAGGACACCGGCCACGAATTGACCGACGACGTGGTCGCCGCTCTGCGCAAGGGCTTGGCCGAGCAGGAAATCTACGAAGGTTCGTTTACCGTGGAGCCCGGCCAGCAGGCCTTGGGGCTCTTCGCCAAGGGATATCTGGTGAACGACGGCGGCGGGCAGGCCTTTGGCCTGGACACCGTGCACGTCGTCAATGTGGACGCCGTCCCCCCGGCGGCCGTGACCGGCCTCAAGACCCGGGGTTTGGACGACAAGGCCCAACTGTCGTGGGATAAACTCGTCGACCCGACCCTCAAGGGCTATCAGGTCATGGCGAGCGCCACGGCTTTGACCGGCTTCGCCCAGACGGCGCAGGTGGAGTCTCCGGAGGCCATGGTCGGCAATTTGACCAACTTCACTCCCGTCTTCTTCCAGGTGCGGGCCGTGGACAAGGCCGGCAACCTGGGGCCGGCGTCGGAATCGGTCAAGGTCGTTCCGCTGCCCATGGAAGGTCTGTACGAGCTGCCCAAGCCCGGTTCGTCCATCAAAGGCGGGCCGCTTATGGGCAAGGCCTTGCTGGTCAAGGCCAATGGTCCCTTCACGGTGCTGGCGCCTCTGGTCATCGGCAAAAGCTCCGCGTTGTACGTGGAGCCCGGTGTCGTCATCCGGTTTGCGCCGGGCGCCGGAATTCAGGTCAAAGGGGGCGACCTCATGGTCTTCGGGGCCAAGAACGCCCCCGTGGTCCTTGAGCCGTCGGGCAAGAAGGCCGGGCCGGGCGCGTGGAGCGGCGTGGCTCTGGACGGCGCCAAGCGCGTTGTGCTGCGCTATGCGCGCATCGAGAAAGCCCGTTACGGCGTGGACGTCAAAAATAGTTCGCCCGAACTGCACGGCGTGGCGATCACCCGGTGCTCCCAAGCCGGCCTGAGGGTGGATGACGGCGGCAAACCCGTGATGACCTGCTCCCGGCTGGAGGGCAACCAGGGAAGCGGCGCCTTGCTCATCGAGGGCAAGGGCGTGGCGCCCCAGCTCAAGAACAATCTGTTCCGAAACAACGATTTCCAGGTGCAATGCTACGCGCCGGTGCAGATCGATTTGCGCAGCAACTACTGGAGCCGGTCCGCGCCGAATGCGGCGTTCTTCACGGAACAGCCCTTGCTGGACCCGATGCTGAACGAGCCGCCGGCGTGCGTGCAATGATCAAAGTCACCCTCAAGTCCTGGATTGTGAGGAGGCGGATATGGGACGTATGAAAAGGCGCACGGCGGCGGTTGTGCTGGCCGTGCTGCTGGCGTGGGCGCCCGGACTGATGGCCGACCAGGGCGTGGAGACTGTCGGCAAAGGACAAATAGATTGGGTGCAGTACCGGGTTTCGGCCACGGGCTACGGCGCTCCGCCGCCGCGCGCCCAGAATGCGGCCCAGGCCAGATTGTTGGCGCAGCGCGCGGCCGTGGTGGACGCCCGGCGCAATCTCCTGGAGGTGGTCAAAGGCGTGCGCATCGATGCGCGCACGCTGGTGGAGAACATGATCGTCACCAAGGACGTGATCGTCTCCAAGGTCCAGGGCGTGTTGCAGAACGCGCAGGTGGACAAGATGGATTTCGCGCCCGACGGCGCGGCCGAGGCCACGGTGTCCATGCCGTTGTCCGGGGAGCTTGGCGCTTTGCTGCTCTCCCTGGCGCCTCCGGTGGAGGATGGGGCGCAACCGGCGGCCGCGGCGGTCGGCGACGCGGGGCTGGCCGCCCAGGTTCGGGCGCTGGAGCAGCGCGTGGACCGTCTGGAGCAGATGGTTTCGAATCTGAAGCGCGCCAACGTCGAGGCGAAAGACGCCTTGGCGATGATGCGCATGGTGGCCGCCGCCTGGCGCGAGTGGGCCGCGCAGGTCCGGCCGGGGATCACCCTGGCCTCTTCGGACTCCGGGGTGCAGGGGGAGCTTTCGCGCCAACAGCAGGAAATCGCCGGACTGAGCCGAAAGATCGAGGCGTTGAGCGCGCGTCTGGCGAAGATCGAGGGCGCGGAGACGGCTCCCGCCGCCACCTCGTCCCAGGAGTCGAAATTCACCGGATTGGTGGTGGACGCGAGCAAGGTGCGCGGTTTTTTGCCGTGCCTGCGGCCCAAGCTGCTCGGGAGCAACAAGAAGCTCGTCTATCCTGGTCCGGGCGTGAGTCCGACCCGCTCCGCGAGCCGCGGCTACGTGCGTTATTACCGCAATCTGGGCCAGGCCCAGAGCAGCGACCGGGCAGGGGATCTTCCGTATAAGGCCACGGCCACGGGAACCTACCGGGCGGGCGGCAATCTTTTATTGGATGACCAGTCGTCGGCGTTTTTGCGGGAGCTGATGGCGGCGCCCGACAGCTTCCTGCGCGACTGCAACGTGGTCATCGTCTTCTGACGCGACCGGCCGGGGCGGAGCCGCCGCCCCGGCCCTTTCCATGAGCAAGAACAACGTCCCGTATCGTTCGCCCTGGCGGCGCTACCGGGAGGACGCCTCGCCTCGCCGCAGGGGGGAGCAATCCTTCCAGGTGGTGGTGGAGCAGACCGATTTGTGGATCACGGCCCGTGAAGACCTGAGCAGCCAGGCCTTGGATCTGGTGCACGGCCTGCGCGGGACGCTCAAGGCGTATATCGCCCTGCATCCGTCCTTCGCCGCATCCCTGGCGCCCGTGGCGGTTTCCCCCGAGGCGCCGCCGTTGATCCGGTCCATGGCCTTGGCCGGCGAGGCCTGCGGCGTGGGGCCCATGGCCGCCGTGGCCGGCGCCATCGCCCAGGGGGTGGCCGAGGGCCTGGCGCAATGCAGCCCGGACGTGCTGGTGGAGAACGGCGGAGACGTCCACATGATCTCCACCACGGACCGCGTGGCCGCGCTGCTTGCGGACCCGGCCTCCACGGCCGGACTCGGCCTCAAGCTCGCGGCCGAAGACTTTCCCCTGAGCCTGTGCGCGTCCTCCGGCCGGATCGGCCACTCCCTCAGCCTGGGCCGGGGCGATCTGGTGGTGGTCCGGTCGAAGTCCGCGGCCGTGGCCGACGCCGCGGCTACGGCTCTGGGCAATCTTCTCCAGTCGAAAAAGGACCTGGAGCGCGTGGCGGCCCGCGCCCGGGAGCTGAACGACAAAGGCGTGGACGGTGTCTTCGCCCAAATGGACGGCCGCATCGCGGTGTGGGGCAAAATGGAGCTGCAGGTTTTGCAGGTCTGAGAACTGGGGGAAGGGGAGAACCCCTTTTGAAAAACGGGTTCTCCCCTTCCCCCAGACCCCCATCCCTTTTCCCAAAAACTTTACTATTCCATAACGCTTCGCAGCGTATCTGTTGCGAAGCGTTATTGAAAATAAAAGTTTCTCCTCCGCTCTCACTCGTCCCGACTCGCTGCGGTCGCGGTCGAGAGTGTGTTCAGGTAGTCCACCAGCGGCTGGGCGCCTGGATTCGTGTATTTGTTTTCAATGACAACGCGATGGGCCGTGGCGTCGGGGTCCAGGTAGTATGCGGCGTTCATCTCCTGCTGCGTCAACAGCACGCCGCCTTTCAGCGACACGCCGGCGTACAATCCCACGGGCGCCCAGTAATAGGCCACGTCTTTTGCGGCGGTGTCCGTGGAGGTGATGTTCGCGGCCGTAACCGGGCCGATGGTGACGCTCGCGTCGCCGCCCAGGGAAAAGCCCGCGTCCACGCCGAGCACCAGCGCCTTGTCGCTGAGCAGCACCAAGACCAGCGGGCCGGTCTGGAATCCGGCCTGGACGCCGACGCTCATGTCCCCGGTTGTGCAGAAGGCAGGGTAGGACCACCGGCCCGTGGCGTAGTCGCGGCCGAGGATCACGCCGACGCCGAGTTGAGCCCCGTAGAGGAAGGCCCCTTTGGTGGTCTCGGGCAGAATGGCCACGCCCTTGGCCCCGGCGATGAGGCTCATGAGGTTTTCAAGATCGTCCTGGCTTCCCAGCTTTTGCAGGGCGGCGAAGGCCTTGTCCACCACGCGCTGCTCTGAAGATGGTTCATAGGGCTCTTCATTTTTCGAGGCGCATCCTGCGGTGAAGAGGGCCGCCGCCAGCAGGGACAAGGCCAGCAGGATCAAGGGGCGTTTAAGAGATTCCATAGACAAACGGTATAGCACGGTTGATCCAGGCAGTCATCAGCAAGGCCGCGGCGAGATTCAGGATCAACCCCAGGGCGAGCATGCGCCAAAGCGACGTTCCGCGCATCTCCCCGAAAGCCAGCGCATTCACCGGCGTGGCCGCTGGCGTCATGAACGCGCAGGTGGAGGCGGTGGATACGAGGATCATCAGGGGCAGGGGGGCGGCCCCATGAGCGAGGGCCGCGGCGTGGATCACGCCGAAAAAGGCCGTGGCGACGATGGTGTTGCTGAAGATTTCGGTGAGCAGAATGACGGACAGCGCTGTGCCCAGATAGAGAAGCCATACGGGAGCGTCCTTGCCGATCAGGTCGGCGACGGCCGACGCGGCGAGGTCGTCCAGTCGAAAGATTCGGACCGCGACCAGCACCACTCCCAGCAGCGCGGCGAAGAGCAGGCCGCGGCGGGGAACGCCGGAGAACAAGTCCCGGATGGTCAACAGCCTCGGCCTCGGGAGCATGGCGCCGACCAGCCAGGCGGCGGTGAACAGGCAACTCGCCAGCACGGCGTGGGCGGTGTAGCCGGGCCAGATGCTTCTGGCGGCGGCGTCCAGGGTCCAAAAGGCCAGGAAGACGGCGATGGCGGCGGAGGCGCGCCGCTGTCGGACGTTCAGGGCCGGCGCTCGGCGAACGCCGAGCCGCAGGGACAGGGCGCGCCTCGGAACGGCGCCGGCCAGGACCAGAGCCAGGGCGATTGCGAGCAGAACCAGGACCAGGGGCAGCGCCCAGAGGAGCCAACTGCCGAAGGTGATGCGCTCCGCCCCAGGAACGTGGAAATAGTCCAATGCGCCCAAAAGCAGCATGTTGGCGGGGCTTCCGATGAGCGACCCCATGCCGCCGATGTTGGCCCCGTACACGACGCTCAGCGTCAGGGCCGTGGTGAGGGGGACTCCGGCGCGTTTGGCCTGTTCGTCAAGCTCCTTGAGCGTCGGCAGCAGGGCCAGAACGGTGATGGTGTTGGAGACCAGCAGGGAAAGAAAACCGGCCGAGGCGACCACGGCGGCCAGGACCGAAACGATGCGTCCGCGTCCGGCTTCGAGAGCCTTGGCCGCCAGGGCCTCGGCCAGGCCGGTCGCGTCCATGAGCCGGTACAGGACGTATCCTCCGCCGAAGAGCAGCAGCAGGGGCAGCCGGGAGAGCAGATAGGTCGACGCCGCGTCCATGGTGGGTTCTTATCGCGGGCGGAGCGCAGTGTAAATTCGCAGCGCTAAGAGCGTTCTTTCTCTCGGGCGTTCAGGGTCTTGAACCGCTCCAGCAGAATGTTGAACAGTTCGTCGGCCATCTGGCTGAGAGAACTGAAGTAGTAGCGCAACCCTTCTGATTTTACCGAATCTTCGACATTGAAGAAAAAGCGGTGAAACCGGCGGTTGGAGAAGTTGCGGTAACGCTGCAGCATGAACGATGTATTGTCGTCGTCGAACCGTTGCACGGTCCGGGCCCCCTGCTCCAGCACGTCGGGAGCTTCTGGATTCGCCGCCAACAGGAGCAGATACTCTTGCGCCAGCTTGCGGATTTCCCTCCACTTGCCCAGCTCCCGGCCGATCCAATCCTTGATCAGAATCGACGGGACAGTTTGTTTTTCAAAAGAAAGCGCTTGGGTGCGCTCCGCGAGTCCCGGGGCTTCCGGCAGGTCAGGGGCCGGGTCGACGACGATGGGGTCGCCGTAGATAATGGAATGGGGCGCGGTTTGCACCACTTCGAGGTTGGCCGTTCGGATGCGGTCGAGAAACCAGTAGGCGACATCCAGGAAGTTGAGGTTGGTGAACATCAAGCTTCCGTTCGCGGCCGTGGTCGGGACGAGCTTGGTTTTTTTTCCGTGTTCAGCTTCGGGCAAGAGGCGGGGGCCATGTATGGAGTCCTTGGAGTAGCTCAGAGCGTCCGGGTCGTCGGAGGCCAGTTGCGCTCCCGTCAGCACGACCCGGCGACATCCCAGATATTCGGCCAGGGAAAAAGCCGTGGTGATGACGGATCCATGCAGTCGGAGGGAGTCTCGTTTTGGGGACAGTTGCCCTTCGACGTTTCCAAAGAAGTAGATGCGCGGAAAGATATTGCTCGGGACCTTGGACATGCAGTGGGCGACGAGCCGGCATTTTTGGAGCCGGGGCAGCCCCTCGAAGGCCTTGCCCGCCGATAGAGAGGTGTCGTTGATAACGCAAAAGTCCGGCTCCACGCCGTGAGCCAGCAGCGTGCGCATGGCGTTGTTGACGGCGATGACCACCGCCCGGTTCCGGTTGGCTTGGAGCCAGTCGAGTTTTTCGTCCAGGGCGGGGCCGGCTGCGACCAGGATCGCCGTTTCTCCCGAAAGAGCGTCTTGCAGGTCGTTGATCGATCCGGCCTCTTGGGCGTCGAGGAGAATGTTTTCGTAGAGGTGGGCGATGCGGTCGTAGATGGCGTCCCGGCGCATGGGGCGAATGGGTCGGCCGCGTTGAAATTCCTGGGACTCCAGCGGGTAGATGGCCTTACGATAGTGAGCGATTTCCACTTGCCGGGCGTATTTCTCTACGAGTTGCGGACAAGCCTGAAACAGTCCGGTGTCGGCAAGCACCACGGGAAAGCCGAATCGAAAGATTTCGGACGGAATCGGAGCCGAGGGCGTAAATTTGTCCGGATCGCCGCCGAGAAACAGGACGTTGCGCCGGACAAAACTCCTGGGTCCTTTGGAGGCGACATAATCGCCCAGCCGGTCGATATCCGGCTCGCAAACGATTTTCAGGCGTGTCTGGTCGTCCAGGACGCCAAGGAATTCCGGCGAGTCTTCACATCCGATGAAAACAAGGAGTCGGGTGGCTTCGAGGACGTCGGCCATCGAAGCGTCGGGCGGCAATTCCGACCATGTGGGTGGAACTGAGAGATTGTCGGCGAAAGGCGTTCTCAAGTCCGGGGGAGCGTAGGTGTAGAGCGGAAAACGCTTCGGGATGCGGTGCCGTCCCGAGTAGACGGCTTCCTGGCAAGCGCTTTGCCTGCTTAAGGCCAGCAGCCCCAGCTGTTTGAGGACTTCCAATCCTGCGGTCTTCGTAACCATACGCCAAGTTAAAGAAAACTCAGGCGGTGCGTCAAGCTCGGTTCCGGAAAGAATCCATAACAGTTCCGTAAAGGATAAGCGGCTCGGGTTGCATGCTGGGAGCGGTTCAGCCGGTTCGTTTGAACATTTTGGCCAGCTCGCGCTCCCCAAGCCGCACGACAACGGGCCGCCCGTGGGGGCAATGCTCGCGATTGTCGGTTTGCAGCCACGTCTCCAACAGGCTCAAGGCTTCGCCGCGGCTCAGGCGGTCTCCGGCTTTGACCGCGGCGCGGCAGGACATGAGCACCCACAGCTCTTCCAGGCTGTCGGCCTGGCCGTCCAATGCGGATCGCAGGTAATTCAGGGCCTGGCCCGCGTCCAACTCGCCGGGGCAGGCCCTGACAAGAACGCCGGCGTTCTGTATTTCCAGATCGAATCCCAGGGAGCGAAAGGCCGACCACAGCGATTGCAGGCGTTCCGCCTCGGAAGGATGCAGGCTCATGCTGAGCGGCATGGCCAGAGGCCTTGCCAGCGCGCTGGCCGCGGCCCTGCGGCGCGCCTCAAAGAGAATCCTTTCGTGGGCCGCGTGCTGATCCACCAGGAGCAGCTCGCCCGAAGTCTCGACAAGGGCCAGGTAGGCGTTCGCGATTTGGCCGAGATAGTTCAGGCCGTGGGAGAGCAGCACGTTTCCGTTGTAGGTTCGGGCGTCGTCGCGAACCGCGGCCGGGACGGCCAGGTCGCGCTCCCAGTAGGGCTGCTCGGCGTCGAAAGCTTGGGGCTCGGCGGAGAAAGAGGCGTCGGAGGGCGTCGCCCCCAACGATGGGGGCCCGGCGTCGAAAGACGAGGAGCCCGGGCCTGTCGGCGGGGCGTCCGGGAGGTCGGCGGCAGGCGTCTGGCTTGTGGGATCGGCGCGCCGCGGATCGGGGCGGACGTCGAGAAGCTGTTGGTACGGCGAAGGCGGCGCAGGCCGGGTCGGCGCCAGGACGAACGCCTCGTCGCTTGCGCCTTCCGGGGGGCGCAGGGTGGAGGCCTTGTCCAAGGCGCGGACAATGGCCGTGCGCACCGCGGAGAATACCGCGTCCTCCCGCCGGAAGCGGACTTCCAGCTTGGCCGGGTGGACGTTGACGTCCACCTCGGCCGGGGGCAGGTCCACGAAGATGACGGCTTGAGGCTGCTCCCGGCTGATGAGCCGACCCTTGTAGGCGTTTTTGACCGCGCCCATGAGCAGTTTGTCGGACACGGGCCTGCCGCGCACGTAGAGCAGGATGCGGTCGGCGCGGGCCTGGGCCGTATTCGGCGACCCGGCCAGCCCCGCCACGCGCACGCCGGCCTGCTCGTGCTCCACGGGGATGAGTCCTTCGCACACCGCCTCGGGCCAGAATAGGGAGAGCCGCTCCTGGAGGCTTTGTCCCTGGGGCAGATCGAACTGCGTCTTGCCGTCGACAGCCCAGAGAAAGGCGGTTTCCGGGTGGGCCAGAGCCAGGCGAAACACGGCCTCCCGGCTCCGGCGCGCCTCGGCGGCCTCGGTTTTGAGAAATTTGAGCCGGGCCGGGACGTTGGCGAACAGGTCGCTCACTTCCGCCCGGGTTCCCGGATTCATGGCCGCAGGCCCGGCCTCTTCGATTTCGCCGAAGTTGGAGACGATGCGCCAGCCCGTATCCGCATCCTGGCGGGTGCGGGAGCTGAAGGAAAGCTTGGACACCGCGGCGACGCTGGGTAGGGCCTCGCCGCGAAATCCCAGGGTGGCGACGTTGAAGAGGTCTTCGTCCGAGGAGATTTTGCTGGTCGCGTGCCGGGTCACGGCCAATTCGAGCTGGTCCGCGGGAACGCCCGAGCCGTCGTCCTGAATCGTGATGCGGGCAAGGCCTCCGCGTTCGATCGCCGCTTCGATGCGCTCGGCGCCGGCGTCGAGGCTGTTCTCCACCAGCTCCTTGATCACGCCGGCCGGCCGGTCCACCACCTCGCCGGCGTTGATCCGGTTGCGCAGGTCGGGCGGCAGAAGGCGAATGGGGCGGGCTTGGTCCATGGCTATTCTCCAAAGCTGAACAAATCGATTTGAGCCGAAAAACGGGTGTCGTAATCGGTGTAGGAGTAGATGAGCCTCAAGGTGAAGCACTCGTGGTTCCACGCCAGGCGCAGCCGCCGCTCGATATTTTTTTGGTCCACGGCGTCGAATTCCCAGTCGACGCCGGCCGTGAACTTGCTGGTCAAAAATACTTCGCCGCCGAGGCGGATGACGCGCATCCTGTCCTGATGCTGGCGGGTGAACTCGTCCACCGGCTCCTTGAAGCTGAGGCCGAAATAGACGGAGCCCAGGTCGTCGTCGCTCAAGGTGAGGTAGTGGTCGTGCTCCGTGACGTCGCCGATGTACGGGGAGAAGTAGGTGCGCAAGGTCAGGGACAGGTAACGCAGCGGTTTGATGGTGAGCTCGGCCAGAATGTCCGAGAAGGGCCGCCTGGGGTATTCGTCCAGGTCCACGGATCTGGTCGCTTCGAAGAAGTCGTAGCTTTGCTCCAGGCGAAGGCGGAAGAAGTCGATGTAGTCAGGGGCCAGGGACGCCTTGTCCGTGGATTTGTCCAGGGAGACGGTTTCCCGCTTGCGGTCCAGAACGTTGGTCAGCGAGTAGGTGATGGTGTTGGTCCGGCTGATGCGGTCGTCGCGGTCGAATTCCGGCAAACGCTCCTGGTAGTCGTTGCGGGGAATGTAGGAATATTCGACCCGCGGCTGAATGGAGTGCTTGAGGGCGGTCCATTCGCTTTCGCCGACGGTTGTGTAGTTGGCCCGCAGCGTGTGGTCCAGGGAGAAGGTGCGGTAGAGTTCGGTGAAAGCGGAAACGCCGAGCTCCGGCAGGGTGCGCGTGGGCATGGAGTCGTCGGTAAGGTTCGGATCGTTTTCCTTGCGGGTGACGGCGTAAACCGTTTCGCGCAGGCCCGCCTTGGGGATGAACGTGAAGCCTCCGGCCTTGAGAGGCAGGCTCAGAGCCGGGTTGACGTCGAGCCGGCCGGCGGTCGTGCCGTATTGCCTCCAAAAATAGGTGAACTGCGAGCCCATTTCCCACTCAAGCGGTCCGGCGCCTGGCACGTTGTCCTTGAAGGCGAAGAAGTCGAATTCGGGCAACCGCTGCACCGTGGGGTTCTTGTCTCCGGGATTGTTGCCGTTCATGTAATTGGTGGATTCCGTGTACTGCAATTTGGCTGCGACGCCGGTTTTCTCCCAGGAGCGCGTCAGCAGGGCGGTGGACGTCCGGTTCTGGGCGTCGGATTCGCCGATGTCGCGTCCGAACTGATCCAGGAATTCCTCCTGCGAAGCGTCGAACCCCGAGACGCCGCTCTCGAATTCTCTAAGATAATCCTGGTCCGAGACATAATCCAGGTCAATCTTTACGTTCCAGTCCGGAGAGCCGACGTAGCCGTCGTATTTGCTGCGCAGCCAGTAGCGGCTGTGGTTGGGCCGCGTGAGCCCGTCTCCCTGGAATTGTTCGCTTTCGTCCGCTTCGCTGTCGACCGAGGTGTCGTCGTGGAGATAGTCGAATCGCCACAGTCCTTTTGAGCGGGAGTCCGGAGTGTTGCGCCACTCCACGCCCTGCATGAAGCCGCGCTTGGTCATGTAGTTTTCGTAAAAGGTGATGTCGTTTTCATCGTCCAGGGCCCAGTAGATGGGCTGGTTGTAGAAGAGGCCGTTTCTGGAGCTTGAGCCCACTTCCGGAAAAAGCAGGCCGCTTTGGCGCTGGCGCATGACGGGAAGCTGCAGATAAGGCGTGTAGATTACGGTCTGGTTTCGGATTTTGAAATCCGCGTCCCAGAGCATGGCGTAGCCGTCAAGCGTCACGTAGCCTTGCTCTGCGCCCACGGACCACGCCGGCGTGTCTCCGGAGCAGGCGGTGATGCGCGCATCCTTGAAACCGTAGCTGTCCCCCTTGTATTTCCTGATGAGTTTGCTTTCCAGATAGATGTGAGGTTTGGTTACGAAAAGCCGACCGTCCTTGAGCCAGCCGGCCATAGTCTTCAAGTCGAATTCCGCCTCGGAGGCCTGGTAATGGTCGCCGTTCCACCTGGCGCGCACGTGGCCTTTGAGAAAGACCCAGGACGTGGCTTCATAGTACCGCACGAAGTCCGCGGAGAGAAAATTGTCATCGAAACGAAGGGTGGCGTTGCCCCAGGCCTGGACGTACTCGCTGTCGTGCTGGGCCACGATGCGATCCGCGGTAAACGTCCACGTGCTGTTCTGCTCGGCCCGACAAGGCGTCGCCAAGAGCAGAAGGAGCAGGATGATGAAGAGAGGGCGGATCAGCCTCGGGGTCAAGGAAACATCCGGAGGTCTCGGGTTGCATGTTCATAGCGGGCGCATGCGAGGCGCCCGAGCGGACCTCGCATGGCGCGAGGACGCGCGGCCGCTCTGCTTACAGATACTGGTCGGCTTGCATCAGGTGGCGTTGAACGTAGTCGGCCGCCGCATCTTCCAGGGACGTAAAAGGCTTGGCGTATCCCGCGTCCTTCAGCCGCCGCATCTGGGCCTGGGTGAAATACTGGTACTTCTCCCGCAAGGTCTCCGGCATATCCACGTATTCGACGTTCACCGGCTTGTTCATGGCCCGGAATACGGCCTCGGCCAGCTCGTTCCAGGAGCGCGCCTGGCCGCAGCCGACGTTGAAGAGCCCGGAGACGTCGGGATGCTCGACCAGCCACGCCACCACATCCACCACGTCCTTGACGTACACGAAGTCGCGCTGCTGGCCGCCGTCTTCGTATTCTTTCCGGTACGATTTGAACAGCTTGAGCTTGCCGGTTTGGTTGATCTGGTCGAAGGCCTTGCGCACTACGCTCATCATGTCGCCCTTGTGGTACTCGTTGGGGCCGAACACGTTGAAGAACTTGAGGCTCACGATGTGGTCGAACAGCTTGGCGCGGTGGGCCCACAAGTCGAACAGCTGCTTGGTGTAGCCGTACATGTTCAGCGGGCGCAAGCTTTCGATGCGGTCCAGGTCGTCGTCGAAACCCAGGGAGCCGTCTCCGTACGTGGCGGCGCTGGAGGCGTTGATGAACTTGATGGAGTTGTTCAGGGCGAAACGGCAAACCATCTGGGTGTAGCGGTAGTTGTTGTCCATCAGATAATTGGCGTCCGTCTCCGTGGTGGAGGAGCAGGCGCCCATGTGGATGATGGATTCGCAGCCGAAGGGATCCTCCCCTTTCTCGACGACCAGGTGCAGGAAGTCTTTTTTATGGATGTAGTCCTCGAACCGCAGCTTCACGAGATTTTTCCATTTCTCGCTACGGCCGAGGTCATCCACAACCAGGATGTCGGTGACGCCCAACTGGTTGAGCTTCCAGACGATGGCGCTGCCGATAAAACCCGCCGCGCCGGTGACGATGTGCATGACGGCTCCTTGCTTAGCCGGCTGTCGAAAAGCGCACGATTGCTGGGCTGCGGCGCAAGGTCAAATTTGGCGCATGAGAACCATGCGTCCATATCGACTTTTTATTGCACATCGCGTACGCGCGTTTTCAAACGGCCTGGATAAAGGATACTTTCAACTCCCTGCTGGGGAAACGAATCTCTGTCGTTCTTTTCAGACACACTACGGGCGCGGAATGATACGTCCTTCGGGGGCGCAAGGCAAGTTGGCGGGGGCGGCCTTCGGCGCGCGGTCCTTGGCGGAGGCGGGATCGGCGGCCCTGTCGGACTTCGGAAGGCGTTTGGCGATTCAAAAAGGGGCCTTCAAAACGAGGCGCCCTTGCAGAAACCGTCCTTGGAGTGCCACGCCCAGGCTGTGGCGATGATCTGGTCCAGGTCCGCGAGGCGGGGCCGCCAGCCGAGTTTCGACCGGATGCGCTGCGCCGAACCCACCAGGTATGGGGAGTCTCCGGGCCGCCGCTCTTGAATGATTCTGTTGACGGGCCGTTTACTGACGCGCTCGGCGCAGTCCAGGACGTCGAACACGGAGTACCCGAGCCCGTTGCCTAGGTTGAAGGCCTCGCTCGACCCTCCGTCCATCAGATGCTTGAGCGCCAGCACGTGCGCGTCGGCCAGGTCGGCCACGTGGATGTAGTCCCGGACGCAGGAGCCGTCCGGCGTGTCGTAGTCGTCCCCGAACACCTTCAGGGTCCTGGTCGGGTCCGAGGCGGCGCAAAGGACCAACGGGATCAGGTGGGTTTCCGGAATGTGCCGCTCGCCCACGCGGGATTGGGGGTCGGCGCCCGCGGCGTTGAAGTAGCGCAGGATCACCGACCGCAGGCCATAGGCGCGGCCGAAGTCCTCCATGGCTTGTTCGATGATCAGTTTGGTGCGGCCGTAGGGATTGATGGGCTGTTTCGGGTGCTCCTCCGTGAGCAGGTCGTCCGGATCGCCCGGAGGGAGGCCGTAGACGGCGCACGTCGAGGAGAAGATGATGTTCTCCACTCCGTGGCGGCGCATGGCGTCGAGCAGGTTGAGGGCGCCGGCGACGTTGTTGGTGTAGTATTTGGCGGGGTCGGCCACGGATTCGCCCACGTAGGTGTAGGCTGCGAAGTGCATGACGGCGTCGATGCGGCGTTGCTCGAAGATTCGGTCCAGGGAGGCGGCGTCCAGGATGTCGCCCTGGGCGAAAGTTCCCCATTGCGCGAGGTCGCGGTGGCCGTAGCTGAGGTTGTCGTAAACGACCGTGTCGAACCCGGCCCGGGCGAGCGCGGCGTTGGCGTGGGAGCCGATATATCCGGCGCCGCCGGTGATGAGTACGCAGCTTTTATGCATGGGATGCAACCTTGTCCATTTCGTTCGGCGGCGCGCGTCTGCGCGAAGGCCTGGAAACGCGTTGCGCTTCCGGGCCCGTCAACCGTGCCCGCGAGGCGCCGCGCAGACCGGACTATAGAACGAGAAGCGCCGGGAGCGCAATTCCTCGCCGGCGGGCGGCGGGAGCGGGACGTCTCTCCGGCGGGCGCGTGGTCAATGGCGCTTACCGGCCATCAGCAGACCACCGGCTACGGCCGTGAACGGGGCCACCGTGACCAGTCCGAAGCTGCCCACCAGGGTCTTCAGAACTTCGGCGGCCACGTAAATGAGGTTGAACAGGTTGGCCATGGGCACGCCCTGGGCCATGAAGGCCATGAGCAGCGTCAAGTAGCCGCCGGAGTAGGCCAGGAGCAGCGTGGTGGTCATGGTGCCCACCACGGGGCGGCCCACGGCGAATCCGGACCGGATGGCGTTGAGCCTTGAAAGGTCCGGGCGTTGGGCGCGGACCTCGGCGATGGCCGCGGCCACGTCCATGGACAGGTCCATCACCGCGCCCGAGGCGGCCAGAAAGACGGCGGCGACGTAGATTTTCATCAGATCCAGATGGGCGAATCCCGAATAGAGCAGGGTTTCCGCAAAGGGCATCACCGCGCCGTGGACGTGGAAAGCGAGAGCGAAACGCCAGGCCAGAATGCAGCTGACGGTAATTCCCAGCAGCGACCCCAAAAACGCGCTCAGGCCCAGCCGGGTGGGGCCGGCGACCAGGAAGATGACGGCCGCGGTGACGGCCGCCACAACGGCCAGGGTGATCCAGATGGGATCATAGCCCTTGAGCATCGCCGGAACCAGGATCTTCCAAAGCATAAGACCGGTAAAGATGAAGGAAAGCAGCGCCTTGAGCCCCGTGGCGCGTCCGAAGACGATGAGCAGCAGGGCGAAGAGGCCCAGCAACAGCAGCTCCAGGCCGAGCCGGTAGTGGTCCTGGGCGTTGACGTAGACGACCTTTCCGTCCTGAACGGTGAGCACCAGCAGAGCGACGTCCCCTACCTGGTAGATCTTGTCCAGGTCCATGCGAGCCAGGAGTTGGTTTTTGGCGTCAAAGCGCTGCCCGGCGTATGGGCCGTCCAGCACTTCGACGACCAGGTCCTGGTAGCCTTTGGCGATGATGCCGAGCCGCTGGATGTGGTTGTCGGTCTCCACGATACGGCCTCTGGCCCGGACGGCGTCCTGGTCGACGCGCTGGTCGAAGCTGTTGGGCAAAAGGAAGAGGAGCACGCTCAACACGAAGAAAACGCCGCAGAGCAGCAAGTCGCGGGAATTTTTTTTCATGGGGTGTTCGCGTCGCCTTGGTTAAAGGAAAGGGCAGTCGCGTTGCAACTAGGCG
>JASGMV010000040.1 GCA_030156255.1 Desulfovibrionales bacterium
ATTCATAGGCAGTCACCTCCTCTTGGAGGTCTTGAGCTATCGCACAGTCGGAGTTGTAGTCAATGAAGTCGAATTCCACACGCCGCGTCGAGGAACCCGATGAATTTTGCTCAGATGCTTGTACTGCGAGGAGTCCAGTCCTCCTCCCA
This sequence comes from Desulfovibrionales bacterium, assembly GCA_030156255.1. Classification (GTDB taxonomy): domain Bacteria; phylum Desulfobacterota; class Desulfovibrionia; order Desulfovibrionales; family Desulfovibrionaceae; genus JASGMV01. The sequence continues at coordinate 150 of JASGMV010000040.1, forward strand.
AGAGAGGAAACGAGACTGGTTTTTGATCGAGTCTGATTGTATACTCTGTTGGAAGGATACGCCAGAACTGGCGCGGGACTGGCGATGGATCGCTCGGATCAGGCTGGGAACCCATGAGGCTCATAACAACGTTGGCGCATAACCCTTTTCGTCCAAAGCTGTGGCATGCGCAGCTTCTTGGACTATTGGCCTCAAGTATTTTCCTGATGGCGGCCTTGACGCCTGCGATGGCCGCCGCCCCCGACCCTGCTCTCAATCTGACTTCGGAGGAGACGGCCTGGCTCAATAAAAACAAGGACAGCATCCTGTATGGCCCCAATCCCTATTGGCCCCCAGGCGACTATATGGAGAACGGAGAGCACAAGGGGATTGTCGCCGATTACATCAAGATATTCGAAAAAAAGCTCGGTGTTGAATTTAAACGCGTCTATTATAGCGATTGGGATAGTTTCTATCATGGCCTGATGACGGGCGAGTACGATCTTGTCGGCGCTTGCCAGGAAACCGAAGAGCGCCAAAAGGTTCTCGTATTCACCGAACCCTTCCTGAAAACGCGGCTTGTCGTTTTGACCAGGACGAACAGTCCGCGCCTGAAGTCCCTGGATGAGCTCAACTCCATGACAATCGCCGGGATCGAGGGGTATTCCAGCCTGGACTACGTAACAACGAAATACCCCGGGGCCAAAATCGTTCACTGTGAAGATGACCTGACGGTTTTGCTGAAAGTGTCGGCGGGCGCGGCCGATGGGGGCGTTATAGATTATATGCTGGCCAGCTATCTGGTCGACAAATACGGCATCACGAATCTGAAATACGACACCGAACTCGATTTTCACTGGGATCTGCGATTCGCCGTCAATAAAGAAAAATCCACGCTCCGATCGATTCTTGACAAGGCGCTTCACACCATAAGCGAGGAACAGCGGCAGGCTATTTATAATAGATGGGTGGGCATCAGGCTTGAACGCGGTCCGGGTTTTTTTGAACGCAACCTGGAAATTATTGCAGCCTTCTTCGTCGTTATTCTGTTCCTGCTCGTCGGGGTGATAATCTTTAATCGCTTCCTACAAAAGCAGGTCTCCGCACGCACGAAGGAGCTCAAGCAAAATGAGCAAGTATTAAGGGATGCTAAAGACGCCGCCGAAGCCGCCAACCGGACCAAGAGCGAATTTCTCGCCAACATGAGCCATGAGATACGAACCCCTCTCAATGGAGTGATTGGCATGCTCCAACTTGCTAAAACCACAGATTTAAATAGCGAGCAGACAGAGTACGTCGAGACAGCCATCCGCTCGAGCAAACGATTGACTCGTCTGCTATCCGACATCCTCGACCTGGCCAGGGTGGAAGCCGGAAAGCTTGAAATCTCCATGGAGTCGTTTGATTTTAATGATGCGATGGAATCCATCCTGCAGCTTTTCGCCCCTTCCGCCAAAGAGAAGCAGTTGGATTTGTTGATGCGCGTCAATCCCGGTATCCCGGCGGTGCTGCAAGGGGATGGCGCGCGGTTGCAGCAGGTGCTCAGCAATTTGGTCGGCAACGCCATCAAATTCACGAACAAGGGAAGGGTTGAAATTGACGCCCAACCCATGCCGTCGCCCAACCCCAATAAATGCCGTGTGTTATTTTCGATCTCCGACACAGGGATAGGCATCAGCGACGAGGTGATGGGCAAGCTGTTTTCGCCTTTTACCCAGGCGGAAGGAAGCTACAAACGCCGATTTCAGGGGGCTGGCCTTGGACTGGTCATCTCAAAGCGTCTTGTGGCGCTCATGGGCGGCTCTATGGCTGTGGAAAGCGAAGAAGGAGTGGGGTCATCCTTTTATTGCAGCATCCCTTTCACCATTCCCGAGCCAACGGTTTTAGATCCTGGCGTTATCCAAAAAACGATACGCTCGGACAGCCTCAAGGTGCTGTTGGCGGAGGATGACGAGACATCGAGGATCGCGGCCCAGAAATATCTAGAGAAACTGGGACATCAGGTGCAGACTGTCGATGATGGAGAGCAGGCGCTTGCGAGACTGCAAGAAGCTCCCTTTGACATCGTGTTCATGGACATTCAAATGCCCGCCCGCGACGGGATAGAAGCTACGAAAGCAATCAGAAGCGGGGACGCCGGAAACAAGAACAAGGACGTGCCTGTCGTCGCCATGACGGCATACGCCATGAGCGGAGACAAAGAAAAGTTTTTGAAGGCCGGCATGAATGATTACATTCCCAAGCCGGTCGATATGGAAAAACTTCAGGCGTTATTGGTGAAAATGTTCAAAGGTTATCGCGGCGGCGAGCAATCCGTTTCCTCATAACCGCGCGGGAATAGATGCGAGACTTTGTTGGCGACAATGATCAGAAGGCGACGCCTGCGGGGGCGAGGGGAGGACGTTCGCCTTGGCGTCCAGGGCGACAGCGGACTCCATGCGCTTTTCTTCGGCATCCGTAGGGGATCGATGATTCCGCTCCAACGCTCGATATTCCGCACCGGCCGCTGCTCCCCGCACGGCGCCGCGGGGGCGTAGGCTCCCGTCATCATATGGTGATCAGAGGCGCCTGCTCCTTGATGAGTTCGGTCAAAGGCGCGCCCCACATCTGTACGTCGACCCCAAGGCTCTGAAGCGCGTCTTTCACCCCGAGCCGGTCGGCGCAGGCTTCACACGCGCAGAACTCGACGCCGTCGTTCTGGGCGTCCGTTATCAGAGTTTGAATGTGCGGGTTTTCGGCGGCCAGTTGCGCCGTCGCTCCCCAGATAATCACCTTCACTTTTTCCCACCACCCCCTTCGCGCGGAATTGCTGGCATACATCAACACCATCAACTCGGACGTCACGGGGTCCGCGTTGGTCCACAGGATGTTCAACTTGTCCTTGTCCATGGCTCCTCCTCCTTTTTATCGTTCATGAGCCGCGGCGCGAGTTTCGGAAGACGCCCGGCTTGTTTCCTGCCGCCTGTTTCGTCCGGCGTCTCGTCGCATCGAGTCAACTTGAATGTTCACTAAAGTTAGAGACAGGGAAAGCGCTTGTCAACAACTTTTTGAATGTTTACTCAAAACGAGGGCGTAATTCGCGACTCGTTGAATCCCGGCTCGCCCGCGAGGTGCATCCATGGCGAAAGCTCAGTACGACAGGGAAGAGGTCATCGATAAATCGCTCGAATTGTTTTGGCGGAACGGCTTCAGCGGTTCGTCCATGCAGCAGGTGGTGGAGACGACGGGCCTCAAGCCCGGGTCGATCTACTATTCGTTCGGGAACAAGGAAGCCTTGTTCAAGGAAGCCTTGGACCACTACGCCCGGGCGAGTCTTGCGCGAATCCGGACCACGCTGGATTCCGCGCCGAGCGTCGGGGAAGGCCTTTGCCTGTTTTTGGAGAGGATGGCGGGCGAGGCCGCCAAGCAAGAATTCCGAAGCTGCTTTCTGGTCAAGACTCAGCTCGAACTGGCGGCTGACGGCGGCGAATTGCACGCCTTCGCCGCCGCCAAGCTGCGCGAGGTGGAGGCCCTTTTCCAGAGCTATCTCGAAAGAGAATATGACAGGGAGACGAGCAGGAATCGTGCGGCCGGCATCATGCTGCACATCTTCGGCATGCGCGTCTACGGCTACCAGCCGAACTCGGTGGATCGCATGCTCCGGGTGCTGCGTGAAAGCTTGCCCTGGCTGCCATGGCCCGACGAACCTTGAGCCCCTCCAGCCGTGGGCTCAAGTCCACGCCCGAAAGAACATATCTATCGGGCGCCATGGCGCAGTCTGCGGCTATGTGGTACGAGCACCGGAAAGCGTAGACTTCGGAGGGGTTCCACGTGTTAAAGATCATGATGCTGGCGGTATACAGCCTCTCTCCATTGATTCCGGCTATCCTGTTTTTTTCCGCGCCCACGGGGGCGTTGACGAAAGGCTTGAACGCGGTCGCCGTGACTTTCGGCATGGTCGCTTACGTCTGTTTTTGTTGGCAGTTCATTCTTGTCTCTCGCGTAAAGTTCATCGAACGCGTTGTCGGGCAGGACCGCCTGATTCGATTCCATCTGTACGTTGCTCTTGGCGCATTGGCGTGTGCAGGGCTTCATTCCAGCCTGATTCCGGGACTGAAGGGGAATGGACTGCAGGCTTCGATCGGACAATTGGCGTTGAATATATTCATATATATTTCAATATTCAGCGCTATATTTTTAAGCGATTTTTTCGTAACCAAGATTCCACACGCCAAGAAATGGCGCGATCTTCTCGTTGCCCGCATCCGCTTGGACCGTAAATGGTCCCTCTACGCGCACCGGGTGCTGGCCCTTGCTCTGGCCTTGGCCTGTCTGCATATCATGCTTGCACCCGTGCAGGGGCGGGCCCTCTTTAAAGGTTCGATTTTCATCTACTGGGCAGTGGCGATGTCCGTGTATGGTTACCGTGCGTTTCCCCGCAAACGGCGCCTTGGCCGGAGGCCGTACCGAGTCACGGAAGTGAGGCCGGAGTCAAAGGACGCTTGGACCGTTTCTTTGGAGCCTGCAAGCGGCCAGGCGTCCATATCTTTTGCGCCTGGCCAGTTTATCTATTTCACGCCGCTGACCGGGAAACTGCAACGGGAGGAGCATCCATTCAGCATATCCTCGTCGCCCCGCGAGAACATCAGTGTGACCGTCAAGTCGCTCGGTGATTTCACCTCGAAAATCGGCGGCCTGGAGCGTGGTGATTATGTCCGGGTGGACGGTCCTTACGGCAGATTCAGCTACCGCCTCGTCCGCCGTGGCGCCGAGCTGGTTTTCATCGCCGGGGGAATCGGCGTAACGCCGTTTCTCAGCATGCTGCAGGACCTTTCCCGCGAGGCCCCCGATAGAAAGGTGATTTTGCTATGGGGCGCAAAGCATGAAAAGGATCTGATTCGCGTCAAGGAGATCGAAGCTTTGGCCGACCGGCTGCCCAACCTGTCCTTTTATCCCGTACTGTCCCGAGAGACGAGTTACAGCGGTTTGCGAGGCCGTATCGACAAAAATTTGTTGGTAAGGATTTTAGGGCCGCAGCCGGCCGGCGGGGCGGGCGACGCGCAAAGGGAGTTTTTTATTTGCGCGCCGCCCGTGGTTATCGATAGCGTTGCGCGCTTTCTGCAGCAGTTGGGCGTGGCGAAGCGGAAGATTCATTTCGAAAAATTTTCCTTTTGAGGTGGAGGGGCCGCTTGCTTTGTCCTTTGCGGCCATCGCGCGCCATACAATAGAGCATATTACGCTTGAAATGCTTGCTTCACGGCGAGCGTAGCTCGCCTGCAAGCATTCCGCAGCAATGATTTGCGGAAAAATCCTTGCCGAGCAGTTAAATTTTTTCAAAGTTAACCTGCTCAAGCGGCTCAAGCGGGGAGCAGTGAGGAGACGGCCCTGCGCGTTCTATCCCTTGGTCTCAGTATTGAGAGAATGCGGCGCCCTGCATGTTGCTCAATAAAGAGGACGCTCGTCTGCGATCTGGACATCGCCAGCGAAATTTGTTTTTATCGTTAAACGTTCGGCTTCCGCCGCGCGGTGGCGTCGGGTTCGGCTTTTATCCGGGGGCCGCAGACAACTGATTGCCCCGCCAGCGCTTCCGTCGCGGACGGGCAACAATCTAGCAGCAGAGGGAGCATCATGTACCTCATTTATCTTGCCGCGGCGTCTTTGTTGTTCGCTCTTGTAAACATCATTTTTTTTGGCGGTCCCGTGGCGGCCTCGCTTGTGAAATGGATATTGACCATCCTGGTCGGCTTTGGATCGATCTGGGCTTTTTTGGGGCATTATTTCAAATCCGACGAGACCGCACGCTTCATCGGCTGGCCGGAGGGGAATCCTTTTCAAAAGGAGATCGCTTTCGCCAACCTGGGCTTGGGAGTGAGCGGCGTGCTGTGTCTCTTCTCCGGTACGGGATTTTGGCTGGCCACCATGGTCTTCACCACGATTTTCATGGTCGGGGCCTTCTCGGTCCATGTGGGTGAGCAAAAGCGCACCGGAAACCGCAACCCCGGCAACGCGGGAGGCATTTTTTACGCGGACATCACGATTCCCATTGTCTTGTGGTTTCTCTACCTTTTCGTCTAGCTGCGTTCTCGAAGCAGCCCACTCGGCGGCTGGCGTGAATGCATACGGTACGCCGGGAATGCTGAACGGACCGGCCAGCAGCAGCTGAATATTGAAAATATTCAACTGCGCGGCAAGGATTTGCGGGCAAATCCTTGCCGCGAAATGCTTGCCGGCGGGTGACGCTCGCCGTGAAGCAGGCATTTCAAGCGCAGTATGCTCTGAAAAACGACGCGCTGGAGCTGCGGCTTTCCCGACAAGATGTCCTCCCGACGGTTATCCTCGCTGTGCACAGGCTTGACCGAATAAAGGCCTGTGGGCTATATGACGCGTTCGCCCGGCGTTTCCGCCGGGTGCGATTTTGATGCGGAGAGGTACCGAAGTACGGTCGTAACGGGCCCGACTCGAAATCGGGTTGTCGCTGAGTAAGCGGCACGTGGGTTCGAATCCCACCCTCTCCGCCATCTTTTTTAAGAACTCGCTCCATTCATTTTTCTAGCGTTCAAATCAAATAACCGCACGCCTGGGCAGTTGCACCTGCTACAGGCCCACGTCCTCGCCGGTGATTGTCCCTGCGACGCAGCGCCGTCATCCCTTTGTATAGCGCTTTCTGCAATTTGCTCTAGCCGTCAGCGATAGCAGGCCGCTGAAAGCAACATTTCTATCACCCTATAGTTGCTCTGTTTTGCGGCCGATATGGTTGTGATGGCGTTCGTTTAACCATTGCTGAGAATATGCATGGAGTCCTTATGGATATCGGTATGACGCAACCATTTGTTGTTTCTTCTGGCCAACAGGGCGTTTCGCCCAACGTCGACGCCAACATCGACAGCCTTGCCGGGGCGGATGGAGCAAGTCGGCGAATGGGAGAGGTCGACGCGCCGGCTGGCGGGGACGACGTACGCATTTCGGAAGCCGCCCGGAATCTGTTTGCCGAAGCCGCCGCGAATCAAGGACTGGCTGAACAAAATGGCGGGAAGGATGCATCCGCAGACGCTGCGGAGCATTCAGCCGGAGCGTTCGAAACTTCGGGCGAATCTCCGCAGGCGACCGGGGCTGAAGAGAGCGAAGGGACCGGCGATGCGGAGGAAAGCCATAGCCCTAAAGAGGAGATGCTTGATAGGCTTTATGAGCAGTTGGAAGAGGCGCAGGAAAGGCTGGAAGCGGCCCAAGAGCAGCTGAAGGCGGCCATGGCCGAGCTCAATAAGTCGACGGAGGACGAGTCGGCGAAGCTCGCAGCGCAAACCCGGGTTGACGCCGCCCAGTTGGCGGCCGTTCAGGCGCAAGAGGAGGTGGCGGAAGTTCAGCAAGCAATCCAGGATGCTCTTTCGGAGAAACAAAGAAGATAACAGTTAGGAAGCGAAAGGCCGCTTCGAACCGCCTTGACGCGCTGTTTTCGGATACGCAGGCGTTCACTGCGGAATTCGCGAGTGCACAAGGTTGCCCAGCATGGGGGGACGCAGCAGGTTCTCGTCCGGGGTCGTAAATTTCCATCCCACCTCCGGCCCTGCCGCCGCTTCGGCCTGTCTCCCCGCGCGGTCTATTCGCCGCGCGCCCATTTCCGAATCCAGCGTTTTACCGGATCTTGCACGGAGGAGGCGGCCTCCGAGTAGTTGGGATTGCCCGTGGCGTAGATGATGGGCAGTTCGGCGCCCGGGGCCATGATCTCGGCTTCCTGGGGCGGCAGGCAGCTTGTTCCGTAGCGGGAGACGCCGGACTGGTCCACGAAGCGGTAGCGCACCATGCGGCAAGGCTGGCCGGAGATGCTGCTTTGCCCGGCGGCGACGTCCACAACTTTGGCGAACGTCTCCTGGCTGCTTAATGCGAACATGCGCTCCTCGCGCATGGTTTGATAGGGAAGGATCGACAGCAAAAAGATCACCAACGCGGCGGCCGCCAGTCCGATCAGCGTGCGAACGCGCAGACGGCGTTTAGACTTGGCCGCCATAGCGCATATCCGTTGTTTGATGGAGCGCCGGCGCGGCGGTTTTGCTCCAGGTGATCCGAGGCATGCAACCTCCCGGTTCGCAGTGGGTTCGTTATTCGAAGAAATTACGTGAATTTGCTTCTACCGGCAAGCGCTCGTCCTTACCTGCGCGCAGGCTTTGGGACCGGGAAAGCTTGAAGCTGGCGGGGAAAGAGCGTAAGAAAATCTTGTCCGCCACGGCGGTCGTATGTGGGATTTTGATTGAAAAGGGGCTGGGCTGAATGGCGCACGAAGAATCTTCAAAGCTCGACAAGCTGCTCAATCGGCTGGAGCATTGCAACGAGGAGAGCTCCCATGCTCTTTGCATGAGCGCCTTCCTGGCCCCTCTGCCCATACCGTACGAGATACTCGAAGGGGCCTTCGGCCCGGGACCCATGCCGGTGCTTCAGCCGCTGTCCCGCCTGGGGCTGATCGAGGTGGACCGCGAGAACCGAACCTACACGCTCCGGGAAGATTTGCGCGAAGATATTTTGTCCGACCTTGGGCGGGAAGAGGCCGCCGAATACGCAGGGCTGGCCGTCGACGCCGTGAGTGCGGCGCTTCCTGCTCCGGAGCAGAGCCGAGAAGGCTTGTGCGACCGGCTGCTTCCTCACGCTTTGGCCTGCGTCCAGCACATGGGAACGTTCCGGGTCTACTACCGGCAGGACGCCCGTCTGCTGTTGGCGGCCGGATTCTGTTTTTTCGACCAGGGCCGGTTTGCGCAGGCCGAGCCGTTGTTTCGCAAGGCGCTGGATGTGGTCGAGAAGACCTACGGCATGGACCACGTAGAGTACCTGCGCACGATGGGAGATCTTTCGGCCTGCCTGGAGGAATTGGGCAAGGACGACGAAGCGGAGTCCTTGCTGCTGCGTTGCGTGATGACGGCCCAGGAGGCTTTTGGACGCGAGCACCCCGAGCACGCCGTGGCGTTGACGAATCTGGCGGGCTTCTACATGGACCGCGATTTGTGCGAGAAGGCCTTGCCGCTGTATCGCCAGGCAGTGAAGATCAACACCAAGGCCTATGGCGATTCGAGCGTTGAAGCCGCCCGGGACGTGAATAATCTGGCGACGGCCTTGGACCGCCTCGGGAGGCTGGACGAGGCCGAGGACCTGTACCGCCGCGCCTGGTCTCTCTATGAGGCGACCATCGGTCCGGATCACGCCGACACGGGGGTGGTGGTGAACAATCTCGCCGGCGTGCTGGAGGCCCGGGGGGAGGTCCGCGAGGCCGGGGCGTTGTATCGCCGGAGACTGGAGATTTTGCAGGCCAACTACGGCGTGGACCTGAGTTGCCCCGAGGTGGAGGAGGCGGTGGCTGATTACGCCGCGTTTCTCAAGGCCTCACGCCGGGCCACGGTGTTGGAGCGCCTCAAGCGCAAGGGCGGGCTGTAAAACCGTCCGGACTCCTTCGTCCCTTGGGACGGCGGGTTGCATCTCCGAAGGTCCGTCGTTCAAGTCCGCTCCCCGTTACCAAAGATTGCACGGCCTTGCAGGCGGTTCGCCTGCAAGGCCTTTTTCTTGGCCAACACCGGAATCAATAAGCTTCAAGCCTTTATGGCAGGCCCGAATCCCGAATGTCGTCCTCTGCAACGTCTGAGACCAATGCTTCAAGCATGGGACGCTCTTTTTATGACGGCCTCTTGAGATACGTTTTAATACCGCCAGCGGTTCAAATTTTCTCCCGCCATGAAAGAATCAAGCGGTGAGGGCCGCCGAAGCCCTCGCCATTTGATTTTTTGATGAAGCTTACTCTGTTGTCTCTCCCCACGCCTTGGCGCTGCGATCCACCTTTTTGCGCACGCTCTTCCAGTCGGTGTCGTAATTGAACATCGACTCCGGCAGGGCGGCCAGCATCTTTTCGTAGAGGCTCAAGGGAACCGTGAACGTCAGTTCGTCGGTTTTCATGAATTTTCTGGCCGAGGGGTCGAGTCCGCCGAGGACGGCTTTTTCCAGGCCCTGCTCTTTGTAGTAGAGGGGCCAACCGAGCATGTGGGTGCAGCCGGCGCCAAACGGGGAGACCACGCACTCCATGTCGCCCGTGGTGAACACCGTTTGAATGAAGAGTCCGGTCAGTATCTCGGGCCTGGCGAAAAAGATGATGAACTCCGGCTCCTCACCATCGGTGAATTGGGACAGGGGTTTGAAGATGCAATACTTGGCCGGGGCTTTGCGAGGGTTCACCCTGAGCATGAACTCGCGCATGGCCTCGGGATTCGGCATATACCGTTCCCCGTGCAAGGGCGAACCCTCGAATCCCGTGGACACGTAATGTTCAACGAACCGGAGATGCGGCTTCATCATGGAGCAGTAATACACACCTCCGACGCATCCGTATTCTTCCGCGGAGATGAAGGCCGCGCCGTGCTTTTTCCTGGCAAGCCAGACATTGCCCATGACGCAGGAGAACGTGCCCATGACCGCCATCATGTCCAACTCTCCCCGATCCTCCAGCTCGCGCGAGATGGGCGTTCCCACCTTCGGGCCGTATGCATTTTCCGGCTTGGTGTCGGCGTAGTGGACCCCGAAAGGCTCCTCGCTCAAGCCGAGATGCTCCATAAAAGTGGCGGTGCCGTCGAGTATGGATTGCATTGCCATGTCTTCCTCCTTTGGTTGATCGTTTTAATCCACCGCCGCATGGGCGTGTTGCCTTTCGGCATGCCTTTTCATACCATGCCCGTGGTTAAAATAAATAGATTGAATGGAAAACTCTTTTTAACGGGTGGGCATAATGGTGCAGGGTTTTTTCACGGACATTCCGTTGCTGGTGGAAGTGGCGAGACAGAAAAGTTTTACCAATGCGGCGGAAACACTGGGAATAAGCGTATCGACCCTGTCCAGGCGCATCAAGCTGCTGGAAGAACGGATGGGGGTGCTCCTTTTTTATCGGGACACCCGTAGCGTCGAGCCTACGGACAACGGCGCCTATCTGTTGGACCGATGCGGATTCATCCTTGAGGAAGCGCGGAAGGCCTATGACGCCGCGGTCGGGAACATGCAAAACCCGTCAGGATTGATCCGGATTTGTATGTTTCGGGATATCTACGGCAAGCCGCTCAAGGGCGCGCTGATGGATTTTGCTACAAAGTGGCCGGACATCCAGATGGAAATAACCATCGTGGAGCACCCCGTGGACATGCGCACGGATCCCTATGACGTGGCGTTTCTCATCGGGCCGTCCATCGCTCCGCCGTTGGTCGCCAGGAAGCTGCTGACCGTCGAGCCTTTTCTTTACGCTTCGCCCAAGCTGTTCGAACGCTATCCCATGCCCGTGGAGCCCAACGACCTGCGCCAACTGCCATGCATCGTCCTTCAGCGTTTCGGGCGACGGTGGCCTATGCAGAACGGCAACCGACAGGTGACCGTCGAGGTGCAGCCGAAATACAACTTCAGCTCCGTGGAAATGTGCCGTGATTTCATCCTGGCCGGGCATGGCGCGGCCCTGCTCCACAGGGAGCTGGCCGAACCGGATGAGAAGGCGGGACGTCTGGTGCGCCTGCTCCCGGATTGGAGCGGCGGATTCGCGCACGACGTGAATCTGGTGACAGGCTCCAGCCAGCTTCCCCGAAGGGTGCGCCTGTTCGTCGATCACATACTGTCTACCCGCGCCTTGCTGTGACCGGCGCATCGGAATGCTGAGGCGGTCCCACGCAAGGCGCTTTTGCCTTTTCCTGTTTCGCGGAGAGGCTATCCAAAGCGAGAGCGGCCCCTCGTCGGGGCGCGCTTCAATCCCCTGGCGGCGCCGAGTCGTGGCGCCGCTACTTGCCGTCTACGGCGCCGAACATCTTTTTTTCGACAAGTTTCAGGGTCTTTTTGGCCGCGCCGAAGGATGGTTTGATTTTCAGCGCGGCCCGCAACGCGTCATAGGCGTCGTCCCATTTGCGCCAGTCGATGTAGTTGCGCGCGGCGTTGTAAAGCAGGACCTCGTCGTCCGGTTTGATGGCCAGGGCCATGGAGAAATATTGCTCCGCCTCTTTGAATTTGCCGAGTTTGCGCAAGGCGGAGCCTGCCAGGTTGAGCGCGCCGACGTCGTCGTCTTTTGCGTCCACGGCCATGACGAACAGCTCCGAAGCTTCGTCGTAGGCCTCGCATTGCATAAGCAACCGGCCCATCTCCGCGATGAACGCCGCGTCGTTCTTGAATTCTTTGGCCCCCATCCGGAATACTATGTAGGCCTTTTTCAGCAGGCCTTCGCTGATGAGCCTTTTGCCTTTCTCCACGTAGCCTTGTTTTTTTGAGTCGGCCTGGGCCTGGGCGGCCTCTTCCTTGCGTATTTTGTGGCTGCTCACTTCGTTGAAAAGGGGCGCCAGCCCGCGGATCAGGTTGACTTCCTGGCCGCCTGCGTACTGCAGTCCGGTGGGGAGGATTTCGCGAAACCGCGGGCTGAAATTGAGAGCGTAAACAGCCTTGTGCAGTTGGTTTTCGAAATCCGCCTGCTCACCCCTGAGCAGCTTCGGCTTTGCGTCCAGATAGTACTTGACGCCGATCGCCAAGGCCTGGATGGCTTTCGTCAGGTGATCCTCTTTGATCATCCCCTTGGCGATCAGCAGATGCCTTTTGGCTTCTCGAAGCTTGTCGGACACGCGCAACAGGCTCCTTTATCCCCGCTTTAAGCGGTGAGGACAGAATTCCGGACGACTCTCCACAGTTATTCGTATTCTGTAGGAGCGTAAAAGTCCATAGCAAAACAACGCGGTATCAGCAGGGAAAACTGCGTTTCGCCCTATTGGGGAAGATACCACTCGTCGGTCGGTTCGTCAGGGCCGAAGGGCTCGCTCTCTTTATCTTGCGGAGCCTTTTCATCGTAGCACTGTTTTTCCTGCTCAATCCACTCCGGAACGGCGATTCGGATGGAGTTTCCCTTGGTGTAAGATTCGTCGTCGCTGACGGAGTGCATGAGGATGAGGCTCATGGAAGTTTTCTTATCCAGGGGAATGGACCATTTGTAGGCGGACGCCGTGCCCCAGGAGTTGCCGCGGAAGTCCACGGGCTTGCCGAAACGGGCCATGAGTTTTTTCGCCAGGTCCTGGGCGAATTTCAGTTCATCGTTTTCATACTTCATTTTGATACGCAGGATGCGCCCTGGTTTGGCGCAGTTGCCATAACTCACGTAACCGCTCTTGTACCCCTTGGTGGGAGTGAGCTTGACGCGGGTCAGATACGGTTGGCTCCACAGCGGGAGCGCCGTGTTCTTATCCATGCGGGCGGCGAACTCGTTGCTGTTTTGCCCGATTTTGATTCCGGCGATGGTAAGCGGCGAAGCGGCGCCGGCTTCAGCGGCCGGCGCCGCCAAGATCAGCGCAGCGCACCAAAACATTGCATAAACAAAGAGTCGTTGCATCTGATACTCCTTTATTTTGATATGCGAGCAAGCCGTACCATAAAGAACTACATGAAGAAAGTCCGAAGTTGTCTCTTTTTTGCGAACAACGGCGGACCGCTCGCCGCATGGGCCCGGTTGACACATCAAATCCCCTTCGTTAGCTCAAGGGACTTTGAGGTTCATTCGGCGGAAAAACCTGGCGCCGCTTTGCCGTCGGTTTCAACTCCCCGTTGCGCCAAGGAGCACCCATGCATATTTATATTTCCGGTTCGCTTGCCTATGATCGCATCATGACGTTTCCCGGCAATTTTTCCGACCACATCTTGCCGGACAAGCTGCACATTCTGAACGTCTGTTTTCTGGTGGACAGCCTCGAGGAAAAATTCGGAGGCACGGCCGGCAACATCGCCTATACGCTTTCGCTGCTTGGTGAAAAGCCTCTGATCATGGCTGCGGTGGGGCGCGACTTCGACGCCTACGAGCGCCATCTGGCCCAGCTTGGCTTGCCCCTGGAGGGGGTGCGCCAGGTGGAGCAGGAATTCACGGCCGGGGCCTACATCACCACGGACTCCAACGACAATCAGATCACCGGGTTCAACCCGGGCGCCATGAAGCATCGCGCCGGATTCGAGGCCGTCAACGGCGGCCCCGGAGCATCCCTGGGCATCGTTTCGCCGGGCAACGTGGACGATATGGTCGGCTACGCCAAATTGTTCCGGGAGAAAGGCGTTCCGTACATTTTTGACCCCGGCCAACAAATTCCCGCCTTGTCCAAGGAAAACATGCTCGAGGCCCTGACCGGCTCGGAGGCCCTGGTCTCCAACGACTACGAGCTGGAGATGATCTGCCGCGCGCTGGGCGTCGAGTGGTCGGAGTTGTTGGGACGCACCAAGGCTGTGGTGACCACTTTGGGGGGGGAAGGCGCGTTGGTGCGCAATGGCGTTGGCGAAGTCCGCACGCCCGCCGTGCGTCTCGAAAAGACCGTTGATCCTACGGGCGCCGGGGACGCGTTCCGCGCTGGTCTGTTGAAAGGATTGTCCTCGGGGCGGACGTTGGCGGAGGCCTCCATTCTTGGCGCCGCCTGCGCCTCGTTTTGCGTGGAGCGCCACGGAACCCAGGAGCACACGTTCACTCGAGAGGAACTGGAGGCCCGGATGCAGGCGTTGCAGAGCTAGCGTCGCGTCCGGCAGTTTTATATGCCAGGAATCGGTGCTCCGCGATAAGCGGCGTACGCTTTGCCGGAAGCCGCGTTTTCCAGCGAGCGATCTTGTGCGAAAATGTATATGACGTTCCCGGACGCCGCACAGGAGCCGTCTGGCGTTTTCATGCACTGGAGCGGTTGCAGGAATTGGCTCGCGACTTTTTGCCGCGAAATGCGCGCAAGCGGGCGGTCTCGCCGTTCAGGCAGGCATTTCAGACGTAAAACGGTCGCAACGATTTTTTCGATTCGCCCTGCGACCTCCCTCATGGGTCCCTGTAATGAACGCGCGTGGAAGCCCGCAACGGGCTTCCACGCGTCCCACCGACTTGGGCCAACTCCAATCCATGGAGAGGGTTGCGCAATTTTTTATGCAACAATGCGCCTCCGATTCGCCGTATTTCTGCAGTGCATCTTTTATAGACAGGCGTAGATGATTTTCTCTTTCCTTGCGGTCGCTGTTGCAGGCCGGCGCCGGTATTTTTGAAGACGCATAAAAGCAGCGCAGGCGACTCATCCGGCCTGTGGGCGTAGAATTTCGTATCGTGTTGCGCCTGCTATTAAAAATTTACGCTTTTGTTTTTAATCACTCAACAAAAGAATCAAAAGATTTCAGTTGCAAAAGGCGGCGAATCCTCCTTTCTCTGCTGGACCGACACCCCCCTTGTGCGTATATAGTAGGTTTCTGTTCTCTGGAGCATGTCAACTTTGCAAAAGTTGCCATGCTCGGCAAGGATTCGCTCGCAAATCCTTGCCGCGAAATGCTTGCAGGCGTCCGCCGTTAAGCAAGCATTTCAAGCGTCATACGCTCCAAGGCGGAGGTCGAATGGGTAAGGATTCCGAAAGAATCGAGCAGCTTCAGAACGAACTCCGGAAGGCGTTGGACCGCATCGAAGATTTGGAGTCGAAACTTGCAGCTGCGTCCGCGCGCCAGTCTGCGCCTCAACCGAACGCTTCGGAAAAGCGCCTTGCGAACGTTATCGAGTGCATGCCCGAACCTGTGCTCGCATTGGACAAGGAGGGGCGCGTCACGGTTTGGAGCCGCGGCATGGCGCAGATGACCGGGATTGCAGCGGAACGGGTGCTCGGTCTGGGCAAGGAAGACCGCCGGGGACTTTTGAACGGCCAGGACTTGTTTTTCCTGGCGGATTTGATCGTGCGTCCCGACCCCGAACTGGAGGCCCTGTACGTGGATATGGAGCTGGATGGTCAGCTCTTTTCGATTGAACGGGAGATGGAGAACCTGTCCTACAAACCGTATTTGGCTTGGGGGTTGGCCGCGCCTCTTCTGTCGCCGGACGGCGAACTCGAAGGGGCGGTGGAGTGCATCAGAAATATTCACCGCCTCAGGTCCCTGGAGCAGGAGCTTCGGGAAGGCGAAGAGCGGTTCCGGCAGGTGGTGGAGTCCATTCGGGAAATGATATGGTTCGAGGATTACGCCACGAGGGAGATGCTTTACATCAGCCCCGCGTGCGAAGAACTCCTAGGGTACAGCCGCGAAAGCCTGCTCGGCAAGAAGCGTGCGCTGTATGAATTTATTTATCCTGGCGATCGGGAGCTTGTCGACACTGCGCTGGAGCGGCTGCAAGAGGCGGGCGGGTTCGTCGAACAAGAACATCGCATGGTGCACAAGAACGGGCGCATCGTTTGGGTGTGGCTGCGTATTTATCAAGTATTGGACAGCGCCGGAGCCGTGCATCGCCTGGTGGGCGTCGCCGAGAATATTACGCAGCGTAAGTTCGCCGCCGAAGCCTTGGAAAATTCCCTGGCCCGGTTCAGCACCTTGGTGCACACGTCGCCGGACGCTATTTTCCAGATTGATTTGCAGGGCGTCGCCACCTACGCCTCACCTCGGGCGCTGGAGATGCTCGGTCTGGAGGATGAGGGAGAGGCGCTGGGGCGCAGCGCCTTCGCTTGGCTGGAGTTCGAAGACAGAGAGCAGGCGAGGGCTGAGATGGCGCGCTCTTTGGTCCGGGAGGATGAAGACTACACGACGCACGACTACAAGATGCGTCGCAAGGACGGGACGAGTTTTGTCGGATCGGTCTCCTCCGCGCCTCTCCGAAACCCGGAAGGCCAGGTGGAGGGATTCATTTCCGTGATGCGCGACGTTACGGACAAAAGGCTTATGGAGAAGCGGCTCTTGGCCGCCAAAGAGGCCGCGGAGGCTGCGAGCCAGGCCAAGAGTGAATTTCTGGCCAACATGAGCCATGAAATCCGCACCCCGCTCAACGCAATTCTGGGAATGTTGCAGCTGCTGGGCATGTCCGGGCTCACCGAGCAGCAGGAGCGCGACGTGGAGACGGCGTTCAACGCCGGGCAGAGCCTGCTGCGCATCATTTCGGATATTCTTGATTTGTCCAGGGTCGAGGCCGGCAAGTTGGACCTTTACTGCGAGATCGCCAATCTGGCCGATGTCGTTCTTCCGGTGGTCAGCGGGTTGAAGGATGAAGCCGCGCGAAAAGGCCTGGAGTTGAAGTTGGACATCGAACCCGGGACCCCCGCCGAATTTGTCGGAGACGCCGCTCGGTTGCGTCAGGTGTTGTTCAATCTCGTGGGCAACGCCGTGAAATATACGGACGCCGGAGAGGTCGAACTGTATGTTCGGACTTTACCGCAATTTGAAAACGAGCGCGGGACGGTGTGGTATTTCCTCGTCACGGATACGGGCGTGGGCATCCCCGACGACAAACTGGCGGTTATTTTCGAGAGCTTCACGCAGGTGGACGGCTCTTATACGCGAAGCCATGGCGGCGTCGGCCTCGGGTTGGCCATTGTCAAGAGGCTGGTCACGCTGCTGGGCGGCGGATTGACCATGGCCAGCCGGGAGGGGCGACAGGGAGCCGAGGCTCATTTCTCCGTCCGGATGCCGAGGCCTGGGAGCCAGATGCGCGAAGAAAAAAAGGAAGAGGCCGTCGTCCCGGCCAAGGCCGCACGGCGGGCCCTTCTGGTGGAGGACGAGCCCGTGAACCGCTTGGCCGCCAAACGATTGCTGGAAAAGCTCAACCTGGAGGTGGTCAGCGCCAACAACGGCAAGCAGGCTCTGGAGTTGCTGGAGCGGGAAGCGTTCGACGTGCTGTTTATGGATGTTCAGATGCCTGTGATGGACGGCCTGACCGCGATTCGCATTCTGAAAGCGGAGCCGCATCGGTTCAAGAATCCCGCGTCGCCGATCGTCGCCATGACCGCGCACGCCATGGAGGGGGATATCGAGATGCTGCGGGAGGCGGGCGTCGATGACTTCGCCCTGAAGCCGATCATGTTCAACCGCCTGAAAGAGATCGTGGATGCACTCCACTTGTTTCCTTGACGCCGCCTGCGTCCGGTGCATGCAATACCTTCACGTGTAGCGGTTTTCGCCGCCGGCGAATTTCACGGCGCGTTGGCCTCGCGATGCATTCTGGCGTTTCCGGGCAATATTCCACGCAACCTTGCGCGAGGCTGGACCGCGTGAGCGGATGGAAGGCGAATCGCCTCAAAAGGATGGTCGTCGGCAAAAAAGAAGCCGACCTCTAGAGATCGGCCTGAAAGGAGTACAAGAGGCTGGAGAAAAGATACCAGCGTTTTCCGCCGCCGGGCGGGGGGGAGCTAATGATGGTCTTCCGCAACGGCTTGGCGGACTCGCCGGACGCCCATGAAGATGATCCAAGCCAAATAGAGGAAGATGAGGCTCACTCCAACGGCGCCGGCAGTGGTGGACATGGTCATGTTCCGGAGCAGTTCGATGATCGTGTGGAAGATGTAAGCCATGGCGACCTCCGCGAATGTATTTGAAACTGGAAAGATTTTCTCTTGGAATGCGGTGGATGTCAACCCAAAACGAATGATTGCGGAACTGATTAGCTCGCTAACACTTTTTTACCCTTGATGAACCGCCGAAAATAGTATTTTATTTGATGAGGAGAAAGCTGGCAGGAAGCGCTTATGTCGTTGATGGATTGGTTCAAGGGGCTTTTTGCTCGAAGCGGGCCTTCGCGAAAAGACCCGCCGGAGGCTTTGTCTCGCCCACGGAAAAAAACTCGAACCACTGGAGCCAAACGAAGCGCTTCCGACAAGGGGCCCGAGCTTGAAATTCAGCCGCCCGCTAAAAAACGGAAGAAAAGACCAGCTTCCGAGAGCACGCCTCCTGTCTCCGACGCCGGGAAAACCGGCAAGAAACGCAAGACGAAATCTGCGGCCAAAGAGCAGACGTCCAAAACTTCCGAACTTTCCGCCCCAAAAGCCAAGCCGGTCGCCAAGGCTGCGAACTCGTCGGCCAAGACCGCCAAGCCGGCGGCCGAGACTTCCAAGCTAAGCGTCCGGAGCGCGAGCGAGCCGGACGTTGGCGCTCGAAAGTCCAAGCGTTCCGGCGCCAAGGCCTCCAAGAAAAAGGCCATCGCCCGGCCGACCAATCCTGAACTGGCCATCAAGCTGGAAAAGGGGAAGAAAAAGCCCGCCAAAGCCGAGCCGGCGCCTGAGCCGGCGCCGGAGAACGGCGAGTTGGCCTTTGGCGTCCAGATCAAGGAAAAAAAGGCGGAGCGCAGAAAAGCCTTCCGGGTGTCCATCTCCAGTATGCAGGCCGTGGTGCATGAAGAGCAGACGTCCGTTACCGTCCGGGACGTCAGCGTGGTCGGCATCGGTTTGGCGGCGGAGGGCGCCGAGAAACTCAAGCTCGGCAAGACGTTCTTGATCGACTTGGTGGATGACGGGGCGGTTGTGGCCGAGAAGATGCAAGCCAAGGTCATGCGCAAGCAGCCCGACGTCGTCGGGCTCATGTTCGTGGAGATGCGCCGCAGGGACGAGGATACGCTGTACGACATTGTCTTGCGCGAGCAGAAGCGCATGGCCGAGCGCCGTCGCAAGAAGGACTGACGGCGCCAGGCCGACCTGCGGGATTCTCCCCCAAAGCCTTCCGAATGATTCCCGGGCGTCGCGCCGTGATAAACGGCGTAAGCTCTGCTGAAAATGCGGTTTTCAGCAGCGTGGTCTTGAGCGAAATGCCTATATACGAATGTCGCGGACACCACGCAGGAGAAGGGCGTGCTTTTCTTCCGGCCCCTTTCCTTCCGTTGCGTAGCGCGCATTTCCTGCGGGGAACGCGCCTGCAGCCTTTTTGCCTGGCGTTGCTTGCGCGCCGTGCCGGTGTGCTGTTTGCTAACAAGGTGTATTTATTTGTGATACTTTGTAGTGAATTGATAATCTTCACAAAAAATCTGAAACCGGGTATGCCGGATGTACGCAATGCGTTTGGGTGACCGCGTTCTAAACATGCAGTGAAAACTTTATGGAATTTTTTGAAAGAAAGGCTGGTCGCGTTCGCAGGGAAAGAGTTTCCGACGGCCGTTGCTTCTCTTCCGAGGGCCGGTCGGTCTTGCGACGGATGGTGCAGCCTTGTATGCGGCCGTGCGACCGGCGAAAGGAGAGGCTCGAATGAGCGGTGTGGAGTTGATGATCGTGCTGCTCGTTTTGAGCGTCGTCTGCCTGTTTCTTTTTCAACAGTACGATGTTTGCTCCAAGGACGTCGCTTCCCGGCGTCTGGCCTTTGAGCAAAAGAAAGTGAAGGTTGAGAGAGAAATCGGTTTGCAGGAGCAATCTTGCGAGCGGTTGGGGGAGTCTATCGCCGAACTTGAGAAGCGGATTTTGCTTCTGGAGCAGGAGATACAGGAAGGAGGGGGACGCCTCCCGGCGGCGACGTCGAATGGAGAGCAGGAATGTTGATCGTTTTTTTGTTGAGCTTGTTTTTTTTGATTGTAGCGGTTGTTGTGCGCAGCAACATTCATAAGAATCACCAGGAGCAAGTTGCTCGGATCAAGCAGGAAGAGCGGGAGCTGGACGACAGGCTGGAGACGCTGTTGGTTCGCCGTCGGCGGATGGGCCGGGAGGCGGAGGCGTTGGAGGATCGCATCGTGCTGCTGGAGCACGGCGCAGCCGAGGTGGGGCAGTCTGGCGTTTCTTCCGGAACCGCCGCCGGAAACGGGGAGCGCGCGGCGAGCTGGCTGCTCAGCTCCGGGAAGCTTTCTTTGGATAACTATGGCAAGGTTTTGGATTTAATAAAAAAAAGCAACGGGGAACTGGGCTTCCTGGATGCTTGCCTGGTGTTGAAGGCGATCAGTCGCTCCGACGCAGAGTTGGCCTCCAATCGCTAAAGCAGTCTCGACGTCAGGGCAGCTCAACTTTGAAAAAGTCAGGCTGCTCGGCAAGGATTTGCTCGCAGATCCTTGCCGCGAAATGCTCGAAGGCCGCGATTGCTCTCCTCGCGCGGCGGCGCGGCCGGCATGGAGAGAATTTTCCGCCTCGTGGAGCTGCTGAAAATCCTCTCATGCGGTCGGCAGGCCGCCCTCACCCCATTTTGCTGCAATATTTCGCCTGGACGGCGGACGTTTTTTTCATGGCCTTTCCATAGCCGACCAGGCGCTTGTTTTGGCGTTTCGCGTTCTGGAGATCTTTCCTGAAGGAGTCTTGGAGTTTCAAGGCCTCCGTTGTGATGCGGCCTTGCAGGCGCTTGAGCTGGTGGAGTTTATCCAGCATATCGGTCAGGCTCACGCCCTCCCGGTCGGCAATGGCTTCTCCGAGCAGCTTGCTGCGATTCATGGCCAGCTTCTCCGCCTCCTCGACCTCGCCGGACTGGAGATGGATCAGTTCGGTTTCTCCGATGCGCAGGGCTTGGTCGAGTTGGTTCAACGCGTTGCTGCTCATGGCTCAACTCCCGCACTTGTCCCGATTGTTGCGGATGTCTTCCCGCAGGGAGGCGATGACTTTCTTCCAGTGCCCCACGGCGGGCAGGAATTCGTACTCCAGGAGATCCGACAGCAGAATCCAGTCCTCGTTTTCGGTGACTTCGCTCATTTCTGTGAGGAGTTCCGAGATTTCCTTGGCGGCGGCCAGAAATTCCGGGTGCTCCGCGAGGCTGAATTCGTCCCGCAACACGCCGATCATACCCATGAAGTCTCGCGTCACGTCCAGGAGGTCCTGGTACATCTCCAAAGCTTCCGAATCGTCGGCCCTGCGGAACAGTTCGGCCACTTCGCCGGCGCCTTTGGACATGAGCTCCACGACTTTGTAGAGTTCGCGAGTGATGCTTACGGCCATTTCGTCAAGAGGCACGGAGACGATTTCCAGAGACTCCACTTCGCCGATGTCGATGTCTTCCGACTGGTGCGGGTAGATCTCGCTGAAGGGTTCGTTGTTCAGTAAAACGTCCGTGACGACCCGGTCGCTCAGCAAACCTTCTTCGACGATCGTGTTGAAGACCTGCTCCAGGTTCTCGCAGTTCTTGACCGAGAGGTCGCTTTTTTGTCCGTCGATAACGATCATCGCAGGCTCCTCCTTCGGTGGTGTGACAAATTTTCCGGCTGCAAGCCGGTTGTCCTGGATTTATTCAAGATGCGTGCCGATCGCTATCGGAGAAGGCGCGAAGGCTGCGAAGCAGGGTCATGTATCGTTCGATGACGGCCGACAGGCCGGGCAGGCTCATGGCGTAGTTTTGCAATTCGAATCTCCACAGGCCGGCCAAGCTCGCCAGATGGGGGCAGGTTTCCAGAGTTTGTTGGAATCGTTGGCAAAAGGTCAGAAACTTTGATTTCAGGGCCGGGCGCGGATCGCGCGCCAGCAAGGCGCATTGCTGCAGAAGCAGCTCGCCTATGGCCAAGGCGTCGGACGCCGTTTGGCTCAGGGACGCTTGCAAGTCCTCGGACAATGGGGAAAGTCCGTCCAATGCGCCGGGAGGCTCGCCGTCAAGAAACCGACGGAAGAGGCGGCGTTGAATCTTGATCCATCGCACCCGGTCCGTCCGGTCATGGCCGGACAACGACTTGAGAAAGCGCCAGTTTTCCTCGTCCAGCACGGTTTCCCAAACACGGGGACCGGCTGTGACGCTTTGGGGCCACTGCCCTTCCCGGAGTCGCTGGCGGACCAGATCGGCTACGGTTTGGGCGTCGATGGCCTGGCGGCAGGCCTGGTTGCGCGGGCACGGCTGCTTGAAGGGACAGGGGTGGCAGTCCATATCGGGCTCCAGGCACAAACAACCGAGACGGGCGGGGCCGGTGTCGAACGGCTGGGCCGTGGCCAGGAAAATGGCGGCGACCGGCAGGCCAAGGGCCGCGGCCAGGTGCATGGTGCCGGTGTCGTTGGTCACGCAGGCCGAGGCGCTGGACAGCGCCGCCGCCAGTTCGGACAGGGATGTTTTGCCCACGAGGTCGATGACCGGAGTTCGGTTTTTTTCTTTGAAGCGCAGGGCCAACGGTGTTTCGGCGGCCGATCCCAGCAGCATGGGCGCGAGGGCCTCCTGCTCCCAAAGCCGCGTCGCCAGCTCCCGAAATTTTTCAACCGGCCAGCGGCGCATGTCGTTGCTGGCGCCCAGTTGCAAGGCGATGAGCCCTTTGGCGCCGGGCGGCGTTGCGCGCGACAGGCTGGCCTCCATGCTGCGCGACGTCGGGCCTTCCGGCACGGCGGCCGACAAGCCCTTGCCGGAGTGGGGCAGGCCGGCCACGCGAACGAACAGGTCCACGATGTTGAATGGGCTTACCCCCCGTTCTGCGGCCGCCAGCTGCAAAAACGCCGCCCACGGGGAGGAATCGGCGTTGAAGCCGTAGCCGTCCACGAGAAATCCCCTGGCCGGGACGCCTGCAGCGGTCATTCGGTGCGTGAGCAGACGGCTGGTCAAAGACGGCGTCAGGTTGATGACCAAATCCGGGGCGAATTCATCGTAGAGGTCCCGAATCCAGGATTCGAGGCGTTGAACGCCGGACGGCCAGCTTCGTTGCAAATCGGACAACAGCCCCGCGCCGGGCAGCGGAGCGATTTTTTGGGCGTCCGGCAGCAGCTCCGCGGCTTGGGCGAAGTTCTCCAGGCAGACGGCGCCCGCCTTGAACCCGGCCTCGGACAGGCCGGCCATGACCGGCTGGCTTTGCAGCAGGTCGCCGAAGCGCGTCAGGTTGAGGACCAGTGCGTTCATGCCGGGGCGACCTGCTCCATTTTGCGCCGGATGGCCTCGGCTGTCGCCTCGTAGGTCGGCTCCAGTTCATCGAGACGGCATTCGAAACTTTTCAGATCGCCTCCTCGGCCGAATCTCTCCAAACAGTAGGCCAGCTCGGCCAGTCTCGCCGCTCCCACACTCAGGGAGATGCCTTTCAGGGAGTGGGCCAAATCTCCGGCTTCGCGCAACCGGCCTTCCTGGTGGGCCGCCCGGAGCTCCTGGATGCGAACCGGGGCGTCCTCCAAATATAATACGAACATTTCGAACAGGAAATTTTGGTCGTTGTCCAGCCGCTCCAGCGCCATGTAGACGTCCAGCAGGGGGCGGCGCGGGTCTTCGTCCACAACAGGCGCGGCCAAAGGCGCGCGCGGGGGGGCGTCGCCGAGGGCCGAGGCCATGGCCGCCTCCAGTTCGGACGGATTGACGGGTTTGGGTACGTATTCGTTCATGCCGGCTTCGATGAACCGCTCCCGGTCGCCCCGCATGGCGTGGGCCGTGAAGGCGACGATGGGCGTGGCCGCCACCCTGGGGTCCCCGTGGGCGCGGATGGCCTTGGTCGCCGTGACGCCGTCCATTTCGGGCATCTGTATGTCCATGAGCACGATGTCGTAGGCCGTGCGCTCCAACGCCTCCAGAGCGTGGCGGCCGTTGACGACCACATGCACCGAATGTCCCCGGCGCCCTAAAAGTTTGACGAGCACCTGCTGGTTCACCTGGTTGTCTTCCGCCAGCAGGATGGACAGCGGCCGCTTCGGGTCCTGGCTACGGGCCGCTTCCTCGGCCAGGCGCCGCCGTTCGAGTTCGGCGATCTGCTCTTGCGAAGCCGGCCGAAGCGGTACGCTGAGAAGAAAGCTCGTCCCTTGGCCGGGCTCGCTTTGGACAGATATGGCGCCTCCCAGCAGGTGGATCATGCGCCGGCATATGGCCAGCCCGACGCCGGCGCCGCCATAGCGGCGCGAAAAGGACTCGTCCGCCTGGTGGAACACGTCGAATATCCTGCTCAACTCGGAGTCGCAGATGCCGACGCCGGTGTCCTCCACGGCGAAATGGGCCACGCAAGGCGCTTCGTTCGCCTCCGAAGGTCGGGTGAGGTCCACCTTCAGGGTGATGGCTCCCTGGTCCGTAAACTTGACGGCGTTGCCGAGCAGGCCGAAAAGAATTCGCTGCAGCCGTCCGTGGTCGCCGATGAAGAACAGCGGGGGGGCGGGCGGCTCCAGGTTGAATTGCAAGGCCTTTTGTTGGGCCCTTGGCCGGACCTCCCGGGATATCTGCTCCAGCATTCGGGAGAGGTCGAAGGGGCTTTCCTCCGGCTCGAGGGTTTCCGTGTCGAAGCGTGCGTAATCCAGAATGTCCGAGAGCACGGCGAGCAGTTGTCCGGTCGCGTCCCGGATGGTGGCGGCCATTTCCTGCTGGTCGGCGGCCAACTCGGAGGAGAGCAATATCTCCGTGAGCCCGGTCACGGCGTTGAGGGGCGTGCGCAGTTCGTGGCTCATGTTGGCCAGGAAATGGGTCTTGGCCATGTTGGCGGCCTCGGCCGCGTCCTTGGCCGCGATCAGTTCTTCCTCCATGCGTTTGCGGTCCGTGAAGTCGTCCACGGTCAGAATAAGGCCTTCGGCGCAACTGGAGTCGATGGTTTTGGCGTGGACGCGGCCCCACTGCGCCGAGCCGTCCTTGCGCCGCAATAGCTGCTCGCCCAAATATTCGCCCGTCTGCAGGATGCTTTCCTCGACCTCTCGCCGTCGCCGGAGATTTTCTTCATCGGAGAAAAAAATATCCTCGGTTTGGCGGCCTTGGAGTTCTTCCGGAGCGTAGCCGAGAATTTCCTCGAATCGGCGATTGGTCTTAACCAGCGCCTTGTTGCGGATCAGCGTGACGCCTATCAGACTGTTGTCCAACAGAATTTGGAGTTCGTTAAGGGCGCTTTCGAGCCTGCGGTTCGCGGCAAGGAGGTCGGTGTTGTCCTGCAGCGCGCCGACCACGTTTTGGGAGCCGTCCTCCCGGATCGCCCAGGCCAGACGCAGCTCCATTTCCCGAAACCCGTCTTTGCCCTGGATTTGGATGTTCCGCATGGCCGAGGTTTCATCGGACGGCGAAGCCGTCCAAAACGGGTCGTTCGGGGGGAAAAACGCTTCGGCTCGCCGCCGGCAATTGTCCAGGACGGCGTCGCGGCCCTCGCAGCCGCACGAGCAGCCGAGCTGCTGCGCGAAGGCTTGGTTGGCCCAGAAAAAAGCGCTGTGGCCGCCAGCCAGAAACACGGGAATGGGAATGGCCTCCATCAGGGAAAAGAGTGCGCCGGAGCCGCAAAAGGACTGGGCGGTTTCCTCCGGGCGGCTGTCTTTCCGAGGGCGCAGCGAGCGGCGGCGAAAGAGCCAGGACGCGATGGCGCCGATCAGAAAAGATGCAACAACCGCTGCATACAGAGGAAGGTGCAATGTCATATTCGATCCTTGGCGAGGAAAATGACTCGTCAACTGTTTCTAGTATGCAACACGTCCTGTAATGTAGGGAAAATAGTTCGGTTTTTTCATGGAGCCTTCCGTTCCTGGCGCCCTGGGAGCGCCGCGCGTCTTGGGGCGAATCCGATACAGCGACCATACTCGATTTGGAAACCTCTTGCAAAGTTCCGCACATCTGGTCCGCCAGCGGGGGGCGGAAATTGACAGTTTCCCAAACTTGATTTTTCCGGTAAAATCATTATCTCCCTTTGCCAACCGGGCGATAACGCCTGCTCGCCGCCTGCAACCGCGTGAAGCCCGTTTCGGGCGTTTGCGAGATTAAGAGACAGATGTATTCGAGGTGAACATATGCCGTTGTGCACGATTGAGGAAGCCATCCGTGACCTGCGCCAGGGCCGGATGATCATATTAGTGGATGACGAGGACCGTGAAAACGAAGGCGATCTGACCATCGCCGCCCAGCACGCCACACCCGAGGCGATCAATTTCATGGCCACTTACGGCCGCGGGCTTATCTGCCTGCCTATGGCGTCCGGCATCGTGGACCAGCTCAAGCTGCCCATGATGGCCGAACACAACGAGTCCAGCTTCGGCACCAATTTCACCGTCTCCATTGAAGCCCGCGAGGGGGTGTCCACGGGAATCTCGGCCTATGACCGGGCCCGGACCATCGAGGCCGCCGTGTCCGAAGACGCCCGGTCCGAGGACATCGTGACGCCGGGCCACGTGTTTCCGCTTCGGGCGCGCGACGGAGGCGTGCTCGTCCGCGCCGGGCAGACCGAGGGCAGCGTGGATCTCTGCCGGTTGGGCGGAATGCGCGAGGCCGCGGTTATTTGCGAGATCATGAAAGACGACGGGAACATGGCCCGGATGCCCGATCTTGAGATTTTCGCCAAAGAGCATGGCCTGCTGATCGCTTCGATCAAGGACCTCATCCGTTACCGGCTGCGGATCGGCAATTTCTCGGTCAAAAAGGTGGCCGAGGCGGAGCTTCCCACCCGCTACGGCCATTTCACGACCAAGGCGTTCCACTCCCTGAACGACGGGCGCACGCACATCGCCCTGGTCATGGGCGAGATCACGCCGGACGAGCCCATTCTGGTGCGGGTGCACAGCGAATGTTTGACCGGCGACGTGTTCCACTCCGCCCGTTGCGATTGCGGCGACCAGCTCGAAGCGGCCATGTGCATGATCCAGAACGCCGGCAAAGGCGTGCTGTTGTACATGCGCCAGGAGGGCCGCGGCATCGGTTTGGGCAACAAGATTCGAGCCTACCATCTGCAGGATATGGGCTGCGACACGGTGGAGGCCAACCGGCGGCTCGGTTTTTCGCCGGACCTTCGCGAGTACGGCACGGGCGCCCAGATTCTGGTATCGCTCGGCGTCTCCAAAATGCGGCTGATGACCAACAACCCGAAAAAGATCGTCGGCCTTCGGGGGTATGGGCTTGAAGTGGTGGAGCGGGTGCCGATCGAAATGGACGCCTGCCCCTACAACATCAAGTATCTGAGAACCAAGAAGGAAAAGATGGGCCATTTGCTCCATCTCGACGACAACGACCAAAACGAGAACGAGGGCTAAGATGAAAACCATCGAGGGAAAACTGGATGCGTCGGGTAAAACCTTCGCTCTGGTCGCCAGCCGTTTCAACGACTTCATCGTGGACCGTTTGATATCCGGCGCGGTGGACTACCTCAAACGCCACGGCGCAAGCGAAGAAAATTTGACGCTTGTGCGCGTCCCCGGCGCCTTTGAAACGCCTATCGCGGCCAAAAAGCTGGCCGCGGCCGGCAAGTTCGACGCCGTGATCTGCCTGGGGGCGGTCATCCGCGGCGCAACGCCCCATTTCGATTTCGTGGCTTCGGAATGCGCCAAGGGCTTGGCGCACGTCATGCTGGAGCATGAGGTCCCCATCGGCTTCGGCGTGCTGACCTGCGACACGCTGGAGCAGGCCATCGAGCGGGCCGGCTCCAAGGGCGGGAACAAAGGGGTCGAGGCGGCCCAGGCCGCCCTTGAAACCTTGCGTGTTCTGGAGCAGATATAAATAATGGCGAAAAAGAGCCCCAGAAGGTCCGGGCGCCGGCTGGCGTTTCAGGTCCTCTACGGTTTGGACGCCTCCCGCCGGACGGATTGCGCTCGGGCCTTTGACGAAAACCCCGCCGTGCTGGAGCAGGGCGGGGGCGAAGCCTCGGATTTCGCCCGGACCCTGGCGTGCGGCGTCTGGGAGAAACTCCCCGCGTTGGACGAGGTCATCGGAAAATTGTCCAAACGGTGGCGCTTGGAGCGCATCGCCAAAGTGGAGCTGGCTATTTTGCGGTTGGGCCTCTACGAGATTCTCTATTGCCAGGACATTCCGCTGAAGGTGGCCATCAACGAAGCCGTGGAGTTGGCCAAAAGGTACGGAGACGAGAACTCGGGAACGTTCATCAACGGCATCCTGGACGCCGCGGCCAAGGCCGTCGATCATGGTGAGCTTGGAATTCGTCACGGAAGCTGACGGCGTTGTCCCGGGATTTCCTTTGCTGCGCCTGCGAACCGGGGATGCGCGCCCCGGGCCGGTGCTGCAGTGCGACGGCCGTCGGCCCGGAGGAGAGGCGTTCACCCTGACGTGGAACGCCGCTCACGGCGCTGATCCCAAGAGGTGGGTGCAAGGCTTGGCCGACTGCCTGTCGGGATTGGGATGGGAGCACTGGCGTCTTTCGAGAGATTCCTGGACCCTGTTCGGCGGATTGGACGCCCAGGCCTTGGATGCGTTCGCCGACGCTTTTTGGCCCGTGTACCGGCCCGTCGGCCGTATGCGGGTTTTGTTGGATATTCCGGACGAACCCGGCCTGCGGGATGCGGCTCGGGCGTGGACCGGACGCCATAAGCATTTGCGATTCGACCTGAAGCTCGCTGAGCTGCTTCAGCCGCCCGAGACCGAGAAGGACGGATCGCTCCTGGCTCGGTTGCGTCGGGCCGTTACAAGCAATGTACGGGCGTTGCCCCAAAGGATACATCATGGCCATAGGCAGATACGAACCGGCGAAGATTGAGAAAAAATGGCAGGACGTTTGGGAGTCCTCGCAGTGCTTCAAGTGCGGGACGGACCCTTCGCGGCCAAAATATTACGTTCTGGAAATGTTTCCCTATCCTTCGGGCCGCATCCACATGGGCCACGTGCGCAACTACTCCATCGGCGACGTGGTGGCGAGGTTCAAACGCATGCGGGGCTTCAACGTGCTGCATCCCATGGGCTGGGACGCCTTCGGCCTGCCGGCCGAAAACGCCGCCATCAAGCATAAGACCCACCCCGCCGCCTGGACCTACGGCAATATTTCCGACATGCGCAGCGAGCTTCGCCGGTTGGGATACTCCTACGACTGGGCCCGGGAGCTGGCCACCTGCCGGCCGGAGTACTACCGCCACGAGCAGCTTTTTTTCACCCGGTTCTTCGAAAAAGGTTTGGTCTACCGAAAGAAGGCGCCTCAAAACTGGTGCCCGTCGTGCATGACCGTCCTGGCCAACGAGCAGGTCGAGGACGGCAAGTGCTGGCGTTGCGACTCCGAGGTGGAGCAGAAGGAGCTTTCCCAGTGGTTCTTGCGCATCACGGACTACGCCGAGGAGCTTCTGGAATGGCTCCAGCGCATGGAGGGCCACTGGCCCGAGCGCGTGTTGACCATGCAGCGCAACTGGATCGGTAAATCCGTCGGCGCGGAGATCGCCTTCGAGGTCGAAGGGTTGGAGTCCTCTGTCAAGGTCTTCACCACCCGGCCCGACACCCTCTACGGCGCCACCTTCATGAGTCTGGCCGCCGAGCATCCCCTGGTGGAGACGTTGATTCAGGATTCCCCCGAAGCCGGAAAGGTGCGGGAGTTCACGGCGCGCATCCGCAATATGGACAAGCGCGTGCGCACGGCCGAGGACATGGAGAAGGAAGGCGTGTTCACCGGCCGATATTGCCTCAACCCGGTCACGGGCGAACGGATGCCCATCTTCGTGGCCAACTTCGTGCTTATGGACTACGGCTCCGGCGCGGTCATGGCCGTTCCGGCCCACGACCAGCGCGATTTCGACTTCGCCAAGAAGTACGGCCTGCCCATGCGCGTGGTCATCACGCCCAAGGGGGGCGACCTCAAGGTCGAGGACCTGACCGAAGCCTATGCTGCGCCCGGCGTGCTGGCCGCCTCCGGCGAGTTCACGGGCATGGACAACGAACGCGCGAAAGAGGCCATCGTCGAGCATCTGGCGGCCAAGGGGCTTGGCGAACCCACGGTGAACTACCGCCTCAAGGACTGGAACATCTCCCGGCAGCGTTTCTGGGGAGCGCCCATTCCCATTATTTTCTGCGAATCGTGCGGACCGGTCGCCGTGCCGGCCGAAGACCTGCCCGTGGTTCTGCCGGAAGACGCCATGCCGCTGGCCGACGGACGGTCGCCCTTGTCCTCGCTGGACAGCTTCGTGAACGTCCCGTGCCCCAAATGCGGCCGACCGGCCCGTCGGGAGACGGACACCCTGGATACGTTCTTCGAGTCGTCCTGGTACTTCGCGCGCTACACCAGCGCGCGCGACGAGACGCCTTTCGACGAGGAGGCGCTGCGGTACTGGATGCCCGTGGACCAGTACATCGGCGGCATCGAGCACGCCATTCTGCACCTGCTCTATTCCCGTTTTTTCACCAAGGCCCTGCGCGACGAGGGCTTCATGCCCGTGGACGAGCCCTTCAACAATCTGCTGACCCAGGGCATGGTGTACAAAGACGGGGCCAAGATGTCCAAGTCCAAGGGGAACGTGGTGGACCCCGGCTCCATGATCGAAAAGTACGGCGCGGACGCCACAAGGTTGTACATCCTGTTCGCCTCGCCGCCGGAAAAGGACCTGGAGTGGTCCGACGCCAGCGTGGAGGG
Source organism: Desulfovibrionales bacterium (assembly GCA_030156255.1). Lineage (GTDB taxonomy): Bacteria > Desulfobacterota > Desulfovibrionia > Desulfovibrionales > Desulfovibrionaceae > JASGMV01. Next base: position 30,943 of record JASGMV010000040.1, read on the forward strand.
CGCTTACCGGTTCGTGAACCGGGTCTGGCGGTTGGCCCAGGATCTGGAGGGGCGGGTTCCGTCCCTTGCTCCCTGCTCGGACCCGGGCGGCATGGAGCTTTCCGCTTCGGCCAGGGACCTTCGGCGCAAGGAGCATGAGACGGCCCTCAAGGTCGCCGCGGACGTGGAGGAGCGCTTCCAGCTCAACACGGCCATCGCCGCGGTCATGGAGCTGGTCAACGAGGTCAGCCGAAGCAAGGATGAACTGATCGAGACTGAAGACGGCCGTTTCGTTCTGGGATCGGCCCTGGCCACGACCCTTTGCGTTTTGTCCCCGTTCACGCCGCATCTCTGCGAGGAGTTGTGGGAGGCGTTGGGGTACGAAGGCCGTCTGGCCGAAATGGCTTGGCCGTCGCCTGACGAAGCCGCGATGAAGGTGGACGCCGTCACGCTGGCCGTGCAGGTCAACGGAAAGGTCCGGGGAACGCTCTCCGCGCCGGTCGACGCCTCGGACGAAGCCGTGAAGGAGGCGGCGCTGCAGGTGGAGAACGTGCAGCGGCGCCTGGAGGGCAAGACGGTGCGTAAGATCATCGTGGTGAAGGGCAAGCTGGTCAATATCGTGGCGGGGTAGCGTCGGGATGCGCAGCGCGAGGAAACGACTCGGCTTTTTGCTGGCCGCCGCGGCGCTTTCGGCGCTGTTGGGCTGCGGCTACTCCTTCCAATCCGACTCCGGCCCCATCGTGCTGCCGGAAGGCGTTCGCACGCTGGCCATCTACAAGGTGGAGAATCCTTCCTTGGAAGTCTGGCTGGAGCCGTCCATCCGCTCCAAGCTCCGCGACGAGATCACCCGTCGCGGGCAGGTGGTCTGGGCCGATTCCTCCAAAGCCGATGCGCTGTTGTATGTGGTGGTTCAGAGTTTTGTGTTGACCAGCGACGTCAAGAGCTCGAAGGACCAGACCTTGAAATACTCCGCCAAGCTGAAAATGCAGGCGAACATCAAGGATCGCTTGAGCGGTCGGACGTTGTGGCGTTCGGGGCTGATCGACATGACCCAGCCGTACTTTCTCGACCAGCAGGCCCAGGCGGAGCAGATGACCGTCGAACTGGCCGTGCGCGAGTTGGTCGACAGGATGAGCCAGAATTATTAGAGCGCATTTTTCCTGAAAAGGGAAAACGCCCTGCAGGATTTGTAACTCCTTGTCGTGAAACGCCGGCGGTGGGAGCGGGCGTTTCGAAGGCAAAGCGATGCAGGGGAGCCTGTTCGCTCCCGGCCGCGGGGCTTTGAGGCCGTTGCCCTGCGGCGACCGTTTCCTTTCAGCAGGCCTTTCGAGGCGCGTATGTCCCGGCCCGGCTTCAATTTCATGATATGCCCCGACGCGGAGATTCTGCGCCGGATGGTCTCGGAGGCGTTGGCCGAGCACTGGGGCGACAATTATGAGCGTCGGGTGTTCTGGGGCGACGACGAGACGTTGCCGCCGGAGTTTTGGGCCGAGTTGACCACGCCGAGCCTGCTCGGGACAAACAAGGTTCTTTTGGTTCGCCGAGCCAACAAACTCAAGGCCGAGGATTTCGCGAAACTGGTTCGTCCGTTGGGGAGCAAAAGCTCGACCATCTGGCCGATCTTTTGCCTGGAGGGCGAATGGTCCCGCAAAGGACCGAGCGCGCCGGCGGCCTTGTCCCGCAAAAAGTACTATCAAGTCGCCCAGGAGCGGGGCTGGGTGCGCGAGAATCCGGGGCTGACCCGGAAGGACGCCCAGGGGTTCGTCCGGACCTGGCTGGACCGGGAAGGGCTCAAGGCGTCGCCCGAGGCCGTTCGGACCTTGGCGCAGGCCTTGCCCTTGGACGGATCGGCCGCAAGCCTGGAGTTGGACAAGATCGCGCTGGCCGTGGGCGAGGACAGGACCGTGGCGCCCGAATTGGCCCGGTTGGTGGCGCCCCATGATGACATGGACCTGTTCGGCTTCTTCGAGGAACTGAGCCGCCGGGGGGGATCGGCCCAGGTCTGGAGCCAGGTCCTGAAGGACCACTCCAAAAGCGAATCCATGATCTTCGGGCTGGTGGGGTACACGGCCCGCCAGGCCCGCCAGTACGCCTTGTTGCTGGCCGGCGAGCAGGACAAGGTCAAACTGCCTCCGTTTATCAAGAACAAATTGATGGAGCAGGCGCGCCGACTCGGACCCGCCGGGGTAGTCCGGCTGTTCGAGTTGTCCCTGGAGGCGGAGTTGGCTGTAAAAAGCGGTCGTTTGAGCCAGGAACAGAGTCTTGAGACACTGGTTGCCGGTCTGGCGGCGGCGTTTTCCCGAAGTTGAGCGGTCGGTTTAGGGAAATTTGTATTTTTTATCTCCAGAAATAGCTTGTCGGACGTTTTTTCGTCCGATATTGAAGAGAAACGAGAGCAATTTCCGTTCGGGAGTTGACTTGGGCGTCCTATGAGCAAAAATCCGCACTATTACGGCCATAGACGCCGCCTGAAAGAGCGATTGCTCGCGGAGCCCGGCGCGTTGGCGGACTACGAGGTGCTGGAGCTGCTGCTGTCCTACGCCCGCCCCCGGTGCGACACCAAACCCACGGCCAAAGCCCTGCTTGCGCGATTCGGGGGGCTGAAGGGCGTGCTCCGGGCCGAGGAAGACGACTTGTTGGACGTTGAAGGCCTCGGGGACGCCCAGGTTTTGTTTCTTCATCTGATTCGGGAATTTCTGGCCCGCTTGGAGGAGGAGCCGGTCCGGCGGCGCGAGGTGCTTTCCAGTCCGGGCAAAGTCGCCGATCTGGCCCGGGCCAGGTTCGGCTCGTCCCGCACCGAGCAGATGTGGGTGGCGCTGGTGGACAACAAGAACCGGCTCATGTCCTGGAAGCAGGTCAGCCAGGGGACGGTGAGCGAGGCGCCCGTCTACCCCCGCGAGGTGATGGCGTTGGCTTTGCGCAGCCAGGCCGGCGGGGTGATTCTGGTCCACAACCACCCCGGCGGGGACCCCAACCCTTCGGGCCAGGACATGGAGATTACGCGCCGCATCGCTCGAAGCGGGCTGGAGCTTGACGTGAGGGTTCTGGATCATATTATCATAACCGAAGATGGGTTTTTCAGCTTTCAGGAGCGGGGATTGTTGTAGAGCGCATCGGTCCAAGGGGGGAGTCCATGGCCATGAGCTTGCATTGCGTGGTGACGGGCAGGGTGCAGGGCGTGTTCTTCCGCGCTTGGGTGCATGACCAGGCGGTCCAGAGAGGGCTCGCCGGCTGGGTTCGGAATCTGGCCCACAACTCGGTGGAGGTTTTGGCCCAAGGAGAGGAGCGGGCTTTGCAGAATTTCAAGAATCTTCTGCGCCAAGGAGCCCCCCTGAGCCGCGTGGAGGAGGCGGAGTGCCGCATGATAGAGCACGACGAGTTTTACAACAACTTTCAGATTCGGTGAATTTGATCCGAATTCTAGGGGATGAACAGATACAGTGAAAAAGAAAACGAAATCTCCCATGAAGGCTCTGCGCCTGGTTCGGCGTAAGGACCGGAATAAGTCGCCGGAAAACGCCAAAGAGCGAGAAGAGGCCACTTCCGGCGCAGTCCGGGAGGCTTCCGCGCCGGAAGTGAAGGAACGGGGGCGCTCCCGGAAGACCACCAGCTTGGCCGCGCTGGAAAACATCGCCCATGGCCCTATTTTTTCCGAAGAGCCGACGGAGCACGACGACGAGCATCCCAAGGCGGAGATTCCCGGCGAACTTCCGGTGTTGCCGGTGCGCGACATCGTGGTGTTCAACTATATGATCCTGCCTTTGTTCGTCGGCCGGGACAAGTCGGTCAAGGCCGTGGAGGCCGCCTTGTCCGGGGACCGTCAGATTTTGATCCTGACCCAGCGCGACGAAAAGCTGGACGACCCCGAGCCTCGGGACCTGTACGAAACCGGCACGGTGGGCATGATCATGCGCATGCTTAAGATGCCCGACGGCCGGCTCAAGGTGTTGATCCAGGGATTGGCCCGAGCCCGGGTGAAGCGGTTTTTGTCCAGCGAACCTCATTATGTGGCCAAAATCGAGGCCATCCACGAGCAACAGCCCAAGGAGCTGACGCCCGAACAGGAGGCGCTGGTGCGTTCGGCCAGGGAGCAGAGTGAAAAAATTCTCTCCCTGCGGGGGGTTTCCTCTTCGGACATCATGAGCGTGCTGAACAGCGTCCAGGACCCGGGGCGGCTGGCCGATCTGATCGCCTCCAACCTGCGCATGCGCATCGAGGACGCACAGGCCATTCTGGAAAGGGAGGACCCCATCGACCGCTTGAAGCTGGTCTCAAGCCAGCTGGTCAAGGAGGTCGAGGTCGCCTCCATGCAGAACAAGATCCAGTCCATGGCCAAGGAAGGAATGGACAAGGCGCAACGCGATTTTTACCTGCGCGAGCAACTGAAGGCCATTAAGAAGGAGCTGGGCGACACCGGCGACGACGCCGAGGAGATCGAAGAATACCGCGAGGCCATCCTGAAGGCCAAGATGCCCAAGGATGTCCGCCGGGAGGCCGAAAAGCAGCTCAAACGCCTGGAGACCATGCATCCCGAGTCGTCCGAGGCCACGGTGGTGCGCACCTATCTGGATTGGATGACCGAACTTCCGTGGCGCAAGCAGTCCCGCGACCGGTTGGACATCAAGGAAGCGGCCAGAATTCTGGATGAGGACCATTACGACTTGGAGAAGGTCAAGGAGCGCATTCTGGAGTATTTGAGCGTGCGCAAGCTCAATCCGGACATGAAAGGCCCCATCTTGTGCTTTGTGGGGCCTCCGGGGGTGGGCAAGACATCCCTGGGCCGGTCCATCTCCAGGAGCCTGGGCCGGCGGTTCCACCGCATGTCCCTGGGCGGCATGCGCGACGAGGCGGAGATTCGGGGACACCGCCGCACCTACATCGGCTCCATGCCGGGGCGGATCATCCAGGGGATCAAGCAGGCCGGGACCCGCAATCCGGTGATCATGCTCGACGAGGTGGACAAGCTGGGAAGCGATTTCCGCGGCGATCCGTCCTCCGCATTGCTGGAGGTCTTGGACCCGGAGCAGAACTTCTCCTTTACCGACCATTACCTGAACGTGCCGTTCGATCTGTCCAAGGTGATGTTCATCTGTACGGCCAACGCCCTGGACACCATTCCGCGGCCGTTGCTCGACCGTATGGAAACCCTTCGCATCGAAGGGTACACCGAACAGGAGAAGGTCAAGATCGCCCGGCGTTACCTGCTCCCGCGCCAAGTCAGCGAGAACGGCCTTCAGGACGAGGAAATGGTCATCAGCGACGCCGCCTTGTCCAAGATCGTCAGGGAGTACACCCGCGAGGCCGGCCTGAGAAACATGGAGCGCGAAGTGGGCCGCATTTGCCGCAAGGCGGCGCGCAGAAAGGCGGAAGGGGCCGCTGGTCCCTTCAAGATCGCGCCCAAGGACGTGGAGCGATACCTTGGGGTTCCTCCTTTCCGGGAAGACGAAAAGGAGCTGGAGTTGCCCCCGGGAGTCGCCTTGGGTTTGGCCTGGACGCCTTACGGCGGAGAGATTCTCCATATCGAGGCCTCTTCCATGCAGGGCAAAGGCAAGTTGATTCTCACCGGCAAGCTGGGCGACGTGATGAAGGAGTCGGCCCAGGCCGCTCAATCCATCGCCAGGGCCAGGGCTGGACGCTACGGGCTCGACCCCGAATTCGCGGAGAAGCACGATCTCCACATTCACGTCCCCGCGGGCGCCACGCCGAAAGACGGCCCGTCGGCCGGCATCGCCTTGGTGACCGCTTTGCTTTCCTGCCTGACCAACACGCCGGTGCGCGCCGATCTGGCCATGACGGGCGAGATTTCCCTGCGTGGCCGGGTGCTGCCCGTCGGCGGCATCAAGGAGAAGATACTGGCGGCCGTGTCCCAGGGATTGAGCACCGTGGTCATTCCGGCGCAAAACGAGAAGGACCTTGAGGAAATCCCCAAGGAGCTGCGCAAGAAGATCGAAATCCGCACCATCGAACGGGTGGAGGAGATCTGGCCCATCGCCACGGGACAGTCGCAATAGCCGCGCTCTTCATATCGTAGAAAAAACCCCGCGAGGAATTCCTCGCG
>JASGMV010000041.1 GCA_030156255.1 Desulfovibrionales bacterium
CGAGGGGTTTGTGGATATCGCTATCGAAGACACGGGAACAGGCGTTCCCGCGAAGCACCAGAAGCGCATCTTCGATCCCTTCTTCACCACCAAGGAGGTCGGCAAGGGCACCGGACAAGGTTTGGCCATCGCCTACGACGTCATCGTCAACAAACACGGCGGGGACATCCAGTTCCACACCGAGGAAAACGTGGGAACCACTTTCGTCATACGATTACCCTACGCCGAAGGAGACGCGATATGACGCCCGCCAAAAAGCCGCAACGCGTTCTTTTCGTGGACGACGAAGCCAGTGTCCGGGAAGGCCTGGACCGCATGATTTTCGCCATGGCCCCGGACTGGGAGGCGGGTTTCGCTTCAGGAGGAGAGCAGGCCCTGGAAATGCTGCGCCAAGAACCTTACGACGTGGTGGTTACCGACATGCGCATGCCCGGCATGGACGGCGCCGCGCTGTTGTCCGCCGTCCAGGAAAGCTACCCGGACGTGGTCCGCATCGTGCTTTCGGGCCACTCGGACCGCGATATGGTGCTCAAAACAGTGCGCCCGGCCCATCAATTTCTGTCCAAGCCCTGCACCCCCCAGCAGTTGAGGGAAGTGGTGGACAGCGCTCTGGGCTTGCGGGCCATCCAAATGGATGGCCGCGTGCGCAAGGTGATCTCGCGCATCGAATCCCTGCCAAGCCTGCCGGACGTCTATATGGACATCAACGACGAATTGGCCCAGGACGACCCGTCCCTGCAGTACATCGGCGAGTTGATCTCCAGGGACATGGGTATGAGCGCCTCCATCCTCAAGGTGGTCAACTCCGCATTTTTCGGTTTCCAACGCAGAATCACCAGCCCCAAGCAAGCCGTCAATCTCCTCGGCGTGGACACGATCAAAGGCCTGATCCTCTCCGCGCACATCTTTACGCTTCTCGATTTCCAGGGGTTCCGGAACTTTTCCATCGCCAAACTCTGGGAGCACTGCATGGTGACGGCCCGCATGGCCAAGGCCATCGCCGAAGTCCAGGGGCTCAGCCTCAAGGAGCAGGACGAGTGCTTCGTGGCCGGCCTGTTGCACGACGTGGGCAAACTGGTGTTGGCCTACTACTTCCCCAAGGCGTACCGCCGGGTTCTGGAAGCCGTTCAAGCGAAGAATCGAACCATTTGGGAAGTCGAACATGAAGTCATGCCGGCCACCCACGCCGAAATCGGGGCGTTCATGATGGGGCTGTGGGGACTCCCCTTGCACGTGGTTTCGGCCATCGCCTTCCATCACGAACCTTCCCGCATCAGCCCCAGCGGCTTTTCCCCGCTTCTGGCCGTGCACGCCGCCAACGCCTTTGAGCATGAAACGTTCGTCACCGGTCCGAACATGGCCAAACATCCCCTGGACGACAAATGCCTGGAGCGGGCGGGACTCGCCGACCGTATCGAGACATGGCGGGACCTCTGCGGCGCCCTGACCAGAGAGGTGAAGAGATGACGCGCAAGATCCTTTTCATCGACGACGACGACGCCATCCTGGAAACCTTCGAAAGAGTCCTCGGCTTTGATTACGACGTCGCGACCAGCAACAATCCGCAGGAGGCGTTTCAAATGATTCGCAGCGCAGGCCCCTTCGCCGTGGTGGTGACGGACCTGCGCATGCCCCGGATGGACGGGGTCGAGGTTTTGTCCAGAGTCAAGGAGCTCACCCCCAATACGGTGCGGCTGATGCTCACCGGACATGCGGACCTGGACGCGGCCATCGCCGCGGTGAACGACGGACACGTCTACCGCTTTTTGACCAAGCCCTGCCCTCCGCCGCTTCTGAAAACAGCGCTGGACGCGGCGTTGGAGCAGTATCGCCTGGTCACGGCCGAGAAGGAGCTTCTGCGGGACACTCTGCGAGGCGCCATCAAAATTCTCACCGACACCCTGGCCATTCTCAAGCCGGACGTCTACGGCCGAACCGCGAGGCTCTTGCCGTATATTCGCCAACTTTCAGACGAATTGGGCGACCCGCAGCCATGGAGGACGGAGACCGCCGCCATGCTCGCCTGCCTGGGCTACATCATCTTCCCGGACGACATGCTCGCCAGACTGGACCGCGGCCAGATCATCAACCGCAGCGACAGGAAAATATACGAACAACACGTCGACGTCGCGGAGCGGCTCATCTCCAACCTGCCCCGCATGGACGAGGTGAGCGCCATCATTCGCTACCAGGACAAGGATTTCGACGGAGGCGGCTTTCCCGGCGACCTGGTCGAGGGACGGGGCATCCCCCTTGGATCGAGAATCCTCCGGATAGCGAAAGACCTCGACAAGCTGACCTCCCGAGGCGTCGCCGGAGACAAAGCGCTCCAAGCCCTGCGGCGGCGCGCCGGAGCCTATGACCCCGCCGCCCTGGAGGCCCTTTCCCGCATCTTCGGCAGCGAACCGGCCCACACGGTCCAGGCGCTGCCCGCCAGGCAACTGGGCCCGGGTATGATCCTCGCCCAGGACGTGTTCACCCAACGAGAAGGCAAAGACGTCAAGGTCGCGGGAAAAGGCCAGGAGCTTTCGGAGACGACCATCGCCTATCTGCGCCGCTACGCCACGCTGGGCCGCATCGAGCAGCCGATCCAGGTCATCGTGTCCCAGGAAGAAAAAAATTGACGAGGCCAAAGAGCCGGGCAGCGCCCGCCGCCAAGCAAGCGTTCCAATGGTAACACGCTGTAAATTTTCAACAATCAACGCAACGAGAAACGATTTTTCCTGTCTCACAAACCGTTTCCCTATAAAAAGGTTTTGGGGAAAAGGGATGGGGGTCCGGGGGAAGGGGAAAACCCCTTTTGAGAAAAAAGGGGTTTTCCCCTTCCCCCGGCTCCGTCAAACAAAAACAGCTTGCGACGGGCTACAGGCGCCAGTCCTTGATGCGCAGCTCCACCCGGGGCGTCCCCTGAAAGGTGTCGAGCCGGGGCGTAAAGGCGAATCGCATGCCGGGGCTCAGGCTGGCCCGGGTCAATTCTCCCGCCATGCGCCAAGCCTTGGCCTGCAGAATACGGCCGGACACCGTGTCCTTGAGGTCCAGCCCCACGTGGTCCTTGCCGAAGACGCGGTAGCGCAGCACCTCCACCGGAGGCGAGGAGAAAACAGGCTCCGGATTCCCCATGCCGAACGGCTGTAGCAACTCCATCTCCCGCAGCAGAACGGCGTCGGCCGACTCAAACCCCAAAGCCTGGTCCAGACGAAGCGTGGGTTTCAGGGCCTCCGGACCGACCTGCTGCGTCACCGCCTGGTGAAAACGCTCGCGCAACTCCTCGAACCGCTCCGGCGCCAAGGACAGCCCCGCGGCCTGCCGGTGTCCTCCGAACTTGGTCAGCAGGTCGGCGGCGTCCGTCAGCCCCCGGTGCAGGTCGAACTCGGCGATGCTGCGGCCGGAGCCGGACATCCGCCCGTCCTTGGCCGCCAGCAAAATTACGGGCTTGTATAGACGCTCCACCACCCGAGAAGCCACGATGCCCAGCACGCCGTGATGCCAGTCCTCCTGATAGAGCACCAGCCCCAAACGTCCGTTTTGCGTCTTGGCCTGCTCCAGGGCCTGCCCCAGCATGGCGTCTTCCTGGCTGCGGCGCCGGGAGTTCAATTCGTCGAGTTTCGCGGCCAAGGGCCGGGCCGTGTCCAGGTCCGGCGCCAGGAGCAGGTCCAAAGCCAGGTTGGGGTCCTCCAGCCGGCCGGCCGCGTTGATCCGGGGCGCAAGCCCGAAGGCCACCTGTCCCGCGCCTAGCGGCGCATGGGCGTTGTAGCCGGCCGCCTCCTTGAGCGCCAGCACGCCGGGCCGCTTGGGGGATTTGAGCAGCAAGAGCCCGTTCTTTACCAGAATGCGGTTGTGGCCGGTGAGAGGCACCACGTCGGCGATGGTTCCCAGCGCCACAAGATCGAGCAACTCCCGAAGGTCCATGGGGTCGCCGGGCAATTGAGAGTTCAGCGCCCCGGCCAGCATGAAGGCCACGCCGACGCCGGCCAAGTCGGGGCACGGGCAGTCTCCGAGCCTCGGATTGCACACGGCCTCGGCCTGCAACGGCTCCTCGCCCGGCAGATGATGGTCCGTGACCACCATCTGCAGCCCCATATCACGGGCGGCCGCAACCTCCTGGTGGTTGGTGATGCCGCAGTCCACGGTCACCACCGTCTGGACGCCCGCCTCGGCCAGGAAGCGCAAGCCGTCCACGTTCAGGCCGTAGCCTTCCTTGAGCCGGTTGGGCAAACGCCCCAGAACATCCACGCCGCGAGCCCGGAAAAACGAGACGAGCAGCGCCGTGGAGGTGACCCCGTCCACGTCGTAGTCGCCCCAGACCGCGATGCGGCGGCCCTGCTCCACGGCCCGCGCCACGGCGGCGCAAGCCTCGGCCATGCCCGGCACGCTCGCAGGCTTGCACAGATACCGCAGATGCGGGCTCAGAAAAAAGTCCATATCCCGGGCCGAAGCCAGCCCGCGCCGGTAGAGCACGCCCGCCAACACGGACGAAATGGACAGATCTTCGGCCATGCGGCCGATGTTCGGCGGCAACGGGGTTTCGTCGATTTTCCAGCGGCAGGGCACGTGCGGATCAATCCTCCAGCGCCAGGCCCACGCCCAGTGCGGCCAAAATCGCCCCGGAGGCCGCCTCCAGCCTGACGCGAAGCTTTTGGCCGGACACGAATGCGCTCATGCGGTTGAGAAACAACGACAGCAGCGTCAGCCAGACCAGCCCCATCACCGCATGGATGGAGGCCAGCGCCCAGGACTCGGCCAACACGTTGTCGCCGGGAGCGATGAACTGCGGCAGCAGCGACAGATAAAACACGGCGGCCTTGGGGTTGAGCACGTTCGACAGAAAGCCCTCCCCGAAGGATTTGCGCCACGCGGCCGGCCGCGCCGCGGCCGCCTGGAGCGGTTCGGCCGAAGACTTCCAGCAACGCCGCAAGGTCGCAATCCCCAGATAGACCAGGTAGGCGGCGCCGGCCAGCCGGACCCAGTGGTACAGCTCGGCCGACCTTGCCAGGATCACGGAAAGCCCCAAGGCCGAAGCCGTGGCGTGCACGTACAGCCCAGAGCAAATGCCCACGGTGGCGACGACGCCCGCGGCCGGCCCGCGGCCCAGAACGTTCTTGACCACGAGCAACGTGTCGGCGCCGGGAGATATGGTCAACAGCGCCGCCAGAGGAACGAAGGTCCAGATGGATGCGTCAGTCATTCTGGTTCCTATGATAGTACTTGCCTTTGATCACGGGCAGGTCCTTTTGCAGTTCGATCAACCGGTCCTGGCTCGGCGGGTGGGTGGAAAGCCACGCCGGCGGCGCCGAGCCTTTGTCCAACTGCATCATCTTGCGCCAGAAGACCAGGGCCGCGCCGGGATCGTAGCCGGCCTGGGCCATGAGAATCAATCCGATGTAGTCGGCCTCGTACTCCTGGGTCCGGCTGTAAGGCAGGATGACGCCCACCTGAGAGGCCATGCCGTAGGCCGATGCGAAAACCTGGGCCATGGCCGGGCTCTCCAGCCCGATGGCGACGCCCGCGGCCTCGCCGGCCAGAGCCGTTCCCAGTTGGACGGACATGCGCTCCGCCCCGTGGCGGGCCATGGCGTGGGCGATTTCATGGCCGATCACCACGGCCAGTTCATCGTCGCTGTCCGTCATCCCCAAAAGCCCGCGGTACACGAAGACCTTCCCGCCGGGCAAGGCGAAGGCGTTGGGAACGTCCTCGTCGATGACGTTGAACTCCCATTCATAGTCCCTGCCGGTCTGAGCCGCGATCCTCTCCCCGACGCGGCGGACCCGGCCAGTCAAAGCGGGGTCGCTGGACAGCGGCTCGGTCTCCTTGACCTGCTGCGCCGCCTCAAGCCCCATGGCCACGGTCTGGGATTCGGGCAAAACGATGAACTGCGACCGTTGCGTCAACGGCGCTTTGGCGCAAGACGCAGCCAGCGCCAGCAAAAAACAAAAAAGTACGGCCCTGAGAGCGATGGACGGCATGCCGGCTCCTTGCAATTTGTTGGGCGAACCAAGAGTACCAGAACCGGCGCCGCACCACAACAAACAAGCGGGCAACCGCTTTTTGCATGGACAGCAAGGAATCTTCCGAGTAGCTTAAATCGTTTATACGGTCGCAATTTTGTCACAGGAGCACGACAATGGCTACTTCTTCAAAGCGTCGTTTCGCCCGGCGCATGACCAGCGTCCACAAATCCTTTATCCGGGAAATTCTCAAAGTGACGGAGAAGCCGGACGTCATTTCCTTCGCCGGCGGCCTGCCCAATCCCGGGATGTTCGCCACCGAGGCCTTCGCCAAGGCCGCGGAGCGGGTATTGTCCCGGGATGGCGCCATCACCCTGCAATACTCCACCACAGAGGGCTTCGCTCCGCTGCGGCGCTGGATCGCGGACCGCTACCGCACGCACAAGGGCGTGGAGGTGGACCCGGACCTGATTCTCATCACCACCGGCTCCCAGCAATGCCTGGACCTCGCGGCCAAGGCGCTGGTGGACGCAGGCGACACCGTGATCCTGGAGCGGCCCGGCTACCTCGGCTCCATTCAGGCGTTCTCCCTGTTCGAACCCCGCTTCGTGCAGGTGGAGATGGACGACGAAGGCGTGCTGCTTGGCCCCCTGAAAAAGGCCCTGAGCGGGGATCGCGTCCGCGTGTTCAACGCAGTGACCAATTTCCAGAATCCCTCCGGGCTCACGTACAGCCTGGAGCGCCGAAAGCGGGCGGCGGAACTCGTCAACGACTCGGAGGCCGTGCTCCTGGAGGACGATCCTTACGGCGAATTGCGTTTCGAGGGCGACACCCTGCCGCCCATGGCTTCTTTCTGCCGGGACAAGGCCATTCTGCTCGGCTCCTTCTCCAAGATTGCGGCGCCCGGCTTCCGGCTAGGCTGGATGGTCGCCCCGCCGGACATCTATGAAAAGGCGGTCATCGCCAAGCAGGCCGCGGACCTGCACACCTCCACCCTCACCCAGCGCGCGTTGTTCGAATACCTGACCACCAACGACCTGGACGCCCACGTAGCCCGCATCAAGCGCGGCTACAAACGCCAGCGGGACTGCATGCTGGAGGCGATCCAGCAGTACTTCCCGGAAAGAGTCGACTACACCCGCCCCGAGGGCGGCATGTTCATCTGGGTCAGGCTGCCGGACGGACTTTCCGCCCTGGACCTGCTGGAGAAGGCCGTCGACTACAAGGTCGCCTTCGTGCCGGGCGCGCCCTTCTACGCGGACGGAGGCGGACAAAGCACGCTGCGGCTGAACTTCTCCAACTCCAGCGAAGAACAGATTCAGGAGGGCGTGAAGCGTTTGGGCGCGTGCCTGGAGCATTGCGTCAAAAAGGCCTGCTGACTCTGGCGAAATCGCAGCGCGGCGTTTCGGCGGAAGAAAAAAGAAATGATTGCTCGGCGCCGCAAATCAGGGCTTGCGTTTTTACCGAGCCTCAGGTAGGTATCCCTTCTTCGTCGGGATGTGGCTCAGCCTGGTAGAGCACTGCGTTCGGGACGCAGGGGCCGCTGGTTCAAATCCAGTCATCCCGACCAGGAAATACAGCGGGTTACGGCAAAAGTCGTAACCCGCTTTTTCATTGGGCATACTAAGGCGTTTTTCGCCCGCTTATTTCTTCTTCAGCACGGAACGCCATCCCGTGGGTTGCGGCGCCAGCGGCCTGTACAATTTGCTGACCGCGCCCACCTGCTCGGTGACGTAAAAGGCCTTTGGTTCGATGGTGCGAATGGTTGCAAGAATCTTCTTCTGGTCCCGGCGCCTGCTCACGATGAGCAGCTCCGTCACCGGGCCAGCGACGCCTTCCCCCGCGAAAGTGGTTACGCCGTGCCCCATATTCCGGACCGCCTGGGCCATCTCCCTGCCGCGCCCGGCGGTGAAGACGCGCATGACCGCGTGCCCGAAGGCGATGCGGCGCTCGATGGCGATGCCCACGGCGTTCCCCGTAGCGAAGCCCAGAACGTAGAACACTCCCAGAATAGGCCGCTGGCCGATCTCCAGAATGACCGTGGAGACCACGGCCAGCCACAGGCTGATTTCGACCATGCCCAAAAAGAAGGCGACCAGGCTCCGGCCGTTGACGATGCTGATGGTTCGCAGCGTACCTATGGACACGTCCGCCACGCGGGAGCAGAAAATAACCAGTCCGAAAAGCAACGTCGGCGTATCGAGATGAAACGTCATGGAAGGCGCCCTGTGCTGAGGGTTATTTTTTGAATGATTAGCATGCTTCCGGCATGGAAAAAAGGCTTTTCGCCTCTTGTCCGTCGGGGCCAGTGAGCTTAAAGTGGCGCCGTTCACTCGACCTTGCAAGAGGTGGCGATGTCCGTCATTTTGGTCTTCTCCAAGGATCCCGGCGTATGCCGGAACGTAACCGGGGAGCTTGGCGCCCGGCATGAAATCGTCTGCGTCGATGCTCTCCAGGACTGCCTGGAGGCGCTGCGGCGCGAACGGCCGAACTTTGTCCTTGTCGATCTGGACATGATCGCGGCCGAGCCGGCGCACAATCGCCAGAACCACGGATTCAAGGCGGAGCTTGCTCCCTTTTGGGAGGCCAATCCCCAGGCGGAAGTGGTGGTTCTGTGCCGTCCGGAGCGGATACGGGACGCCGTAGCCGCAGTCAAGGCCGGGGCCGGCAACTACCTGACCACTCCCCTGCATCCCGAAGAACTGAAGTACGTGCTGGAAAGCCTGCTGGAGGCTCGGCTGCTGCAGTCCGAAGTCGACGCCCTGCGCGACGGTTTTTGGCGGTCGGAGGCCAGCAAATCGTTGTCCACGGCCAGCCCTCTGATGCGCGAAGTGCTGGAGAAGGTGCGGCTCGTCGCTCCGGCGAGAACCACGGTGCTGCTCGAGGGAGAGACCGGCACGGGCAAGGGCGTGGTGGCCCAGTTGATCCACCTGAACAGCGCCCAACGCGACGGCCCTTTCATACACGTGCACTGCGGCGCCATTCCGGAAACCCTGGTGGAGTCCGAACTGTTCGGCCATGAAAAAGGCGCCTTCACCGGGGCGGTGCGCCGCAAGGTGGGGAAATTCGAACAGGCCGAAGGCGGAACCATTTTTCTCGACGAAATCGGCACGGTTTCCAAGACGGTGCAGGTCAAGCTGCTGCGCGTGCTGCAGGACCGCGTGTTCGAACGCGTGGGCGGCGAACAAACCATCACGGCCAACGTCCGGGTCATTGCGGCCTCCAACCTGGACCTTAAAAAAATGTGCGACGACGGCGAGTTCCGCAGCGATCTCTATTACCGGCTGAACGTCTTCTCCATCGTGCTGCCTCCGTTGCGCGAACGCACGGAGGACATTCCGCTTTTGGTCAAAACGTTCTTGCAACGGCTGAACCGTTTGTATCCCAAAGAGATATCCAGCGTTTCCAACGAGGCGTTGGGAGGGCTCGCCCGCTACGCCTGGCCCGGCAACGTGCGCGAACTGGAAAACGTGGTGGAGCGGGCCTTCATCCTGGAGCCTTCGCGAACCCTGACCGCAGCCAGTTTCCCGGCGGAGGTCATGGCCGGCGCGGCCTTGGGCGAACTGCCGCGGGTGGACGCCTCCTTAAGCTTGCACGAGTACAGGGCGCGGGTGGTGGAGCAGGCCGAGCGTCGCTATCTGGACGAACTCCTCGCCGCCCACCGCGGCCGGGTGGACAAGACCGCCCGCGAGGCGGGCGTCGGTCCCCGCCAGCTCAACAATCTGATGAAAAAATACGGCTTGAACAAAAAAAATTACAAGTAAGCCGGCTCGTTTCCTTTTTCCTGCCGCCTTCCCTCGTGAAAACGGAAATTTGATTGCCAGTCATCACAAACCGGCAGTTTTATTTCCTACAGAAAAACCGACCTGAACACCTGCATTTCGGGCGTCGCTTGGATTTGAGAAGCGCCGCTTCCGTATTTATCGCATAGACTTCAATTTTTATTATATTATTACAACAGAATACAGCATGGCTCGTATTATGCTTGCTGAGCCGACTTGATCAAGGTGCGCGGTTGATCCGTCAGATTTTCACCAGGGCGGCGGCCGTCCGGCTCGTTGGGACAAAGAAACGGCCTTAAAAACAACAAGCTACAGGAGCGGATAACGATGGAAGCACAGATTGTGGAAGCAGGCGTGGAAGAGCCTCCACAGCGAACGAAACCCGTATTTGTTCAATCCAATCCCATGGCGCCGTTCGGCGCCGTCGAAACGCCGGCCGGCAAGATCGTAACGCTGCACGCCCGGCGGACGGAAAAATTTCCCACCACGGAAAAAGCTCAACAAGTCTATCGCATTCTGGACCCGTCCAGCGGCCCCGAGCAATGGACCGACTGGCGCTGGCAGTTCGCCCATCGCATTCGCAATCTCGATATTCTGGAGCGCATCCTGGACCTGACCGAGGACGAACGGGCCGCCTTGTCCGGCGCCGCCGGGCCGTTGCCCTGGGCCGTGACGCCTTATTACGCCTCGTTGCTGCACAAAAGCGACTCGGCCCACCCCTTGCGCCGCTGCATGATTCCCAGCCTGGACGAGCTGAAGCGCTCCGCCGGCGAGGCCGAAGACCCCCTCGCCGAGGACGGCGACAGCCCGGTGTGCGGGTTGGTGCATCGCTATCCCGACCGTGTGCTGTTTCTGGCCACAGGCGTGTGCTCGGCGTACTGCCGTTACTGCACGCGCTCCCGCGCCGTGGGCCGGCCCGAAAACCGGACGCAAGTGCGCCGCCGCTGGTCCCTGGCTTTGGAGTACATCCGCAACACGCCTCGCGTGCGCGACGTACTGGTCTCGGGAGGCGACCCTTTGACCCTGTCCGACGCGGCCTTGGAGTGGCTGCTGCATGAACTGCGCGCCATCCCGCACGTGGAGATCATCCGCCTGGGAACCAAGATTCCGGCCGTGTTGCCCCAGCGCGTCACCCCTTCCTTGATCCGGATGCTCAAGAAGTTTCACCCGTTGTGGATGAGCCTGCACATGACCCATCCCGAGGAACTGACCCCGGAATCCGACGAAGCGCTTCGCCGCCTGGCCGACGCGGGCATCCCCCTCGGTTCGCAGACCGTGCTGCTCAAGGGAATCAATGACAACGCGAACGCATTGCGGGCATTGTTCACCGGCGAGTTGCAGCGCAGGGTGCGGCCTTACTATCTCTACCAATGCGATCCCGTGCCGGGCAGCTCGCATTTTCGCACCCCGGTGTCCCGCGGACTGGAGATGATCGACGCCTTGCGCGGCCACATCAGCGGCTACGCCGTGCCGCAGTACGTTATCGACGCCCCCGGCGGCGGCGGCAAGATTCCCCTGCTGCCGGAGTATGTTCAGGGACGCGAAGGCTCGGACCTGTTGTTGCGCAACTTCCAGCACCGCCAGTTCCGCTATCCGGACACGGCCGCCCAGGAGACTTTTTAGCATGAACGTCGGCATCACCTACGATTTGCGGGACGATTATCTGAAACTCGGCTACAGCCCGGAGCAGGCGGCGGAGTTCGACTCCGAGGAGACCATTCAGGCCATCGACGCCGCTTTGGCGGAACTCGGCTACGGAACCGAACGCATCGGAGGCGTCCGGCGTCTGACCGAGCTGTTGGCCGCGGGCCGGCGCTGGGACATTGTTTTCAACATCGCCGAGGGCATGTACGGCGCCGGGCGGGAGGCGCAGGTTCCGGCGTTGCTGGACGCCTACCGGATTCCCTACACGTTTTCCGATCCTCTGGTTTTGTGCCTGACGCTGGACAAGGCGCTGGCCAAGCAGGCGGTCCGCGCGGCCGGGCTGGCCACTCCGGACCACCGGATCATTCAGGACGAGGCCGAATTGTCGAACTGGGACATGGCGTTTCCCGTGTTCGCCAAACCCTTGCGCGAAGGCACGGGCAAGGGCGTGGACGCCTCTTCGCTGGTCCGCAACCAGCTGGCGCTGCGGGGCGTCGTCTCCAGACTGCTGCATCATTTCGGGCCGGTCCTGGTGGAGTCCTATCTCCCGGGACGGGAGTTCACCGTGGGGGTGGTAGGCGCAGGCGCAAGCGCCCGCTCCGTGGGCGTCATGGAGATTCATCTGCTCAACGGCGCGGACGCAGGCTGCTACACCCAGCGCAACAAGGAAGACTGCGCGTCCCTCGTCCGCTACGACCTGGCTTTCGACGAGCAGGCCCAGGCGGCGGCGGATTTGGCCGTGTCCTGTTACCGGGTTTTGGGATGCCGCGACGCCGGCCGGGTGGACGTACGGCTCGACGCTCAGGGGCGGCCGCATTTCCTCGAAGTGAACCCCCTGGCCGGACTGCACCCCACGCACTCGGATTTGCCCATCCTGTGGTCTCTCGGCGGCGGACGTTATCTCCAACTCATCCGATCCATCATGGATGCGGCCATGACGCGCAGGCGCGTTGAGGACGAGTGCTGGGGCGGCGTAAATTCGATCCGCCCGGCTCGCCCGGCGGCCGGAACGCGCCTGTAGGCTCCGCCGTGCGCGTGGTTGTGCTGCATGACAGACTGGGCCGCAACCCCGGCCCGGACGAACTGGACACCTTGACCCAAGCCCGCGATGCGGCCGAACGCCTGGCGGGCTTGGGCTTTGAGACGTCGCTCCACCCCTTTGATCCGGACGTCCGAAAGCTGGACAGGCTGCTGACTCCGCGGCCCGACGCGGTGGTGAACCTCGTGGAGTCCGTGAACGGCTCCCAGGGATTGGCCCACCTGGCGCCGCGGCTGCTGGAGCGCCTGGGGGTTCCGTTCACCGGAACGGGCTCGCAGGCCATGGCCGTGTGCGGCGACAAACTCATGACCCGGGATACGCTGACGGCTCAAGGGCTGCCCGTCCCGGGCGCCTTGCGACTGGATCGGGCCGCAGCGGCCGGCAGGTTCCGGGCCGGCGCGTATCTGCTCAAGCCGGTTCGCGAGCACGGCTCCGTGGGCCTGGAGGAGGATTGCCTGATCCACGCGGACTCCAGCGTCGGGTTGCGGCGTTTGTTGGCGGGCAAAAAACGGGCGACCAGGCTCTCTTATTACGCCGAACGCTTCATTGAAGGGCGAGAATTCACTGTTTCCATCATCGAATCGGCGGGGTTGGCGTATGTTTTACCTGTTGCCGAGATGCAATTTTACGGCTATCCTCCGAATAAACCGAATATTCTCGGCTATCGCGCCAAATGGGAGGCCGGGTCTTTCGAGTACGGTTCGACGATGCGCCGGCAGGACTTCGGAAAAGAGGACGCCGAACTGCTTGCCGCGCTTTCGGCGTTGGCCAAGCGCTGCTGGATGGTCCTGCGTCTTTCCGGATACGCTCGCGTGGATTTTCGAGTGGACGGGCGCGGTCGGCCGTGGATCGTGGACGTGAACGTCAACCCCTGCCTGGCCGCAGACTCCGGATTCACCGCTGCGGCGGGAAAAGCCGACCTGCCGCTCGAACGGGTTTGGGAACTGCTGCTGCAATCGGCGTTGGCGAGACGCCGCGGCGCAGCCGGACGAAATCGAGGAAAGGAAGCTTCAGGTGCCCCAGGATTTTTTCAAAGACATCTCGAACAGCTTCAGCGCTCCGAATTTCACCGGTGTTTCCGCCACCGTTGTCTTGTTGGTGCTGTCCGGAGTCGCTCTGCTCGCCGCCGTGGGTTTCTTTCTTCAGGCTCGCCGCGCCCAGGAAGCCGCCCACCGAGCTCCGCCGACCTGGATTCTCGATCCGGCGCTCATCCGCGCCATTTTGGACGAAGCGCTGGTCAACCGGGCCCGGGTGGACCTCGGGCGATACGATTCGGACCACTACAGAAAAGTCATGCCGTGCGCCTTGGTCAAGGTTGAGCCCGCCGGCATCGTCTTGGAGGCGCCGGCCAATCGCAAATTGGGAGACTCCTGGAGCGGCAAGGAAGCGTTCTGCTTCTTAAGCGTCCCCTTCAAAGATAGCCGAAAGAAGACGTTTTACAATTTTTCCAGCGTGATCGAACGCGTGAAACATCAGCGCGGCGGAGCGACGTACATCCGCCTCGCTTTCCCGGAAAAACTGGTCATGGGCCAAAAACGGCACACCTTGCGCATCACGCCGGCTCTGGACCAGGTTCCCGAACTATACATCTGGCCGGTGACCCGCACCAATGAAAATATTTTGGGCGACTATCTGGATCGCGGGCCTAAAGCGGCGAGGCTCCCTCTCGGCGCTTCGCACCGAGTGCTGAACATCTCGGGCGGGGGAATTCGGGCCGAGTCGACGTTGAGCAGCAAGGAAGTGAGAGAGCTTTACGGCTATGATTTGGGGCGAAGCTATCTTGTCGGTTTGGGGTTGGCCGAAGTAGGACGGGAGCCGGAGCGCCATGGATTTGTCGTCAAAGTCGTCAACATGTTCAACGACTTCAAAAACGTCGAAGTAGGGCTGCAATTCCAGGAGCGCTACCTGCGGGAGTGCGACCTCCACGGACAGCCGATCTCTACGCCGGTAGAGGAATCGGACGAGGAAGTCGAACAGTGGGTTATCGACCAAAACCTGCGAATGTTTCGCGAAAAGGGAGTCGTGGAATGAATGTGCGCCAACCGGAGCGCAGCATACGATTTCGCCGGACGGTGCGGCCCGGCGATGCGCCGCGCATCCGTCAATTGACGAAGGCGACGGGTTTTTTCAATCTCGAGGAAACGGCCCTGGCCGCAGAGTTGGTGGACGAACGCCTGGAGCGGGGGGTGAAGTCGGGCTATCATTTCATCCTGGCGGATAGAGGTCCGAAGCTTGTGGGGTACGCCTGTTTCGGGCCGATTCCCTGCACGTTGTCGAGCTTCGATCTGTATTGGATCGTCGTGCATCCTTCGGAGCAAGGACGCGGTCTGGGGCGCCTGCTGCTGCATCAGGTTGAGGCTTCGGCCGTCGGACGCGGCGCTCTTCGCCTGTATGCGGACACATCCTCCCGGGCGCAGTACGCCCCGACCAGAAGGTTCTATGAATCGGTCGGATTCACGGCCGCCGCGGTCTTTCAGGATTTTTACGCCGAAGAAGACGACAAGGTGGTCTACGCCAAGACGCTGTCTCCGGTTCAAGGGCGCGAGGCCGCCTGAACGCGCGGCCGGCGGACGCACAAACGGCGAAGGCCCGCTTCCGAAGCTCGGAGGCGGGCCTTTTTTTCCCAACAAATCCCGTCCGGGATTGCTAATCCTTGCTGATGGCCTCGTTGGGGCAATTGTCGATGGCCTCCTCCACACAATCCAGAGCGGAATCGGGCTCTTTAACGACTGCTTTTCCAGAATTATCATCCATTTCAAACACTTCAGGACAAATTTCAACGCAAGCTTCACAACCGATGCATTCGTCTTCATCAATCACGATGGGCATAGCGAGCCTCCTTGTTTTTTTCCCCGGCCTGCATTCCGGGGTTCGGGTGGATGGTAAAGTTATTGGAGCTTTGTGCGCAACCGTTTTTTTGTGTGCGGAATGAAAAAAATGGTCCAGCTTTTTTCCTATGACTCCGCCCTGTTACATAGCGCTAGGCGAAAAGAATGATGGGGGAGACCCGGACGATGCGCCGGACGCTCCAGGAGCCGGACGCTCAGCGGCGATGCGTCGTTTTGCGGCCTGCGCAGGGTGCTGCGACTTGTTTTTTTACGGCTAGTTGGATAATTTCAAAGGCAATTCCAATGCAACCAAGGAGAAGACCATGCGCCGATCGTTGTTGTTCCTGATGCTCTTTTATCTGGCCGTCTCCCTGGGATGCGGCGCGCGCGAATCCCATTGGAGCGAAGCTGCTGCTTTGCGACAGGACGGCAAATGGAGCGAGGCCGCCCAGGTTTACACCGAGGTCATCAACACCTCGGACAACGAGCGCTCCGTGGTGGGCGCCTATCTGCACCGTGGGGATTGCTACATGCAGACGGACCAGTTGGCGGAGGCCTACCGGGATTTACTGGTGGGGCAAACCATGAGCTGCTGGATCACCGACCACCAATCCGGCTACGTCGAGACGTCCGTGGGCTTTTTGGCCATGAGCGAAGCGTGCAAGACGTATGCGCCCAAGCGGTTGGAGACGTTGAAAAAGAAAATGTCGGCCCAGCAAATCAACCAGGCTGCGGCCGAGGCCAAGAAGCTTATTCCGGCCAAGTACCTGACGCAGTGATTTCGGGGGGAAGCCCTGTTGCAGGCGCGAACGCAGGAGGACCCCTTGCGGGCTGGGGCCTCCTGCGTTCGTAGGATAGAGCTTGCGACCTTTTTTAGTTCGAAGGAGCTTCCTTCATCTCCTGCACCACGGACTGGGGCAGCACCACTTGGTTGCCTTGAGGATCCTCGAAGGTATAGGTCTTGGCGTCCTCGTCCAGTTCCGGCTTGCCCGCCGCCGTGTATTCCTTGCCGTCGCTGGTGGTGACTTGCCATTGATGGGAGCTGCAGGCGCTGAAGACCAGCAACGAGAACAGCATCAGACAGAGGCAACATAATCTTTTCATCATCGATTCCTCCTCATGAGTTCTTGGCGCGCGTTCCGTGCTGCACCAGGGATTGATTCTATCCTTTGCCGATTTTCTCCGGGCGAAAAATTGAAGCTCCTCCTGGCGGTAACCGCTTCGGATGCATTGAGGAGCGCCAAGCGTTTCTTGCGATGCGTGGGCTGCGCCGAAGACGGCCGCGTCGCCCGAATCATTTCGCTTTTGATTGCTCCACCTTCTCTCTAAGGAACGGAGCATACTTCTGGTCTTCGCCTTCTATGTGGTTCACAACCCAGCTCACGAGAAAAACAAGGGCCTCGCGCAGGGCTTGAAGCACGTCGGTCTCGCCCAGGCGTAGAAGCTCTTCGGCCTTGTCGACGAACGTCTGATGCAGCAACTTGTGTTCTTGCAGGCCAGGCCAGCCATAATGCTCCAGCAGCCTTTCCTCCGTACTGAAATGATAACGTACGTATTGATGCATGCTGTCCACAGTGGTGTTCAAGGATGTTGCGTCCGGCGTCGGGGCGTGCAGCTTTCTGTCAAGGCTGTTGAGCACTTCATACAGACGCTGGTGCTGCCTGTCGATAATTTCAATTCCAATAGCCTGAGAGCCGTCCCAGTGAACAATGGGCATGTCGTTCCTCCAAATGAAAGACCCCGTTGCAAACGTAGTGACTATGCCCCAGGACAGTCCTCTGAGCAAGAGGGGGGTCGCGTTGCATGGCCGAAGTCGGCTTCGGCTCCGTTGCGGAGATGAGGCTGGCGAAAT
Organism: Desulfovibrionales bacterium; assembly: GCA_030156255.1. GTDB lineage: Bacteria > Desulfobacterota > Desulfovibrionia > Desulfovibrionales > Desulfovibrionaceae > JASGMV01. The sequence continues at coordinate 17,091 of JASGMV010000041.1, forward strand.
GGTTTCTCCGGTCATGCGCAGAGCCTTCAGCAGAAAGGCTGGCCATGGTGTGCGATGCCTCCGTAGCATCCACTTCTTCAAAAAAGAGACCACACTCAAACGTAGGGTCCGCTCAAACAACGCCCCAAAAAAGACAACACGCACGGTTCACCAAGGACGCATTTGCTGGAACGCCGAGCGCGGCGACGCCCCCCGTCCTGCGCAAACGTTGCTCTCTTCGCTGGATTACCACAGCTTGTCCGGACGCCAGCATCATTGCGTCGTGAAGGCTTCCCCCCGACGACGTTCGCGGGGGCTTAGAACTGTTTAACATTGAAAATATACGATGCTCGGCAAGGATTGGTCCGCAACTCCTTGCCTCGAAATGCTTGCAGTCGAGCTACGCTCGCCTAACGCAAGCGTTTCAAGCGTCATACGCCCTAAGTATCGATGGGCTCCGGAGCAAGAGAACGGCCTGGAAACGATTCGGCGGAGCTTTTTTTGGAAAGAGTGGGCGAGGCTGGCCCCCGCCCCGGGGGCGGGGTGTTCCTCCGGGGCATGCCGCCGGATAGACATGCCCCCGGGACTCTCTGAAGAAGACTGCGGCGTACAAGGAGCGCTGATCTCGGCGCAACCGCGCCGCGGCGTTTTGTCCGCGGCGCGATCGCCGAACGGTTAATCTTCCGGGTAACCGCAAGCGCCGGTGCAGGCTTCCGCCCTGTCGGCGGCGCTGCCGATGCAAGCGTCCGCCTCCGCCTCCGACGCTCCGCCTTTGGCTTTGTCGATGCAGGCGTTGACGTCGATTTTGAAGGTGTCGACGCAACGCACCCCGCAGGCCGTAGTTCCGGGGCCGTACGCTCCCTGCTGGCTGGCGACAAAACTTCTCAGGCTGTCGATGCAGTTGTTCAGGCAGGCGAGCCGCTGATCGACCTGCTCCGGCAGCTTGTACGCCTCGCAGGCCTTGAGCGAACCGTCGAGATCAAAAGCGCGCGCTTTGGCCGGCGTCAACAAAAGAAACATTCCCATCACCAAAGCGACGCCCCAAAAGACAACAACGGGCCGCCGCACTGCAACGCAAGCTTGAACCATGTTCTACCTCCAATAAGTGAAATCGGTTATCCGGTTCGAAAGCCAACATCCATGCTCCTCAAATCCACAGCGCTGACGGTCTTCCATGTCAAAAGAACCGCGAATCGGAATAGCCACAACATGGCTACAACAATCATGCCAGGACAAAACCAAGTAAAATAGATATGTTGTGAGCAGCTTCTCATGAAGCCACGATGCGTTGGCGCCATACTTGTCGCCACTGGCGGCGACCGTCGAAACAGGCAGGCGCTCCAGGCGGTTGCGCCGCATGGGCGCAAGGGGATGTCCGTGCGGGCCGCAATCAGGACGGTCAACCGCCCAGATAGGCCTTTTTGACCTCGGGATCGTCCATCAGCTCATCGGCCGAGCCCTCGGCGATGATCTCTCCGGTGTCCAGGACGTAGCCGCGGTGGGCCAGGCGAAGGGCCATGTTGGCGTTCTGCTCCACCAGCAGAATGGTCATGCCCTGCTCCTCATTGAGTTGCCGGAGGGTCTTGAAGACAAGCTGCATGAGCAGCGGCGACAGGCCCATGGACGGCTCGTCCAGCATGATGAACTGGCAGTTGGACATGAGCGCCCGGCCCACGGCCAACATTTGCTGCTCTCCGCCGGAGAGCTGTTCGCTGCGCTGCCGTCTGCGCTCGGCCAGGCGGGGGAAAAGATCGTAGACCGTTTTGAAAGCCGCCTCCGCCTCGCTCGCCGGCGCTTTGCGCCGGGGATAGGCGGCCAGCGTGAGATTCTCCTCCACGGTCAGGTTGCCGAAGATGTGGCGGCCTTCCGGAACCAGCGCCACGTTGAGTTTGGAGACCACGTCGTGGGGCGGGACGCCGAGGATGGATTCTCCTCGGTACAGAATGTCGCCGGAGGCGACTTTTGGAGCCTCGGGCGGCGGCAGCCGGGCGATGGAGGTCAACGTGGTGGTCTTGCCGGCGCCGTTCGCGCCGATGAGGGTGACGATTTCACCCTGGTTCACGGAGAAGGAGACGCCGTGCAGCGCCTCGATGCGGCCGTAGGCCACGCGCAGGTCCTTGACTTCCAGCAAAGTCTCGCTCACACCGCCTCCTCGCCCAGATAGGCCTGAATCACCATAGGGTTGGAGCGGACTTCCTCGGGCAGGCCTTCGGCGATGGACGCCCCGAAGTCGATGACCTTGATGTAGGTGCACAAGCTCATGACAACTTTCATCTGGTGTTCGATCATCCAAATGGTGATGGGGAACTCGGATTTGAGCCAGCGGATCAACTTGATGAGCCCGTCGACGTCGGCGGAGTTCAGCCCGGCCGCCGGTTCATCCAGAAGCAGCAGCTTGGGCTTGATGGACATGGCCCGAGCGATTTCGACCCGGCGCTGGAGTCCGTAGGGTAAATTTTTCGGTCTCTCCTGGGCAAACTCTTTGAGATCCATAGCTTCGAGCATTTCCCAGGCCGTCTTGTCGATGTCCCGCTCCCGGCGCATATAGCGCGGGGTCCGCAAGAAACAATCCCAGACGTTGTAGCCCAGGTGGTAGTGCTGCGAAAGCCGGATGTTGTCCAGCACGCTCATGTCGTACCAGAGCCGGATGTTCTGAAAGGTCCTGCCGACGCCCAACGCCGTGACGGAGTGGGGTTTGAGCCCGCGGGTGTTGGTCCCGTCAAAAACGATGTCCCCCTCGGAAGGCGAATAAAAGCCGCTGACCAGATTGAAGATGGTGGTCTTGCCGGCGCCGTTGGGGCCGATGAGCCCCATAAGTTCGCCTCCCTCCAGACGGAGGTTGAAGTCTGAAACGGCCTGCAGCCCGCCGAAGCGTTGGGTCAGATTTTTGATTTCAAGCAGCGCCATAGTGATTGCGTCGTGTTTCGGGACCTATTTGAATCGATAAAATTTACGCATCCAGGGGAAGAAATCGGGCAGCTCTCTGTTGCCCATGATGCCCTCGGGCCGAAATTGCATCAAAAGAATCAGGATCAGGGGCACGATCACCCACTTGATGATCTGCAAAGGCCGAAGCACCTCCAACAGCAAGGTGAACAGCACGGCCGACAACACCGAACCGGACAGGGAGCCCATGCCGCCCAGGTAGACCATGACCATGCACTCGGTGGACTTGAGGATATTGAACGACTGGGCGTTGACGTAGCCGTACTGGTGGGCGAACAACGCGCCGGCCACGCCGGCCAGCCCCGACGAGAGCATGAAAGCCGCCACTTTGATCTTGTTGGTGTTGATGCTCATGATCTCGGCCGCCACCTCGTCCTGATTGATGGCCACGGCCCCCTTGCCGTAGGTCGAGGACACGAAGCGGCGGATGAGAAAAACCGAGAACCAGGCGCCCAAGGCCACCCAGATAACCATCCAGGGAAGTTTGGCGACCGAGTCCATGGCGCGGACGACCTGCTTCATGCCCATGAACCCGCGCGGCCCGCCGATGACTTCCAGGTTCTCGACGGCCGAAATCACGATGTAGTTGGCCGCAATGGTGATAATGGCCAAGTAATCCCCGCGGGTCTTGAACGACGGAATGGCCACCAACAGGCCGCTTACCGCGGCCACGCCGCCGCCTATGAGCGCCACCACGGGGAACAGCACCACGGAAAGGTACGCGGGCAACAGGGGCGCGCCGAGGAACGGGTTGTCGGCGAAAAGCAACACGGAGAGAATGGACGACACATACGCCCCGACGCACATGAACGCCGCATGCCCGCAGGAGAACTCGCCCATGTAGCCGTTGATGATGTTCAGACTGGCGGACAGAATGATGTTCACGCCCATGAGCATGATCACGGACTGGATATAGCGGTCGACCAGGCCGAATTGGGCGCTGACCGCCAAGGCGACGAACAGGATGACAAGTCCGATGGTCAGTGTACGCTGCTTCATTGCCCGGGATCCCTCAAATCTTGGTGGTTCGGGCTACGCCGAAAATGCCCGTTGGCTTGATCCACAGAATGACCAGCAGGATGGTGAAGGCGAACAGGTCCCGCAATGTGGAGGGAAAGAACGCGACCACGCCGATTTCGATGAACCCGAGCAGAAAGCCGCCCACGAACGCCCCGCGGATGTCGCCGATGCCTCCGACCACGGCCGCGATGAACGCCTTCCAGCCGATGATGGCGCCCATGTACGGGTCCAGGATGGGGTAAGACATGGCGAAAAGAATGCCGGCCAGTCCGGCCATGCCGGAGCCCAGGACAAAGGTGAACACGATGACCGTGTCCACGGGAACGCCCATGAGCGGGATGGCCAGCCTGTCCCAGGAAATGGCGCGCATGGCCATGCCGATGCGCGTTCTGGTGACGATGAAATGCAGAAACAAAAAGACCAGCACGGCGGCGACGATGACCATGATCTTAAGGTTGGTCACCGAAACGTTGCCGAAGGTGTAGACCGCCTTGTCCACCAGTTCGGGGAACTTTTTACGCGACGCGCCGAACAGAGCCAGGTTGCCGTTCTCCAGCACCAAGCCGCACATGAGCGCCGTAATGACCACGTACAACCGGTGGGCGCCTTTGCGCCGCAGAGGACGGTAGGCGATGCGCTCCAGGGTCACGCCGACGCCGGCGGTAAGAATCATGGAGATGGGCACCGTCAGCCCGAAGACGAGAAGAGGCGGCAGGCCAAGCCCCTCCCCATGTCCGCCCAGCAGGAAAACGGCGGCGAAGTAGGCGATGTACGCCCCGACCATGAAAATATCGCCGTGGGCGAAGTTGATGAGCAGCAACACGCCGTACACCAGGGTGTACCCCAAGGCGATGAGCGCGTAAAAACTGCCCCACTGCAGGGCGTTGATGATATTTTGGATCAATGCGTCCACGGCGAGTCTCGCATGCTCCCTTCTGGGCCCGAGGCGGCCCGGTGTCGCGACAACGTCGGGGAGCCCGTACGGGCTCCCCGACGAAAATCAAACCGGAAGGCTATTTGTCGGGGCAAACGGATTCCGTGAACACGAACTGCCCGTCGTCGTCGATGCGCACGATCACGGCGCACTTGATGGGATCGCCTTGCTCGTCGAAGCTCATCGCTCCCGTGATGCCGTCGAAGTCCGCGATGTTCGCCAGGGAGTTGCGAATGATCTCACGCTCCTTGGCTACGTCGGAGGAATAGGTCGGTGCGGAGCTGATGGCCTGGAGCACCAGATTAATGGCGTCCCAGGTCAAAGCGGCCACGTCGTCAGGAACGTAGCCGTACTTGGCGTTGTACTTGTCGATGAATTCCTTGGTCTTGCCCGTGGCGCCGGCCGCGGCGTAGTGGGTGGAGAAATACTGGCCGATGCAGTCCTTGCCGCACAGCTCCATCAATTCGGCGCTGCCCCAGGCGTCGGCGCCCATGAACGGTCCCTCCCAACCCAGGTCGTGCGCCTGCTTCACGATGAGGGCCACCTGGTTGTAGTTGTCGGGGACGAAGATGAAGTCCGGCTTGGGATCGGCGTTGATGATCTTGGTCAACTGGGCCGAGAAATCCTGATCCTTGGTGCCGTGGGACTCGAAGGCCGACACGGAGCCCTCTCCATGTTTTTTCTCCCAGACCTCGCGGAAGATCTCAGCCAAGCCCTTGGAATAGTCGTTGGAGATGTCGAAAAGCACGGCCGCCTTGGCCGCGTTGAACTTCTTGGTGGCGAAGTTGGCGGCCACCGGCCCCTGGAATGGATCCAGGAACGCGGCGCGGAACACCCATGGCCGGTCTTTCGTGGCGGCCGGGTTGGTGGACCACGGGGAAATCATGGGGCAGGCGTTATCGTTGCAAGTGCCGCCGGCGGGCACGGCCTGCTTCGAAGAGTTCGGGCCGATGATGGCGACAACCTTGTCTTGTTCGATCAGCTTCAGGGCCGCGTTCACCGCGGATTCGGCTTTGGATTCATTATCTTCGTAAACAAACTCCAGCGGATAGCGCTCGCCGCCCACCATCAGGCCGCCTTGGGCGTTGATTTCGTCCTTCAACATTTCCGCCGCGAATTTGGACGACTCTCCCACTTTGGGGATATCGCCGGTCAACGGCAGGTTGAAGCCTATTTTTATGGATTTCGACTTTTCGACCTCATTCCCCTTCTGGCACGCGGTCAGAGCCAAGAAAGCTACGGCGAGTCCGAGAACAGTCACGGCCAGGGCGAGCTTCTTCATGACATCTCCTCCTGAGTTTTATTCTGCGTCTGAATAATGTGAGCACACACGAAAAAATTTTTATCTAAGTTACAAATAAAAGAAAAGTGATTTCTCGCCGTTCCCATGGACGACAAGGGAAGCGGCTGGCGTCCCACGGTGCAATCATTTGCATCCAAGCGGCTACCCGATAAGTCCAAACCGCTGTAATTCCATACTTACCTTGTCCACGGTAAAAGGCTTGGTGAGATACGAGATGGCCTGCCCCTGGAAAAAAGCCCGCGTCATATTTTTATTGTCGTCCAAGGAAGTGGTCATGATGACCTTGACCGGCGCCGCAGGCCGGGCTTTTTCCATGGCTCGAATATTCTCGAGCGCCTGCTGGCCGTCCATGTTGGGCAGAATGATGTCCATGAAGATCAAGTCAAAAGGCTCGTTCGCAGTATGCGCCCGCTCGAAAGCCTCCAACGCCTCCTCGGCGCTCCCCACGGCCTCGCAAACTGCGCCATGGGAGGCCATAATGGCTTTCAGGAACTCCTGATTCAGAGGATTGTCTTCGACGACCAGCACTCGCATCATTCATGGACCTCTCGGCAGGGGGCATCATACCACCCAAACCGCAAAAGGCAACCTGCGTCGTCAATCATCCTCGCGGGGAGGGGAAAGCAGACCCGGGTCCAGCTCCAGCACCGCCTCGAACAGAAAATGGTCGACGATGTGGCAAAGCATGTGCCCCGCCGCGATATGGCATTCCTGGATGATCGGCGTGGATTTACTCGGAACCTGCAGCATGTAGTCGCACAAAGGCAGCATCTCGCCGGCCGAAGCGCCTGTCATGCCCACCGTGACCAGTCCTTTGTCCCTTCCGGCCCGCAAGGCCTGAATAACGTTGGGGCTGGAGCCCGAAGTGGAAATTCCCACCAGCACGTCCCCTTCCGCGCCCAACGCCTGAACCTGCTTCAGGAACACCAGATCGAACCCGTAGTCGTTGCCTATGGCGGTCAGAATGGAGGTGTCCGTGGTCAATGCGATGGCCGGCAACGGAGGGCGCTCCAAAAGGAATCTGTTGACGAACTCCGCGGCGAGATGCTGGCTGTCGGCGGCGCTGCCGCCATTGCCGCAAAAAAGAATCTTGCCGCCTCCGGCCAAGCAGGAGGCCATGCACCGGCCGATTTCCACCACCGTGCTTCCCTGCTCGTTAAAAAAACGCTCCCGGACCGCTCCTCCTTCCTGGGCGTGGTCCAACACCTTGCGCAAAGCCTGCTCGGACATTTTTCCTCCTGATTGTAACAATCGCGACGCCGCACGCCTTCGGGGCTTTCCCGCGCCGAGCCTGGCCCAATGGAGCATCGCCAACAACCGATCAGCATATACCACCGAATGGCTCGGCAATCCAGTAGAGAGCCGGCGCATCGAGGGAGGACGCGCCGGTCCGAGGGCGAATGCCCCACGCCGCAACGTGGCGATGCGAAAACGTCCAGCCCAGGCGGCCGCAATGACCATTCCCTAGCGCCTCCAGAGATGTTACGGAGGCTAAGGTGGCTTTGGCTGCCGCCGGCGCAAGCTTCCTTGCGGCGAGTCCATGAAGCCTCGAATCCACGCTCGCCTGCGAAGGAAAGTTCCCCCTGCGACTCCGGCCATGACAACGCACCCAAAGCATGGTATGGTAGATTTAGAGACAACTTATGGAAAACCAGCAACGTATGGACAGCAAGGAAACGCTCCAAATCATCGACCGGCTCACCGCCTTGTGCAAAGAAGTTTCCCTCGGCGACTACAATCGATGCCACGCACTCTTTGAACTGACCAAGACGCAAGAATACCCCGCCCCGGTCAGCCATCTGGCCGAGGCCTTCGGCATGATGCTGGTCAAAGTCGAAGCTCGGGAGTATCGGCTGGAAACCTTGGTGGAGGAGCTGACTCTCACCAAGGAGAAACTCGAAGAAGCGTCCAAAAGGCTTGAAGCTGAGAACCAGCACCTCAAGTCCCACCTCAAGGACCGGTTCTCGCCGGGCAAGATCGTGGGAAAAAGCCCGGCCATCGTCAAAGTCCTGGAGGCCGTCAAGCGCGTCGCCGATACGCCGGTCTCCGTTTTGATTTACGGGGAAACCGGAACCGGCAAGGAGCTTATCGCCAAGTCGCTGCACTTCTCCAGCAATCGCCGCGAGAATCATTTCGTGGCCATCAACTGCTCGGCCATTCCGGAAACGCTGTTCGAAAGCGAACTATTCGGCATCGAGAAAGGCGTGGCCACCGGCGTAGACAAGCGCAGCGGCAAAATTGTTCAGGCGAGCGGAGGAACGCTCTTTCTGGATGAAATCGCCGACCTCCCCTTGCCGGGGCAGGCCAAGCTGCTGCGCGTCATCGAAGAACGCGAAGTCACCCCCGTGGGATCGAGAAAATCCGTTCCCGTGGATCTGCGCATCGTGGCGGCCACCAACAAGAACCTCAAAGAAGAAATCTCCAAGGGCGCTTTCCGCGAAGACCTGTTCTACCGGCTGAACGTGGTGCAACTGGTCGTTCCTCCGCTGCGGCGGCGCCCCGACGACATCGAGTTGCTGGCCCGGATTTTTCTCGACAACTGCTGCCGCAACATGAGCCGCGGCGGCATGCGCTTCTCTTCGGAGGCCATGCAAGCGCTCAAGGCCCACGGCTGGCCGGGCAACGTCCGGGAATTGGAAAACGAAGTGGAGCGCGCCGTGGCCTTGTGCATCGAAAAGACCATCCATCTGAACGACCTCTCGGACACGGTGCGCAACGACCAGGATTCGGCCGTATGCCCTCCTCCCAAGGAGGACTCTCCGGCCGGAGAACTCAAAGACGTAGAGCGGGATCTGATCGTCAAGGCGCTCGCCCAGACGGACGGCAACAAAACCCACGCCGCCAAAGTCCTCGGCATCACGCGAGAAGGGCTGCGCAAAAAAATGAAACGCTTCGGATTGTAGCAACCCGAAGCGCTTTGCGCGTTCTGCTCTGCTCCGACGTTTATTTCCCCGGCGGCGCCTTTTGCGGCGGCGTCTTGCCCGCGCTTGGCTGAGAGGGCGATCCCATCCGAACAACGCACGCCACGCCCCCATCCGTGAGGCTGATGTCCGGATCGGAGCCGACCGGCGCGGAGGGGTCGCGATAATAGAGCACCAGACGAACCTTGCCGGGGTGCTCTCCAAAGACTATTTTTTCGATCGCGCCCTGATCGAACCGGCTGACGTTCCTTCCCTTGAATCGCCACTTGCCGAGCACGTCCAGCACCAGTTTGCGCGGATTGTTCAACCAGAAATAGGTGCAGCGGGGCACAGGCCGGTTGGCGGCGAGCTTGACGGTGAAATGATCCGGCGCCGATTCGAATTGCGCCACCGTGAGCACGCCGGCTTCGGCCTCGGAAGGCTGGGAGGCGGTCTTTCCGTTGGCGTCGGCCTGCTGCGGCGCCGGCGATTTGTCCGGCTTCGCCGTTTGAGCGGGCGCGCCCGGCGCAGGGGCCTTTTCGGACCGGGACGAAGGCTGCGGCCTGCGGCGGCCCTGCGAGTCGGCGCCCGACTTCCCGGCTGAAACAGCAGGGGCGGCCGAGGCCCTCGTGGAGTTTTCGGCCGAAAGCTGGGCGCCCTGCGCTTCGGCGGGCTGCGTTGCAGCCTCCACGCGCGCGGCATCCGCCTGCGTGGCCTCCTTGCGTTGGCTCAGCACCTGGTCAGTGAAGCCCGGGCGTTTCCAGGCGGGAACGCTCCCCGTATCATCGCCGTCCTCGGCCTGGGAGACGTTGCCCGAAGCGACGCCGCCCAGTTCGGCGATTTCAGAGTTGGCCGAGTCGCTATCCTTTTCCAACACCGCGGAAACCTTCTGGAAGAAACTGGAGCCGACGCCCAACGCCTCGTCAGCGCTTTCCGTGACGGTGCCGTTCACGCCCAGGCTGCTCATCACGGCGGACATATCGCCCCACAAGGTGGTGAACACCACCAACCCCACCCCGCCCAACCAGAGCAGGAAAAGAAGGACGTAAAATCGTTGGTACAGGAATCCCATGTCGTCTCCGATAAAAACGCCCGTTACTGCCGCCAACACTCCACGATCTGCTCCGGCGTATTCACGGGGCGGACCTCCAACAGCTTGATCAGAGGCACAGCGCCGTCAAAGGCGTAGGTCACCGTCATTTTTTTCACGCCCATGGTTTCCAACAGCGTTGCGGCCTGCGGGAAGTCGCTCGGCGTATACGTCCGCTTGCCTTCCCGGAAATCCTTCAGGAAATTGGGGAAGCCATACAGCCCCTGATACTTTTTGGTCAACACCAACCCTTTGAACTTGATGGACAAGGAAATATCGCCGCAGGTGTCCGGTTTCCAAACGAACTGCAGGGTTTCGGGGAAATTGTAGTTGTAGAGCGTCTGGGCCCCTTCTCCGCAGTCGAGCTGCAGCACCGTGGCGTAGGGCTCCTGCTGCGCGCCGGGGTTGACCGAAGTCGGCAGCGTTTTCACGGCGACCGTGTACTGCGGCAGCATCTCCTGTCCTTGGGCCGAGCCTTGCTGCAGGAACGTAAAGAACGGCCTCGTAAACGGGAAAGACACGCCGTACCAGTTGCGGGCGTAATAGCCGTCCAGGCTGCTGACGATAAACGACCGGGCGGGGCCGGCGATGAATTTGTCCACCAGGCCTTGCTGTCCGAACAGGGCGTCCCGCATCTTCTGGGCCGGCATATGGCCGACCTTGGCCAAAACCTCGGACTCCCAAAGGTCCTGAAGCTCGCAGGCCGACTCCATGGTGACGTAATAGACCAGGAATTTGAACGGGCCGCCGATAATGTTGAAAAATACGTCGTCGCCCTTCTTCTGTTCCTGAACGCCGACCATCAAGTTCTTGATTTTGATGAGCGCGGCGTTGGCGCTGGCGAAAGGCGACTTGGCGCCCCCGCCGGGGTCCTGTTTTCCGCCGGGCAGATACGTCGTGGAGTATTTGTAGGCTTCCTCCGGAGAGCCCGTGGCGGGAATGATGTCGCCCAGCGCCTTGAGGTAGTCGCCGAACTCCTTATGCGCCTTGACGATATTCTCCATTTGCCCCATGTCCGTAGGATCGATTTGGCCCACCACCTTCCGGACAGTAAACTCCACGTTGATCTTGGCCCGCTTGAGCAGGGAAGTCTGATTGCCCCCGGTCTCCTGCGCCGCGGCGACCTTCTCGAAAGACCGTATCTGGCGGGCCCAATCCGGCGCTTTCGCCACTTTGAAGGCCGGCGCCATCTCATGGTTCATCCGTTGCAGCAGCAGCATGTAGGGGCTGCTCAGGGTCGACATGGAGACCGCCGCCGCCCGCCAATCGGCCATTCCTCCCAGCAGAGCCTCTCCTTCGTTGAAACGCGAAGCAAAGTCGCGCCAGGCGGAGTAATATTGCTGGCCGTACCAGGTCCAGAAGCGTTTCGTCTTTTCCTTGAAATCTTGTTTGTCCTCGACAGCCATCTCCACGGCCTTGATGAACGCCTTGATGGCTTTGTCGCCCTCCACCGTAAACGCCGGATCCGTCTGCACCAAACCCGCGGAGCCCCCGGCGAGTCCGCCCCAGAATTCGGACAACGTCACAGCGTTGAGATTGGGGTTGGAGTTGGCCCACTTGACGAGCCAATGGAGCTCCGAGCCTTTGAGGGCCATCAGCCGCTTCAGCCAGAGCCGGAGGGTCAGCAACTCCTCGGTCAAGGCGGCCTGGTCCGTATTCCAGGCCAGATAGGCCGTATAAAGATTGGAGAAATACGCCCCCACTTCGGGAGAAACCCCGTTCTCCTCTCGCGCGAGCACCGATCCTGAAGTCTTGGGAAAGGCGTCCAGCGCGGCCAGTCCGGAACCGCCCTGCCGCTCTTTGATCAAGTCGATGCGCCACACCACATGTTCGATGTAGTCGGCCATCTCCACTTCCGAGATGTCCGACGACAGCCCGGCCATGCTTGCGCCCAGGGCTTTGTCCAAGGGCCCCAAAACCTTGCTCCGGAACAACCGGACATACAGATCCAACAGCCGGCCCTGGATATCCAGGCTGTTGGTGAGTCCAAGCCTGGGGGCCCACCAGTTGCTGTTGATCTGAATCATCTGCGCAATCTTTTGCTTGAACAAGCTCATGGTGATGATGTTCTGCTCGGCGGAGCCCTCCAAGGCCGGGGGCTGCGGGAATTCCTTGGTCACCACGTCCAACGCCCGCATATTGTTCACGTAGGACAAACTGAGCAGGCCGACGAAGCAGAACGTCAGAAAGAGCCAGGAGGCGAGCCCCAGATTCTTGGTGACCATCCGCCATTTGAGATATTCCAGGATGGGGCTGAAAAGATTGCGGTCCTTCGGCAGGATCAACGAGAAAAAGTCGGAGAGAAAAAGGCCTTTGTTGGTGTCCGGAAGGGCCTGGTCCCGACCTTGCAAAGACTCCAGCCCGTCGAGGATGCGGGAGTGAGGCGATCCGGATTGGCGTCCGCTGGCGAAAAAGACGCCGCGCAGCATGGGGGTTTCCTGGTAGGGATTCTCGTGGAAGGCGCCCACCAGAAAACTTTTGAGTCCGGGCTTCAGGCTCTCCAATTCGTCAGGGAAAACGATCAGTCCCGGATTGATCTCGCCGGAAAGCTCCATCATCTTCAGCCGGATGTCCTTGAGCCTTTCGGCCACCGACTTCATGGTCGATTCCGCGATTTCTTCGGCGTCCTCGCGCAGGTCCACGTTCAACCAGCCCATGGCTTGGCCGGCGTCCTTGTCGGGCAGCTGCTTGCAAAATCCCATAAGGCCGGGGACCTGGTCCAACTTTGTCACCAGGACATAGACGGGAAACCGCGCGCCCAGAACGCGCATAAGCTCGTCCACCCGGCGTCGAATGGACTTGCCGTATTCGGTCAGGACGTCCTCCTCCCCGGCCACGAGCTTGTCCGCGCCCAGGGTGACGATGAGGCCGTTGAGCGGCTCCTTGCGGCGATACTTGGCCATCAAGGCGAGAAACCGTTCCCACTCCTCCTTGTCCCGGCCCTCGTCCACGGGAATGGCGTAGCGGCCGGCGGTGTCGAGAATCACGGCCTCCTCGAAAAACCACCAGTCGCAATTACGGGTCACCGAGACCCCTTGGGTCGGCCCCACATCCGTCAAAATGGAGGTCAAACGCGCCCGGGCCACGGCCGTCGACTTGCCGGAGCCGGACTCGCCCAGAATCATGAACCAGGGCAAAACATACAGAGGATCGCCGCGCCTTCTCAGATGGGAGCGCCGCAGCATCTCCACGGCGTCGCGCCAACGGTCCTGCAAATCCTTGAGACGCTGGCGCTCGAAGGCCGGCGCCGAGGCGATGGCCTCTTCATCCTGCTCGATGATGCGCTTGACGAACTTCTCCTCCCTTCGCCGAAAAAACCATTTCTTGAGGAAGAAGAAGGTCAGCACCAAGCCGACGACGCCGCCGAAAATAGCCGCTCCGACCCACGCGGGCCAGTCTCGCCAGACAATCAACGCGTAGCAGCCAAGGGCCAGTATCGCCAGCAGGATCAGATAAAGAAAAATCTTGAGCAGAAGATAGAAGAATTTTTTCATAACCGCTTACGCTCTGCTCCGCTCAGGGGAGTCCAAGCCATCCTTTGAGAAACACGTCCAAGTGGTGCTGGTAAGCGTAAAAGATGGCGCCGCAAACCACCAAAGGCAAGGCGAAGAACAACAACGCCCATGGGTCGAAGCGCCGCCAAAGCTGCCGGCCGCGGCCCATGCGCTCCCGCTCCCCATAGGCCAGAGGGAACAAGACTTCGTTGGGAGGAGGCCCGCCCGACAGGACCAAATCCACGCTCTTCCGGGATACTTCCTGCAATTTCGCCGGCTCGCGAGCTCTGAAATACTCACCCACAAACCCCATGGACAAACATGAGGCGTAAATCTCCAGGACTTCAATCTCCTCGTCCGGGGCCAGCTCTCCCAGCCTTTGAAAGAACTCCTCGCCCGCGTTGGAGGTGTCGAAGAACTCCCGCTGCAGCGGCTGCTTGAGCCATTCGGCGCGCCCAGCCCATTCCGAGGTCAGAATGACTTCGTCGGCCCAGGCGCAAACGGCGAACTTGGCGTTGTCCGAAAAGGATCGGGGATAGTCGCGGGACTGGCAGCAATCGGCGGCCTCATACAGCAAGCGCTCCACATCCTGGCGCACGGCCTCGTAGGGGGCCGAAGCCATCAGCGGGTCTTTGACCAGATAGCCGACGTAGGCGAAAAAGCCGGCGAAGCAATCCATCAGCCGCATGGTCGCTCACACTCCTCGGATCAACCTTTCAGAACCACAAGCTGCGCCATCAGGTCTTCCGGCGCGGTGTCCCAATACATGGCGATGCTGCCGTTGCGCTCCACATCGTCCCATAGCGGAGACATGTTGTCGATCTTGAAGTAGACCGTATTCACCCTCTTGGGCAAGCCCGTGGGCGGGTCGGAGTGGTGCTCCAGCGGGATGCCGGAAACCGCGCGGGACAGCAGGGAGGTCATTCCCATGGTGGCCGAAAGCTTGAGGACGTGGCGAACTTCCGCGACCACCTGGTCGAGAGGAGTCTCGGTCCGCAGCAACAGCCAGAAGCGATTGCGGCGATCGAACACACGGGCCGGCAGCTCCGCGGTGAAATACGGATCCTGGAATTGGAAACGCACCAGGAACTCCGGCCCCACCGTGATGGATTCGACCATCTGCGTCACCAACTGCTTGGCCGCGTAGAAGCAGTCCCAAAGATTCTCATGATCGTAATTCGGAATGAGCTTCTCGCCGTCGTGGCGTTCTCCCAAGGCGCCGATGCCTTCGGTGAACGACGACAGCTCCGCCACCACCTGGCGAATATACAGATACGCGGTCCAGGGATGCAGGGTCTTCGTTTCGCTCAACTGCTGAAAAACCGGCACGTAGCGGTTCAAAGACCTCAACGCCAGCAAAAAGACCATGTAGGAAACGTCGAAGTCCTTGGATTGCAGCTCGCCGGGGCTTTTGTATTCGTCAAGCTGCTGGCTGCGCGAGATGACCAGGTCCCGCACGTCGCGGAAGAGCTTGCTCAACTGCTCCATGGAGTAGACGTTCAGGCACGGTGGGACGAAGCGCTCGGCGAAGACCACGCTTTCGGCGTCGCGCGCCAGCTGCGCCACGGGAATGAGTTCGTAGTCGTCCAGTTCGTCCAACTCCGTTTCCCAAAAAATCTTCAACACGTACGACATGCGCTGAACCTTGGCCGAAGGTCCATCGCCGTACATGTCCGGCGCGTCTTCCGGATTGGCCTCCGTGGCGTAGGTCGTGCTGACGCGGCCCACGTCCTTCAAGCTGTCCACCACCGTGACGTTGTGCCCGGCGCTATTCCACTTGCGCAGCCCCAGATAAACGGTGAAAGGTTTCTCCGCATCCACCCAGTCGCTTTCGAAGGAACGGGGCTGAATCACGGCGTTGCCGGGATAAGCGACGTGGGCGCCGTTGGCGAAGACGAAACTCCCGTTGACTATTTCGAAACGGCGGGTCAACAGAGCATCCTCGCGAACGTTCATGTGGTTCACGCCCCAGAAATACGGCTGCCCGTGCTCCCGAAAGGGCTTCAGGAGGTAATCCCGGTAGAGCTCGGTAAGCTGAAAATGCTGCGGTTGGAGAAAAACGCCCTGGCGCCAAAAAATGGGTTTTCCGGTGTGCACTTACTGACTCCCGATCATTTGCATCTGATGAGGCCCCAACAGCATCTCCATGACAAGAGGCGCCGGCGTGTACTCCAGGCTCGTAAATATCAAGCCGCTGTCGGAGACCAACAGCGGAATTTCAAAATATCTTGTTGTTCCGGGGCCCGGGGAAAAATTGTAGTAGCCGGCGACCAACGCAACGAACTGCGCCCCTTCGGCCCGGTCCATGACCTGGGTGGCGTTTTGGCCGGGCTGCACGAAAACTTTCTGGAACGAGGCCACGCTCTTGTCGAACTGGTTGCACGCCAGCATCTTCGTCACTCCGGGGGCCGTTGCGGACAATTCCTGGTACGCCTTAAGGTCGGAGAGCTGATACACGCACAGCATCAACGCGTGCGCCCCCCCGTAATCGTTCAACCTCGGGTCCGCCCAAAGCTTCAAGGTCACCGCCCCAGGATCAAACGTCCACTTCACTTGCTCCGGTGAGGACGCCGGCTTGGGCGGCACCTGGGACGGCGCCACGGTCTGGCCGGCTTGAGGCGGCTGCTTGGTCTGCTGGACGCCCCCGCCGCCGCAAGCAACCAACGCCAAGACGACAAGAAACATTGACAGCCGCAAATTCAGAATTCTCATGGGCGTTGGCCTCTTTCGACCGGCCGAAGCGCATTATGCGTCAAATGCTCTGAGTTTGCAGCAAATTTCTCTCCAACGGGGCCGTGATCGCCGTAAAAACGCCCGCCCCGGGGCGGGCATAAGCTTGTCTGGTACAAGAAGTCTCTGAATTTCCGGATGTTGTCAACCCAAAGCAGCGTATCGTCCATTTCGACACACGCCGCATGTTCCATTGCTCGGGCTTGTGTGGTAGGAATGCAAATCGTTCTTTGCCCAATCGATCAACGCGCCAAGGAGGCGATATGCGTCTAGCTCCCCAGCCCTTCACCATCTTGCTGCTGGCCCCGTTCCATCCCGTGCCTGAAGCGGACTACGCCCCCCGGCCCGTCTTGGCGGACCTCTCCAATCTGGACGACGTTCTCGCATCCATGAAACCCCGGCTGAGCGTGGACGCTCCCAAGGACCTCTGCCCCCAAGGAGCGCTGGAGCTGGAGTTTTCGTCCATGCGGCAATTTAGACCGCAACATATTGTAACGTCTTGCAGTTATCTGCAACAACTTCACGAAGCTTTGGCGTACGCACGGAAAGCCCGCCAGGAAGGAACGCCCGCCGCAAGCGCGGCTTCCGCCATCAAGCAACAGTGGCCGGGACTGCCCCTGGATATGGCCGTAGACCAGGGACCGGCGCAGGACGGGCAAACAAGCAGCGCCGTGGACGACATCCTGGCGATGGTCGCGGCGCCCGCGGCTTCCGGATCATCCGGCGCAGGCCTCAAGGCCTGGATATCTCAAATCGAAGGCATCCTTTCCCGGTTGATGGCGGTTGTCTACGCCGACGAGGCTTATCGGATGCTGGAGGCGGCATGGCGAGGGCTTGAGACCATTCTCAAACAAGGCCCGGTCAAGGAAGGCCCTCCGGCGGAAGGCGGTTACGTCCAGGTAAAAATCGCGTCCGTCTCCCGAGCGGTCCTGGCCGAAGGCCTGAACCGCCTGAAAGAGGACCTCGCCATGGAGACGCCCCACCTGGTCCTCATCGACTGCCCTCTGGACAACACGCAGCCGTCCATCGACCTCGCCGGGGAGATCGCGGAATTCGCCGACACCCTGCTCACCCCCACGGCTTTCTGGCTCACCGCGCGATTCCTGCATATCGACGACTTCACCGGGTTGAGCAAGGTGCAGTACCTGACCCACCACATGGAGGACCCCGCCTACGCCAAATGGGCCAACCTCAAAAAACATCCCGGCGCGGCGCGCATGGTCGCAATGATCAACCGCTTCGCCGTACGCCCGCCCTATGGGCCGGAAAACAACCCCAAAACCCCCATGTTCCGCGAGACCGAACCGCTCTGGCTGGCCCCGGTCTACGCCCTGGGAGCCTTGACGGCCCAGAGCGCCGTGGAGCACGGCTGGCCCACCCGCTTCTCCGACTACATGAAGCACCAAGTCAAAAACCTGGCCTGCGGAAACTTCAACGGGCTGGGAGACATCGCCACCGAAACCCCGCTGGATGAAGGACGCATCGGAGAATTCACGGATATCGGGATCACTCCCCTGGTGGGCGCTCTCAAAAAGGATATCGCCATCATTCCCAAGGAAACCGTCCTGGACGGCTCCTCCCTCAAATTCCAGCTGTTCTTCTCCCGGCTCATCAGCTTCCTGATCTGGCTGAGGGACAATCTGCCCGGGGACGTGGGGCCGGCCCAGGGCGTTCAAGGCGCCCTGTCGCTCTTCTTCCAGCAGACCACGGGAGATGCGCCCCAGGATATTGAGGTCACGGCCGGGCCGGAGGAAAACGGCCTTGTCCCGCTGAACATCGCCCTGACGCCCCCGCGCTCCATTCTCCACGCCCAGCGGCTTCAATTCGGCTTCGCCTGGTAGCGGCGACGGCAACACGACCGAAAACCGGGGAAAACCTTTCTGGAAGAAAGGTTTTCCCCCGAACCCCCTTTCCAAAGACTTTTACTAGGGGCGCGCTTTAAGCTCTCCTTCTTGAACGGCGAACGCCAGCGCAATAGCCTCGAACCGGCCGGCAAGGCTGAGAGGTCCGTTGTTCGGCTTGGGACCGCACCCCCCGATAAGAAGTTTTGAGGAAAGGGGATGGAAGTCTGAGG
>JASGMV010000042.1 GCA_030156255.1 Desulfovibrionales bacterium
TTTTTTCAAAAAGTTCCTCCCCCGGAAAAAGCCTTCAGGCGGTCTTAACGACCCGGCTTGCGGTGGACTTCCAGCACGTTGAGCTGCGCGCCGGACAAAGGGAAAAGGTCTTTGGACGCGCTGGACTCCAGGGTTCCCGTGCGCAAATGCAGGGCGTCGCGCACGAGGCCGCCGTTGATGGGGTCCGCCTCCACCCACCGCCCGTTCGCCACGGCCTCGGCCCAGGCGTGGCCGGCCAGCGATTCGGCCGGATCGCCGGCCGGGTAGTATCCCAGGACGATGCGCGTCGGAAGGCCTGCGGTCCGGCAGATGGCCGTGAACAACAAGGCGTGCTCGCCGCAGTCGCCCCGCCGGCGGTCCATGATCTGTTTGACGTCCATGGCCGCCTCGCCCGGAACGTCCTGAATGTAGTCGTCCACGAACGCCGCGATGTTGCGGAGTTTGTCCATGTCCGAGCGGGCGTCGCCCACGGCCTGTTGCGTCAACGCGACAAGCTGCGGATCGTCCAGGGGGCATCCGGCGATGGACCCGAGCCAGTCCTGTTCATGGTCCATGGAGGGGCGGGCGGCTTCGGGATTGGGTTCGCCAAGCCTGATCCGGCAGTTCGGGCCGTCGCAGAGGATGCGTTGCGCGGGGCCATCCTCCAGGGCGCGCGCCAAGTCCTGCGGGCATCCCAAATCCCAGGAGATCACGCCGCGCGGGTCGTCCAGAGGTTTGTCCAGCGTGACGCTGTTCGCCAGGAACAAGTCCACGGGGGGCGTCTCGGCCCGGGCCTGCTTGCGGTCTGAGCGCCGGAACGTGAATCCCTGGCCCGTCATGGACAACACGCGGCCGTCCGCGGACAACTCCGTTGTTACCTGGCCGCGTCCCGGAATTTCGGTGCGCACCTCGTAGCGGCGGCGTTCGGGGAAGACGGCCTGGGACACGGAGACCAAGGTGAGGCGGCTTGGAATCACTCGGAGCTGTTGGATGTCGAATTCCTTGCCCTTGATGGAGGCGCCGGCGGCCGGATGGTCCATAACCCAGAGCTTGAGCGCGCAGTAGTCGGCCAGCGTGTACTGCAAGGGCTCGGGCAGGGCGGTTTCCCGGATTTCTCCGTTGTATTCGATGAACGCCTTGTAGCTTTGGCCGCTTTCCTCGACGCGAATCGCCGCGCCGTCGCCCATGCGCAGCCGCGCGTTTTTCAGCCGATAGGGGGGATTCGCGTGGAATTGCTGTTCGGAGCGTATGGTCTGGTCGAAGGCGTTGCCCGCGGAAAGGCCGTGCATCCGGACGTACTCCCGCGCGAAGTAGACGGCGCCGGTTGACGCCTGCTCCAGGGAGAGGCTGCTGTTCATGGCGCCGATCTTGGCGTCCTTGAAGGAGGCCGAAAACCAGTCCACGCCGTTGGTCAGGCAACGTTGCGCGTCGTCTTGGCCAAAGGCCCGGGAATCGGCGGGCGCAGCCAGGAAAAAGGCCAGCGTCGTCAAAGCGGCGACAAGGAGCGTCCCGTTGTTGCGCATGTTTCGCCGTCTCCCTCCATCCGCTAAGCCCCCGGGCCAACCGCGCCGTTACGCCAGCGTTGCGCCGATCTGGTAGGCGGCGACGGCCAGCGCCGCGGCCAGGGCCGTGTTGAAGATCATGGAGAACGCCGCCCATCGCCAGGTTCCCGTCTCCTGCTTGATGGTCACGACGGTGACGAAGCAGGGGGAGTAGAGCATGATGAACAGGATGGCGGCCACGGCCGTGGCGCGCGTCATGTTCGGGTTCTGCCGCAGCCGTTTGGCCAGGGTGGCTTCCTCCGAGGTCTGCTCTTCGCTGAGGGAGTAGGCCGTGCCCAGCGTGGAGATGATAACCTCCTTGGCCGCGAACCCGCCGATGAGGGAAATGTTCAGCCGCCAGTCGAATCCGGCGTATCGGCTGATGGACTCCAAGGCGACGCCGACCCGGCCGGCTACGGAGTTTTGCAGGGCGAGTTGGTCGAATTTGCCGTGCAACGCTTCGACCTGCGCCTTGAGCTGCTCCGTCTTTTCCTGGTTGAGGCGCACCTGCCCGCCTTCGGCCTGGGACAGCAGAGCCTCCTGGACTTTAATGGAAGACTGGATATCCCGGGCCTCTTGCGAGGAGGGGCGCGGGAAGGTCATGGCCGCCCAGAGCAGAATGGAGATGGCCAGGATCACCGTTCCGGCTTTTTTGATGAACTGCCAGGTGCGCTCCCAGGTGTGGATGATCAATCCCTTGGCCGTGGGCAGCCGGTAGGGCGGCAGCTCCATGACGAAGGGGGTGCTGGGGCCGCGCACCAGGGTGGAGCGCAAGGCTTTGGCCACCAGCAGGGCGATGGCCCAGGCCGTGAGCGTGATGGCGAACAGGGCCGTTGGTTCGTTTTTCGGGAAGAAGACGCCCACGAGCAGGATGTACACGGGCAGTTTTGCGCCGCAGGTCATGAACGGGGCGGTGAGGATGGTGGCCAGCTTTTCCCTGGGGCTACGCAGCGTTCGGGCGGCCATGACGCCTGGAACGGCGCAACCGCCGGCGATGCCGCCGGAGACGATCATGGGCATGACCGAGCAGCCGTGCAGGCCGAAAATGCGAAAAACGCGGTCCATCATGTACGCCACCCGGGCCATGTAGCCCGAGTCCTCCAGAAAGGCGATGAGCAGGAACATGATCATGATCAGCGGGGCGAAGGAGAGCACGCCGCCGACGCCGTCGATGACGCCGGACACGAGCATGGAGCGCAGCATGCCCGCCGGCATGGCGTTCTCCACGGAATGCCCCAGAAAGTCGAAAAATTCGCTGAGCCAGACCAGAGGGATGTCGCCGACCGAAAAGGTGAATTTATAGATGGCGTAGAGGATCAAAAGCATGATCAGCGGGCCGCCCATTTTGTGGGTCAGCACCTTGTCCATGCGGTCGGAGCGGGCGATGCGGTCGTGGGTCGTGTCGCGGGTGAGCACGCCCTGCTTGAGAATGGAGGCGATATAGCCGTAACGGTAGTCGGCGATCAGGGCCTCGGGATAGGTGGACAGGGTTTTCTGGCAATGGTCGCTGACGTTGTCCACGATTTCCTGGAGTTTGTCGTGCAGCGTTCCTTCGGTCCGGCCGATCTCCAGAACCTCCTCGTCGCCCTCCAGGTATTTCAGGGCCAGCCATTGGGCCGGATAGCGGTGCGTGAGGAAGTCGCTCTCCTGGATCAGGGCGACCATATCCTTGAGCGCGTGGTCGAGGTCCGGTCCGTAAGAGATGTTCAGCGGCTTCCATGTCCCGTCCTGTTGCTTCGCGAGCTCCATGGCCTGCCGCAGCAACTCTTCCTTGCCGACGCCGTGTTTGGCCACGGTCTCCACCACGGGAGCGTTGATGAGGCGGGAAAGCTTCGCCTTGTCGATGGTCATGCCCGCGGCGCGGACTTCGTCCATCATGTTCAGGACCAGAACCACCGGAACGCCCAGCTCCATGAACTGGACGGCCAGATAGAGGTTGCGCTCCAGCGCCGCCGCGTTGAGCACGTCGATGACCACGTCCGGCCGTTCATCCAGGACCATGTTGCGCGCGACCAGCTCTTCCGGGGTGTAGGAGGTGAGGGAATAGGCCCCGGGCAAGTCCACGATGTGGATTTCTCTGTCCTGGATTTTGGCGACGCCTTCCTTTTTCTCCACGGTGACGCCTGGATAATTGCCCACGTGCTGGCGCGCCCCGGTCAGGGCGTTGAACAGCGTCGTTTTTCCGGAGTTGGGATTGCCCGCAAGGGCCGCCGTTATTTTCGGGGAGGTCATGGGGCGGACTCCAGCATTTCCACGGTGATATAGTCGGCTTCGCTGTTGCGAAGGGTCAGGGTGAAGTCCAACAGTCTCAGGGCGACGGGATCCTTGAGCGGCGCCCGGCCGATGACCTTGACGATCGTTCCGGGAACCAGGCCCATGTCGCGGATGCGGCGGCCGAGTTCACCTGTCGCCGCCACGGAGACGATGCGCGCCGAAGCGTTTTGCGGCAGCTGGCGCAAGGGAAGAGCGTGCGTGGCCAAAAAAAATCACTCCTTGGGTTCTTTCAGCGGCGAAAGCTTAGACCGCATACAGCACTTGTAGCAAGGCGGTACGGAGTTGTCGACTATTTGCCCGTATTTATTCATTCTTTCATCAAGTTGCATGCAGGGGGCGCCGCCGCCTGGCTTCCCCGCGTGGGCGCAGGGGCAGAAGCCGCAGCCTTTGGACGTTTTGCCCACGAGCTTGCGCCCGAATGCGAAGACAAGATACGCCCCGGCCCCGATGAGGATCAGGACGACAACCAGCGTTTGCCACATCTTGACGGAGCGGCGTTACGACAGAAGGCCTGCCGGTTGGGCCAGGATTTTACAAGCCAGTTGTTGGCCGAGTACGAGGTCGGAGCCTCGAACCCGCACACGCAGGGGGCCTGGGCCGTTGGCTACGATCTCGACCTCCGTTCCGGGAGTCAGCCCAAGGGCGCACACTCGCAGCCTCCCCCGGCGCCCGGCGCAAAGCTGGGACACAATCGCTTTGCTGCCTGCCGGATAAGAGGAAAGGGGGCGAAATCCGTTGTTCGTACTCATGGCGTTCGTTAAATTGATAATTAATTTCAATCGCAAAGTTGTCAAGCATTAAATGGGCCTGCGGGGGCTCTTCACCCTGGCGTGTTGCCCCCGGGAGTGTTCTCGGGTAAGGAATACCTCTTGCGCGCGTCGCGCCTGAAACAGCCCGCCACGCTAACCAGCCAGGAATCATTGAACCTATGCCAAAGCGTACAGATATCAAGAAGATTATGCTCATCGGCTCCGGGCCCATCGTCATCGGACAGGCCTGCGAGTTTGACTATTCCGGCACGCAAGCCATCAAGGCCCTCAAAGAGGAGGGCTATGAGGTCGTGCTGATCAATTCCAACCCGGCCACCATCATGACCGATCCGGAGTTGGCGGATCGAACGTACGTGGAGCCCATCGAGCCGGACACCGTGGCCCGGATCATCGAGAAGGAGCGCCCGGACGCCCTTTTGCCGACGTTGGGCGGGCAGACGGGTTTGAATACGGCTTTGGCCGTGGCGGAGTCCGGCGTGCTGGACAAGTTCGGCGTGGAGCTCATCGGCGCTTCCCGCGAGGCCATCCAAAAGGCCGAGAGCCGGGAGCTCTTCCGTCAGGCCATGGAGAACATCGGGCTCAAGATTCCGGCCAGCGGCATCGCCCATACCATGGAAGACGTGCGCAACTGCGCGGCCAAACTCAATTTTCCTATCATCGTGCGTCCCGCCTTCACTCTGGGCGGCACGGGCGGCGGCGTGGCCTACAATCTGGAGGAGCTGGAGTCCATCGCAGCCCGCGGCTTGGCGGCCAGCCTGAGAACGGAGGTCATGCTCGAGGAGTCCGTACTCTACTGGAAGGAATTCGAGCTGGAGGTCATGCGCGACTCCAAGGACAATTGCGTCATCATCTGCTCCATCGAGAACGTGGACCCCATGGGCGTGCACACCGGCGACTCCATCACCGTGGCCCCGGCCCAGACCTTGACCGACGTGGAGTACCAGCGCATGCGCGACGCCTCGCTGGCCATCATGCGCGAGATCGGCGTGGACACCGGCGGCTCCAACGTCCAGTTCGCCGTCAACCCCGAGAACGGCGACATGGTGGTCATTGAAATGAACCCCCGGGTGTCGCGCTCATCGGCCCTGGCCTCCAAAGCCACGGGCTTTCCCATCGCCAAGATCGCGGCCAAGCTGGCCATCGGCTACACCCTGGACGAAATTCCCAACGACATCACCCGCGAAACCATGGCATCCTTCGAACCGGCCATCGACTACTGCGTGGTCAAGGTTCCGCGTTTCACCTTCGAGAAGTTTCCCGGCGCCCAGGACGAATTGACCACCTCCATGAAGAGCGTGGGCGAGACCATGGCCATTGGGCGGACTTTCAAGGAGGCCTTGCAAAAGGGGCTGCGTTCCTTGGAGGTCGGCATGCCCGGGTTGGGCAAGCGCTTCGAGCGCTGTCCCCGCGACAGGGACGACCTGCTGCGCTCCCTGCGCCACCCGAGCTCCCATCGGTTGTACGACCTGCGCCACGCCTTGCAGTGCGGCGTGTCCGAGGAGGACATCTATGCGGCTTCGGGCGTCGACCCTTGGTTTATCGGCCAGATCCGCGAAATATTGGGCGTGGAGGAGGAACTGAAGACCTTCGGGCTGGAGGAGTCCATGAGCCCGGACAACCCCAAGCTCCCGGCCATGCTGCGCAGGGCCAAGGAGTTCGGCTTCTCCGACGTGCAGCTCGCCACGCTGTGGAAGGCGCAGGAGCGCTACATACGCAAGCTGCGGGCGAGCCTCGACGTGCATCCCACCTATTATCTGGTGGATACCTGCGCCGCGGAATTCGAGGCCTACACGCCGTATTACTACTCCACCTATGAACACGGGTGCGAGATGGAGCCGGCCGAGGGGCGCAAGGTCGTGATCCTGGGCGGCGGTCCGAACCGCATCGGCCAGGGCATCGAGTTCGACTACTGCTGCTGCCATTCGTCTTTTGCTCTGCGGGGGCTGGGGATCAAGTCCATCATGGTCAACTCCAACCCCGAAACCGTGTCCACGGACTACGACACCTCGGACAGGCTCTACTTCGAACCCTTGACCTTCGAGGACACGCTGAACATTCTGGAGATGGAGCAGCCGGACGGCGTTATCGTGCAGTTCGGCGGGCAGACGCCCCTGAATCTCGCGGTGCCCCTGCTGCGGGCCGGCGTGCGCATCCTCGGAACCTCTCCGGACGCCATCGACCGCGCCGAGGACCGGGAGCGGTTCATCGCCCTGCTCAAAAAGCTGAACCTGCTCCAACCGGAGAACGGCACGGCCATGTCCTACGACCACGCTGCGGAGGTCGCCGAAAAGGTCGGATATCCGGTCGTGGTCCGGCCGTCCTACGTCCTGGGCGGCCGGGGGATGGACATCGTGTACACGCCCGAGGAATTGGCCAAGTACTTCGCCGAGGCCGTGGTGGCCTCGCCCGAGCATCCCGTGCTCATCGACAAGTTTTTGGAGAACGCCACCGAAGTGGACGTGGACGCTCTGTCCGACGGGACCGATACGTACATCGGCGGGATCATGGAGCACATCGAGGAGGCGGGCATCCATTCCGGCGACTCGGCCTGCGTGTTGCCGCCGCACACCCTGGCGCCCGAACTGGTGTCCGAAATCGATCGCCAGACCAAGGCGTTGGCCGCCGAACTCGGCGTGGTGGGGCTGATGAACATCCAGTTCGCCATCAAGGACGGCCTGATCTACATCCTTGAAGTCAACCCCAGGGCCTCGCGCACCGCGCCTTTCGTATCCAAGGCCACGGGTGTTCCGCTGGCCAAGCTGGCCACCCAGGTCATGCTCGGGGCCAAGCTCAAGGACCTGGACCCCTGGTCCATGCGCAAGGGCGGCTACTATTCGGTCAAGGAGTCGGTGTTCCCGTTCAACCGCTTCCCCGGCGTGGACGTGCTGCTCGGACCCGAGATGCGCTCCACGGGCGAGGTCATGGGAATGGACCAGTCCTTCGGCATGGCCTACATGAAAGCCCAACTGGCCGCGGGGCTCAAGTTGCCGAATGCGGGCACGGTGTTTATCTCTGTGAACGACAAGGACAAGCCGGCCATGCTTCCCGTGGCCAAGTCCTTTGAAGAGATGGGATTCCGTATTTTGTCCACCCAAGGAACCCAGCAGTACCTGGAGTCGCATGGCGTCCGGGTGGAGCGCGTGCTGAAGGTCAAAGAAGGCCGTCCCAACGTGGTGGACGAAATCAAAAACGGCCGTATCGATCTGGTCATCAACACCGTGGCCGGGAAAAAGACCGTGCGTGACTCCAAGGACATCCGGCAGACGACGTTGCTCTACAACGTACCGTACACGACGACCATCGCGGGCGCCCGGGCCACGGCCCAGGCCATCAAGGAGATGCAGTGCTGCGGCCATGGGGTGCGTTGCCTGCAGGACTATTACAACCAAGCGCAGGACTCGGCCTGCTGAGCGGGCGCCTGCACCGAGGCGAGATGAAAAAGGAATATTGCGGCCTTTTCGGCATTTACGGCCATCCCGAGGCCGCCCGTTTGGCCTATTTCGGATTGTACGCCCAGCAGCACCGCGGGCAGGAGTCCGCGGGCATCGTCACCTGGGACGGGGGCAGAATCCGCGAGCATCGCGGCATGGGGCTGGTGGCCGACGTTTTCAACGAACGCCATTTGGGGAAGGAACTCAAGGGCTCCGTGGCCGTGGGGCACATTCGTTACTCCACCACCGGCGTGTCCCTGATCCGCAACGCGCAGCCTTTTTTGGTGCATTTC
This sequence comes from Desulfovibrionales bacterium, assembly GCA_030156255.1. Taxonomy (GTDB): domain Bacteria; phylum Desulfobacterota; class Desulfovibrionia; order Desulfovibrionales; family Desulfovibrionaceae; genus JASGMV01. The sequence goes on from JASGMV010000042.1 coordinate 8,289, forward strand.
CAGGGGGTCCACCTTGCCGTGGCCCACAACGGCAACCTGGTCAACGCCTACGAACTGCGGCGCGAACTGGAGGCCGAGGGCTCCATCTTCCAGACCACCATGGACACCGAGGTCTTTGTCCATCTGCTGGCCAAGTATCTCATCAATTCGACCATGGAGGATGCGGTGGTCAAGGCCTGCTCCAGGGTCAAGGGCGCCTACTCCCTGTTGCTGCTGGCCAACGACAAGCTCATAGCGGTCAAGGACCCCAACGGTTTTCGGCCGCTGGCCCTGGGCCGTCTCGGCGACAACTACTGCTTCGCCTCGGAAACCTGCGCTTTCGACCTTATCGAGGCCGAATACCTTCGTCCGCTGGAGCCGGGCGAGATGGTGGTGGTCCAGGACGGGAAACTGAAAAGCCGCCGTCTGGAGCAGCAGGCGAACCCCACGCCCTGCATTTTCGAGCTGATCTATTTTTCCAGGCCCGACTCCGTGGTGTTCGGGGAAGTCGTCTACGAAGCCCGCAAACGCATGGGCGCTATCCTGGCCGAGGAGGCTCCCGTGGAGGCGGACTTCGTCATGCCTTTCCCGGATTCAGGCAATTATGCGGCTCTCGGCTACTCGGCCAAATCGGGCCTGCCCTTGGAGCTGGCCATGATCCGCAACCACTACGTGGGGCGGACTTTCATCCAGCCCACTCAGGACAGCCGCGATTTCGGAGTCCGCGTCAAGCTCAATCCCGTGCGCTCCACGATCCAGGGCAAGCGGATCATCATTGTGGAGGACTCCATCGTGCGGGGCACTACCATCCGCACCCGCGTCAAGAAGCTGCGGGAGCTTGGCGCGAGGGAAATCCACATGCGCGTGGCCTGTCCGCCGATTCGCTACCCCTGCTACTACGGCATCGATTTTTCCTCCAAGGGCGAACTCATCGCAGCCCATCAAAGCGTCGAGGACATCGCCAGGTTCATCGGCCTCGATTCTCTCCATTATTTGAGCGTCGAAGGCTTGCAGCGGGCCGTGGAGCGTCCCTTGAACCATTGTTACGCATGTTTTACCGGGGAGTACCCCGTCAATCCGGACGGCCGCCAGGGGAAGCTTTGCCTGGAGACCGACGGAGACGATTGCGAGGATTGAAATGGCGGTGGAGCCGTCGCCAAAGGACCACGTGGCTCGCGGCCGCGAGGTGCTGGACATAGAAATCGAAGGATTGCAGGCGGTTCGCGATCAGCTGGGAGAAGGATTCTCTAAAGCTGTAGAGATGCTTGCGGCCTGCTCCGGCAGAGTGGTGGTCACAGGGATTGGAAAATCCGGGCTGGTGGGCCGAAAAATTGCGGCCACCATGTCCTCCACGGGCACGCCTTCCTTCTTTTTGCATCCGGTGGAAGGCGCCCATGGCGACATGGGCATGATCCAGCCCGCGGACGTGACCCTGGCTATTTCCAATAGCGGGGAAACCGACGAACTCAACGCCATTTTACCGGTTATTCGGACCTTGGGCGCGGGGATTGTGGCCATGACCGGCGATGTGTCCTCCACTTTGGCGCGCATGGCCGACGCGGTGATCGAGGTTCGCACGCCGCGGGAGGCCTGCCCCATGGGCATGGCGCCCACCGCGTCCACCACGGCGACTTTGGCCGTGGGCGACGCCCTGGCCGTGCGGCTCATGGATCTGCACAGCTTCAAGTCGTCGGACTTCAGGCGGTTCCATCCCGGCGGCGTCCTGGGGGGCCGGTTGGCGCTGCTCGTGGATGAGCTCATGCACAGCGAGGATTTGCCCACCGTCTCCGAAGACGCTTTGCTGGAGGATGCGTTGCGGGTACTGGACGAACGCCGTCTGGGCCTCGCCGTGGTCACGGACGGCGCCGGCCGCCTGGTCGGCGTGGTCACGGACGGCGACGTGCGCCGCCTGGTCCGCCGGGGCGGGCTGGACCCGCGCGCTTGCGTGTCCGAGATGATGACCCGCAATCCTCGCAAGGCGATCAGCGGCGCCAAGGCCGCTTTGGCTCTTGACACCATGGAGAACCATCAGATTACCGTGCTGCCAGTGGTTGGCCCGGAGGATAAGCTGATGGGCGTGGTTCACATGCACGACCTGCTGGGCAAGGGGCGAGTAAAATTCGGTTGAACGTCCGCGCCCCCGAGGGGATTTTGCAGAGTCCGGATATCTGCCGCCGTTGCGCCGAGACCGGCCCCACCTGCTGTTGGTTGAATCCAGGCGGGGTCGACGCCTTGTTCCCTATTTCCGACCCCGAATGGCGACGCATCCGCGAGGCTTTTCCCGATGCGGGCGGTTTCCAGCAGGTTCCGAATTCGGCGGATTTTCTTTGCAGGCTCGCCCGGCTGTTTCCCCGGGAGAAAGACCTGCTTCCCGAGATTTTTCACCCTCGCAAGCACCACTACGCCCTGGCGGTCAAAGAAGAGGGGGGCTGCCGTTTTCTGGGACCCTCCGGGTGCGTCATTCCGCTGGAGTGCCGGCCGTATTATTGCAGGATTTTTCCGTTTTGGGTGACGGACAATGACGTTTGCGTCGTTGATTTCACAAGTTGCCTGGCCTGGCGGGAAGGCCGGTCGACTTTCAGAATGACCGAGTTTTTCGGCCTGACCGAGGCCCAAATCCGCGATCTCCACGGAAGGCTGCGCATCGCCTGGGGGTTTCCGCCCAAGGCGGGGATGGAGTTCGCAAAAAAGGGATTGTAGCGCATGAGTCGAGGCAAAAAGATCGTCGCCTGGATCGTAGGCCTGATGGCCTTGATGGCCGTGGCCGCCGCGGGCGGGATGATCGCTTTGTATTTTTGGGCCGTTCAGGAGCTTCCGAGTTTCAAGAAGCTTACCGACTACCGGCCGCCGCTGGTGACCACGGTCACGGCTCAGGACGGCAGGCTGTTGGGATATTTCTACCGCGAACGCCGTTTTCTCGTCCGGCTGGACCAAATGTCCCCCTGGGCCTCCAAGGCCTTTCTGGCTGCGGAGGACGATACGTTCTATCAGCATGAAGGCGTGGACGTGCGCGCCATTTTTCGAGCCTTCGTCGCGAACCTGAGGGCCGGGGACATCAGACAGGGCGGCTCCACCATTACCCAGCAGGTCATCAAGCGGCTGCTGTTGTCTTCGGAAAAAAGCTACGAGCGGAAACTCAAGGAAGCCATCCTGGCCTACAGGTTGGAAAAGTATCTCTCCAAAGACGAAATTCTGACCATTTATCTCAATCAGATATTCTTCGGCGCAGGCGCCTACGGCGTCGAGGCTGCGGCCCGGACCTATTTCGGCAAGCACGCCGCGGACCTGACCCTGGCCGAAGCCGCCTTGCTGGCCGGCCTGCCCAAGGCGCCCAGCCATTACGATCCCTATAAGCATCCGGAGCTGGCCCGGCTGCGGCAGAAATACGTGCTGGACCGGATGCTTGATCTACGGTGGATTTCCCGCAAGCAATATGAACAGGCCGTGAATGAGCCTCTGGTCTACCAAAGCATGCCGGACCCGTCCTGGAGCATCGGTCCGTACTATCTCGAAGAGGTTCGCCGCCAGCTGATCGCCATGTACGGCGAGGACATGGTCTACGAGGGCGGGCTCACCGTCCGCGCGGCCTGCAGCCTCGACCATCAGATCGTGGCGGACGAAGCGTTGAAGAATGGATTGATCGCCTCCACCAAACGCCGCGGTTGGCGCGGCCCCGTGGCTGCGGCGACCTCGGCCGAACTCGCCGGAGGCGTGTTCGGGGACCTTCAGCCCGAGCAGGATTTGAAGCAGGGCCAGTGGGTCAAGGCCGCAGTCCTGAAGGTGGAGGAGAGCGGGGCGCAGGTTTTGTTTGGCAATAGGACCGCCGATATGCCGGTGGCGTCCATGGGCTGGGCTCGAAAGCCCGACCCCGAAGTCGCGCATGACTTCGTGAAGGACATTGCCGACGCCCGCAAGGTGCTGAAGAAAGGCGACGTGGTCTGGGCCTCGATCCAGGAGTTTCCCGACAAGTCCAATAAGGGCCGGTTCATTCTCGGTCTGGAGCAGGAGCCGGAGATCGAAGGCGCCCTGGTCTCCATGGACCCTAAAACTGGAGACGTGCTGGCTTTGAGCGGCGGCTATTCCTTCGCCCGCAGCCAGTTCAACCGCGCCACCCAGGCCGCCAGGCAGCCGGGCTCGGCCTTCAAGCCCATCGTGTACTCCGCGGCCCTGGACAACGGCTACACCGCCGCCTCCGTGGAGATCGACGGCCCCATCACCTACGACGACAAAGAGCATAACAAGATTTGGCGGCCCCAGAACTTCGAAAACAAGTTTTACGGCCCGACGTTGCTGCGCACCGCGTTGGTCAAGTCCAGAAACTTGGTGACCATCCGTGTGGCGCAGAAGATCGGAGTGGACGCCATCATCGACCGGGCCGAGGCCTTGGGTCTGGAGACGGACTTCCCGCGCGACCTGTCCGTAGCCCTGGGCTCGGCTTCGGTGACGCTGCTGAACCTCTGCCAGGCGTACACGGCCTTTCCCCGAGGCGGCTCCTGCGTCAAACCCCGCTTGATTCTCGACGTGAAAAGCGCCTGGGGCGATACGATGTACGCCTCGCGTGAGGAGACCTACGACGCCATCAGCCCCCAGACCGCTTACATCATTGCCAGCCTGATGGAGGAAGTCGTCCAGCACGGCACCGGGTTCCGGGCCAAGGTGCTGCACCGGCCCGTGGCCGGCAAGACCGGCACCAGCAACAATGAGCAGGACGCTTGGTTCATCGGGTACACGCCCTACCTGTTGACCGGCGTCTTCGTGGGATTCGACCAGGTGAAGCCCATGGGCCAGTACGAAACCGGCTCCCGCGCGGCCGCCCCTATCTTCGTGGAGTACCGCAAGCACGTGGAGGGCAATTACACCGAGCAGGACTTCGAGCAGCCGCCCGGCATCGTCATGACGCGCGTAACGCCCGACGGCCTGCTGGCTGGCCCCAACGCCAAGGAGAGCTACTTCCTGCCGTTCAAGGCCGGCACCCAGCCCACGCAGACCGCAGACGACGCCGAGGGTGCGGGCGGCCAGCAGCCTTCCTCGGGCGAGGATTTGTTCCGGCAGATTTTTTAACGCCTGTTGCTGGAATTGTTGGGATATGATCCATGAAGTAAAAAGTAGACAGCGTCACTTCACGCTGTCATCAGCAAGAACGGATTTCAGAAGACAAAAATTTTCCGTCGGGGACGCCATGGCTTCTTTGCTCCAAAAAAGAATTTGTTTCTTTTGGCGCTGTACCTTGTGGTCGCTCGCCATCGCAGCAGGCGTGCAACTATCCCTTCAGACAGTCTGTTTTGCGGATCAAGCAGAAACCATCACCGGAAGTTATTGTTATACGTACAGTGATGACGAAAGTTTGATCGAAGCCAGAGAGAAGGCAAAGTATTTGGCGATACAAGACGCCGTTCAATCACATAGGGTCTATATTGAATCTTTTGCGTCCGTTAATCTTGGCGTTCTTGAAAAGGACTATATTTATTCTATAGCGAACGGACTTGTTAAGAATGTGAAAACTGTCAGTAGAGAAGAAAACAATCGCAGGGTATGCATAAAAATCCATGGAACGATTATCCCCTCGGAAGTAAAGCATATAATAAAAAATGTTGAGAGGAAAAAAAATTTAATTCTACCAAAAACGGATAATGCAGAGGTGGTAACGGCGAAAATAAAGAATGACCAAGTCCGCGTGCTCGTCAAAATGCTTCATAGCAACTTATATTTTAAACTACATTGTGATTATGTTGATAGCGATGGCGATGTCGTTAATTCGGACTACAGGCGCTTTCGGGTAAGCTCTGAGGATGTAGGTAAGATCTTTGTATTTAATTTCCCTCTTCCCGAGGAGAAACAAGCCTCTTCTTTTCTGGTCCGGCTGACTGACTAAGCGGCGGATGCGCTGCTGGCAAAAGTTTCAGGCTCCTGCGCACTCACCCGCGCCCGCCGATTGTTTCGAGCGGTCGAACGTTCTTTTCGGGCGATCCTGGAGTTGGGCGGGCTCCTGGTTTCGTACGCTTTCGGTTTTCCTTGCGCCACAGACTTGTGTGTGGATCGTATCAGTTTGCCGGGAGAGAGGACAGCTGTCTGTTTTTTGTCTCACTGCCTTGTCGAGAAGCTGAAGTCTGTTTCTACAATCCGCCGGGTCACTTTTGGATAAGCTGGAAACGCTGTTACAACACACGCAAGGCGCCAATCCCGCGGTTTGTCGATTACAACTTCAATCTCAACGAGGGCTTGCAGTTTATCGGATTGGACGAGTTTGCGAAATACGGGCTGCGCTTGACCTGGAGACGCAATGTTGTGGCCGCCAGGGGCGCACCAAAAGGGTAGACGCTACGTGCCTTTTTTAGACGTCCTGGCGATACAGCAAGGACTGCTTCAGCGTTTGCTGGTCCATGTATTTGACTTCCGCGCCCATGGGAATGCCCTGTGCGAGGCGGGTGAGAGCGACGTTCGAAAAGCCTTCGCTCTTGAGCAGATTTTTGACGTACGAGGCGGTGTTTTCCGCCTCCAGCGTAGAGCCGAGGGCCAGGATGAGTTCGCGCACCTGGCCTTCGCGCAGCCGCGTGAGCAAAAGGCCCATTTGGAGTTGGTGCGGGTGGGTGGACTCCAGGGGGTCGAGCAGCCCGCCGAGCACCAGGTAGCGGCCGCGGTACACGCCCACCTCCTCCAGGGCCAGAAGGGTGTCCCACCCGGAAACCAGGCACAACCGCTCGTCGTCGCGCGTCGGATCGGAACAGATGGCGCAGGGGCTCGATTCCGCCAGGCTGGCGCAACGCCGGCACATGCAGAGTTTGTCGCGCAGCTCCGCGATGGAGGCGCCGATATCCCTGGCGCGGGCTTCGTCCATGTTCAAAAGCTCCAGCCCGATGCGCAGGGCCGACTTGGGCCCCAGTCCGGGAAGCCTGGATAAATGCTCCACCACCCGGCGCAGGGGGGCGGGGAGTTTGTCCGTGCTCGGCATCCTACATCAGGCCTGGGATGGAGAGCCCGCCGGTGATCTGGCTCATTTCCCGCTCCATCATGTCCTTGGCCTGGCGCAGGGCCTCATTCACCGCGGCCAGCACCAGGTCCTGCAGCATCTCGGCGTCGCCGCCTTCGAAAATTTGAGGTTCGATTTTTACGTCGAGAATCTCCTGGGCGCCGTTGGCCTTGACCGTGACCATGCCGCCGCCGGCGGAGGCCTCGACTTCGCGGGTCTTTAGCTCTTCCTGCGCTTTGGAGATTTTTTTCTGCATCAGCTGCGCCTGGCGCACCATTTCGTTCATGCCTCGCATACGTCCTCCCGTTTTTTATCCTTATCTAGTTTGATTTACCCCGGCGTGGCTCCACGCGCATGTTTTGGACGTCAAAGATGTCCTGAATCGCCTGGACTACGGGGCTGGCTTTCGCGATTTGCTCCGCCTTCTGCATGTTTTCCGGGGGAGCATCGCCGCTGACGGCGATTTTTATTTCAAGCCGTCGGCCGAAATGTTCCTGCGACAGTTGGCGGAGTTTTGCAAGCGTTTCCTGATCCGCAAGCTGCTTGGCGATGAAGTCGTTGGAGCAGGTCAGCTCCATGCGTTCTCCGTCCACCGCGCCCCTCACGCCGCGCAGCCAGCTGGAAAGACCTTGGGCTTCGCCGTTTCTATCCTGAATGAATTGAAGCAGTCCGTCAAAGGTCTTGGGGCGAGGCTCCGGTGCTGGCGAAGCTTTCGGTTCGGGGGATGCGAAATCGGATACAGCGCCGGGCTCCGGATCGGGGTCCGGCTCGGGCTGCGCTGCGGGTTGTCCTCCCGGGGGCTCTTTACGAACTCCAGGACTTGGCGTCGACGCCGCGGCCGCGGGCCCGTGTGCGGCGTGAGGCGGCTCCATGGGGCCGATCGGGGCGCCGGCCGGTCCTCCCGGACCGAAGCGCCTGGCGTTTGGGCGAGCGGGGGGAGCGCCTTGCCCGGGTACTCCTCCCGGCGCCGTTCCGGTCGACGCCGGTCCCCGCTGCGCCGGGGGGCTCGCGCCGCCTGCGGGGGCGGGAATCTCTTCGATGGCCGCCAACTCGGGCATCAGCGCCAGATTGAGCAGCAAGAGCTCCAGGGCGAGCCCGGGCTCCAAGCTGGTCAACACCTTGCGCTGCCCTTCGAGCGCCATCTGCCAACAGGCGTGGATATGGGCGTCGTGCATGCGCGCGGCAAACCCCTTCCAGACTTCGAACTCCTCGGGGGTCAGTTCGAGCTGGGCCTCCGCAGCCTCGCCCAGGCGCGAGATGATGAACATGTTCCTGAAGCACAGGCCGAGTTCGCGCAGGAAGAATCCCAGGTCGAGCCCCTGGTCCAGGATAGCGCGCAGGATGTCGGATATGGCCGGTAGGTCGCGTTCCAGCAGGGCCGAGGCCAATCCCTGGAAGATTTCTTGGCCGGCCAGGCCTAAAACCTGGCGCACGTCGGATTCGGTCAGCTTGTCCCCGCCCAGGGCCAGCACCTGTCCGAGCAGGGACATGGAGTCGCGCACGCTGCCCGCCGCCCGCTTGGCGATGAGCCGCAGGGCGGCCTCCTCAAAGGGCGCCTGCTCCTTTTCCATGATCGTGCGCAGATGCTCCGTGATTTCGGGCTGGGTGAGGCGCTGGAATACGAAATGCTGGCACCGGCTGACGATGGTGGGCAGGATCTTGTGCGGTTCGGTCGTGGCGAGCACGAAGGTGGCGTGGCTCGGCGGCTCCTCCAGCGTCTTCAACAAGGCGTTGAAGGCCGGAGTCGTGAGCATGTGCGCTTCGTCGATGATGAAGACCTTGTAGCGCGCGTCGATGGGCGCGTAGCCGATGTCTTCCTTGAGGCGCCGGGCTTCGTCGATGCCGCGGTTGGACGCCGCGTCGATTTCCACCACGTCCACGGCTGCGCCGGCCGTGATCTGTCGGCATTGCCGGCATTGGTTGCAGGGCTCGGCCGCCGGGCCGTTTTCGCAGTTCACCGCCTTGGCGAAAATTCGCGCCAACGTGGTCTTGCCGACGCCTCGGGTCCCGCTGAACAGGTAGGCCGGGGCGATGCGCTCTTCGGCCGAGGCCCGGGACAGAATGCGTTTGACCGCATCCTGCCCGGCGACCTGGCTGAAAGTCTGGGGCCGGTATTTGGCCGTCAGGCTGGTGGTGCTCATGCTAACGAGAGGTTAAACCTCATAATAATATAGCCAATCCGCGTACTTTTCGTTTTCCCCCGCCACGATCTTGAAGAATTCCTGTTGCAGCTTCTTGGTCACGGGGCCGGCCGAGCCTTCGCCGATTTGGCGATGGTCCACCTCGCGGATGGGGGTCAGTTCGGCGGCTGTTCCGCTGAAGAAGACCTCGTCGGCCACGTAGACTTCGTCGCGGGTGAAATTCTGCTCCACAATCTCATATCCCAAGTCTTTGGCCAGAACCAAAAGGCTGTTGCGGGTGATTCCGGGCAACACGGAGTTGAGCGGCGGCGTCTTGATTTTGCCGTCGCGCACGATGTAGATGTTTTCGCCCGAGCCTTCCGACACAAATCCGTGGCTGTCGAGCATCATGCATTCGTCGAAGCCTTCGGCCACGGCCTCCTGCTTGGCCAGCACGGAGTTGACGTAGTTGCCGCAGACCTTGGCCTTGGTCATCATGACGTTCACATGGTGGCGGCTGAAGCTGGAGGTCTTGATGCGGATGCCTTTTTCCAAGGCGTCTTTGCCCAAGTAGGCGCCCCAAGGCCAGGCTGCAATGATCGTTTGGATCGGATTGTCGCCCGGATACACGCCCATGACGCCGGCTCCGACGAAAACCAGAGGCCGCAGGTAGCCGTTCTTCATTCCGTTGACTTGCATGGTCTCAACTGCCGCTTTATTGAGCTCTTCCTGGGAGTAGGGGACCTTCAAGTTCAGGATGTGGGCCGAATCCAGCAGCCGCCGCATGTGCTCTTTGAGACGGAAGATGGCGGACTTGCCGTTCTTGCATTCGTAGGCCCGGATGCCTTCGAAGACGCCGGCGCCGTAATGAAGTGTGTGGGTCAGGACGTGGACTTTGGCGTCGGCCCAGTCCACGAATTTGCCGTCGAACCAGATTTTTGAACTTTGTTGCACCATAAAATCCCTCCTGGGCGCCGAAAAGAATAAAGAAAAACAGGTTGAACGCGTTCCGGCGAAGACAATCGCGCCAAACTTAAGGAAACTAAAGAATACCGCTCCCAAGGTCAAGATAGGGACGCTTGATGCTGCGAATGCGCTCCGGGCCTTGACGAAGCAGCTTCCTCGGGCGACACAGGGCCATGCGAAATTCTTGGCGAATCGATTCCCCTTTGGTGTTGGCCTCCGCCTCTCCGCGTCGGCGCGACTTGCTGTCCTCGGCCGGAATTCCTTTGGAAATCGTTCCCAGCCGGGCGGCGGAGCCGGCGCCGTCTCCCGGTGAGGACCCGGCCGGCTACGCCCGCCGACTGGCGCAGCTTAAAGCCTTGGACGTGGCCGAAGGCTTGCCCGGCCGGCTTGTTTTGGGAGCGGACACGGTGGTGGCGCTCGGCGGCGAGGTTTTGGGCAAGCCGCGGGATGCGGCCCACGCCCTGGAGATGCTGACGCGCTTGCGCGGCGCCGAGCACGCGGTGCACACGGGCGTCTGCATCGTGTTTCCGGACAAAAGCGCGCAGGATTTCGTCGCCACGACACGGGTGTGGTTCTGGGAGGCGCCCATGGAGATGGTGGCGGCCTACGCCGCGTCCGAGGAGGTCCTAGACAAAGCCGGCGCCTACGCCATCCAGGGAAACGGCGCGTTTCTGGTCAAGGAGATCGCGGGATCGTACACCAACGTCGTCGGGCTGCCCCTGGCGAGAGTTCTGGAGGTGTTGGTGGAGTGGGGTGTTGAGGCTCCGAGCCCCGGTTAGGTTAGATTCATCCAACTTGTTTTATTCAGAATGGCGCACAGCTCAGAGACATGTTGTGCGCCATTTTTCAGGGCATACATCATTTCAAGCGTTTTGATTTCAGCCGCATATTTTCTATCCCCGTAACCACCATATTGTTCGTTTCATTCTTCATCCTGTAAGTCAAAACATGTCCACTGGTTCGTGGGGACCGCTCGATAGGAATTTAGGCGTTCCTTGAATTGAACGGCGATCGCAACGTCTGGGTCTCAAGTTTAGCTTTGAGATCCGCAGCACCGTTTCCAGGCAGGATTCCCATCTGCTCTTGTTTTTGATGTCGCCTCCAGGTGTTAGCCTACTCCATTTAGGGCATTTTAAAGGTTGCGCCACAGTTTCTACACTTGTTATTAAAAACTTGATAGTTCTCGCAATTTGGGCATCGTTTCCCTTTGCCTCCTTTTCCGTCGTTCGGAGGGGCTTCCATTTCATAGCCGCAGTGAGAGCATTTTCTGCCAGTAGGAGTTTTAAAAAATGTTTGCTCGGCACAGTTTGGACAGACTTTTCCAGCCATGTTTCCTCCAAGTGGTTTTGATTTTGGTTTTTGTATGATTCCTCATTGAACTACATATACACATTTCTACAAGATATATTTTTTATAATAATTTAATTATACTAAGTTGTTACTGGTTTGAGTTGCGCACTTGCCAATCCCCTTGCGTGGTCCTGTAAAGAAGAGTAGGATTTAGTCCTAAACAGTACGGAGGACGCCATGCGATCGACCAGACAGATGAGCATCACGCTGCCCCATGAGATGGCGCGGATGGTGAAGGATAAGGTGGCCAAGGGCGAGTACGCCACGGAAAGCGAGGTAATCCGTGACGGATTGCGAGCTTTGCTTGCGCGTGACCGGGCTGTTGAGGAATGGCTCAGACAGCAGGCCGCCCCGGTATATGACGCCATGCGGAAAGACCCGTCCCGGGGCAGAAGCCTGGGGCAGGTGCGGGCCCGGTTGGCGGCGGAGTATGATGCTGGAGCCGCTGACTCCTGATGTCCTGCACAGTCATTTTCTCGCCTGAAGCTGAAGAGCAGCTTGTCGAGCTATATAGATACGTGGCTGAGGTCGCTTCTCCCGAGGTGGCTGCCGAATTCACCGACGCCATTGTCGTGCACTGCGGAGAACTGAAGGACTTCCCCCAACGGGGGACCATGCGCGACGATATCCGCCCCGGGCTGAGGATCACCCACTACAAGAAACGCACGATTATAGCGTTCGCGGTTCTGGACGACACCGTTGCCGTTCTCGGTATCTACTATGGCGGACAGAACTATGAAGAAAAACTCGACGATACAACGGATGGCGACCAACAGTGATATTTCGGAGGATAAGCGGAATATTTGCTCGATTTTGTGCAGTATTTCGGACGCAACGTCCCACATTTGTTCCCACGTAAATCGTATGTTTTCAAAAAATGCACATGGTTACAAAGTATTTCTTTCGATCAACGTCGTGGGCTTGCCCCTGGCGCGCGTGCGGGAAGTTCTACTATCTTGGAAAGTTGTCGTCCCAATGAAAACCTAGCAATTGAAATTTCATGAGGTAGCCATGCCAAGCATAAATGCAAAAGAAATTGAAGCCATCCTACGCTCCTTGTCAGATTCCATCACCATATTCGAGGGTTTTCTTCGTTCAATTCCACCAGATAAGCTGGATGAAAGGCGGGGTGAGACCTTCTGGTCCATTCATGAACATGCCGATCATTTGGCAGGTGTCCAGCCCATGCTTCTGGAACGGATGCGACGGATACTATCCGAAGATATGCCGGAGTTCATACCGTTTATCCCGGAACAGGATGAGGTGGTTGAAGAAGCGACGCTTCATACTGTTAGGGAGATTATCGAACAATTCAAAGCAATGCGGGAAAAACAGCTTGATCTTCTTAAGAACGTAGGACCGGAAGACTGGGAAAAAATGGCGTTTCACCCCGAGTACGACCAATACGGACTGCTCATTCTGGCGCGTCACGTTTTCATGCATGACCATTGGCACCTGTACCGCATGGAAGAACTTTGGTTGACCAAGGATGAATATCTGACGCGGCTTGAAGGTTAGCAATCTACGTCAATGACCGGCCAAGCGCTCTGAGCGTGATGTCCCGACTTGGAGACTGGTTCGAGGACTACAACGAAAATCACCCGCACAAAGGCTTGCGGGTGTGTCACCCAGGGAATACATCAGGTCGGAGGAATTGTCGGCGCCCCGTCGGCGGCTCCGGAATGATCAACTGGAGGTGTCCGGTTTAGCGGGGGCAACTCCAGGCAAGTACAAGCAAAAGAAATTCAAGTACGCGGCTGTAAAGATTGAACAAGCCCAAGGCTGTTGGCGGATCGAATCTCTTTTCATCATGTTGTTGTATGGGCCATGATGCGCCATGCAGCTAGGTAGACGCCTAAAAATTATAAAGTTGTGGTATCTTCCTGCTGAACTTCCCAGCAGATTTACACTTGATTACCCGCATGCTTGGACGTGGCCGCGGCGTTTTCCGGTGGGATAGGAGCATTGAGATATATTACTGTCGGGCAAAAAGCACATCAATGATCGGAGAATCTTGGTGTTCATATTTGAATTTTACTTTAAATCCCCTCGTTTGCATGTATTGATAGATATCAATCGAGTAATTATTTCTTTCGGTGTCCAGTTCGATTTGAACTTCTTTTAGCGCATCGTTTGCGAAGGTGTTCTCACCTCCCGCCAGGATGAGGTCTTCATTTCCGTCAACATCGATTTTTATATAGTTTGGCGATGGAAGCGATGCTACGTGGAAAAAAGTATCAAGTTTCATTCCAAGAGCAAATTGCGTTTGAACTACGGGCCTGCATCGATAGTCTGATTTTTCTAGCTTATTGAAGCTATGCCTTGCCGACCCTCCTTCTGTGGAGCTTAAAAAAAGCGTCGATATGGAGTCCGTTGCGCAAAGCGCAACAGGGCATGGAATAATCAGTTTGCCAAAATTGTTAAGACGAATGTTTGTATCGAGTAGGCGAATATTTTCAATAAAAGGCTCGAAAGCGTAAACGGTGCAGCCTTTGGCGGCGGCAAGAAGGGACATCACTCCAACATTGGCGCCAATATCAAAAAAGACAGACTGATCTTCAAATGAAGCTATCCAATGCATGGTGTGGGATTCATGGTCGAAATTACGCGCCAGCCAGTATGTGGTGGGAGAGGGACACGCCATTTTAAAGCTTCCAAAAGACGATTGCACCACCGTTCGGCACGTGCGCTCCAGCGATTCTATAAGATAAAATCTTAAGTCCGCATCAAGTGAAACTATTGAGTCAGCGATGTTGGCAAGGGCTTCTTTGCTATAATCGGCAATATTGTCGACATCAAAAATTTTATAATGAATACTGGCGGCATCCAGTCCTTTCATAATTTCTAAATAGGAATTTGAACAAACAACGACTGTTTCCTTGATGCATTTTTCGCTATCGAACTTTCGCAGAGGAAACCCCATAAACTCGCCATCTTTAAAAGAATCGAGAAAATACAATATACCGACGTCAGGTCTTCTTCTGCGAATTAGATCGACAAACAATACGGCGCCACTTCCAGAACCATAAACAACAATTTTATCATCAGCTGGAATTTCATTCAAAGAACGGAGAAAGGTCATAGCAACTCCTGAAGCATGCTGATCGTAACGTGTAGCTCGACATTCGACTGGCCCCGTCTGTTCACTGATACCCAACGCTCGTGATTTCCTCAACGAAAGAATCCCCGGATGGGCTTTTAGAAAACAAAAGGGCGCCGCCCGAAGTCAGGGGAAGCGGCGACAGGAACGCCGATCTCTCGGAATGCGTCATCTCCCTGATGGCGCGATACGTCGTGTAACGGCGTTGTCATAGGCAACCAAAATGCTTTTACATAACTCTAGAACGAATACGAAATTTAAATTTATGCCGGGGTTGTCGCCTCGCAAAACGGAGCTATAATTCTGAATGGAGACATTCAAACAAAGGAGCTTGAAAATGTGCAAGACTTGCGGTTGCAATTTGGGAAAGGACAAGGTGGTGCATGAGCATACGCATGGCGAAATGGGCGCCCATGATCACGAGCACGAACACGAACACGCCCATGTGCATGAACACACGCACGCTGACGGCGTCACCCACTCGCATGAGCACTGCCACGTGCATAGTCACCCCCATAGCCATTCCCATGACCACGGCGTTGACGGCGAGCATGAACACGGACACGGCGCCCACAGCCGCGATAATGACCATGCCCATTCCGATGGTGATGGGCACAACCACATTCACGGCTAATTACCTAGCCAGCTTACCAGTATGGCGCGGCTCCAGACGGGTAAGAGCACAGCGCTTATGCAAAAAGAGGACGGATTTTCCGTCCTCTTTTAAAGGGGGGGCCTTCCCCCAGTTCTTCCTTGCTAAAACCAGCCGGTTCCCATGGGTTTTTCGTCCCACATGGCCAACCCGCCCTTGATGACCCGTCCGAGATACCAGATGCTCACGACGAACATGATAACGTTTCCGATAAAAGCGAAACTCAGCAGCACGCCGATGAGGGCCCCGATCAGCGAAAACCAGAAAGTGCGAATCAACCAGGCGATGTGGGAGTCCAATACCATGGACTGGCGAAAGCTCGAACGTTTGACGTAGCAAATGATGATGCCGATCAGAGGGAAGAATATGAAAAGTCCATAGGTAACCAAGATCAAGCTCTTGTACTTGGCGACGATATCTTGATCGGCTCCGTTCGTTGTGTGAAAGTCTTCCGGCATGTTCCTTTCTCCTTGGGATGAGGCCGTGTCGGCGTCGGACGGCATGGAAGTTATGAGGTTATCGAAAAAAATACTGCAGTAACAAGAATTTCGCGCATCCTCCATGCGGCGGCTACGACAATCGCATTGTAACCGCTCAGCAAAAGATTATAACTCCATATTAAGAATATGTATAGGCTTGGGCTATTGCAGGCCGGGATTGGCGCTGAACGAATCGCTTCTGTGACATCATAATTGCATCCCGGCGCCAAAGAACATTTGTTTTGGTTTTCTGGGGCGAAAATCGCAAGGGTGCGTTTATGGTCGTCCATTTCCCGTTTGAGGGACAAATGCGTTATTGACGAAAAATGGCGATGCTTTCGGGACGGGACGACGCGCAAGGGGCGGCGTTCGACGGAGCGGGGATGCGCGCCGTTGCGCCACGTTGCAGCAGGTGAAGGGGGTGCTTCTAATGGACAATCGTTTCCCAACCGTTCTTTTCGCCAAGGCCAAGGAGTGGGGCGCAAGCCTAGCGGCGGTGGCCGACACGGCCCGGCTGGCCGGCCTCGAAACCCATCCGGCGGATTTGCTGGACGGTTTTCCCCGGGCCGTGGCCATGGCCGTGCGGCTTTCGGACGGAATCATGGACCCCGTCGCCGCCGGGCCGACGCCGTTGTACTCCCAGCACTACCAGCGGGTGAACGCGCTGCTGGACGATATCGCGACCCGCGTCGCGACGTTGCTGCAGGACGCCGGAGCCAAGGCCGTGCCTATTCCGGCCAGCCAGATGCTCTCCTTGGAAGGGCTTTACTCCTACATCTCGCACAAGGCCGTCGCCGTGGCCGCGGGACTCGGCTGGCAGGGCAAATCGCTCCTGCTGGTCACGCCGCAATACGGTCCGCGCGTCAGGCTGGTCACGGTGCTGACGGACATGGATTTGCCGGCGAGCGGGCCGATCCGGAACCGGTGTGGCGGATGCCCCCGCTGCACGGACGCTTGTCCGGCCGGCGCCATCAAGAATGTGAACACCACCTTGCATTACGCCACGCGCGAGGAGGCCGTCGATATGGACGCCTGCCTGCGCAGAGTCGAGCGTAGCGGGGATCAGGAGCACGTCCTGCCGTATATCTGCGGGGTCTGCGTTTCCGTCTGCCCGTGGGGCAAGCAGAAACGCAAAAAGGGCGGAAGAGCAACGGCGTAGATTTTCGCCGGCGGCGCCGGGGCGGTCTCCCGGGCGCGGATCGTCAGCGCTCTTCTCCGACCACCCGGGGCTCCACGCCCTGCATTTTCTTGATCAGCTTGACCGCGCGCTGCGCGAGTTGGGTCACTTCGGGCTTGGACACCTGGTCGTCCGCCCCGACGGATTCGCCTTTGTGGCGCAGCTTCTCCGTGATGATGGATGAGAACAGGATGACCGGGATGTTGCGGAAGGCCGGGTCTTCCTTGATGCGCTTGGTCAGGGTCAGGCCGTCCATCATGGGCATTTCGATGTCGGCCACGATGACGTTGAGATAGTCCGTGAGAGGGCGCTCGTCGTTCGCCGCCTGCTGTTTGATGGCCTGCAGCCGGTCCCAGCACTCCCGGCCGTTGCTGGTGGTCTCGGCCAGGAATCTGGCCCGCTGCATGAGGTCGCGCAGCAGACCGCGAATCAGGGGGGAGTCGTCCGCGATGAGCGCGCGGTTGTTGACCATGCTGGTCCAGACGATGTTCTCGTCGAGGCGCAGGGCGCTTTCCGGATTGAGGTCCGAGACGATTTTTTCCAGATCCAGGATGAAGACGATGCGGTTCTCCAACTTGACCACGCCGGTGATGGAGTTGGCCGACAGAGAGGAGACGTATTTGGTGGGCGCCTCCACGTTTTCCCAACTGATGCGGTGAATGCGGGTCACGCCGGAGACCATGAACGCCGTGGAGGTGTCATTGAATTCGGTGACGATGACCTTTGGCGATTCGAGTTCGATGCGGTCTTTGCGCAGCCACTTCGCCAAATCCACCAACGGGATGATTTTTTCCCGCAGGTTGAAGGCCCCCAGAACGGCTGCGTTGGACACGTCCGGCATGTCCGTGATTTTGGGCATGCGGATGATTTCAAGCACCTTGGCGACGTTGACGCCGTAATAGCCGCGATAGGACGTCTCGCCCTCGTCGCGTTCCTTGGGATTTTCCTCAAGGTAGAATTCGACGATTTCGAGCTCATTGGTGCCGGCCTCAAGCAGAATATTGGTCGTGTACGACATGCCCGGCTCCTCTCTCAGCAAGCAAAGATAAAGGTCACTAAGGGTTGAGATATACCGCTCAGCTTCATACTCGTCAACCATTGCCCGGAACGGCCGCGCCCTGGATCGCCTCGATTTCGTCGATGGCCTCGTCAAGTTCCGCAAAATTTTCGCAGCGAGTGAGCCGTTGGCGTAGGGTCTTGGCGCCGTGCAGCTCCCGGATGTAGCGGGGAACGATGGAGCGCATTCTGCGCAGGGTGCGCTCGGAGTCTTCGAATCCCCGCGCCAGGGCGATGTGCTCCCGGATCATCTCCGCGGGGCCGGGCAAGCCCTGCGGCGCCGCCTCGCCGCGGACTAGGGCGACGTGGCGGAGAAATACGGCCGGATCGGCCAGCGCGCCTCGGGCGTACATGACCGATTCGACGCCGGTCGAGCGGATCATGTACGCGCCGGCCTGGGCGGAAAAGAGATCGCCGGAGCCCACCACAGGGAGGCAGGTTCGGGATTTGAATGCGGCCAGAAGCTCCATGTGCGCGGTCCCGGAAAACATCTGCTTGCCGAAGCGGGGATGGAAGGCCAGCCAAGATGCGCCGGCCGACTCCAGCCGCGGAGCGTTTTCGACGGCCTGGACGTCGTTCGTTTCGAATCCCGGCCGGAGTTTGACGCCCACCCGGCAATCGCCGGCCGCCTCGGCCATGGCCTCGACGATGCGGACCAACTGGTCCATGTCTTTGAGCAGGGCGGCGCCGGCGCCGGTCTTGGCGACCTTGCGCACCGGACAACCGGCGTTGAGGTCGAAGAGGCGAAAGCCCCGATCCCGCAGGATACGGACAGCTTCGGCCAATACCTCCGGCTCGACGCCGAAGAGCTGGACCACCAGCGGGCTATCCTCCGGGCAGGTGTCCAGCAATTTGTTCGTGCCGGGCTGGCGCATGACGAGCCCTTTGGCGCTGACCATTTCGGAAACGGCCGCGGCCGCGCCGTATCGGCGGCAGAGCAGCCGAAACGGCAGGTCGGAGTAGCCGGCCATGGGCGCCAGCCACGGCGCGTCGGGCTGGAAGGGCGGCGCTGGATTGGAATCCGCGCCGGAGAAGAAAACGGCGCGGGAAGCCGTGCCCCCCGCGCCGTTTGGATGCGTGGTCAAAGACGGGTTACCACTTTTTTTGGCGCTGGGCTTCAAGGGCCTCGGCCTGCTCCTCGAAATCCTTGAAACCGGCGTGGTGCAGAGCGTTGAGCACGGTGGTGTCCCAATCCCAGCTGGCGTAGATGACCGGCTTGTGGAAGCGCCGGCGGAACGTTTCCAGCTCTTCGCGGTAGAAGGCCTCGCGTTCGCTCTCGAGATTGTCGCGCAACTGGTCGGCGAAGCGGCCCAGTTCACCTTCGTACCACTCCACCATGTCTTCGGGCGTGTTGTAACGCTTGAGGATGTGATCGTAGTTGTGCTCTTGCAGAATTCGCTTCAGCCGCTCGAAATGCCGACGCTTGAGCCATGCGCCCAGGTCGCTGACCGGAATATTTTGTTTTTCGACTTCGGCCATGTCGAACTTGGTCTGCTGGTAGGTGTCCGGCACTACCGAGGCGGACACGATGCCCGCGATGCAGACCAGCCCGCGCAGGATGAGGCTGTTGGACACGCCCTGGCCGCAGAAACCGATTTTCTTGCCGTACTTTTGCCCCGTGAAAATGCTCACCAGAATGGCCCAGACCACGGCCGGGTCCTCTTCATCATAGATGTGCGCAAGCCGCGAGTTGTCGCGGTCCGTGCCCAGCACCATCTGGGTCATGTCGTTGGACCCGATGGAGAAGCCGTCCACTTCCTGAATGAACTCTTTGCAGAGAATCGCGTTGCTGGGGATTTCGGACATGAGAATGATCTTGAGTCCGTCTTCACCGGAGCGCAGCCCGTGGACCTGGGAGAGGTAGCGTTTCATGGACCGGGCTTCTTCGAGGCTGCGGACGAAGGGGAACATGATGTTCAGGTTCTTGCCGCCGAAGACGCCGCGGGCGAGCTTGAAGGCTTCCAGCTCCCAATCGTGGATATTGCGCGAGACGCCGCGGTAGCCCAGCATGGGGTTGTCTTCGAAGTCCTCGAACAGGTTGCCGCCCAGCAGGTTGCGGTACTCGTTGGACTTGAAGTCCGTGGTCCGGTAGACGATGTCCTTGCCGTAGAAGGCCATGGCGAAAAGGGCGAGGCCCTGGGCCAGGGTCTGGATGTAGTTCTCCTTGCCGGAGCGGTATCCGCGGGACTCCAGCAGCCCGGCCAGGCGCCGGCTAAGCGTGGCGACTTCGTCCATTTCGGACTGCAGGCCCATTTTCATGGCCACTTCCGTGCGCATGGCCTGAATGCGTTCGATCGTCTCCTTGACGATTTCCTTGTTCTTGACCTTTTCGACGATGGCGTCGGTGCGCCGGAAATTCGCTTCGCGGGCCTTCATGGCCTCGGGGTCGCTGACCGGCGCCGGATCGAGCATGTCGTGGTAGCCCATGACCACGGCGACGTGCGCCTCCAGGTCCACGGAGGTTTTGAGGGTTTCGAGGCGCTCGGTGGCCCACTCGATGTGCCTGTCGAGTTTCTTGTCCAGTTCGCGCAGTTTGCGATGAATGGCCAGCACCTCGTCGGTGCCCTGAGCGCCTTCCTTTTCGGTCAGTTCATCCATCTGGTCGGAAAGCCCGGTGATGGCGCCCACGTAGTTGCGCAGGTTGATGGGCAGGCTGATCAGGCCGCTGGAGAGCTGCTCTTTCATGACCTTGGTGAGTTGGGCGTCCAGCTCCTTGAGCTTAGCCTGCACCAGATCCTCAAGGCGGCCCTGGTCGTAGGCCTCCAGGGCTTTGGGGTGGGCCGAGATGTTGCCGAGCATGAATTCGGCGCGCAGCAGGCCCACCTCGAAATCCGGAACCATCCGCAGGCGGGAGAGGAACAGGGCCTGGCCCACGTCGGCCAGGATCAGGCCGATTTTGGTTTTGGTCTCGGGCAGCTCGGCCAGGTCGATTTCTCCGCCCACCTCGATGAGCGGTAGTTTGCCGCGATAGACCGCGCCGCGGGAGCCGTCCACGGTAACGTCCTGCCCGTCCAGGGAGCGGATGCCCTCCAGGCGCTGGATGCCGATGACCGCCGGGATGCCCAGTTCGCGGGAGGTGATGGCCGCGTGCGAGGTGTCGCCGCCCACGTTGGCCACGATGGCCGAAGCGATGCGCATGCCCGGCACCATGTCCGGGTCGGTGCGGTCGGCGGCCAGGACGTCGCCCTTGAAAACTTTGTTCAACTCCAGGGCGGAGCGCAGGAACTTCAGCTGGCCGTTGCCGGCGCCGTGGGAGGCGCCGTTGCCTTCCAGAACCTGCTCCGCTCCGACCAGGGCCTTGGGGTCCACCTCCCGGCGGCGCATGAAGATCGTGTGCGGATGTTTCTCCAGCTCCTCGTTCCAGCGCGTTTCGGGCCGGGCCTGCACGAACCATAGGCGGTCAAAGGAGTCGATGCAGAATTCGGTGTCCATGATCATGCCGCCGTAGGCTTTGGAGATGGCCCGCACCCCGCCGGCCACTTCTTCGGCCTGGGCCAGGGAGAGCGACCAGCGGAACACGTCGGCCTCCTCCACCTCCATGAGCTTGGTCCCGCCCAGGTCCTCGTCGTAGACGAATTTTTTGTCCTTGCAGCCCATGTAGCGGACCACGACCTCCGATCCGTCGTCGCGTTGGAATACGTAGAATTTGTCCGGCGTGACCATGCCGCCCACCACGGCCTCGCCCAGGCCGTAGCTGGCGTCCAGGGAGACCAGGTCGCCGCGCTCCGTGCCGCGGCAGCCCGTGGATGTGTCCGCGGAGAAGGCCGTGCCCGAAATGACCGGGTTGATCATGCGCATGATGCAGACCGACAGCGAGGTGTTCTCGATGGCCCATTCCTTTTTGGCCCGGGACGCGATCTCCTCGTCGCCGGTGCGCTCGGCCAGGGCCACGGCGTCGGAAATGGCTTCACGGCGATAGGTCATGGAGCGAAGGTTGTAGGCCGAGGCGCAGTCCCAGTGGTAGGCCTCCGTGGCGTTTTCTTCGCCGGCGATGTTCAGGTAGGTGTCCTGGAGGCCGGCGAAGGCCTTTTTGCGGGAGTCCTCGCCCGCGGCGGAGGAGCGGACGGCAACGGGTTCGTTTTCCAGGCCCGCCTCGCGGCAGATGGCGCGGTAGGCCTTCTTTACGGCTTCGCGGACCTCCCGGGGCATCTCCACGGAGAGAATGCCGGTTTGCACCAGCACGGAGCGCTTGCGCAGCTGGTCGATGCCTTCCGGCGAGGTGGCGAACCCGTCCACGACGTTGTTGATGAAGGTGCGCAGCTTGATCTGCTTGCCTTCCACCCGTCGACCTTCTTCCTTGACCTTGCGGGCCATGCTCCGGACGAATTTTTGCAAAAAGTCCGGGTCCTGGTTGATTTCTTCATCGCTCCAATCCGTCGACTGGTACTCTCGGTCCACGATGGAGCGCACCAACTGGGCGTTGACAGTCGTTTCGTCCAAAACAATATGGAAAGCCTTCGAGGAGATGGCCCGGAACTGGGGCGCCCGGATTCCCTGCACTTGGCTGATGATGGCGGTGTTGTAGTTCTTGCCCCCTACCAGCAGCTCAGCCTCTTCGCCTATGGCTACGATGTCGGCGCCGTCCAGAACGAGTTTTTCTTTGAGGGCCGAAACGGTGGCTACGGGTGCGTCGACCTGTGCTTGACTGGCTTCCTTTTTGGCTTTTGCCATATTCTTAATCTCCTGAATTGATTGGGCGATAAATCCCGGAATCCCGGCGCGGACGCCTTTGCGTCGGGTGTGGGCGGGATTGGCTGTCGACGTGAAGGATGTAACTCGCAGAAAACATTTTCGTCAACGGAAACAATGGTCCGCCGCGGGCCGTTTTTGGGAAGATTTGAACCGATTGAATATATTAAAGGAAACCGTTTTCCTTTTTTTCCAATTTTGTTCTTTTGCGGAGGCTGGCGTCAGCTTGCAGTAAGACATCGTAGTTCCAAGTTGCAGGCGTGTAAAGCCGCGCTGACGCGACCAAGGCGTACTGCCGCCTAAGAGGCTGCCATAATTTCCCAAAAATTAAAAAGATAACTTGTTGCGCTGCAGATGGAAATTTCCCAAACGGATGATGCGGAAGGCGCTTGGTCTTTATCTTGTTGCAAAATGAGTTGGTTCAATAAAGTAAGAAATAATATTCGTCAAATATCGCTGGATTTACCTGTAGAACTAACCTTAAAAGAGCTGGCATGCTCTATAATATTTACGTTTGAAATGTTTGATTGCCGGCTGGCGCAGCCAGTTTGCAAGGATGTCGCTGCAAGGCGTTGCTCGCGACTCCTTGCAGAGCAGTCGGCTTTGCAAAGTCAGCTTTAATACGCATAGGGCTCTTTCTCCCGGAATTCGAAGATGTACGGCATGGCCGGCGGATCGGCGGCCGCGGCGTGGTCGATGTGCAGCACGTACCGGTCGTCCAGCACGGTGAAGATCGAGCCGGGGATGCGCACCGTGTAGTTGCCCGCCCAGCCTTGCGGCATGGGTTCGATCGTTCCCAGAATTTCGGACCAGGCGCCGGAGGGCGGGGCGCTTGCCGCATCTCCGGACACCAGCATTCCCATGGCCAGGGCGTCGGCCAGGCAGCAGACCACGGCGGTGCGCACGATGGCGGCCCGCCCGGCCGTGGCCAGATCGCCGCTGCGCGTGAAGAAGCCTCGCACGGCCACGCGCTCGCCGGTTGCGTTCGGCGTCCTGTCGATGAGCAGCAGCACCTCGGCCGTGTTCATCCGGACGTACTCCTGGCCGTTCCATTCGACGCGTGCAGGTTGGGCTTCTTCCTTGCCGCCGGAGAAGAACAGGTCGGCCTCGGCGGTGTTCTCTCCAAAACCCGCGGCGGAAATTCCAGCCAGGACCAGGAAGACCGACAATACGGCGATGTTGGACCATCCGGGGCTCGCCCCGCGGTCGAAGGGCAGCGCCAGACCGCAAAAAAGCAGCACGACGCCCGCGGCGCCCGTCAGACGCATGAATTTCGGGTTCAGGTAATTCCAATACGTCCCGGTCGCGATGAGTCCGAGCATGAAGCCGCCGAGCAGAACAAGGACCAAGGCGCCGGCAAGGCGCTCCACGGTGCGCGCATTCATCCGCCCACCCCCTGCATGACCATGGCCAGAACGAATACCGTCGCCGTGGGGACGATGACCAGCGCCGCCGTGATCCTCCGATGGAACACCGCCGAGAACATGGCGATGAGCTTCAGGTCCACCATGGGGCCCACACCGATGAAGGCGGCCTGCGCCGCCCGCGGCATGAACGAAAACGACGCGGCCACGAAGGCGTCGGCCTCCGAGCAGATGGACAGGACGATGGCCAAGCCCATCATGCCGGCCACGGCCAGCCAGGGGCTTTGGGCGAACCACTCCATGGCCGCAGGCGGCGTGAAGACCTTGAAGGCCGCGGAGGCCATGGCGCCCAGAGCGAGATACTTGCCCAACTCCACGAACTCGGCGCCGGTGCGCGCCAGTATGGTGATCGGCCCGACCCGGCCCTCGGGCTCATGGCCGGCGCAGCAGGCGCCGCCGCAACCGCAGGAAGGCTCCTCCTGAAGCAGGAGTCCTCCTTTAAGGAGATGCTGGGACGGAATCCGATTGAGGGCCAGGCCCAGCCCCACCGCCGGCGCCAGCACCATCAATATCCGCCATGAAAGCATGGCGTAGTCGCCCTGGAAAGCCACGTATGTGGACGCCAGCACCACAGGATTGATCACGGGCGCGCACATCATGTACGGAATGGCGGTTGTGGGCGGAACGCCTTTTTTCAGCATCTTGCGGACGATGGACACCACCCCGCATTCGCAGGTGGGGATCAGCAATCCGGCGAAAACCCCGACCAACACTCGTCCCAGCGTGGATTTGGGCGTCAGGCGCTCCAGGCGGCCAGCCGGCATGTACGTCTCGAACAGCACGCCCAGCAACGATCCGAGCAGCAAAAACGGAGCGGCCTCCAAAAAGACCGCCGTCGTCATGGTGGCGAACATGTTCAAGTCTTCGAACATGGGGGCAAACTCCGTGCGCCGGCGCGAGGTGTAACGGGAATGTCGGCGCCTCGCCTTCACTTTTATGCGCTCGGCGTGTATATCCTGCATCAAACTCGGATTGTAAATACGCCGGCGGAGGCGAAAGCGAGGAGCTCATGAAAAAGATTCTTCTGTGTACGATAGCGGCGCTGGCGCTGTTCTTTGTCCAACGGCCGGCCTTCGCGCAGGTGACCAAGGCGATTTTGTATCCCGCCTCGGCCCAATTCTATGAAACGTCGACGGTCAAACTCAAACCCTTGGGCGGAGGGCTCGCCGCGGCTTCGTTCCAACTGCCCGGGCCCGCCGACCCGGAGACCTTGCTGCTGGAGTCCTTGCCGGGCAAGGCCAGGTTGGCTGATTTGAGTTGGAAGTCGGTGAAGCGCCCCGAATCGAAGACGGTGCAGGGGTTACGCAACAAGTTGCAAGCGTTGGAGAACAACCTTGCCCGCCTGCAAGGCGAACAGGGGGCCGCTTCGGCGCAGATTGCGTTGTACACTTCCCAGGACATGTATTGCCTGGACAGCGCCAAGCAGGCCCGGGAACTGGCTGCCATCGTCAAGACGAGCTTGCCGGACCTTTACACCGTGCGCGCGGCCAAGGAATTGGAGATTCAAAAGATACAGGCCGAAATCGAGCAGGTTCGCAAGGAACTGGCCCAGGCTGTGGGCGAGGAGCAGCGGGTCTGGGAAGTCGCCGCGGTCGTGGACGGCGCGGGCGGGGATTCCCTGCGCCTTGCCTACAACTACGTGATTCACAACTGCGGTTGGCGGCCAGCATACCGTATCGAAGCCCTGCCCGGGAAGAAGAAGGTGGATGTGCTCTACGAAGCCGAAGTCTGGCAGGGATCGGGCCGCGACGTGGGTGGAGCGGACGTCTATCTGGCCACGTCCCGGCCTTCTCCGGCCATCAAGCCGCCGAGCTTGCCGGCCTGGATCATTCGCCCCCGTCCGGAAGAGCGGGAGGGCGCCGTGCGCGTCTTCAAGGCGGCCGGGACCATGGCCATGGCGGCCGCTCCCAATGAAGAAGCTCTTGATACGGCGGCCGAGCCGGAACTGGTCCGGATGTCTACGTTCGCATTGTGGAAGTTGGGCAAACGCAGCCTGCCAACCGGAGAGAGAAAGCGGCTGACCGTCAGCGAGGAGTCCTGGCCCGCGGAATTTTCCTGGCTGTTGCGGCCAAGCCTGACCCCGGACAGCTATCTGCGCGCGGAGATCACCTTGGACGAAGCGCGGGAAATGCCGACCGGCAAGGCGATGTTCCTGGTGGACGGCTCCTTGCTTGCGACCCGGAGTTTCTCCTTCGCCGGAACCCGGACGCAACTGTATTTCGGCAAGGACCCCCTGGTCTCCTCCGAACTGGCGACGCTGCAGCGCCAGTCCGGCGGCGGGGGATTTTTGTCCTCCAGCCAGACCTACGACTGGTCTTGGGTTATCAAGGTGAAGAACGACAAAGGCTACGCCGTGCCCGTACGCGTGGAGGAGCCCCGGCCCGAGTCCCGCTCCAAGGATATCGAGGTGGAGCTGCAGGCCAAGCCCCAGCCTGCGGCTTCGGACGACGAAAAAGACAAGGACCTGCTGGTCTGGGTCTTCGAAGCTCCGGCCAAGTCCTCGTCCGGCATCGAGTACTCGGTGCACGTCAAAGCGCCCGACGACATGAAGCTGGATCTGGGCTGGAAATAGCCTGCGTGTGCGACAGGCGGCCGGCCCGGGAGGGATTTTTCCCTCCCGGGCCGTTTTTTCAGGGCAATTCGGCGGATCGGTCCAGGCTGATATAAAAATGTTTTGCTTCAGCGGCGGCGCCCCGTTTTTGTGTTCGCTGGCGCGGCCCACGCCAATGCATCCGCAAGGAACGGCAAGCGCTTCTTCTCCATCCCTGCAAAAAAACAGTTGCACATGGCGCGTTGAAGGTCTTACCATCCAAGGCGACGCCCGAAGTGTAGGACACGAAAATACCAAAAGGAAGTTTGTTATGCCTATTGTTATTAACAAGGAAGCATGCATCGGTTGTGAAGCGTGCGTGGAGATTTGCCCCGAGGTTTTTGAAATGGACGAGAGCTCGGAAAAAGCCACGGTCAAGGACCCCGACGCCGTTCTTGATTGCGTCGAGGAGGCTATCGAGAACTGTTTCACCGAGGCCATCAGCAAAAGCTAGACGCCTCTGGAGCGAATGCAAAAGGCCCGCCTCCGATCGATCGGAGGCGGGCCTTTT
>JASGMV010000005.1 GCA_030156255.1 Desulfovibrionales bacterium
GAGGGGGCGCTTTTTATAAAAAGCGCCCCCTCCCTTCCCCCGGCCCCCCTCCTTCCCCCGCAAAATTTTTGTAAGGGAAGGAAGGGCGTTGGACGCCGGGGGCTTTCCCTGGGCGGGAATCAGCCTTATTGGTAGTCGTGGCGGAGCGATGCGCGAGATCGACGAAATCAAGGCCCGGCTGGACATTGTGGAGGTCGTCCGGCGGTATGTGGAGCTGCGGCCCGTTTCTGGCCGTTGGATGGGGCCTTGTCCTTTTCACCAGGAAACCAAGCCGTCTTTTTCCGTCAATCCCGAAGAGGGGTTTTACTACTGTTTCGGCTGCCAGGCCGCGGGCGATGTTATAGATTTCTATATGCGTGTGAACGGCCTTGACTTTCGCGAAGCCCTGGAGCACCTTGCCTCGGAAGTCGGGGTGACGCTGCAGTCCACTCCCGCCTCCGGCGCTACGGACGAAACGCGCCAGCGCAGGCGTCGAGCCTTGGAGATGCACGAGGCCGCTCAGGATTTTTATCGGCATTGCCTTGGCCGCGCTACGGGGGAGCATGCGCGCGCCTATCTGCAAAAGCGCGGTCTTTCTGCGGAGGTTGTCAATGCCTTTGGAGTGGGCGTCAGTCCCGACAGCTGGAATTCTCTAAAAAATCATCTACAGTCCCGGGGGTTTTCAGCCGAAGAAGCCTTGGATGCAGGGTTGTTGGCCAAAAGCGACAAAGCCAGCCGCCTCTACGACCGTTTCCGGAACCGGCTCATGTTTCCCATTCAGGACATGGCCGGCCGCATCATCGCCTTCGGCGCGCGGCTGCTCGAAGGCGAGGGACCCAAATATTTGAACTCCAGCGAATCCGAGATATACAAAAAAGGCGAGCACTTGTACGGATTGAGCCAGGCCCGGGCCTCCATGGCCAAGACCCGCCGAGCATTGCTTACAGAAGGGTATGTGGACGTCATCTCCATGCACCAATTCGGGTACGCCGACAGTTGCGGCGTGCTCGGCACGGCCTTGACCTCGAACCAGGTCCGTCGTCTCACGGGCCTCGCCCACACCGTGGATCTCGTCTTTGACGGCGACGAGGCCGGCCGCAAGGCCGCCCTGCGCTCGGCCGAGATGATTCTGACCCAGGGCGCGGCCTGCCGCGTGGTGGAGCTACCCGAGGGCGAGGACGTGGACAGCGTGCTCCAGAATTCCGGGCGGGAAGGTTTCGAAGCATGCCTTGCCAACGCGTCGGACGGGCTTACTTTCTGTGTCCAGCGATTGACCAGCCAGGCTTCTCCCAAGGAAATTCTCGATTGGACGGCCGGCTTTCTCAAGGGCTTGGCCGACGAGTCGTTGCGGGCCTACTACATCCCGCGGCTCGCCGATGGATTTGGTTTGGCCGAGGCCGAACTGCGGCGCTCGGCCTTTCAGGTGGTGGCGAAAAAAACGTCGCGGGACGTTGCGCCGCAGCCTCGGGAGGCCGTCGGTCCAAGGGATGAGGACGATCGTGCGGAGCGCGCTTTTCTCGCGTTCGCCATCTGTTATCCTGAAAGTATCGCCACTTTTGAAAAGGAGGGCTTGGACCAGGTGCTGGCCTCCACGTGGAGCCAAAAATTATGGGACGCCATGCGCCGGGGTAATGAAGCCGAAATTCTGCATGAATTGGACGAGCAGTCCAAACGTTTTTGGGTTCGCTGTCGGTTGGAAAAAACGGGCTGCGAGGACGTAGGCGCAAGTACAAGCGAGATGTGCGAAATTTTGCGCCGCCGGCTTGCGGAACGCAATAAACAGAAGCATCAGGATGAACTGCGCAGGCTTGAGGCGTCGGGCGACGCTTCGGCTTGCCGCCGTTTATTGGAATCCTTCACCGAGACCCTGGGGAGGGACGATGAGTAATATCAAGGAAATTCAGCAGATCAAAACCTTGATCGCCAAAGGCAAAAAACAGGGCTACCTGACGTTCGAAGAGTTGGGCAAGTCCTTGCCGTCGGAGATCAGCAACCCGGAGCAGATCGAAGAGGTCATCGGGATTTTCGATCAGCTCAACATCGCCATCGTGGACAGCGAAGAGGCCGGCAAGAAGATCGCCATGGCTGCGGACAGCAGCGACGACAGCGGCGAAGGCGAGTTGTCCTTTGACGAAAGCGAGGAGTCCGCGGACTATTCCTCCCGGTCGACGGACCCGGTGCGCATGTACCTGCGCGAGATGGGCGCCGTGCCTTTGTTGGATCGAGAAGGCGAAGTGCACATCGCCAAGAAAATAGAGTCCGGGGAAATGGATGTGTTGTACGCCCTGGTCGAGGTCCCCGTGGCCATCGAGGAACTCGTCGTGGTGGGCGAAGACCTGCGGCAGGGCAACATCAAGCTCAAGGACGTGGTCAAGACCATCGAAGAGGACGATCCCAGCGAGGACGAGATGAACCAGCGCCAGCGGGTCATCTTTCTGCTGGATGAAGTCCGGTCCATCTACAAGAAGAAAGGCCGCAAGATTTACGACAAGTTCGACGCCTGCGCCCAGTTGGAGCGCCGGGTCTACGGCGTGCAGATGGACATTTTGCGCTACAAGGACGAAATCGTCACGCGCTTGCGCGACATCAAGCTGGAGAAGACCCTGATCGACCGCATCATCGAGACCGTGGGCGACTACGTGCGGCAGATGCACAACTGCCAGCGCGACCTGTCGGCCTACATCCTGTCCGTGGGCAAGAGCCGGGACGAAATCGAGGAGCTGTTCCGCAAGGTGGACGAGCGTGAGATCAGCCCGGTGCTGGCGGCCGACGAACTGGGCATGACGGTGGACGAACTGTTCTCCTTCAAGGAGATGATCTCCGGCAAGATGGAGATTCTGGTTCGGCTTCAGGACAAGTGCCGCCACAACGTCATGGACCTGGAGGAGGTCCTGTGGCGCATCAAGCGCGGCAACGTGGCCGCCATGCGCGCCAAGCAGGAGCTTATCCGCTCCAACTTGCGTCTGGTGGTGTCCATCGCCAAGAAGTACACCAACCGCGGCCTGCAGTTCCTGGACCTCATCCAGGAGGGCAACATCGGTTTGATGAAGGCGGTGGACAAATTCGAGTACCAGCGCGGCTACAAGTTTTCGACTTACGCCACGTGGTGGATTCGCCAGGCCATCACCCGGGCCATTGCGGACCAGGCCCGGACCATCCGTATTCCGGTGCACATGATCGAGACCATCAACAAGCTGATCCGCACTTCCCGCTACCTGGTGCAGGAGCTGGGCCGCGACCCCACGCCCGAAGAAATCGCCGAGCGCATGGACTATCCGCTGGAGAAGGTCAAGAAGGTGCTCAAGATCGCCAAGGAGCCCATCTCCCTGGAAACGCCTATCGGCGACGAAGAGGATTCGAGCCTCGGGGATTTCATCGAGGACAAGAAGGCCGCAGCGCCGGCCGAAGAGGTGGTCAACACCAAGCTCAGCGAACAGATCGCCCGCATTCTGTCCGACCTGACGCCGCGCGAAGAGCAGGTGCTTCGCAAGCGTTTCGGCATTGGTGAGAAATCCGACCATACGCTTGAGGAGGTCGGTAAGCTGTTCAACGTTACCCGTGAACGCATACGACAAATCGAGGCTAAGGCGTTGCGCAAATTGCGCCATCCCGTGCGTAGCCAACTGCTGCGCTCTTACTACGAAAGCTGATGAGAAGGCGGCCGGAGATTTCTCCGGCCGCCTTCTGCAACGAGGAACCCACTATGCTCACTCTGTTGACTCCCCCTGCTGCGATAGTGTTGGATGCTCTGCTGGGCGACCCGCCCACTCTGCCTCACCCGGTGCGGCTTATCGGCCTGTGGTTGGAGAAGCTCGAAGCTTGTCTGCGTAGAATCAAGTTCGCCGGATACCTTGGCGGCGTTCTGGCTGTGATTCTCACGGCCGGGATTGTCGGATTGGCGGTCAAATTGCTGACTTCCATCCCGCTGCTGGGGGTGTTGACGACGCTGTATTTCGCCTGGGCCGGTTTGTCTCTGGGGCAGCTCGTTCGCGAAGGCCGCAGGGTGCATCGGCATTTGGCATCCCATGAACTGGAGGAGGCCCGCAATCTGGTGGGGCGCCTGGTGAGCCGGGATGTTTCGAATATGGACGCCGTCGGCCTCCGCCGCGCTTTGGCCGAAAGCATGAGCGAGAATTTGAGCGACGCCTTCGTGGCGCCGTTCTTCTTTTTGTGCATCGCGGGTCCGGCCGGTTTGTGGGTGCAGCGGGCCGTTTCCACCATGGACTCCATGTGGGGATATCGGACCGAAAAGTACTCCCAACTGGGGTGGGCCGCGGCCAGGCTTGACGACGTGTTCTGTTTCATTCCGGCTAGGCTTACGTCGCTGGCCATGCTGGGCGCCGGCGCCCTGTTGGGTCTGGATTGGAGAAACGGCTACGATCACGTCATGGACGACGCCGCCAAAAGCGAGAGCGTCAACGCCGGGTGGCCCATGGCGACGGCGGCGTGGCTGCTGGGCGCCTCCATGGGCGGCAAGGACGTCTACTTCGGAGAGACCAAGGACAAGCCGGTTATGGGGCCGGAAGGGGAGTGGACCGACATGCGCTTGACGCGCCTGCTGAAGCTTGTCGTCGTGTCCGCATTGATCTCCGCGGCGGTCTTGTACCTGTACGTCTGGGCTCTGGCCTAGCAGGCCGCTGAAAAATGGTGATCTGCTTCGTCAATGAAAAATCCAGACCGCTTATGTATGAGCAATATACTGCGCGCCCTGGATTTTTTCACTTCCTCGCATCTCACTATTTTGAACGGTCTGCGTCGGCGAGTTTTTCAACAGTCAGCTAGCAGACATGCAAGACGCACTTGTTGCGCTACTGCTTGTTGTACAGCGAATTGTTTTGCAGGTAGAAGTTTTTGAAGAGGGGTCCAGGGGAGAAACTTTTTTCAAAAAGTTTCTCCCCTGGGAAAACTCTTTCACAGGAGAGGCGCCGTGGCGATGAACAAATGGTGCGGCGTGCTGGCCGGCCTGTTGCTGGCGGTCCATCTGGGCTCGGTCGACGCTTTGGCGGCCGGGGCCAAGGCGGACCTGTCCGCCGAGTTCAAGGCCATGCACGCCTTGTACAAGGACAACGCAGCGTTCGGACGCGAAACCCAATCCCTCGTTCGACAGTGCCGAGACAGGAATTGCCAGGAGCCGGCCCGCGATCTGGAGTTGGCCTACCAGACCCTGCGGCTGATCATCGCCCACGTCCAGGACTTGTCCGTGCTGTATCAATTCGCGGATTACGATCCGAAGATGCTGGTTCAGATCAATCAGCATCTCCATCGGCGCATGGATGGATTCGTGAACGAGACGTATCGGGTGCAGAACATGCTGGACGCCGCCGCCAAATCCGACGAGACCCGAATCCGGGAGTTGTCCGACTACTACGCCGACGTGCTCAAGCAGGTGAAGATTCAGCTTGAGGTGCTCAAGGTCAAGTTCGAGCCCTGATCCTTTCCCGACTTCGCCGTGCGCCGCTCGGGCGCACACCGTTCAAGGCGTAAAACCTTCGGTCCAATCGCCGTCGCGTGCGCCGATTCTTCAACCGGCCCCGCAACGCCAAGCGCCGCCGCGGCCGCTCTGTAGTCCGCCTCCCGGGGAATGTGCTTGCCCCGTCTTTTGAGATTGTGGCCTCCGTGGTAGCAATTTTTGCAGTAGGTCGGTTGATCCGGAGTGTTGATGACCCGCCGGAGGTTGCGCAGTTTTTTGTTGCTCCAGAATTCCCTGAAGCTCATGGTGTTCAGGTTGCCGAAAGGCGGTGCTCCGCCGCAGCAAATTTTCGCATCGCCGTTGTGCTCCACGCCGAGAAAATGCCCTGGTCCCGCGCAGGAGCTTTGGGGTTCGCCTTGCGCAGTCTCATCGGTGTCCCGGAACAACCCCGGAACCTTGACCTCCACCCCCACCTTTTCGCCCATCGCAACCGCCTTGGCCATGTAGGCGTCGCTTTGTTCCTGGCAAAAATACAGCGATTGCTTGGCCAGCTCCTCGTTGTGCGCCATCATGTAGATGACGCGGATGGCCTGCACGCCGAGATCGGCGGCCATGACGGTGAGGGCGGGCAGTTCCTTGATGTTGGCCTTCATGGCCACAAAATTGATCTCGATGATCGGAGTCGTCGAGCCTCGCTGGACTTTGAGCAGGGCAAGCTTGGCGATGTTGCTCAGAACCTTTTTTAGGTTCGGATACCGCCGGACGTATTCGTAAGTTTTTTGAGTGGCCCATCCACGCTGATGCGGATGTTGGTCATGTTCTCCACAATGCGTTCGCGCCATCTGTCATTGAGCAGCACGCCGTTGGTCACGGTCTCCAGTTTGCAGCCGTATTTCGACCCCCAATCGATCACTTGGTCAAAGGAGTCCAACAGCAAGGGTTCTCCGCCTACGAAATCCACCAAAGTGACGTATGGCAAAATCGCTTCAAGTTTTTTCAGTGTTTCGGGCGGCAGTTCTTCGCTCGTATGTCGTTGGACGCAGGTGCGACAGCGGAAATTACACTTCTGCGAGGGAGACAACAGGAGAGTGCAGGGGAAACTGTGCGGCTGTTGCTCATGATGGGCGGATTCATATTTGATTAAAAAGTCATTCATCGCCTTGAGTTTATACGAGTTGATCATGACGTTGTCCTGTCGTTTCGTGGGGGCGGGTTCGCTGGATTCCCGTGGCCTTCTCCACTATACGGCGGCGTGTTCTGCATTCTGGGCGGCAAGCAGTTGTTTGGCGCGTTCTTGGAGTTCTTTGTTGGATATATGCGTTCCGATGCGGTTGGGGTCTTGCTTCCGCGTATAGCAATCCTTGCAGGCCTTGGGAGGGTGGGCCGTATTGACGAGCTTGCGGGCGGCCACGCGCTTGGGATGATTCCACATGTCATGGAAGGTTCCCGTCGTGAGGTTGCCGGTGCTGTCGCCGCCACCGCAGCACATGCTCACGTTCCCGGCCGGCCACAGGAACATGTTGCGCCAAGGCTCGAAGCAGTGGTCTTGCCGGCTGCGAAACGCCTTTTGAGGACCGCTGGGCGGCTCCAGAAAAAGCGGTGGAAGATTGACGGCGAGTCCCACCTGCTTTGCAATTTCACTGGCGCGGCGCATCCAGGCGTCGCTCAATTCCTGGTGCAAAAACAAGGATTCTTCAAAAGACTCTTCCTGGTGGACCGCCATGTAGGAGACATAGACAACGTCCACCCCAAGCTTTTTCGCCATCAAAATAAATTTGGGCAACTCGGCGATGTTGCTTTTCATCGCCACGAATCCGAGTTCGATGTAGGGGGCATGCAGTCCGTAGGCGTTGCGCGTTTCGATGACCCGGGAAATGTTGCGCAGGACTTTCTCCAGATTGCCGCCCCGAATGTATTCGTAGGTGGCGGGCTTTGCCGCGTCGAGGCTGATCTTGAGCTTTTGCAGTTGACGCTGGAAGACCAATTGGATGTTGTCGTCGGTCAGAAGCGAGCCGTTCGTCACCAACTGTAAATGGCATCCCGCTTGCTGGCCCGCCTGGAGCAGGTCGTCCAGTTTGCTGTACAGGAACGGCTCGCCGCCCGTGACGTACAGCGTATTGACGAATGGCAGCACGGCCTTGAGCTTGTCGGCGACCTCTGGCGAAAGCTCCTGGCGCACCGGTCGTCTCCATTCAGCGCACATGAGGCAGCGATAATTGCAAATGGAGGAGACCGCCACGGTGATGACTTCGGGAAAGGACATCACTTCGCCGATGTTGTTGGCGGCGTAAACTTGATTCGCCAACGCGTTCATTGCTTTCATGTTTTGCTCATACATGCCGATCTTGTCTCCTTGGTGGGGCTTGCCCTGAGAAACTACGCAGCCAGTTCGGCGTTGATTTTTTGCGCGATCTCCGGGGACATGTGCATCTTCACGTCGCGGGGATCGCCTTTGCGGATGCGGCATCGTTTGCAGTATCCGGGCTCTTGCGGGGTGTTGACCACTTTTCTGATCGCCTGGGCTTTTTCATTGTTCCACAGATCCTCGAACTCGTGCTGGAGCAGGTTGCCCAAGTAGGGCGCGCCTCCGCAGCACAGCGAGAGATCTCCGTTGACGCCGATCAAGGCTTTTGTCCAGGGATCGCGGCAGGCAAGGCTTCTGACGCCGCTTTCTCCGCCAGCCGTTTCGCTTTCGCAAAAAAGGGCGGGGAGATTCAAACCCACGCCGAGCTGCTTCGCCGTCTCCCGGGCCTTGATCAGCATCTCGTCGCTGTATTTTTGGTCAAAATAGACGCTGTCCTTGGCCATCTCCTCGGTCTGCATCAAAGGATAAAACACATTGACGGCCCGAATGCCGAGCTCCTTGGCCAAGACAAGCAGCCGGATCAACTCACCGACGTTGGACCGCATGGCGAGAAAATTGAAGTCCAGGATAGGCGTCTGCTGTCCGCGCTCCAATTTCCCTTTGGTGAGCAGGCCCACCCCGCGCAGCACTTTGAAGAAATCTCCGCCCCGGATGCGCTTGTAGGTTTCCGGCGTTCCGGCGTCCAGGCTGATCTTGATGCACATGACCTGATTGTCGAGGATGCTGTTGATCATGCGCTCCGTCAGCAGGGAGCCGTTCGAGATCATGGTGATGTGGCAATTGTTTTCATGGGCGATTTGGTACAGCTTCTCCACGCCTGGGTAGAGGAGCGGTTCTCCGCCGAATACTTGCAACGTCTTTGCGAAGGGCAGAATGGGACGAATTTTCTCCACCGCCTGAAAATCCAATTCGTCCGAAAAATTTTTTTGGTAGCACATCGAACATCTGTAGTTGCATTTCAGACTGGCGGTGATGGTGACTTCTTCCGGAAAACTCAGAATGGAGGGGGAGTTGCTTGCGCTGTAATGGTTGATGAAGGCTTCATTCATCGCCTTGATGTTGTTGACGTATTTCACCTGCTTTCTCCTTGCTGTTCGCTTGGGCAAGGCGTTTCGCCTTCGCGCCCAGAGGTGCAATCGCCATACCAAGTTCGGCGCGTGCTTCCTGCGAAGCTCCTGGACACGCTCGCATCGCACGGACTGCGCGAGGTCTGCATGGAACCGAGCGGTCTTCAGCCCGGTCCCCGCCGGTTGGAGCATCGGAGGTTTGTTATCCGGCAAGCAACATGTCGGTTTTTTGACTGGAACGGCTAGGCTGGCTGGGTGGCGGCGTTTTGGCGGACTGGGCGCGGGGGACGGCGTGATGCGATGGAATGGATTGCCGGGAAAATATGTCCGGCGCCTCAAGATGCTTGGGGGCCTTTGGTTCGATTTCGACAAGCCCTCGATGAGGGCTGCCAAAGACATCTGCGAGAGAATTCGCGCTATTTTGGGAAAGCCGAAATTCTTGGTTTGGTGAGAGACCGGCCCCCGCTATGGCGGGGCCGGCCTGCGTCGTTCGGTGGAAAAAGTGCGTGATCTATAGTTTGGATATTTCCACCGCCGCCTCCATCTGGGCGACGATTTTGTACTGTTGTCCGCCGGACTCCAACGTGTACTCGCAACCCGGGAACAACGTGACCGCCGGCGTCCAGGAATCGTTGATCATGATATCTTTCGCCTCGGCGTTGGTCTCGAATCGGACCACGGAACCGTCAGCCAAAGTCAACATCTCGGCCTCTTGCAACGTCACGGGCAAATCGCTTTCCGCATAGTTCATGCCTCGCCTCCTTCGCTCGTCCCCATTCGACGGGCCTGGTTATGGTCTTAGCCGGATAATTCTATATTGCTATTGTAGAAATGTGGCAAGAGTTTTTCGTAGAGGGGCTCCAAAAAGGGGAGGTGCAGACACCAACGCATGCATTGAGGTTGCAACGCCGGCTTTTGAGGGGGAAAGCGATGCGGTGGCTCGGGCGGGGTGCGCCGTCGTTATCTTACGATGTGGTGGTAATGGCCGCGCTGGTGTATCTCGTGGTTTTTGTAGCCGTCAAAATCAACGTTCACTTTGTTGAATTTTTTGGATTGATCGACGAAGTGGCGTACAATCAATGTCACCGCGGCGACGGCGCCCAGGCCGACAAGGATGTACAGCAGGAAGGAATCGTTCATGTTTCCAACTCCCGTTCAGGACTCAAGCAGCTGAAACGCGTCGTTTTCACGTTTCGCCTCGCCTTCATCTACAAGTGCTTGTAGGATGGCCTCAAGCTTGGCCACTTCCTCCGGGGGGCAAAATTTTTCCGCTTCAGCTTTAAAATAGGCGAGAGGCAAGAGATCATTGCGGCCCCTTTGGTAGACCGCTTGAAGAAAACGGCGGGTGAGTTTCTTTTCTTTGCTGCGTTGTTTGATCTCAGGGCGGGGAAAGTCCCAGTCGGAATCGGAGGCTTGCAAATCTTTCGGCTTCTCTTCGATCATCCCCTTGCCCTCGGTTTGCGTGGTTCGCAGCGAAAGGAACGCCGCAGTCGTTTCTCAGTCGAGCAAAATTGAGTCTTATCGATCAATATAGCCGGTGCACGCAAGAGGCGCAAGGAATTCTTGTCACAGCATGGCGCCGGTTGACGCGGCTTTTTCGAAAGAGCAATCGTCTTGGTGGGTTGTAGAGCATTTATTTTTTCGTAGAGCCGTTGACGCCCACGCTTCCTTGCTCGATTTTCGTCAAAAAGTTGAGGAAGGACTCGGCCGGTTTGAACTCGTCGTTCAAATCCAAGGCCGCCTGCAGATGTTTTCGGGCGAGGTTGTGGTTCCCCATGTCGAAGTAGACGCGGGCGATGTTGAAATGCAGGTTTTCGTCGGACGGCGTGAACTCCAGGGCTTTTTGGTACAGCCGGAGCGCTTCCTCCAGCCGGCCCTCCTTGCGCAGGGTCACGCAATAGGCGCAAATGTGTCCGGTCTGGCGCTCCAGGATGCTCTGCGCTTGTTCGAAAAAATCGGCCATAAGCTTTTTGAGCGTTTCGCGGGGCGTTGGAGCTTCGGTGATGTCGCACCCGAGCCGTTTGAGCAGTTCGGTGCGGCTGGCGTCGTCCGTTTGTTCGGACAAGAAGCGCCTGATGGCGGGCAGCGTGTTGCGATAGAAGTGGCGCGGCTCCGGGTGGAATCCGGTCATGAGTTTTTCGGCGTCGACAGTCTTGTACACTTCGGTGGGCAAGCAGGCGTTGTTGAGGGCCGCCACCCGATAGTCCTTTCCGCGCCGGGAAACGAACCAGTATATCTTTTCGATGTCCGGTTGGGAGGCGGACCAGCTTTTGTGCTTGAACGAGGTGGAGTAGTCTCCAAGTATCTCTGTTTGCTGCAAGGCGATCTTCCTTTCAAGGCGTTATTCCATAGGAGCCTGGCGACGTTTTTGTTTCGTCATCTCAACGAATCAAGCGGACCTTGAAAACAGAAAAATTTCGTCGCCAGCAAAAGTTGGCGCATCACCGCTATAATAGCCCGCCTTAAAACAAAAGCAAGACCCAGGAGCGGAAGGAATGGTTTAGATGCAAAAAAAAATTCGTTTATCGCAATTTCAATCAATCGCCAGCAGGACAATTGCGGCCAAAACGAGCCGATACCAGGCGAAAGGGCGCAAGCTTAGTTTTGAGAGGAGAAGAATGAAGCCCTTCACCGCCGCCCAGGCGGCGAAAAAACTCACCACGAAACCCACGGCCAGCATGGCCAAATCCGAACCTCCGAACACGCCGAAATTTTTGACGAAGTCATAGCCAGTGGCCGCAACCATGATCGGAACCGCGGCGATGAACGAATACTCCGCCGCCACTTCCCGGCGGGCTCCGAGGATCATGCCTCCCATGATCGTCGCCGCGGACCTGGAGAATCCGGGCCACAGGGCCAGGCATTGGAAAAAGCCGACGCCCAGCGCGAAACCGGGCGTGATGTCGTCCAGGCTTCGCTTGCGGGCGCGCCAATGCACGGCTTCCACGACGAAAATCATCACCGCTCCGGCCGCCAGGGCCCAGGCGACGGTCTGGGGGCCGAACAAGTATTTCTTGATGGCCGAATGCGTGGCGAGCCCAAGCAGCGAGGCGGGCAGGGAGGTCAGAAAGAGCAGCAGCAAACCGCGGACGCCGGTGAAGCGATATCCCGGTTGCGGTTTGACCAATCCCCAAAAGCGCTTCCAATACAGGACCACCACGGCCAGAATGGCGCCGAGCTGGATGATGACGTCGAAGGCTGCGGCCACAGGGCCGTCCAGCCCGAGCCAATGCCCCACCAGAATCAGGTGCCCGGTGCTGGAAATGGGTAAAAATTCGGTCAGCCCCTCCACGACCCCCAACAGCGAAGCCTGCCACCAGATCATTGATTCATTTTCTCCATATCTTGATGGGAGGTTGCCATCATCTTCATTACCACCAGATTTTTTTGCAAGGCATGGGGGCCGGGGGCGAATCAATCATCTTCATCCGCATGGCCCAACGGGCAGTCGATGTGCGGCGGCGGGGAACCGCGTCTTCTCTCTGCATGGGCGTCGGCCGGGGGCTCCGGATCGTCCATATTGAAGATGCGGCGCACCAGGTCGATGAACCGTTCGGCCGAGCCTTCCTCCTGGGTCCGGCGTTTGAGGAAGGAAATGGGTTCGTGCAGGATTTTCAGTGCAACGGAGCGCACCAGCGTCTCCAGGGCTTGTCTGGTTTCCGGCGAGTCGTCGCCCAGGCGCTTGAGGGTTTTTTCCATCTCCCGGAATCCGGTTTGCTCGGCCATGTCCACCAGGCGTTTGATGGTCGGATTCAAGGCCAGCGAGGTCAGCCAGTCGCTGAAGGCGCAGGTCTCGGCGGCCACGATGGCCTTGGCCTTGGACGCTTCGTCCTGGCGCTGGGCCTTGTTCTCTTCGACCACCTCCTCCAGGTCGTCGATGTCGTAGAGATAGGCGTTGTCCAGATTGTTCACGTCGGGGTCGATGTCCCTGGGGACGGCGATATCGATGAAGAACATGGGGCGGAAGCGCCGTTTCCGCAGGACGTTTTTCACGTCTTTGGAGCGGATGACCAGGCTGGGGGCGCCTGTGGAGCTGACCACGATGTCGGCCTCGTGCAGGCGGGTGAACAGGTCGTCGAAGGCGACAGGATCGCCCCGGAATTGCCGGGCCAGCTCTTGGGCGCGTTCGAAGGTCCGGTTGGCGATGAGGACGTTGGTCACGCCCGAGGAGAGCAGATGGGCCGCGGCCAGCTCGGCCATTTCACCGGCGCCGACGAGCATGGCCGTGCGGCCGGACAAGTCGCCGAAGATGTGTTTCGCCAGCTCCACGGCGGCGTAGCTGATGGACACCGCGCTTTCCGCAACACCGGTTTCGGTGCGCACGCGTTTGGCCGTGAAAAAGGCCCGGTGCAAAAGCCGGTTGATGATGGGGCCCGTGGCCTTGTTGGCCACGGCCTCCCGGTAGGCGTCTTTGAGCTGGCCGAGAATTTGGGGTTCGCCCATGACCATGGAGTCCAGGGAGGACGCCACGGTAAAGACGTGCGACACGGCGTCCATGCCTGCATGGTGGTACAAGTGGGGCGACAGCTCCTTGACGGACCCGCAGCAGGATTCGGCCCAGTACTCGACGACCGCCTGACGCGCTCCGGAGTTGTCGGGCGCCGTGAACAACAGCTCCACCCTGTTGCAGGTGGACAGCGCCAGCGCCTCCAGCGCGGGGGTGTTCTGGATGAGCTCCGCCGCCATCTCCCTGCGTTCGGAGAGTGCGTACCGCTCGCGTACGTCCACGCCGGCGGTGCGGTGATTGAGACCTAACAGGTGAATGACTCGGTTCATGAAATCATCTTGAAGCTGTGGTGCGTCGGCGCAAAAAAGTTGATTCCCACCAGGGAGGCGATGGATATGGCGAAAACCCAGATCAGGAGCACGGCGGGCTTGCGCCCTCTCCAGCCGATCATCAGCCGTTGGTGGAAAAGCAGGGCGTACAGAAACCAGACGGCCAGGCCCGTCACTTCCTTGGGATCCCATGAGAACGTTTTGCTCCATGCGATGTGCGCCCAGACGAAGCCGGAGAAGAGCCCCAACGTGTACAGGGGAAAGCCGATGGCGATGGCCCAGTGGTTCACCCGGTCGAAGGCGTTGAGCGACGGCAGGTCGGGTCCGCCTTTGGAAAGCGGCGTCTTGGATTTGATGCGTTTGTTCAAATATAAAAAGGCCAGGGCCGCGCCGAACCCCATGGCCAGGAGGCCGAGGCTGGCGAACAGTGAGCCGATGTGCAGGCCGAAAAACAAGCCGACCAGCTGTTTCGGGATCGTGACCTTGAAGTTGATGGCCGCCAAGGAGGATATGAACAGCACCAGCGCCAGGGGCGAGGCGGTCAGAGCCAGAAATTTCAGTTTGAGCCTCCACCAGAGCAGGAAATAAATCAGGAGCAGGCACCAGGACAGCAGGCTGAAATAGAATTCTCCGGCGGAGAAGGCGGCGATGCGGTTCTGGCTGACAAACAGAATCAAGTCCAGCGAATGGCAGGCGAATCCGGCCAAGGCGCACAGTGCGCCCATCTGGCGCAGCCGGCCGTTCGACGCGATAAGTCCGGCGAAGAAGAAGGCCGAGCCGGTGAAGTAGAGCAGGATGATCAGCGCCTCGAGGGCTTCACGCAATCCCATGCAGCAACTCCGAAATTCTGCCGTGCAGCGGCTCGGGCAGATGCCGGGCCAGGATGTCTCGGGCTCGTTGCAAGTCGTCGGCTCCCAGGGCCTCCAGGAGATCGGAGCCTACCAGGGTCCTGAACAGGGTGGAGTTTTCGTCCGTGGCCTGTCCCAGCTCCAGGACCATGGGCCGCAGCCGCCCCATGAGCACCAGGAACGCGCCGTACTCGGACCCGAAGTAGTCGTCAAGGCTTTTGCGAATCTTTTTGGCCAGCGCCGGGCTGGCGCCGCCCGTGGACACGGCCAGGGTCAGATCGCCTCTGGTGAACATGGCCGGGACGATGAAGCTGCACTTCTCCGGCTGGTCCACGACGTTGCACAGCAACCCGCGTTCGGCGCATAGCTTGCTGATGCGCCAATTGACCTCCTCGGAGCCGGTGGAGGCGATGACCAGAAATTTCCCGTCCAGGTCGGACTCGCGAAACTCCCGGTGTTCGAAGACGACGCCCGGCTGCTCGAAGAGCTGGCGCAAGTTGTCGTCGGGTTCGGCCAAGTCCAGCACGGTCAACGCGGGCGCGCCGCACTTGAGCAGCGTCTCGATCTTGCGGCGTCCGACATCTCCCGCCCCGACCACCAGACAGTGCTTGCCCGAGAGGTCGACAAAGATGGGGTAGTAGCGCATCGAAAAAAGATAACACGGAGGAGGGCGGGGTGTAAAATGCCGGATGGAGTTTACACAGTATATAGTATATCATAAACTGGATAAAATTATTTTCACGTATTGCCCAGGAGATGAAAATGATTGATTGGAGTTCATGGGTTACAGCTGGTTCGACAATTGTTTTAGCTGTGCTAACATTTGTATATGTTAGGCTGACTAAAAAAATTGTGGAATCTCAAACGGATCCATGTGTTGTTGTTGCCTTGGAAATTTGCGAAGGCAGTGCTGGATTGTTTGTGATAAACGTAAAGAATATTGGATTTGGTATCGCTTACGACATCCAATTTACCTTTTCTGAAAAACTCCCCAAAAGAGCTTTCGGAATATCGGAATGTGTAAAAAAAGAAGTAGAATATTTCGAATCAGGATTCTTAATAGATGGCATTCCGGCATTAGCTCCTGGAGAAAGTCGCAAACTGTATTGGGGACAATATGGGTGCATAAAAAATATTTTAGGTGACAAAAAAATTAAAATAACATGTAATTTTAAAAAAAATAATGTTAATATGAACCCAATAGTTTCTATATTGGAAATATCTTCATATAGCGATACAATTGTACCAAAAAGTTCAATATCAGATTTGGTTGAAGAGATCAAAAAAATAAATTCAAATATTAGTAGATTATCTAATAAAATCAAGTAGAAAAATTGTAGCATTTGGTTGTATTATTTGTAGAGATAGTATTCCCCTGACACCGCCGCCCTGGCGGGGCGCCGATTACGCCGCTTCTTGCCCCCGCCCTCCGCATAGGCTATTTCTTTTTATAGGTTATGCAGCGCCATCTCATTATGCAACTCGCCCGGTTGGGGGATTTGATCCAGACCAAGCGGCTGGTCCTTTCCGTGGCCCGCGAGGCCGAAGTCCATGTGTGCCTCGACCATTCCCTGGTCCCCGTGGCCCGGCGGGTCTATCCGAACGCCGTGCTGCACCCCATCCACGCCCACAAGAAACCGGGAATCTCGGCCGGTGAGGCCGCGGCCGCCAACATGCCCGTGTTCGCCGAACTCCGGGCCGAATCCTTCGACCGGGTCTACAACCTCAACTACTCCGGGCTGTCCTTCGCTTTGTCCACGCTGTTCGATCCCGACAGCGTACGCGGCTACCGGCAGGTCGCCGGGCAACGGCTGCGGGACCGCTGGTGCGACTTGGCCTTCCGATGGGCCAAAGAGCGGCGCGCGGCCATGAATCTTTCGGATTTTTGGGCGCACTTTTCCCGCGACCCCGTTCCCGCCGCGGAAGTCAACCCGCAGGCTTCGCCCAAGGGCGGCGGGCTTGGCGTCGTCATGGCCGGCCGACACGCGCGGCGCAGCCTGCCCCCCAACGTGTTGGCGCCCATTGCGGCCGCCTTGTGGTCGGCCGGAGGGCGCAACCCCCTGACGTTGCTTGGCGCCGCGGCCGAGCGGCCCGCGGCCCGGGCCCTGCGCAAGGATTTGCCTCCGGCCGCGGACGCAGCGGTTACGGACTTCACCGGCAAGACGAATTTGGACGAGTTGATGGACGTCGTCGCGGGGCTGGACGGTGTGCTGACCCCGGACACCGGCGTCATGCATCTGGCCGCGCACCTGGGGGTTCCGGTCACCGCCTTTTTCCTGTCCTCGGCCTGGGCCTTCGAGACCGGGCCGGTGGGGGAGGGGCACGTGGTCTGGCAGGCGGTCGCCGAGTGCGCGCCGTGCCTGGAGAGCGAACCTTGCCCCTGGGACATCGCCTGTCTGCGGCCTTTCGCCTCCCGGGAATTTCTGCGGTTGGCCGTCACCATGCGGCCGGAGCGCGCCGTGGACGGCCTGGCGGGGTTGCGCACGGCTTTCGACGAACTGGGTTCAACCTACGAACCCTTTGCCGGGGAGGCGCCTCAAAGCGAGGATCGGCGCCGGCTGCGGGAGTTTTTGGCGTTTCATTTGGGCCGGCGGGACGCTCCGGGCGCCGGCGCCGCCGTCCTTGCGAACCGCGTGTATTGCGAGCGGGACTGGATGACTAGGCCCCGGAGAACCGCGCCCCGCCGGAGGATGTTGCGTTATGGAGACGAATGACATGCGGCGCCTGCGCATTCTGGTTGTTCTGCCGTTGTATGGCGGCTCGTTGCCCGTGGCCCGGTTCTGCGTCGCCGCGTTGCGGGAGCTGGGACACACGGCGGAGCCTTTTGAAGCGCCGGATTTTTATTCGGCCTACCAGGCCCTGAGCCGGCTCAAGGTCACGTCCGACCGCCTCGGCTATCTGCAGAACAGTTATTTGCAGACCGTATCGTCGGCCGTTCAGGCCAAAGTGGAGAGTTTTGAGCCGGACTTGGTGCTGGCCCTGGCCCAGGCGCCGCTGACGCATCAAACCCTCAAGCGGCTCAAGCGCGACGGCGTTCCCACGGCCATGTGGTTTGTGGAGGACTTCCGCCTGTTTACCTACTGGCAATCCTTCGCGCCGTTTTACGACCTTTTCGCCGTGATCCAGAAGTCCGTGTTT
This sequence comes from Desulfovibrionales bacterium, assembly GCA_030156255.1. Taxonomy (GTDB): domain Bacteria; phylum Desulfobacterota; class Desulfovibrionia; order Desulfovibrionales; family Desulfovibrionaceae; genus JASGMV01. The sequence continues at coordinate 17,584 of JASGMV010000005.1, forward strand.
CTCGAACAGTTGGAGGCCGTGGGCCAGCCGAACGCCCTGTATCTGCCGCTGGCCTGCCATCCGGACGTCCATCGCCCTCTGGAGCTGACCCCGGGCGAGCGGCGCAAGTTCGGCTCCAAACTTTCCTTTATGGGCGCCGGCTACCCGAACCGACGCATGGCGTTCCGCCGGTTTGTGGGACGGGATTTCAAAATTTGGGGCACGGAATGGGAGGGCGACCACATTCTGGAGCCGCTGGTGCAGCTCAGCGGTGCGCGCATATCCAGCGAAGATTGCGTCAAAATCTTCAACGCCACGGACGTCAACCTGAACCTCCACTCCAGCATCCAGGCTGACCGGATCGTGACGGGCGGCGATTTCGTAAACCCCCGCACCTTCGAACTCGCCGGCTGCGGCGCCTTCCAGGTGGTGGACCATCGCCAGCTTTTGCCGGAGCTGTTTGCACCGGATGAATTGGCCGTCTTCCACTCCGTTGAGGAGATGGTGGAAATGGTGGACTACTACCAGGGGCGTCCCGAGGAGCGTCTGGACATGGCCCGGCGGTCGCGCAAGCGAGCGCTCGCCGAACACACCTACGCAGCCCGGATGCAAGCCTTGATGGAGTTCGCGGCCGAGCGGTTGAACGGCTGGCCCAAGCCGAAGGCGGCCGTGGGGGCGCTGGCTGATTTGCCCGAAGATTTGGCCCGAGGCGTATCGGCGCTGCTGGAGCGGCTCAACCTGCCGGCGGACGCAAGCTTCGAAGACGCGGCCCACGCCGTGCGCTCCCGGAGCGGAATTTTGTCCGAACTGGAAACCACCGTGCTGTTTCTGGACGAGTGGCGCAAGCAGTACGGATAAATGTTTTTTTGTCACACACGGTTTTTTTGCCTCAATCCTGTGGTACGCCCGCATGATGTTCCCGAGTTGAAGGCGGCTGGAAAACGCATCAGACCAGGAGTTGCTTTGCATGGTTATTGATTTGAAGGCCCTGGCCGAAAGGTTGCTCGCATGGATGAAGGCCGACGTTCTGCAGTGGGAGGTGGGCGTTGCGGTCGCGCTGTGCGTGGTTGTTTTGGTTGCGGCCTGGGCTGTCGGCCGAAGGCTGCAACGCCGCGCCGAGGCGCGTTTGCAGGCCTTGCAGTCGGGACGCGGCGCCGCGCAGTTGGCGCCGGTGCTGCGAACCTGGTCGCGGTTGTTGTGGCTCTTGATCGCCGCGGCGCTCTTCGGCGTGTGCATGGTGGGGGCCAAACTGGCCGGCCAGGTCTATTCTCCCTTTCGGATCGGCCTGAGCCTAAGTCTGCTCGTGGCCGTCATCCGCATGAGTTCGTCCTTGATCCAAAACCGGATCATCGGCCGGTTTATCGAGATCGTGACCATCGTCGCCGCCGTGCTGAGCGTTTTCGGCGTACTGCACCCGGTCACCGACTATTTGAGCGGACTCTCTTTTAGTATTGGTGAATCCGACCTGTCCGTCTACTCCGTCATCAAGGGCTTGGTGCTTGTCGTTATTCTGTTGGAGCTCGCAAAGTTCGTCTCCAAGCTTCTCGAACGCCGCATCGCCGGCTCCTCGCAACTGACGCCTTCGCTGCAAGTTCTTTGGATCAAGGCAACGCATATTCTCTTGTTTTTGTTGGCCTTGGTCATCGCCCTGCAATCCATAGGGTTCAGCCTGACCAGCGTGACGGTCTTCAGCGGCGCCGTTGGCGTCGGCATCGGTTTTGGATTGCAGAAGATTTTTTCCAATTTCATCTCCGGCGTCATTTTATTGCTGGAAAGCTCCATCAAACCGGGAGACACCATCGAGGTTTCGAACATCTACGGACAGGTGAAATCCATGAACGCCCGGTTCGTGTCCATGACCAGCCGGGACGGCAAGGAATACCTCATTCCCAACGAAAAATTCATCATCAGCGACGTGGTGAATTGGACGTATTCGTCCTCCAACGTCCGCGTTCGCATTCCGGTGGGCGTTTCCTACGAATCCGACGTGGAGGAGTGCCTGAAACTCTTGGAGGAATGCGTTAAAAGCGTGCCCCGCATCCTTGAGAACCCGGCGCCCAGGGCCGTCGTGCGGCAGTTCGGGGCGGACTCCATCGACTTGGAGCTGCGTGTCTGGATCAAGGACCCGGAAAGCGGGCTCGGCCGCGTTCGCAGCGATGCGCTTCGCGCCATATGGCGCACTTTCAAGGAACATGGCGTCACGATCCCGTACCCGCAGCGCGACCTGCATCTGGTGAGCGTGTCGGAGCAGGTTGGCCAGGGCCTTGCCGAAGCCGGCTTCCGGAAAGGCGCGACGTCGGAGGAGCCGACAGACTAAGGTTGTTTCCCGGGGAGAAATTTTTTGAAAGAAGCTGCTTCCCCGGACTCCTCTTCAAAACGGGGCGCCGTTGAGATGTTGCTTGCGTCTCGCCCGGAAGAATTCGCGCAAAATCCCTGCGCACTCCTGCTCCAATATTCCGCCCGTGGTTTCGAAATGATGATTGGAGAAGGGGAGGTTCGCGCCGTCCATGTGGGTGGTCAGAGCGCCCGCTTTGGGGTCGAAAGCGCCGAACACCACCCGGGCCAGGCGCGCCTGGATGATCGCCCCCACGCACATGATGCACGGCTCCAGGGTCACGGCCATCGTGGCGCCCGTGAGGCGGTGGTTGCCGATCTCCCGAGCCGCCCGGCGCAGGCAAAGGATTTCGGCGTGCGCCGTGGGATCGTTCAGGGTGACGGTCCCGTTGCCGGCCCTGGCCAGAACCTCGCCGCGTTCATTCACGATGACGGCGCCGATCGGAGCTTCCTGGGCTTTGGCTGCGGCCTCGGCCTCGGCCAAGGCTAGGTGCATGAGCGCAATGTCTTTGGGGCGTTCGTCCACGTTTTCTCCTGCCGCCCGGCCGCCTTTCGCCTTGGCGTAACATGCGCCGACAGAAATGCGTATGTGAGCGCTCTGCTGTATGTCTGTCTTTCAACAGAGCCCGCGCCGTGTTTCGCGGTGCGTCGGCGTCGCTTGAGCTACCGTAATAATGAGCGGACGCAATGCGAACACTTGCGTCCGGGGCCGAAAGTATTTATGCCTTATCCTGGCTGCAAAGCCAAGCGGCTCCCTGCAGGAGGTGGCTGATGCGCACGGCGGCGCTCGTATTGATGATTCTTTTTCTCGCCTACGCGGCGGGGTGTTCCGGAGAGGCTTCGGACGCCCCGGCCGGACATAGGAACGCCTCGTTGACCGACCAGGACATCCAGTTGTTTCTGGAGGTTTATCCGGCTTATCTGAAATGGGCCAGCGCCCAGGAAAAGCCGGTGACGGACGACCAGGCCAAGAGGTTTCTTTCGTCCCAAGGCGTGGATCCGGCCAGATTGCAATGGATCATGGAGCGCGTCATGCTGGGGTATATGGCCATCAGCCTGGAGCAGGAGCTTCCTTTGCTGGAGAAGCGTATCGCCGATATGGACCGCACCCGCCAAAGGCTTTTGCGGGACGGCGCCATAGATGAGAAGCAAAAGGAAAGCATCCATCGCGAGTTCGATGAACTGATTCGCGAGCAGCAAGAAATGGTGAAGAAAATGCGCGCATTCAGCGAAAATGAACGCGAGCTCCTTCTCGCGCATGAACAAGAAGTCGGCGCTGTGCTGCATGAGGCGCTTGCAAAGAAACAGGACGCCGAGCAGTAACCGCCCTTCCTCCTTCCTTCATTGCACGAGTCGCCGTGGTTGGAGCTTGACGAAAGACTTGGACCAAGACGAATGGGAGCAAGCCTCTATCCATTCTTATCCCATGGTGAGGGCGCTTCGCGCTCCGCTTTTTCCTGACGCGTCCTTCCAAGCGCCAACGCCCAAAAAAATTATGAACGATCGGACGGTCGTTCTGCTGCGATTGCGTGATTTGCGTGAATTCGATCGATTTTTGCGCGTATTTTCTATATTTTATCTTATTGAAATAAAATGATAAATTTTGAATTACAGCTGGGTTGGGCGGGCAGGTCTGGTTTTTGCTTTTATGGGAGTGGAGCGTGCAATGAACCAGTCCTCCACCACCACCCGGCCGTCGCGGCTTGTGACCAAGACGGCTTTATATTTGGCTCCGGCCGTTGCTCTGGTCATGCTTTGCTGTTTCCTGAGCGCCCAGCGTCTCTTTGATGCGAATGAAAAGGAGAAGCGGCGGGTTGAAGTCCAGTCCAGAACCGAAGAGTGCGCCCACCAGTTGGAGTCCGTGCTGGAAACCTGCCGCCAGGATTTGCTCCTGGTCGCCGCAGGCGCCCCGGACGGGCGAGGCTGGGCGCAACGGTTCGCCGATTGGAGACGGATTCGGACCGCGCCCTACGGCGCATTGTTTTGGGTCCCCGACGACCTAAGCCGACCCACGCTTCTCGCCGATGGCGCCGACGAACTTAGAGAATATTTCGAGCCCGGGCTGCGACGCAGTCTTATGGATGCGTTGCGAGCCGGCGGCCAACGAGAAGCCTTGCAGGGCGGCGTGCGTTTCGTCGGGGGCGGCGCGCCTCTGAGCGGGGAAAGCGCCGCGCCGTTTTTTTTATTCGCATTGCCCCGTAACGAAACCGCCTTAGGCCCCGGCGTCCTGTTTTTGTCTTTGGACGCCCGTGCGCTGCGCAACAAATTGCCGTCGCTTCCCAAAGCGGACGCCGCGGCCGGAGGGTGGAGCGACGAGCGCTTCGCATGGTTCGCCGATGCGGATGGCTGGATTCTTTTTCAATCCGGCCCGGAGGGAGAGCCGGACAGCCGCTTGGAGACGTATCTGGCCCGGACCGGCCTGCGAGGCGCCCTGGGCAAGCCCGGGTACGCCTCGGCTTTTCGGCCGATGGAGGACCATGGGCAATATTGGCGGATGATGGCCGCCGTCTTATCGGAAAACGGCGACGAGGCGAAAATTGTTCAATGGCCGGACGACCGAGGCGTGTCCGCCGTGGCCCCGGTGCGCCTTCCGGGGCTCGACCAAGCCTTCACGCCGGTGGGCGTGGTGGTGTACACGGACCGCCACCGCGGCGTTGCGCCCGGCGTCTTGTATCCTTTGTCGTTGCTGCTGGCCTTGGCGGGCTTCGTCGTCTTGATCGTCTGCCTCGCCGTGGCGCACAAATTGGCGGCCAGGCCCCTGCGGGAGCTTGCCGATGCGCTGCAAGACGACGACGCCTTGGCGGCTGCGGATCGGGCTGCGCGCGCGCCCTGTCGGGAGGCGCGCCGGGTGGGCGAGGCCGTCCACAGCATCTTACAGAGAGGCGCGCAACAGGAGGCTATGAGTCCGAGCGCCGCCGGCAAGTTGCGTGAACCGGCGGTCATCCAGACCAACGGGGCGTATGGCGTTGCGCCGTCCGGAGACCATGCGCATGGCGCGGAAGGGGTGCAAACTTCCAGTATGCCAATCGACCGCCATGGGGATGGCGTCTTGCACGCAAAAGCCTTCAATGCTCGGCGTCCCGCCGTTCTCCAGATAGAAAACGGCTTGAGCTCCCGCCAGGCGACGGCCTTGTCGGAGATTTCGCGGCGAGGAGTCATCACGCGCAACGAGTATCAGCAGATCGTTGGAGACGGGTTGCCCGCCCGCACGGCGATCCACGATCTGAACGATCTGGTGCGCAGGGGATTGTTGACCAGGCAGGGACGCGGGCCGGCGACGCGTTATGTGGTCGTTTCGTCCGGCGAGGCGGTGGAATCCTCCCTGGAGAAGGGGGCCTGATCCCGAGTGATCGGCGGGCGGAAAGCGTTTTTGGAATCCACGACCGATTGCGGCGCGGGCGGCTTGTCGCCGAAAGGCGGGACGCCAGCGGAGCCTTCGATCAACTGCGCGCCCCGTTATTCCTTGGAGGAGTGTTTTGCTGCAACCGCTCCGAAATTGACTTGATAACGGGTGCTGGGTCCTGCGCCGAGTTTGACCAGCAGTCCGCGCTCCACGAGATCCGACAAGTCGTTGAGGGCGGTGCGGGGCGAGATGGTTTCCTGTTGCATGGCCTGGTAGTCCGCCCGGGTCAGGCTTTCCGTGTCGGCCAGGGCTCTGAGGGCGATTTTTTGTCGAGGGTTGAGCCCGTCCAACTCCGTTTTGGGGGCCTTTTCCTGCAGGGCGGACGCCGGCTCGGGGCCGCTTTCGACGGGAGCGAAGCTCTGGTCGGCAAACGTTTCGCTTCCGAAACTGGCCGGCTGGGACTCCTCCGGCCAGGTAAAGACCGTTTCCTGCGGGAGTTCGGCGGTCTCCTCGTCCAGGCGAATGTCTTCATTCTGGATGAGAGCGCCCTCGGACATGATGGCCGCCCGGAGCATGGCGTGCTTCATTTCCCGCACGTTGCCCGGCCAGTCGTGGCGTAGTATTTTCTCCAGGGCTCCCTTGCTCAACACAAGCTTGGACCGTCCCGCCTGGGCCTCCGCCATGCGCAGGAAGCTCATGGCCATGATGGGAATGGACTCCTTGAGCGTGCGCAGGGGCGGGGTGTGGATGGTGACGACCTTGAGCCGGTAGTAGAGATCTTCCCTGAATTGGCCTTCCCGGATCATGGCCCGCAAATCCACGTTCGATGCGGCGAGAATGCGCACATTGACGTCGATTTCGCGGTCGCTGCCCAACGGCCTGATTTTGCGCATGGCGATGGCGCGCAACAGGGCCTGCTGCACCTTGGGAGTGGCGGATTGGATTTCATCCAGGAACAAAACGCCGCCCTGCGCCTCCTGAAAGGCGCCCTTGCGATCGCCGCGAGCTTCGGTGAAAGCGCCTTTGACGTGGCCGAAGAGGCTGTCCAACAGCAGGTTCTCGTCTAACGCGCCGCAGTTGATGGCGATGAACGGATTTTGAGAACGCGGGCTCAAACGGTGCACCGCCTCGGCGACGAGCTGCTTGCCGGTGCCGGTTTCCCCGACGATGAGTACGTCCGCCTCCACTTGGGCGGCCTTGCGGACGTCGGCTCGCAAAGCGTCCAGGAGAGGCCCCACGCCCAGAAGTTCTTTGGGCTCGTCTTCGGACAGGTCCGTCGCCGCGGCGTCGAAGGTCGCGGGTTGTCTGGCCTGGACTCCCTCGATGGCCGCATCGCGCTCCCGTATCTCCGTCATTTGTCGGCGCACCGTCCGGATCATCTCATTGAGGGCGTTTTTTAGCGAAGACGTTTCCGCGTCGTAGTCGGGCAGAATGATTTCCGTGAGCTTGCCCGAGGCCCGGATATCGTGCATCGCGGCGGCCAGCCGGATGATGGGGCGGGTGATGGTTCTGCCCAGGAAATACGTCACCAGGGAAAGCAGAACGATCGTGGCTAACGTGATGATGAACATGACGTCGATGTGTTTGTAGCCGGCGCGAAGGTTCAAAGAGCTTTTGTCGATGTTGGCCAGCCCGGCGTAGATTACGGGCGCTCCGCCGGGAGTGGGGCTGAACAGGACGGGAGCGTATCCCATGAAGTAGGATTTGCCGAAACCCGGCGTATAGGCTGTTGTTTCCGGCTCTTCAATGACGCCGTGTCGCCCCTGCAGGGTTTCGGCGTGCATGCGCCAGTATTCGGTGAACTTTGATTCCGGGCGAAAAGCCATGGGTTGGCCCGGCTTGCCCAGGGTCCCTGTATAACCGGCCCGCGCCAGGTAGGTGGCCATTTCATGGTTGGGTTTGTGGAGATCGGCGGATTGAAAGATCATCCACCCATCTGCATCGAATAGATAGGAGTAGCGGACTTCCGGACTGCGGGGGACCGCCCAGAGGGGTGAGTCTTCGGAATTGTACAAGGACAAGAGGTCTCTCAATCGCTTGGCCTTGATCGAAAGCAGGTAGGCGCCTTTGACGACGTTGTCCTGGCGCAGCGGGACCGTGAAGCGTATGGCCTCCTCCCGCAGCAAGGCGCCGTCCGGCTGGGGCCTGACTTCGACCAGCGCCACGGGTTCGATGCGCACCGTCAAAGGCGGTAGCTTTGATGCGGCGCGGGCCGAAGCCATGGGGTCGGGCGAGGGACCGTCCGGGCCGAACGCCTGGATGCTTCTGGCGGCTCCATTGGCCAGAATGCAGTACGCCGGTTTGGAGTCGCCGTCGAAGGGGACATAGGCCAATTCCAGATAGCAGCCGGGGCGAATGCGGTCCAAGTGGGACAGGCGCGCCGGAAGATCGTCCGCCGCGGGGGCGTCCTCCGCGATGAACAGCAGGTCGTCGCGCGAACGCTCCAGGAAAGAGCCGAGTTCCCGGGCCAGACCCAGCGTCTGGAACTGAACGCTGCGTTGCAAGGCGTTGTTTAGAAAATTGTTGGAGAAAATGTAGGTCACATAGCCGGTCACGGCGAGAAGCGCGACCACGGCCGGAATCAACACCACCAGCAATTTGAAGCTGATGCGTCCCTTCCGGATCGCCTCGATGAACCGCAGTGGGACACGATGCTTGTTCGCCCCTTCCCCCTCCATCACGTTTCCTCCCCCCTGAACAATCATTGCGCGATGCGAAATCGTCACGCAATTTATTCTCCTAAATCGCGCAATTTGCAAGAGGCAATCGGCGCCATTTTTTTTACACAACCTCTAATACGCTGAAAAATAAAAATATAATTTTTCAGGGCACGCTGGTTGCTCATATACGGAGAGCGATAGCGCGTCACCGACGCTGCAATTCGATGGCGGAATGAGAGGTGCTGCATGGTCGCCGCCTTACGGTTGGGCGGAGCGAAAAAACGCTACGAAGGAGAGAACCATGGGTCTGGGAATCGTGAAGAGGGTTCGCAGCGAATACGGGGATGCCCTGGAAGATAACGGTCCCGGTGATCGGAGTACGTTCACGTCCGTGTTTTTTGCGCTGGTCTTGGTCCTTGTTTTGGCGGTGGGTGGAATTTTTTATGTGGAGCGCCGCGTGGCCTCGTCCCAGGAAGCCCTGGCGGGTTTGGTCCAGGACCTGCGTGCGCAGCGCGACGCGCTGGAGGACAAGATCGCCGCTTTAGGGACGTCTTCGGCAGAGCTGCAACAGCGCATCGAAAAATTGGAGAAAGCTCCCGCTCAAATGGATCAGATTTTGTTGCGCACGACGCTCTACGACATCAGCCAGAAGCTAACTTTGCTCAAGGCTCAGCCGTCATTCTCCCCTGAGACGGTGCAGGCTTTGAGCAGGATGGAGGCCGAAATGCAGTCCGTACTTCGCCAGGCGGGCGTGTCCGGCCAATAAAGGGGTTTGAAACCTGCCCCAACCCGAGCCCGGCCCTGCCATGGGTTGCGCCGCCCAGGCAGGGCGCGGGCGACAAGGAAGCTCGTCATGAGACTGCTGTTGGTGGACGATGAGACGGAATTTTTGGAGATGATGGGTAAGCGGCTTGTTCACCGCGGCATCGATACGGCCGTGGCCGATTCCGGCCGTAAGGCCTTGGATATTTTGGACAATAGAGAGATCGACGCCGTGGTCCTGGATGTGAAGATGCCCGGCATGGACGGCTTGCAGGTCTTGCAGGAAATCAAGCGCCGCAAGCCCGGAATGGTCGTGGTTCTGCTCACCGGGCACGCCGATCTGGACACGGCCGTACAGGGGATGGATTCCGGCGCCTTCGACTACCTCATGAAACCCGTCGCATTGGAGGAGTTGCTGGCCAAGCTGCACGAGGCCATGGACGAGCGCCAGCCGCTGGATTCTTCAGCCTAACCTCGAAGAGGGGCGCCATGAGCGGGCTTTGGTCTGCCTTCAGGAGAATGATTTCACGCTCTCAGGCTGCGAACGACGCAGACGAGGCGTTTCACGCTTCGCGGTTGCTGGAGCGTTGCCAAGCCTTCCGCAAACTTCTCGCGGCCAACAACCAGGCGCTCGGGGCCATGGCGGCGATCGATGAACTCGCGGCCGGGACCGAGCCGTTCACCATGAATCAGGTGCGCAGCCTGTGCACCGAGGTCGCCGTTCGCGTTCTGCAAATGGTCCAGCAGGTCGAGGCGCTCGCTCCTGGCCGTTATCCGGGACTGGAGGCCGCCTTCCGCGCGATCCAACAGGAACTGGCGGACGTCCTGCGCCGGGAGCCCGGCCCGAGCTCGGAGGCCCCGTTGATTTTCGATCTCCAGGGTGTGGACTGCGCCATGGCGTCCGTGGTGGGCGCGAAATCCGCCAATCTGGGGGAGGCCGGCCGTCTGGGATTCCGCACGCCTCCCGGGTTTGCTGCGACTACGGCGGCGTACGCGCTATTCATGGCCTCCGACGGGCTCGCCGAGGAGATCGACCGGCGCATCCAGGCAGCGGGAGCGAAAGCCTTGGACGAGGCCCATGCCTTGTCCTCCAGCCTGCAACAGCTTGTGATGCGCTCCGCGCTTCCGGAGTCCCTGGCGCTGGAGTTGAACGCCGCCTGCGCCAGGTTGGCCGAACGCCTGGAGACGGGCGAGGCCTTGCGGTTGGCCGTTCGCTCCTCGGCCGTTGGCGAGGACGGCGAGGCCTATTCTTTTGCGGGTCAATACCGCTCCGTGTTGAACGTCGGCCTCGAGGACGTCGCCGCCGCCTACAAAGAGGTCATAGCCTCCAAGTACGGCGTCACGGCCATGAGCTATCGTCTGGCGCGCGGACTGCGGGATGAGGACGCGCCCATGGGCGTCATGGTGATCCACATGGTGGATGCAGCGGCCGGCGGCGTGGCCTACACGGCGGACCCGGCCACGGGGCGTTGCGAGCATGTATTCGTTCACGCGGTCTTCGGGATGCCCAAGGCCGTGGTGGACGGAGCGACGGAGTCGGACGTCTACCGCATCTGCAGGGAGCCGTTGGAGATCGCCATGTCCTGCATCGGGAGCAAAAAAACGAAACTGGTTTTGGCCCGAGGGGAGGGCCTGGCCTATGAGCATTCTCCCGGCGACGTCGCCGGAGCGCCCTGCCTGAAGCCGGAGCAAGCGCTGGAAGTCGCACGCGCGGCTCTGGCGTTGGAACGCCATTTCGGCGCTCCCCAGGATGTGGAGTGGGCTTTCGACCGCGAAGGTCGGCTTTTTATTTTGCAGAACCGTCCGCTCAGAATGCCGGAGACGCCTATGGACTACGCCGAGCTGGAGGTGGCGCAGTCCGATATTCTTTTGTCCGACGGTGTAACCGCTTCGGCCGGAGTCGGCGTCGGACGCCCCTACATCGTCCGTAAGCAGGCTGACGCCCTGCGGCTTCCGAAAGACGCGGTGTTGGTCGTCCGCAACGCCTTGCCGGCCTGGGCGTCTCTGTTGGACCGGGCTTCGGCCGTGGTGGCCGAACTTGGCGGCGCGGCCGGGCATTTGGCGGCCGTGGCCCGAGAAATGGGAACGCCGGCCTTGTTTGGGGCTTCCGGCGCCATTGCGGCTCTGGCGCGCGCCGAAGTCGTTACGGTGGACGCCGACAGGGGCGTGGTGTTGTCCGGCGACCGCTCGCAGTTGCTGTCCCGCAAACCCCGGTCTCCGCGGGTCATGGTCGGCGCGCCGGTGCACGACGCCTTGTTGCGGGCCGCTCGTTTGACGACTCCGCTATCGTTGATCGATCCGGACAGCCCCCTGTTCGATCCCGGGTATTTCCAGAGTCTGCACGACGTGACCAGATTTTGCCATGAGAAGGCCGTGGAGGCGATGTTCGCTGAGGACGACGACCGCCGCTTTCCGCAGGCTTCGGCTCTTCGCTTGTCGTATCAGGGCAAGCCTCTCCAGTATTGGGTGGTGGACCTGGGCGGCGGGGTTTCCCCCGCCGCGCCTCCTGCGGACAAAAACCGCTCCTCCCGCCTCGATGTGGAGATGGTCGCCTGCCGTCCGTTTCGGGCTCTGTGGCGGGGCATGATCGAACTGCCGTGGAGCGGTCCGCCGGCGTTGGACATGCGCGGCTTCGCCAGCGTGGTGGCTCAGGCCGCCTCCAACCCGGACCTGGAGCCGGGAAGAAGTTCGGCCATGGCCATGCGCAATTATTTTCTGATTTCGGACGAGTTCATGAGCCTGCAGTCCAGGTTCGGGTTCCATTTTTGTACGGTGGAGGCGCTTATCTGTCCGGTTTCAGAGGAGAACTTCGCGTCGTTCCAATTCAAGGGCGGCGCGGCGGACCGGGGTCGCCGAGTGCGCCGGGCGCGCCTGCTGGCGGACGTGCTCGAAGGCTACTGCTTTATCGCCGAAAATCGGGAGGATTCCGTCGTCGCCCGATTGGAGGGCGCTTCGGTGAGGGAAATGGAAAATGCTTTGGCCATGTTGGGCTATCTGCTCATACATACGCGCCAACTGGATATGGTCATGGCGGACAACGCCAGGGCCGAAGCCGAATTCAAACGGCTGCGCAGAGACATTGACATTATTTTGTCGCGCAACGCGCGTCGCGCGGTTGAGGAGACCTCATGGAAAAATCAGGGCACAGCGGGCTCAAACTGACCATCGTCGCAGCCATTCTGGCGTTCTCCCTTATCCCGCTGTTCGGATTGGGACTTTTTTTTCATATTCAATTCACGGAGGCTTTCGAGGAAAAAATCACCCGGACGCTGCGCATCATGGTCGAGGACAAACGCAACGTCGTGGATATGTTCCTGAATGAAAACGTCAACCAATTGCGGAACATCGCTTACACGCACACCTACAAGGAAATGTCCGACTCCGACTATCTGGCGGAGGTCTACCAGGTCCTGGCCGCCACATCGAACGCGTTTGTGGATTTGGGGGTTTTCGACGCGTCGGGCGAGCATGTCGCCTACACCGGCCCGTACAAATTGAGCGGGCTGAACTATGCGGACCAGGAGTGGTTTCAGAACGTCATGACCAAGGGGCGCTACGTTTCGGACGTGTTCCTGGGCCATCGGCGTTTTCCGCACATCATCATGGCCGTGAAACGGCAGGAAGGCGTGCAGACCTGGATTCTGCGAGCCACCATCGACTCGGAGATGTTTACCGATCTGGTGCGCGGCTCCCAGCTCGGGGAGTTCGGAGACGCATTCCTGGTCAATCAGAACATGGAGCTGCAAACACAGTCGCACGGAGCGGCCGGAGTGATGGAAAAGGCCGTGTTGCCGAGGCAGGGGCGGTTCCCGGGCTTCCGCATGGTCGAATTTGTGGAGAACGGCCGGCAAATGATCGCCGGCGTGACCTGGCTGCAAACCAAAAACTGGATGCTGGTGGTGGCGGAAAATCCGGAGGAGGCGCTTTCGCCCTTGGTGGGCGTCCGGTGGCGAACCTTCGGCATCGTCCTGGCCGGAGCGCTGATCATCTTGACCGGGGCCGTGCTCACCGCTTCGACCATGATTCGCCAGCTCAACGAATATGATCGGCGGCGTGCGGAAAGCGACGCGGCCCTGATGCAGTCCTCCAAGATCGCCTCCCTGGGCAAAATGGCGGCGGGTGTGGCCCATGAAATCAACAATCCCTTGTCCTTGATCCGGGAGAGCGCCGGATGGATTCAGGATTTGCTGACCGAGGAAGACCCCGAGGCGATCAAGAATTTCGGGGAAATCGAGGACTCGCTGGCAAAGATCGACAAGCACGTGGAGCGCGCCCGCAACGTGACCCATCGGTTGTTGGGTTTCGCCCGCCGCATGGAGCCCATGCAGGAAAACGTCAATCTGAACGCCTTGGTGGACCAGACCGTGGCGTTTTTGGAAAACGAAGCTTTGCACCGGGAAGTGACGGTGGAGCGGCGATTGGATTCGAATCTGCCGCTGGTGACCACGGATTCGGCTCAGGTGCAGCAGGTGGTGCTCAACCTGTTGGAGAATGCACTGGACGCCGTGAATTCCCAGGGGCGGATCATTTTGCAAACCGGTTACGACGACAGGGAAGCGCGTATTTCGGTCCAGGACAACGGGTGCGGCATTCCCAAGGATATGGCGTCCAAAATTTTCGATCCGTTCTTCACAACCAAAAAAACCGGTGAGGGGACGGGGCTGGGCTTGTCCATCAGTTATGGAATCATCAAGAAGATGGGCGGGCGCATCAGCGTGGAGAGCGAGCCGGGAGCAGGCTCCACCTTCACCATCCACCTGCCGCTGGCGGCCGAGGAGTAGCCATGGAGCGAATCAGGCTGTTGCTTGTGGACGATGAAGAGGAATTCGTGAACCTTTTCGTGAAACGGTTCAACATGCGCAACCTGGACGCCTTCGGCGTCACCAGCGGGAGGGCGGCCTTGGGCTATCTGGCCGAACATCCCGTAGACGTCGTCGTATTGGACGTCAAAATGCCCGGCATGGACGGGCTCGCCGCGCTGGGCGAAATCAAAAAGCGGTTCCCGACGGTTGAAGTCATCATGCTCACGGGCCACGGTTCGCTCAAGTCGGGAGTTGAGGGCATGAGCCTCGGCGCTTTCGACTATGTCCTCAAACCCTTCCGTATCGACGATTTGTTGGATCGCATCCGCAAGGCGGCCGAACGCAAACGCCTTATGGGGGAATGACGACATGCGCGCTGGACCGGCCGGGGAATTTTTTGACGTCGTCGGGCTCGGTTTGGCTGTCGCCCCGATTTGGCTTTTGGTCGCGGCGTTGCTGCTGGGAGCAACCGCCGTGCTCTTGTGCTTCCTGTTGCTGCGCGCCCGGCGACAGTTGTCCGAGACGCTGGCCGAGGCCGATACGCTCCGCACCAGCCTGGCTCGTGTCCAGAAGTTTTCCTCCCTCGGGCAGCTTTCGGCCGGCGTGGCCCACGAGATCAACAACCCCCTGGCCGTGATCGGGCAGGAGGCGGAGCTGCTGGCCTTTTTGATGTCCCAACCGGATCAGGAGTCGGTGCGCGAAGAACTGGAGACGAGCCTGGATTCCATTCAAAGTCAAATCCGGCGAGCTTCGGACGTGACCCGGCGCTTGCTGGATTTTGCGAGAAGCCCGAGAGCCGTGATTCAGAACCTGGATCTGCGCGCGCTGGCGGAAGACATGGCCGTGCTCGTGGAGCGCGACGTCAGTCGCCGCGGCGTGCAATTGAACAAGAATTTCTGGGAGAGTCCGCTGCTGGCGCGTTCAGACGCTCCGCTTTTGCGCCAGGTTGTGATCAATTTGCTGCAGAACGCAGTTCAAGCCGCGCCGGACCACGATGGAGAAATCAGCCTGTCCGGGTGGAGCGAGAGGAGCTTCGCCTGCCTGGAGGTTGCGGACAACGGGCCCGGAGTTTCCAAAGAAGACGCCAATCGGCTGTTCACTCCGTTTTTCACGACCAAGCCTCCAGGGCAGGGCGTCGGCTTGGGCTTGGCCGTGTCCAAAAGGATCATGCACAGCCTGGGGGGAGATTTGACCCTGGAAAGCCAGCCCGGCCAAGGCGCCAGATTCCGTCTGTGGGTCCCGAAGTCCTAGGCATTTCAGCGGAATATGCTCTAGGATGCTTCTTGTTGAGCATAGATTGTTGAGAGATACTGAAGAATCGTTCGGCGAGAAATTTCACCGACCAGACGACCGTCCTCCAATACGGGGACGGCCGTTACTTTTTTTTCCTGAACCACTCTGCTGGCGGCGAGAAAGCTATCCGCCGGCGAAAGCGACGCGACTTCCTTGCGCATGATGTCTTTGACCGGAAGGTCCGCATAGTCATTGAGCGTGGTGACGGCGAGTTTCTTAATGCCCTGCTCGTCGAGTTTTTCGCCGGAGGACATGGGAAGAAAGATTTGGATCAGATCGAACATGGAGACGAGACCGAGGAGTCTGTTTTCTTTGTCGACGACATAGGTCAATCGCGAGACGGTTGTAAGAGAGCCATAGATTTTCAGGATAAATCCCAGAGTGGCTTCCGGACCGACAGTGATGATGTTGTAGCGCATATGATCGCCGACCATGGCGAACTCCGAAATTTTTGTTTGGCCTTCGATAAAGGCGTAAGGTTACGAAACGTGGCAATTCCCAACCACGGAAAGCAATAACCATTCCATGATGGCTCAGGGCCAGATTCGTTCGATGGAATTCCGGCCGCGTCGTTTTCGTCGCATGGAGTGGGCGCCCCGCAATAGAAATGTCGGGAAAATCGCGCAACGCCTATTACAAGTTACGCGACCTTTGAAGACTCGCCTCGTATTGCGCAATGCGCGAAAAGCCTTCGCTGCTGGAACGTGCAGCCGCCATTAAGTAATCGATCATGGCACGATGGTTGCTCATGGAAAGCAATATTTGCGTGAAAATTTTTGAACGTCTTTCAATTATTCTAAAGTCCACAATGCCGAAATGGGAGGCGCCCCATGTCCGTGCGAAACAAGTTATGGCTGGTATTTTTAGTTGTTGTGTTGGGGTTTGCAGCTATATTCGCAGCAGACGTGGTCGGCGACAGGATGGCGAGGCGGATGATGAACCTTCGGGAGCTGGCCGAAGATAGCTTCATCCAGGTCATGCAGGCCAGAAGGCAGGAGAAAAATTTCCTGCTCCGGGCGAAGGTCCAATACATTCCCCAGGTTCGGGAGCATATAGGCAACGGCCAGGTTTGCATTCAGAAGATCATTCTCCAAGACCCCGAGAACGCCGGCGCCGGTCGGAAAGTCCTGGAGTTGATGGACCGGTATCTGGGGGAGTTCGAAAAGATGGCGGCGGCCCAGCAGGCGAGGGGCCTGACCGAAGAGGAGGGCTTGCGCTGGACGTTTATCAAGTCCGCCGAGCCTTGGAGGCCGAATTCAAGCCGCTCACGGACAAGGACATGCTCATCGCGCTGCTGCAGTTGCGCCGGCAGGAGAAGAATTATCAGCTTCGCCTGAAAGATTCGTATCTCGAGAAAGCCCGCAAGGCCAATGACAGATTGAAGTCGCTGATTGACGCCTCCACGGAGCTGGACGACGGCCTGAAGTCCAGGCTGTACAACTTGCTGGGCGCCTACGACGCCGCCTTCGCGGATTATGTTGCGAATCAGAAGTTGCAGGAAAAGGTCGGCAGCGAACTGATGGTCGCCGCGCGCTCGTTGGAGCCCGCCATCGAAACGTTGAAGAATCATTACGTCCAGGAGCTCCAGCGGACGGCGCGCCAAATGAAACTGGCCGCGGCCGCCCTGGAGACGGGCGTCGTGGTTGCGGTGTTGCTCCTCATCGTCTGGGTGCTCATGTCCATCTCCAAGTCCATGAGGGCGTTGCAGTCTTTCGCCGCCAAGGTGGCCTCGGGCGATTTGGACGCCAAGCCGGAAGGAAATTTTGCAGGAGAATTCGAGGCGCTTCGAAAACATCTGGCCGCCATGGTGCAGCAGCTCAAGGCGCGGTTCGCCGAGGTGGAGGAGAAAAGCGCGGAGGCTCAGGACAACGCCTCCAAGGCCCAAGTCGCCCTGTTGAAGTCGCAAGAGCAGGAAGGCAAAATATCCCAACTTCTTGGCCACATGCAGAGTGCGGCCCACAAGGCGGACGGCATTGCGTCCCGGGTCGCCACGGCCTCGGAGCAGTTGGCTGCTCTTATCGGACAGGTGCGGAAGGGGGCCGTTGTCCAGAAGGACCGCATGACGGAGACTTCCACCGCTCTGGAGCAGATGAGCGCCGCCATCGAAGAGGTCGCCCGCAATTCGCTGCACGCTTCGGGCAGCGCCCACGAAGCCCGCGACAAGGCCGCCGAGGGCGCCGGCAGGGTCAAGGAGGCGGTGGAGGCCATCTCCACGGTTCGCCTCACGACGGAGGACATGCGCCAGGGAATGGATCGGTTGGGCGCCCAGGTGCAGACCATTGGCGAGGTTATGGGCGTTATCAGCGAGATCGCGGACCAGACCAATCTTCTGGCCCTGAATGCGGCCATCGAGGCGGCGCGGGCGGGGGATGCGGGACGGGGGTTCGCCGTCGTCGCCGACGAGGTGCGCAAGCTGGCCGAGAAGACCATGCAGGCCACCAAGGAAGTCGGAGAAAGCATCGAAGCCATCAAGGGCGCGGCGCGGGACAATGACGAAAGCGTCCGCAAGACCGTGGCCGCGGTGGAGCGGTCGACGAATCTGGCTAGCGCCACCGGCGAGACGCAGGAGGACATCGTGCGCCTGGCCGAGAACAACGTGCAGCAGGTGGAGGAGATCGCCTCGGCGTCCCAGGAGCAGTCCGCGGCCACGGAGCAGATCAACCGCGCGGTGGCGGAGGTGAACCGGATCGCCGGAGAGTCGGCGGACGGTATGTCGGAGTCTTTCGAAGCGGTGCGCGACCTGAGCCTGATGGCGCGGGAGCTGGCCCAGTTGATCGACCACATGCTCGCCGAGGCGGGAAAGAACGAGGGCGCGCAGTCCCCCGAACTCAGGACGGCCTGACGCAGATTCAAAGGAGCAAGACATGGCGTCGCAACGACCTATTGCATTGTTGGTGGACGACGAGGTTGAATTTTTGAAAAGCCTGCGCGAGCGTTTCGAGCTGCGGGGCTACGACACTCTTCTGGCCGAAAACGGTCGCGAGGCCGTGGAGACGGCGAAGAGTCGCCACATCGACCTGGCCGTGGTGGATTTGAAAATGCCGGACATGGACGGTTTGGCGTGCATCGCCAAAATCCAGGAGCTGCAGCCCGACGTCCGGACCATTCTGCTCACGGCCTACGGCGGCGACAAAATCCGCGAGGCCACGGAGTCGTTGGAGTCCGTCTACTTCGAGAAACAGGACATGGGGTCGTTTTGGGATTTTCTGAAGCGGGCCACCAAGCGCTTGGAGAACGCCATGGCCGCAGCCGGTCTGGCCGAGGACGGCGGCCGCGACGAGGCCATGAAGATCGAGCGGGAAGACCGGAAGGGCCGGTGAACCGGATGGCGCCAAGACTGAAAGGCGCATTTCTCCGGTTTACGGCGCGTTCCCTTACAAAAAAATTTTTGTATGGGAAAGAGGATGGAGGGCTGGGAGAAAGGAAGACCCCTTCTTATGCGTAAAAGGGAGGACTTTCCCGCAGCTCTTGTCCAAAAGGTCAGCGCGACTCCAGGTGGTTTACCGCGTTTTTGAAGAGCGTCACACCCAGCGTTCCGGTTTCTCCACGGGTCCAGCCGGGGTGGTTGGTTTCGTGGTTGTAGGCTTCGGGGTGGGGCATGAGGCCCAGGATTCGGCCTGTGGGATCGGTGAGCCCGGCGACGGCCAGGGGCGATCCGTTGGGATTCCATGGGTATTCCTGCGTGGGCTCGCCGGTTTCCGGATGGCTGTACTGCAGGGCGACCAGGTTTTTTTCCTGCAGCCGGCGCAGGGTTTCGTCGCTGTCCGCAACGATTTTGCCCTCGCCGTGGCGCACGGGCAGGTACAACCGCGTAAGCCCGTGGAGAAAGACGCAGTTGGCGGCCGGGTTGACCTTCAGGTGGACCCATCGGTCTTCGAACCGGGCGGAGTCGTTGTTGGAGAGGGAGACTTCCCGCTTGAAGCGCTGCGGCGAGGCGCCGGGCAGCAGGCCGAGTTTGACCATCAACTGGAATCCGTTGCAGATGCCGAGGGCCAGCCCGCCGGCCGTCAGGAAGTCGTCCAGTTCCTGGATAAGCGGGGTTCCGTCTTTTGTTGCGCTGTGTTTCCAGCGCAAGGCGGCCGCCTGTGCTGCGCCGAGGTCGTCTCCGTCCAAAAATCCGCCGGGAAAAAGAAGAAAATTATAATCCGTGAGCCGGGCCTTGCCCGCGGTCAGGTCGGAGAAGAAGACGATGTCGGCCTGGGCGCCTGCCTGACGGGCGGCGAAGGCCGTTTCCTGCTCGCAGTTGGTGCCGAATCCCGTGATAACGATCGCTTTGGCTTTGGCCATGGTTCTTGACTCGCTTTCTTGACAAGGGGGGTGGATGGGCGCCAATTTCCCAGCCAGACAACGCGGGCAGCATAGAGCCGAATCCGCGGCCAAGTCAACAAACGGAAGACCCGCCGGGAAGGTGCAGTATGAAGACGAAGTTTATTTTCATTACGGGGGGCGTGCTGTCCTCCCTCGGCAAGGGGCTGGCCGCGGCCACTATCGGCGCTTTATTGAAAGCGCGGGGGCTCAAGGTCACCATTCAGAAACTGGACCCGTACATCAACGTGGACCCCGGCACCATGAACCCCTTTCAGCACGGCGAGGTCTACGTGACGGAGGACGGCGCCGAAACCGACCTGGACCTGGGGCATTACGAGCGCTACCTAGGCGTTCCCATGAGCCAGCTGAACAATTTCACGTCGGGGCGCATCTACCATTCGGTGATCACCAAAGAGCGCCGCGGGGACTATCTGGGCGGCACGGTGCAGGTCATTCCCCACGTCACCGACGAGATCAAGCAGGCCGTTCTGTCCGTAGCCAAAAACGACGAAGACGTGGCGCTCATCGAGATCGGCGGCACGGTCGGCGACATCGAAGGGCTTCCGTTTCTGGAGGCTATCCGCCAGCTCAAGAAGGATTTGGGCAAGGAGAACGTTCTCTACATCCATCTGACGCTGGTGCCGTTCATGCGGACCTCCGGGGAGCTCAAGACCAAACCCACCCAGCACAGCGTCAAGGAACTGCGCTCCATCGGCATTCAGCCGGACATCATCCTCTGCCGCTCCGAAATCGAATTGGACGCGGAGCTCAAATCCAAGATCGCCTTGTTCTGCGACGTGGAGCAGGACGCCGTGTTCACGGCGGTGGACGTCAAAAACATCTACGAAGTGCCCCTCAAATATTACCAGGAAGGCGTGGACCAAAAGATCGCCATCCTGATGCGGCTGCCGGCCAAGAATGCGAACATCAAGCCGTGGATGGAGTTGGTCCACCGGTTGAACAATCCCACCGGGTCCGTGCGTATCGGCATTGTGGGCAAGTATGTGGACCTCAAGGAATCGTACAAAAGCCTGCACGAAGCGCTGGTCCACGGCGGAGGCGCCAACGGCGTTTCCGTGGAGCTCGCCTATCTCAACTCCGAGGAGATCAACCGCAAGAATCTGGAGGAGAACTGCAAGGGCCTGGACGGCGTTCTGGTGCCGGGTGGATTCGGCGCCCGGGGCATTCCCGGGAAGATTCTGGCCATCAAGTACGCCCGCGAGAACAAGATACCATTCTTTGGCATTTGCCTGGGCATGCAGTGCGCGGTCATCGAGTTCACGCGGCACGTCGCGGGCCTGGAGGACGCCGATTCCCAGGAGTTCAATCCCAAGACGGCCAATCCGGTCATTTACCTCATGAAAGAATGGTACGACTATCGCCGCGGCTGCACCGAACGCCGGGACGAAGCCTCCGACCTCGGCGGCACCATGCGCCTTGGCGCCTACCCGTGCAAGCTGCGCGAGGAAACCAAGGCCTTCGACGCCTACCGGGAGGAATTGATCCAGGAGCGCCATCGCCATCGTTTCGAGTTCAATATGGAGTACGCCGACCTTTTGACCTCCAAAGGTTTGTTGCTTTCCGGCGTGTCCCCGGACGAGACCCTGGTGGAGATCGTGGAGCTTCCGGAGCATCCCTGGTTCCTGGGCTGCCAGTTCCATCCTGAATTCCAGTCCAATCCCATGGCGCCGCATCCCCTGTTCCGCGAGTTTATCGCAGCGGCCAAGGCGTACAAGGCAGGCCGTTAGTGGAGGAGTCCTCAAAAATTTTGTTCGAGGCCAGCAAGGCTGGCCCGTTCGTCATCGTCGGGCCATGCGTGCTGGAGTCTTTGGACCTGGCCCTGCTGTGCGCGGAGGCCGTGGCGGATATCGCCTCCCGACTGAAGATTCCGGCCGTTTTCAAGAGTTCTTTCGACAAGGCCAACCGCACCAGCCTGGACAGCTTCCGCGGCCCCGGGCTGGACCAGGGGTTGGAGTGGCTGGCCAAGGTCAAGGCCCGAACCGGCCTGCCCGTGATCACGGATATTCATCTGCCGGACCAGGCGGCGGCCGTGGCCGAAGTGGCGGACGTGCTGCAAATTCCGGCCTTTCTCTGCCGCCAGACCGATTTGTTGGCCGCCGCGGCCCGCACCGGCCGTTTGATCAATGTGAAGAAGGGGCAGTTTCTGGCGCCGCTGGACATGGCGCATCCGGTGGGCAAGCTCACGGACTCCGGCTGCAAGGCCGTCTGGCTCACGGAGCGCGGCGCGAGTTTCGGATACAACAACCTGGTGGTGGACATGCGCTCCATCGCCATCATGAAGCAGTTCGGCTGGCCTGTCGTGTTTGACGCCACTCATTCGGTGCAATTGCCGGGGGGCGCGGGAGGCGCGTCGTCGGGGCAACGGGAGTTCGTGGACGTGTTGGCGCGGGCGGCCGTGGCTGCGGGCGCTGACGGAGTGTTTTTGGAAATCCATCCGGACCCGGACAAGGCACTGTGCGACGGCGCCAATTCCTGGCCGCTCGGCCGGCTGGAGGCGTTGTTGCGCCAATTGCTGGACTTGTGGAGGACGCTTGCGTGACGTCTGAAGAACGCGCTGCCAAGATTGAGCTTTTTGTGCTGGACGTGGACGGAGTGTTCACGGACGGCGGCCTGTATTACGACGCCAAGGGCAATGTGGCCAAGCGGTTCGACGTTCAGGACGGGCTCGGGGTCAAACTCGCCCAGGCCGCCGGTCTGGAGATCGCCGTGATCACCGGCTTGGACCACACCTGCGTGCGGTTGCGCATGACGGAGCTCGGAGTGCGGGAGTTCCACTCCGGGATTCTTCGCAAGTGGCCGCTGCTGGAGGAAATCATGGCCCGGCGCGGCGTCGGACCCGAGGCCGTGGCCTACATGGGCGACGATTGGGTGGACGCGAGCATCATGCGCCGCGTGGGGCTGGCGTTGGCGCCGGCCAACGCCCAACCCGAGGTGCTGGAGACGGCCCATTGGACGGCGACGCGCTCCGGCGGTAACGGAGCGGTGCGGGAGGCGATTCGTTTCCTCCTGCAATCCCGAGGTGTTTTGGATGAGATGTGGAGCTGCTGGAGCCGGCTTGGCGCGGAGTCCGACACGGAATCCGAAAAGGGGACCTGCTAGGGTATGCCTCGGCTGTTGGCCGTGCTGCTTGTGCTGGCCGCAGCGGCGGGCGCCGGGTATTTTTTCTTTGGCCGGGGCGGCGCCGGCAACGACGCCCCGCCTCCCGTCGTTTCCAATCAAAGCGCTGCATCCGAATCCCAGCCCGAGGCCGACATCGTTGCGGACGCCATCGAATTGACCCAAGGCCAGGCCGGCCGGATCATGTGGAGCCTCAAGGCCGACACCGGCCGTTATCACGAACAGGACGGCCTCATCGACCTGGACGAACCGCGCATCACCTATTTCCTCGGAGAAAAAAGGGAAGAAGTGCATCTTGGCTCCCAAGCCGGGACCGTGTATCAAAAGCAGGACCGGATCGTTTTGTCGGAGCTGGTCTCCGGATCGTACGACGCTTTTGACATCAAAGCCAATCGGCTGGACTACGAAGGCGAAGGCGGCGCGCTGATCCTGAGCGGCGCCGTCAGTCTGAAGCGATTCGGCTTGGACCTGGACGCCGACAAGGCGGTCATCCATTTGTTGAACAAGACCATGACGGCGACCGGCAACGTCACCGCGGTGATCCGCCGGGACGAACTGGCTTCGGAAACCGGCGCGGCGCCGGCTTCCGAACCGGCCTCGGCCCCGGCGCCGGAAGGGAGTGAACAGTGACTCGAGGCGTTGCGCTTGCGGCCGCGGCCGTCCTGTGGATGGTCCTGGGCCTTGCCGCCGGATCATTCGCCGCGGACGATCAAATTCCGGTGCGTATCACGGCGGACAAGATGACCTATTCCGACGAAGGGCGCTCCGTCACGTTCGAAGGCCAGGTGAAAATTGTCCGCGGCGATTTGACCATCACCTCCAGGCAACTGTCCGCCACGTTCGTCAAGGAGTCGACGGGCGCCGAAGACCTCGCCAAGCAGGTTGAACGCATCAAGGAGATCGTGGCCACCGGCAACGTGCGCCTGAATTATCAGGGGCGCAAAGGAACCTGCGGCCGCATGGTCTACGACGTGGACAACGGCATTCTGCGCATGGAGCAGCAACCCAAGCTGACCGAGGGGCGTAATGTCGTGGAGGGAGAAGTCATCAAGTTTTACTTGAAGGACTACCGAAGCGAAGTGCTGGGAGGCAAGAACAAGCGGGTGGAAGCCATTTTCTTCGCCCCTGGCGAAATGGGCGCAGGGCAGGGCAGGCCGTGAGCGTTCTCGAAGCCAGCGAGTTGTCCAAGAGCTACGGGCGCCGCCTTGTGGTGCGCGACGTCGGCCTACGGGTTTCCCAGGGAGAAGTGGTGGGCATTCTCGGGCCCAACGGCGCGGGCAAGACCACCACGTTTTACATGCTCTGCGGCATCGTCGACTCCGACACGGGTTCGGTGACGCTGGACGGAGAAGACATCACGGGCCTGCCGCTGCACGAGCGGGCCCGGCTCGGCATGTCTTACCTGCCCCAGGAATCGTCGGTCTTCAAACGGCTGTCGGTCTGGGAAAACATGCTGATCATCCTGGAGTACGCCAAGCTTTCGCGCAAGGAGTGCGACGCCAAGGCTCAAAAACTCCTGGAGGACCTCGGCATCTATCAACTCAAGGACCAGAAGGCCGTGCATCTGTCCGGCGGCGAGCGCCGACGCCTTGAAATCGCCCGAGCGCTGATTCTGGACCCCCGTTTCATGCTTTTGGACGAACCTTTCGCCGGCATCGACCCCATTGCGGTGGACGAAATCCAGCGCATTGTGGCCGGCCTGAAGCAAGAGTCCATCGGCGTGCTCATCTCGGACCACAATGTGCGCGAGACGCTGTCCATCTGCGACCGCGCCTACCTGGTCTTCGAAGGCCGCATCCTGTTCGAGGGCTCTCCGGAAGACATTGTCAAGGATGAACACGCCCGCCGGCTGTATCTCGGAGAAGGCTTTCGCCTTTAATCCTTCTGTCGACGGCCGCTGCTCCGCCGCGGAGCCGTCGGAGCGGACGGGCGTTCCCTTCTGTTCGTCTCCCTTTTCGTGGGCGGGTGCAGGGCGCCGACGTCTTTTGCGCCGTCCGCTAGCAGAGGAGCTAAGCTTTTATCTCCCTAATACTTTGTTCTTTTTTCGTTTTTTCGTTTTTTGCCGCGTCACCGCCCTTGCAGAGAAAATTCCTTTGTGGCATTGTTTTTGAATAATTCAATCGGCGAGGGCGGGGGTAGACCTTCAGACCCGAGGGAGGGCCTGGAGATCGTGTAGGCGTTTGTATTGTAATCCATAATGGACTGGCGACGATATCTATGGGACTGGAGCTCAGGCAACAACTTAAGCTGACCCAGCAGTTGGTCATGACTCCGCAGTTGCAGCAGGCCATCAAACTGCTGCAGCTTTCTCGTTTGGAGTTGGTGGATACGGTCCAGCAGGAGCTGCTGGAAAATCCTTTTCTGGAGGAGTCCCCCGAACCGGAAGCAGTGGAGGCTCAGCAGGAAACTTCGGAAGCCGCTTCGGAACCGTCCAGCGAATCCCAGCAGGAGGAGCTGTTGGTCCGCAATGCGGACTGGGAAAACTATCTGGGGGAGTTCTCCAGTACTTCAAAGCAGCAAATGCGCGAGACCGAGGTGCCGGAGGAAGGCATGTCCTTCGAGGCCCGTCTGGCGTCTGCGCCCTCTCTGGAGGGCCACCTTGAGTGGCAGATGCGCCTGTCGGACATGTCCGAACACCAAGTGGCGATCGGGCAGGTCCTCGTGGGCAATGTGAGCCCCACAGGATATTTGCAGGCCGAGCTCTCCGAAGTGGCGTCCATGGCCGGGGCCACGGAGGAGGAGGTCGAGGAGGTGCTGCACATCCTGCAGCGTTTCGATCCCGTGGGCGTGGCCGCTCGCACGCCGCAGGAGTGTTTGCTGGTGCAGCTTGAGATGCTGAACCTGAACAACGACCCCGTGCTGGTCTCTTTGGTGCGCGACCATCTGGAGGACCTGGAAAAACGGCGTTACAAGCCGCTGGCGCGCAAATTCAAGATCGATATGGAGGATCTCAAGGAGTACCTGGACATCATTCAAGGCCTTGATCCCCTGCCAGGCTCCCACTATCACGCAGGGGAGCCCCACTACGTCAGCCCCGACGTCTTCGTCTACAAGTACGGGGAGGATTTCGTGGTGGTGCTCAACGAGGACGGCCTGCCGCGATTGTCCTTCAATAATTACTACTCCGAGAATTTCACTCCCAAGGGCGACAAGGAGCGCGACTACTACCAGGAAAAGATGCGCTCCGCGGCGTGGCTCATGAAAAGCCTGTACCAGAGGCAGCGAACCCTGTACAAAGTCGCCGAGTCCATCGTGCGCTTCCAGCGCTCGTTTTTCGAGGAAGGAGTGACCAAGCTCCGGCCGCTGATCCTCAAGGAAGTGGCGGACGACATTCAGATGCACGAATCCACTGTTTCGCGCATCACGACCAACAAATACATGTCCACGCCGCACGGCATCTTCGAACTCAAGTTCTTCTTCAACAGCGCATTGGATCTGGAGGACGGCGGGCAGGTGGGATCGGAGTCGGTCAAAGCCATCATCAAGAAGCTTATCGGCGAGGAAGATTCGAAAAAACCTTTGTCGGATGAGCGGATCGCCGAGATTCTCAAAGAGGTGCTCGAAGTGAACATCGCCCGGCGCACCGTCGCCAAGTACCGCACTGCTTTGGACATCCCTTCGTCGTCCAAGCGCAGAGCCGTGTTTTAACCTTCAACCCTATCCGGTCCGGGAGCGGCCCGGATCGGCTGAACTCCTAGGGAGCGTTTATGAATATCTCCTTTCATTTCAAAAACTTTGATCCGTCTGACCACCTCAAGGAGTACTCCCGGTCCCGCTTTGAGAAACTGTCCAAATACATCGGACAGGATGAGGAGAGCGAGGTCCAGGTGACCCTTTGCGTCGAAAAATTCCGGCAAATGGCGGAAGTGGTGTTCTTGGCGGACAGCGTCAATCTTTCGGCCTACCAGGAATCCGAGGACATGTATTCGAGCATCGACTTGGTGCTGGACAAGCTTGAGGCGCAGCTGCGCAAGATGCGCGAAAAAATGAAAAGCAAGCGTCGCACCCAAAAGGTCGTGCGCGGCGTTCGGCACAACGTGTTCACCATGCCCTCTGCGGAGAGCGGCCAGGGACGCAGCATCGTGAGCTCCGACACCTACGAGCCCAAACCCATGTCCGTGGAGGAAGCCGCCATGCAGCTCGATTCGGCGGGGATGGAGTTTCTGGTGTTCCGCAACGCGGAAACCGAGGGGCTCAATGTCATTTACAAGCTTAAGAACGGCGACTTTGGCGTCATCGACCCGGGATATTGATTATGAAGCTGGCTGAGTACTTGGAGCAGGATCTCATCGCTCCGGACCTGAAAGCCGCCAACAAGTCTGAGGCGCTCACGGAGCTGATCGAACTTGTGAAGCTCAAGCATCCGGAGTTGGATTCGGAGGAAGCGTTCCGGGTGCTGATGGAGCGCGAGCAGTTGGGCACCACAGGCATCGGAGACGGCGTAGCCATCCCGCATGGGAAGCTCAAGTCCC
Organism: Desulfovibrionales bacterium; assembly: GCA_030156255.1. Lineage (GTDB taxonomy): Bacteria > Desulfobacterota > Desulfovibrionia > Desulfovibrionales > Desulfovibrionaceae > JASGMV01. The sequence goes on from JASGMV010000005.1 coordinate 44,675, forward strand.
TGGAGCGCATCGTCGTGGTCTGCGGCCGGAGTTTGTCCGGAGTGGAGTTCGAGGCGTTGGACCACAGTCCGTGCGCCATATTTTTTCTGGTGCTGGCCCCGGAGCAATCCGCTGGGCTGCATCTTCGTCTTCTGGCGCTCATTTCCAGACTGCTTAAAAATCCTGAATTTCGAGAGTCCTTCGCCGAGGCTGAAGATCGCGACGGGTTGTGGCGATTGTTGAAAGAATCGTGAGAAGGCTTCGTTTCTAGGCATTGAGCAGGCGCGCCGCCCGATGGGGGCGCAGCATGAGGACGAGAAGCGCCGACTCGACGCGCCGGGACCGTTCGGACGGCGCGGGAGGGCTCGAGAAAAACGGCTTGCACGAGCTAAGCTGGTTGAGGAGCGGTGCGCAGTGCGCGTGCGGCCGAAGTTTTTTTGAACCCTGACTCAGCGGCGGTGTGAGCCGCGACTGCAGGAGTGCGGCGTGAATCGTTCAAGCGTTTTCCCCGTCGTCATCGTCACCGGGTTGTCCGGCTCCGGCAAAAGCACGGCCTTGCGGGTGTTCGAGGACCTGCGTTTTTTTTGCGTGGACGGACTGCCGGCCTCCATGGTTCCCAAGCTGGTTTCCTTGTTCGAGGGCCGCGACTCCAGCCGATACCGCGGATTGGCGCTGGGAATGGACGTCCGGCAGCTCGATTTCGCCAATGACTGGCTTCAGGCCCTGCAGGAGCTGAAGCAGATCGGCGTCAAGCCCAAGGTCGTCTTTTTGGAGGCCCGGGTCGAAACGTTGTTTCGCCGCTACGCCGAAACGCGGCGTCCGCACCCTCTGGAGTCCGAGCAGCGCAGCCTGGACCAGGCCTTGGAGGAGGAGCGCAGGCTTTTGAGCCCCATGCGCGAGACCGCGGACCTGGTCATCGACACAACGGCCTACTCCATCCACGACCTGCGGCGCCAGCTTCAGGAAAGCTATCAATCCGACGGGCTTCAGGGCGGAGGCCTCCGCCTGAACCTGATTTCCTTCGGTTTCAAGTACGGCCCGCCACGCGAGGCGGATTTGGTCTTTGATCTCCGTTTTTTGCCGAACCCGTATTTCGACCCCCAACTTCGCCCGCTGTCGGGTAAAGACAAATCCGTGGCGGACTATGTACTGGAACACGAAACAGGTCGGCAGTTCATACAAAAGCTCTTGGATTTCTTGATCTTTGTGCTGCCCTTGTACGCCAAGGAAGGCCGATATAGGCTGACGATCGCTTTGGGCTGCACCGGTGGACGGCACCGTTCGGTGGCCGTGACGGAGCGCATGCACGCCGAACTGAACCGGTTGGGCTTTAACGCGACCATGGAGCATCGGCATCTGGAGTTGGGCTGAGCCGGGCTCACTGCTGTCTCGAGCCAAGGAGCATGGATATGGACAAGAAGGACGCCGGGCCGTTGACGGGTATTTTGCTGGTGACGCATTTGAACCTGGGCGAAGACCTGCTCCAGGCGGCCCAGTTCATCATGGGGCCCCAGACGGGGTGTTGCGCTGTGGGCGTAGAGTCTACGCTGGATGCTTCCGCCATGGTGGAGCGCATTCGCAAAGCCCGCGATCAGGTGGACGCCGGCGCTGGCGTTCTGGTGTTGACGGACATGTTCGGCGGAACGCCGACGAATCTCGCCTTGTCACTGCTTGGGGACAATCTGGAAGTGCTTACGGGGCTGAACCTGCCCATGCTGCTGAAAGCCTTACAGGGCAGAACCCAGCCGCCCTCACAATTGGCCATAGAAGTCTGCCGCGCAGGCAGGGACGGCATCGTCGCGGCCGGCGAGGTTTTGGGGCTGCGTAAAAAGTAAACCCGCAGGGCGCTTGGACTCGCACCGCTTCAATTGACTTGCTTCTTTGATGATGCTACCCGAGTGCAATTCGTTCGGATGCGTTGAGCAACATACCCAGACATATTATTTTTAGGAGGAGGAAACCTATGGCCATTTACGTCGTTGGACACAAAAATCCGGATACGGACTCCATCACCGCCGCCATCGCCTACGCTGATTTGTACAGCAAAACCAAAGGCGAAGCCGTGGCCGTCGCCCAGGGCGCTTTGAACCCCGAGAGCGCTTTTGTACTGGAGAAATTCGGCATCGCCGCCCCTGAAGTTGTGAATGCTTTTGAGGGCAAGCAGATTGCTCTGGTGGACCACTCCGATCTGGCGCAAGCCCCGGACGACTTGGCCAAGGCTGAACTCGTCGCTATCGTCGACCACCACAAGCTGGGCGACGTGACCACTCCCAACCCCATCGAGATTTGGGTCTGGCCCGTGGGCTGTTCCGGCACCGTGCTGAAGAACATGTACGACTTCTACGGCGTGGAGATCCCCAAGGGCATCGCCGGCGCCTTGTGCTGCGCCATTTTGTCCGACACGGTCATGTTCAAGTCCGTAACCTGCACCGACGCGGACAAGAAGGCCGCCGAGGAACTGGCCAAGATCGCCGGCATCACCGACATGATGGCTTTGGGCATGGATATGTTCAAGGTCAAGTCCGCTGTGGAAGGCACGCCGATCCGCGACCTGGTTTTCCGCGACTACAAGGACTTCGACATGTCCGGCAAAAAGGTTGGCATCGGCCAGCTGGAAGTCGTGGACCTGTCCATCCTGGACGGCGTGAAGGCCGCGTTGCAGGAGGAGATCGGCAAGGTCAAGGCGGAGGGACGCCACAGCGTGTTCCTGATGCTCACCGACATCATGAAGGAAGGCACCGAACTGCTCATCGTCTCGGACGATCCCGTCGTGGTGGAGAAGGCCTTCGGCGTATCCACCTCCGGCGATCCGGTTTGGCTGGACGGCGTGATGAGCCGCAAAAAGCAGGTCGTTCCCAACTTCGAGAAGGCCTTCGCCGGCTAACCCGCATTCGCTGATTGCATTGGACGCAAAGCCCGGCAAGGTTCGCCTTGCCGGGCTTTTTTTATCGACCGGTCAACGGCTTCGGATGACCCGGGCATGCATCCATTGCGCATTTCAAGCAACGTTCAGGGCGTCCCCGCGTTTTTTCTGGACTTCTTCGCTTCGGTGTGCGCGTTTCCGAGCAAGCCGATTGCATCTTTCCCCTCGCAACGCTCTACGTCGCTCCAACTGAAACACCCGGCCGATTGTTCCGAACGGTTCGTCCGGGATCGCTCGATGTCGCCGTATTGGCGCGGGAATGCTGTTGTTGCCGGACGGTTTTTGTCTTACTCTCGCTCCAATCGGGTGTTTGGAGGTTTTGCCCGAAGAAGGGACGGGAGGTCGAAACCGTGCGAATTCTTTATGGAAGCTGGGATAACAACATTTACGACAACCGCGGACGCGAGATTTTTGAAATCCCGGAGGACCCGGCCTACGAAGGGTTCAGCGCGTTCAACGAGGGCAATCCGGTCAAGGCCTTTTTCGGTGACCGGGGCTTCATGGTTTTCGAACCCGACGTGAGCCTGATCGACGCGTTGTGGCGCTACGCCGAGCGGGCGGCCGAGGAGTCTTGCGGGAAGTGCACGCCGTGCCGGGTGGGAACCGGACTAATTCGCGACTGGCTCGGCCGGCTGAAGGACGGCCAGGCCGGCGCGGACTTGCTGGACAACCTGCACGCCCTGGCCTCCCACGTGCGCAGCACGTCGCTGTGCGGCCTGGGCAAGACCAGCGCCGAGCCGCTTTTGGCCGCCCTGGAGCATTTTCGGGACCAGTTGGAGAGCGAAATCGCAAGCGGGCCGGCGCCGGACCAGTACTCCATGAGCTACGTGACGGCGCCCTGCATCGAGGCTTGCCCGGCGAAAGTCAACGTTCCGCGGTATATCGATTACATCAAGGACGGCGAACCGGCCCACTCTCTGGGCGTCATCCTGCAGAAATACCCCATGGCCGCGACCTGCGGCCGGGTTTGCGTCCGGTTCTGCGAACTGGCCTGCCAGCGCAACAACGTGGATCAGGCGGTGGGCGTCAAGGCGCTCAAACGCTACGTGGCCGACAGGGAAGAGCAGCTGTCCTCGGAGTGGTTCACGCCGGACCTCATCGCAACGAAACAACCCGACGCCCTGAAGGTCGCCGTGGTCGGAGCCGGGCCGGCCGGGATCAGTTGCGCCTACCATCTGCTGCTGTTCGGCTATCCGGTGGAGGTGTTCGAGGCGAAAAACGAGGCCGGCGGCATGGCCGCCTGCGGCATCCCGAGCTACCGGCTCCCCAAGGACGTGTTGCACAACGAAACCGATATCGTTTCCCGCCTGGGAGGCGTCTTCCACTACGGTCAGCGCATGGGCCGGGATTTCGATCTCGACGATCTTTTCGACCAGGGATTCAAGGCCGTGTTTTTGGCCCTGGGATGCGACAAAGGCCGCGACCTCGGCGTCGAAGGCGAGGACCCAGCCTTGGACGGCTACGAATCCGGCATCGATTTTCTGCTGAAAATCCATCGACGCGTGGAGTTCGATGAACCTTTGTCCGTCTCGGGCCGCGTGGTGGTCGTGGGCGGAGGCAACGTGGCCATGGACTGCGTGCGCTCGGCCTTGCGCGTCGGGGCCGACGAGGTCCACCTGGTCTATCGCCGGGGCAAGGAGGACATGCCGGCGGATAGGGAAGAGATAGACGCCGCGGAGGAGGAGGGCGTCGTCTTTCACTTTTTCACCAATCCGGCGCGCATTCTCAGCGAGAACGGCAAGGTGACGGGCGTGCGCCTGTTGGACATGCAGCAGGGAGCGCTGGATGCGCGGGGGCGCAGGCCCCTTTCCCCGATTCCGGGATCGGAAAAGGATTTCCCTTGCGATCTCGTGATCGCCGCCATCGGGCAGCAGGTGGACGCTTCTTCCGTCAGCGAGAGGGACGGAATCGCTTTGAACCGATGGGGGTGCGTTGAAGCCGATCCCGACACCCTGGAGGCCTCCAGGCCGGGCGTGTTCGCCGGCGGGGACTGCGAGCTTGGGCCTTCCACCCTGATCCACGCCATGGCCGCCGGCCTCAAAGCGTCGCGGAGCATTCACGATTATTTGCGCTACGGGAGAGTCCGCTTCTTTCCTCGAAGTCGAATGCGAAAGATTATCAACGAGTTCAAAGTCCTGAAGAAGGAATGGGTCGACACCCCCGTGCTGCACAAGTATCGGGTCGAGATTCAGACCCTGGACCCGCAGGTGCGCAAACAGCGTTTCGACGAGGTCGAGGAGCCCATCACGACCCGCCAGGCCTACCGAGAGGCCGAACGCTGCCTGCGCTGCTACCGCATCTACTCGGTGGTGACGGAGACGCCTATTCCCCAGGCTTGAGCTTTCGCCGAATCAACGCAATCAACGGGGCGCCCATGCGAGGATACATCAACAACGAGGAAATCGAGTTCCGGCGGGGAGAGACCATCCTCCAGGCCGCGAAGAGAACCGGCCATTTCATCCCCACCCTGTGCGCACTGTCCGACATCAACCACACGCCCGGAACGTGCCGGGTTTGCTTGGTGGAGATGCGCCAGGAAGGGCGGGACAAGAGCAGCATCGTCACGGCCTGCACCACGCCGATGGTCGAAGGCGTTTCGATTTTCACGCGGACTCGCCGGGTCAGGGAGATGCAACGGTTGCAGGTGGAGCTGCTTTTGGCCGACCACGACCAGGACTGCGCGGCCTGCATCCGCCACGGGGACTGCGAGTTGCAGGACGTCGCCCAGTTCGTGGGCTTGCAGCAAACCCGGAGGCGCTTCCGGAACGCGGTCGAAGCGCGCACCCGGGACGACTCCTCAAGGGCTGTGGTCCGGGACATGAACAAATGCGTCCGCTGCCAGCGCTGTTTGAAAATCTGCCGGAGCCTGCAAGGCGTGGACGCCCTGGTGTACGCCGGTTCGGGCCTGGCGTCGGAAATCGGCCTGCGCGGCGGGGGCGTTCAGGCGCAATCCGATTGCGTGTCCTGCGGGCAGTGCGTGCTGGTTTGCCCGGTGGGCGCCTTGGCCGAACGCGACGACACGGAGCGGGTCGTCGATTACCTTTACGATCCGGACGTGTTTACGGTGTTCCAGTTCGCTCCGGCCGTGCGCGTGGGGCTGGGCGAGGAGTTCGGCTTCGAGCCGGGGACCAACGTCGAGGGGCGCATCGTCGCCGCTCTCAAGCGGCTCGGGGCGGATTTGGTCATGGACACCAACTTCGCCGCGGACATCACCATCATGGAGGAGGGCTCCGAGCTTTTGGAGCGGATCAAGTCCGGCGGGGCGCTGCCCATGTTCACGTCCTGCTGTCCGGGGTGGATCAATTTCGCCGAAAAGAATTACCCCGAGATTTTGCCGCACATTTCCTCCACCCGCTCGCCGCAACAGTGCTTCGGCTCTTTGGCCAAGACCTATCTGACCGAGTCTGTCGGTGTCGATCCGGACAGGATGCGGGTCGTTTCGATCATGCCCTGCACGGCCAAGAAGGACGAGGCGGCCAGGCCGCAGTTCAATCAGAACGGCCGGGCCGACGTGGACGTGGTGCTGACCGTGCGGGAGTTTGCGCGGTTGCTGAAACGCGAGGGCTTGCATCTGGCGGCCCTGGAGCCTGTGGCTTTCGACAACCCCATCATGAGCGGCTATTCCGGCGCCGCAGCTATTTTCGGAACCACCGGCGGGGTCATGGAGGCGGCCGTTCGTACGGTTTACCACGCGGTCAACGGACGCGAGCTGGATAGGATCGAGCTTGCCGAACTGCGCGGCTACGCCAACGTTCGCAGCGCCGAGGTGGACCTGGGCGCAGGGCTCGGCTCCGTCAAGCTGGCCGTGGCCCACGGCCTGACCGGAGCGCGGCAGGTGGTGGAGTCCATGCTCGCCGGGGCGTCGGACGTTCAATTCGTGGAGGTCATGGCCTGTCCGGGAGGATGCATGGACGGCGGCGGACAGCCTCGTTGCAAGGGCGCCTACCAGAAGAACGCTCGGGCGCGGCGCAAGGCCCTGTACTCCATCGACGCCGAGAAGCCTGTACGGCAATCCCACAACAATCCGGAGATTCAGCGCGTGTACCGGGAATATCTGGGACAACCGTTATCCGAGCTTTCCCATCGGCTTCTGCACACGCGCTACATGGACCGCAAGAGCGTGCGCCAGCCGACCATGCTGGACATCTGGCGCGACGTCGTGCGATACGCTCCGGTGCACAGCGAGTACGAACCGGCTGGAGGCGGCGCCTGAACTCGTCGCCGTGGACAAACAAAAAGCCCCGACGCGGATGCAGGCGGGGCTTTTTATTCGGGGCGAAAGGTTCGCCGCTAGGCGATGAAACAGGGATTACAGGCCCAGTTGGCTCAACAGGTCGTCCACGGCGCCCTGATCCGCTCCGGCCTGCGGCCCCTTGAGGTCGGACATGGTTTCCTTGGCCTCGGCGTCCAACTCGTCCAACGCCTTTTCCGGGGCCTTCTCACGGGCTTTGATCTTCAAGCCCGTGGACATGACCATGTCTAGAACGAGCTTCTCCACTGTCTTGAGGGCCGTGATGATGCGTTTGATGCGCTGGCCGGTGAGATCCTGGAAGCTCAGGCTGGCCATGATGTTCATCAGGTCCTGCCCGAGGGCGCTGTTGATATCCTCCAGTTTGAGACGATCGGCTTTGGTCACGCCGCCGGTGTTCATGCCGTCGACGATGGCGCCCAACGTTATCTGCATCTCCTGCAGTTTTTCAACGATGTCCATGATCTCCACCGCGGCCTGCTCCGTGGTGCGCAATATCTCGTCGAGCTGGTCCGCCGCTTCGGTGAACAGTTCGTCCGTATTCCCTTCGACCACAACGGCCGCGCCGCCGTTGGTTCGCTTGGCCGCGGAGATTTCCTTGTAGATTTCTTTCAAACCGCCCTGAAGTTCATCATTGATGCGACGGTAGAATTCACCTTCGAGCAGCGCCTTGGAGAGGCTCTTGGAAATTTCTTTTTCCACGGCGGCCTGGATGGAGGTCTTTAGACTCTCCACCATCTGATCGCTGACTTTGCTCATGAGTTCCTGGATCAGTTTGTCATCGGTTTGCATAGAGCAACTCCACGGTTTGGTCGCCGGGGCGGGAGACGGGAGGACAAGGCCTACTCCCATTTTTTCCTCAACTGCTGGCGTTGTTCCTGGAAAACGTATTGGACAATGGCCTCCGTATCCGTATCACGGATATCCGTAAACTCGGCGGCGTATACCTGTCGGCCGCCTTCCTGGGATCTGCGCACCACGCGGGCGACCGCGCCGGCCATGAGAAACGGCATGTTGCTCAAATGGATCACCAGTTCCAGATAATCGTCTTGCTCGAAGTGGTTTTCACTGTGAAAAGTGACTCCCGCCGCGGAAATTTCCGTAACTTCAAGGACAATGGGAAAATCTTTGCGCAGCTGCTTTTTGCTCTCCAAGCTGAGCAGCATGTCGAGCTTGGCGTCTATGGCCGTGAGGAAGTCGAGGAGAGCCTGGGGCACGGCGCCGCCCATTTTGCCCACCGAGATGATGGGGGGAGCCGGATAGCCTTGGAACAGGGACGGAGATCCGGCGCTTTCCAGCGTTCGGGCTAACGCGGTCAGTCTTGTAGATACCCTGGAGAAGGTTCTATGATCGCCGTCCATGGGGCGCCTCCTGGCCGAATGGGCCGGATCAGACGTGCAGTCCGTTTTCCTCGATGTCCACAGTCATGGCGTTGACCGGACAAATTCTCCGGCACATGCCGCAGGCGGAGCAGCGTTCCGGATCGAATTGGACTTTGCGCGTCACCAGGTCCAACTCCAGGGCCTTGGTGGGGCATAGGGCGGTGCACATGCCGCAATGCACGCACGAGTCTTCGTCGCGGAAAATCTTGCGGGCTACGGACTCCACTTGGAGACCGGACTCTTTTAAATAGTTCACGCCCTTATGAAAGTTTTCCTCCAGCCCGGAAATTTCGAGGACCATCGAGCCGTCGTGGCGCGGGTGGATTTTGGCCTTGAGGATGTTGAAGCTCAGGTCGAAAAGCCGCGCCAGATTGCACACGATGGGCCGGGAGGACGTCTCCGGCGGAAAGGAGAGATAAACGATTTTACGGTAACCTTTCATTACGTCTGTACTCATGGGGGTCCTCATCAAGGGAGGCAGCATACACACACGGACCCGCGCCCGCAAGGCGGGCCGGCCTACTGCTTATCCAGAAATCCTTTGGCTCGCTTGGCCTCGGCGGAATCTGGAAAACGTTTGATCAACTCCTCCAGGCGAAGGCGCCCGGCTTGGTCCTTTTTCAATTTATACCAGGTGACGCCTTGTTTCAGAAGCGCCGTCTTGAATTTGGAGCTTTTGGGGTAGTGGTCGAGAACGTGCTGGTACGACAATACGGCTTGGGCGTAGTTGCCTTGCTGGTAGTAGCATTCTCCCTGCCAGAACCAGGAGTTGGGCGCCAGGCTGTTTTTGGGGTAGGCTTTGCCAAATTCGGACCATAGCCGCCGAGCCTTGTCGTAATCCCTGGATTTGAAGGCCTCCATGGCGGCGTCGTACAGCGCTTTGGCTGGATCGGTTTCGATCTCGGGCTGTTGCGGCGCAACGAGGGCCGCCGCCGGAACGGCCGCCGTGGCGTTTACGGCGGCGACTGGCAAAGGCGCGGCGGCTTTGGCCGTCGCATTTTGCGGAGAGAACTCCGGCAGGTCCAAACCGAGTTCGTGGGCCAAGGCCTGCCGCATCGTCTCGACTTCGAACTGAAGGCGTTTCAGAACCGGCGCATTCACGCCGTTTTGCTGCTGCAGGACGGACAGCGTATTCTCTATCGTCTCCAGCCGGCCTTCCATGGCTGATTGGCGGTTGCGGGCCTGCTCGAGGTCGCTCCAGATATTGGCCTGAGTGGCTTGGAAGGGCGTGGTGGCCGAAGAGATCGCCTTTTGCAGCTCCGCCCTGGTTTGCTCGAGCTCGGCCTTGATCTGGTCCGTGTCCTGCTGGTTCCGGCGGAGCTGGCTGTCCAAAATTTGTACGTCTTCACGGCTTGCGCAGCCGGACTGCAACAGCATCAAGACGACCAACAACAGGGAGGCTACGCTCAGCATTCGCCTCATGACTCTCCTCCAGTGGTGCGCTTGCGGCCGCGGCGGCGGCCGATGACGGCGTAGATGAGTCCTCCCACGAAAGGCGCCAGGACGGCAAGCTGTATCCAAGCGAATTTTTCCATGGGATGGTCATAGTCCCGGCTGAAGGCGTCCCAAATGGCCCAGAAGCTGATGCAGACGAAACAGAGCACCACGCCGGCGATGACGGCGATCTGGATTGGGCTCAATGCAGGGATGTTTCCAAGGAACATGGTCAACTCGTTTGCGGGTTACGGATCAACAGATACACGCCCCTCGGGGCGAAGGCCAGCGGAAGTTCTCGGCGCCGCCGGGTTACTTGGAATGCTCGGAGCGATTGTTCGTCTCCAACTGCCGGCTCCAGTCGGGAGTTTGGGAGCCCGGCGCCGTCGACGATCTGATCAGGGCGTCGGCGTTCGAATCGTTGCTGATCCACTGGATGGCGCTTGAAGACCACCAGCCGGGCAAGGTGGCGTTCGCCAGCATGGCGGGGGTGGGCGGAAGCTTGACGTCCAGGTCGTTGGTCAAGGCATCCCGCATGGCCTGGACCTCGAAACTCAGTCGCAGGAGCGCCGGGGAGTCTGTTTGGTTGTTGTTCGTTTGGTTGCTTTGCTGCGCGTGGTCCAGGAGCCGCTCCGTCGCGTCCAGTTTGACCAGCATGTATGTTTGCTGCCTGCGCAATTGCTCCACCAGTGACAGAATACTGGTTTGAGTGGCCTGGACGGGAGTGTTTGCCTGGACGATGGAATGATGCAGCTCGATTTTTGCTTTGGCGAGCTCCTTCTCCAATTGCGCGATACGCTGCTGCGAATCCAGTTGTTCCTGAAGGAGTTGGGCGCGCATCGCCTCCAATTCCGTATGGCTGGCGCAACCAGCCAGCAACAGCGCCAAACTCAATATGAGCACGGGGACAAGAGAAATTCGTCGAATGAGCATACGCCGCCTCTGACTATGTTAATCGTTCACAACAGACGTTCGGGGTGAGCGAGGCGCCTCGACATGCGGGGACGCCAGCCACGGTTAACACGCTTTCGGCCTCCGCGCCAACAAATACACTCCTAGCAAGCCAAAGGCCAGCGCAATAAGTTGGGTGACGGAAATGGGGCCCGCGTAACCGCGGTAGTCACCCCTGAAAAATTCTATAAAAATTCGAAAAGAAGCATAGAGAGCCAGGAACAGGCCCATTTGACGACCGGGCGTTTCAAACTTTCGGCGTGTCACCATTAACACAAAAAAAATGAAAAAACTTGCAAGGCTGTGGTATAGTTGCGTTGGGTGCAGCGGGTGGAAGAGGGGCGCGAGGGACAACGGGTCCGTGAACCGGATCGCCCAAGGAAGCGTGGGCGCGTATGCGCCGTAGCAACAACCGGCCATGAGACAACCGATGCGGCCTACTCCCTGGCCCAAAGCGATGCCCGGCGCCATGGCGTCCAGCCAGGGCAGGATCGGTTGGCCGCGGCGTTTCAAAAAGAGGTAGCCCAACAGTCCGCCCAGGATCGCTCCGCCCAGGAAAACGAAGCCGCCGCTCCATATGGCGAAAATTTTGAGAGGGTCCTCCAAAAAGGTGGAGATATTGAGCAGAACATACAACAGCCTGGACCCCGCCAGGGCGCCAAGAACGATCCAAAAGCCGAGATCCGGAATCAACTGATGCGGCAACCCCCGGCGTTTGGCCTCGCGCATGGAGTAGGCCAAGGCGAGCAAAAACGCCGTTGCGATCAGCACGCCGTAGGAATAAAGCCTGAATCCCCCAATCTCAAGAAGGACGGGATGCATGCTTGCGTTTCCTGTACATGGAGATGATGACGGCGAACGCTCCGAGGGTGATGGCCATGTCCGCAACGTTGAAGGCGGGCCAGTGCTGGGCGCCGATGTGGAAATCCAGGAAATCCACCACGGAGCCGAGCCGTATGCGATCCGCGAGGTTGCCGACGGCGCCGCCCAGAATGAGCCCCAGCCCCCAGGTCAAAAAAGGATTCTCGGAGGTGTTGGAGCGTAGCAAATGAACGATGACCGCCACGGCGGCCAGGGTCGCCGCGATGAAAAACGTTCGCTGCCAAGTGATGTCCGCCCGGTTCAGAAAGCCGAACGCCGCGCCCCGGTTGACGATGTACACCAGGTTGAAAAAGCCTGGAATGACGGCCTTGCTTTCTCCCAGGGAGAAACACTGCATGACCGCCAGCTTGGAGGCCTGATCCAGCAGGAGGGCCCCCAGAGCCAGCAACCCGGCGGCGCGGTATCGGGATTTCATGACGGCAGGCGCTCCAACACCCCGGCGCAGCGCGGGCAGACGCCTTCGCGTCCCGCTTTGCCCACGTGCTCGTCAATGCGCCAGCAGCGTTCGCATTTGTCTCCGACCGCCGGCGCCACGCCGATGCGCAGTCCTTCGATTTCGTCGGAAACCAGTTCGTTTGGCAGCGCTTCCTTATGATCCTGGCCTCTTAGCTCCAATTTGGAGACGATGAACAATTCTTCCAGGTCGAGCCCGTCCATGCGCAAGGCGTCCAAAAGCTCCTCCGGCGCCTGAATCGTCAGGCTGCAATCCAGGGATTTGCCCACGTCGCCGCGTTTCCGGACCGGCTCCGCCGCGCGGTTGGCCTCGGCCCGGACCGCGAGAATGCTTTCGAAGCGGTCTCGTTCGGCCTTCTCCAAAAACGGCGCAGGCAGGCTCGGGCGCACGCCGAAGACGGTGGCCGCGTCTGCGGCGGCCATGGCGGCGCGCAAGGGATCTGCGAGGTGCTGAAAGATTTCCTCGGCCGTGAAGCTCAAAATGGGCGCCATGGCCTCCAACATGGTTTGCAGAGCGATCCAGAGCACAGTCTGGGCGGCGCGCCGGGGCGCTCCGTCCCGGTCCTCCACGTAGAGGCGGTCTTTGACGATATCCAGATAAAAGGCGGACAGGTCCGTGACGCAGAGGTTGTGCAGCGTATGGTGCACTTTGTGGAATTCGAAGGAGCTGAAGGCGTTGACCATGGTTTCGCGCCGGCGCAGCAGCAAATCGGCGTAGTAGCGGTCGATGGGGTTCATCTCGCCGAAGTCCACGCAGTCGGCGGCCGGATCGAAATCGGCCAGGTTGCCGAGCAGGAACCGGGCCGTGTTGCGGATGCGGCGGTAGGCGTCCACGAGCCGGGTCAGGATTTCGTCGGAGATGCGAACGTCTTCCTGGTAGTTCACGGCCGAGACCCACAATCTCAGAATTTCGGCGCCGTGCTTGTCGATGATCTGCTGGGGAGCGATGACGTTGCCGATGGATTTGGACATCTTGCGGCCTTCGCCGTCCACTACGTAGCCATGGGTGAGCACGGCGCGGTAGGGCGGAACGCCGCGCGTTCCGATGGAGGCCAAAAGGCTTGAATGGAACCAGCCCCGGTGCTGGTCCGAGCCCTCCAGATACAAATCGGCCGGGAAGGCGCACTCGGGGCGTTGCTCGACCACGGCGGAAAAGCTCGTGCCGGAGTCGAACCAGACGTCCAGGATATCGTCTTCCTTGACGAAATTGGTCCCGCCGCACTTGGGGCAGACCAATCCTTCGGGCATGATGTCTTTGACGTCGGCCTCGAACCACGCGTCGCAACCGAGGGGATGGTCCTTGAAGCGAGCGGCTACGGACTTGACCCATTCGCCGTCGTGGTAGGCCGTGTCACAGTCCTTGCAGATCAGGGCGATGATGGGCACGCCCCAGTTGCGCTGCCGGGAAATACACCAGTCGGGCCGGTTTTCGATCATGGAGTGGATGCGCTCCCGACCCCAGGACGGAATCCAGCGCACCTCATTGTTGATGGCGTCCAGGGCGCGTTTGCGCAGGCCGTTCGTCTCCATGGAAATGAACCACTGCGTCGTGGCCCGGAAGATGACGGGCTGTTTGCACCGCCAGCAGTGCGGATAGGAGTGGCTGATCTTCTCCTGCGCCAGGAGATGGCCTTTTTCCGTCAGGAGTTTGATCACTTCGGGGTTGGCTTCGGTCACGTTCATACCGGCGAAGTGTTCGACGCTCGGCAGAAACCGGCCTTCGTCGTCCATCGGCGAATAGATATCCAGGCCGCAGCGCACGCCGGTTTCGAAGTCCTCGCGGCCGTGGCCCGGGGCGGTGTGCACGAGCCCGGTTCCGGCGTCCAGGGTGACGTAGTCGGCCAGGACGATGGGGGACGGACGGTCGTAGAAGGGATGTCGCGCCTCCAGGCCCTCCAGCGCCGAACCCGGGACCTCGGCCAGAACCTCGCGGTCGGCCCAGTGGAAACGGTCGACCAGCGTCGGCAGCAGCTGGCTGGCCACGACGTACACGCCGCCGCCCGCCAGAACGATGGAGTATTCGAATTCGGGGTGCGCGGCCACGGCCATGTTGTCCGGAATGGTCCACGGGGTGGTGGTCCAGATGACGGCGTAGGCCGGCGCGTTCGCCGCTTTTTCGGCCGCCTCGGGCGGCAGCAGCTTGGCGAATTTTTCATCCGGCAGGGGGAAGCGGACGAAGATCGAGGGCGAGGAGGCGTCGTAGTACTCCACCTCGGCCTCGGCCAGGGCGGTTTTGCAGGAGCAGCACCAGTGCACGGGCTTCTTGCCGCGGTAGGCCGATCCCGTGGACATGAACTCGCCCAGCTCCGAAGCCGTGGCCGACTCGTAGGCCGGCTTCATGGTCATGTACGGATCGTCCCAGACTCCGAACACGCCCAGCCGCTTGAATTCTTCGCGCTGGATGTCCAGGTATGTCTCGGCGTACTCACGGCAGCGCTGGCGGATTTGCAGGGTGTTGAGATCGAGCTTTTCTTTCTTGATCTCCTGGGCCACCTTGTGTTCGATGGGCAGCCCGTGGCAGTCCCATCCAGGAACGTATTCGGCGCGTTGTCCGCGCATGTTGGCGGATTTGACCACGATGTCCTTGAGAATCTTGTTCAGGGCCGTGCCCAGGTGAATGTGGCCGTTGGCGTAGGGAGGGCCGTCGTGGAGCACGTAGCGGGAGTCGGCCGGGCTGGCCTGGACCATGGCCTCGTAGGCGTTGATCCGAGCCCAGAACTCCAACATTTCAGGCTCCTTGGCGCGCAGGTTGGCTTTCATGGGAAAGCTCGTCTTGGGCAGGCACAGCGTATCCTTATAATTGCTGCTCATCGGGGTCGCGTTCCTTTTACATTGTTGGGGTGGCTCTGGTCACAAGGCACAAGAGGATGGAGCAAGCCGGCTTTGAAGTCAAGGCTCGCGCCTGCTCCCGGCTTACGCGGATTCCGGGCGTTGCGGCGTCGCCTCCTCTTGCCCGGGCGTCGCCTCCCTGTCGCCGATGCACGGCCCGTCTTTACAGGCTTGGGCGCATGTGCTAGGAAAAAGATTGAGTATTTATTACTTAATAGTCTACATTTGTTAGCCTTTTCTCCTTTTTTATCTGCTTTGAAGTTGCGTGAGGCCCGCATGCCGTCCCAAGGTCTTTCCTGCGACCGAATCCGTGCTTTTTGCCTTGTCGGACTGGCGTTGCTGATGGCCGCGGGGAGCGGATGCCGGGCGGGCGGACGGGGCGCGGGGTTCGGCGCCTTCTATACGCCGGCCGACCGGATCAATGATCTGCTGGACGGCAATCTGATGCAAAACGCCTCTCGGGTGTATGACGCCAATCCAGGATATTTCACCAAGTCCGACGCCGAAACCATGGCCGCGTGCGAGCGATTGGTCCGGGCGTTGATGCTCGAAATCGAGCCGCAGGCCGAGGCCGCGTTGGAGGACTTGGACCGCGCCGCGTGGCCGGCCGGCCCGGCGGCGTGGCCCGAAATGCGTAACGCCCTAGCCCGTGCGCGGGCCGTGCTGGAGGAGGCGGCGCAGCATCGCGTGCTGGCCGCGCAGGAACTCCGTCCGGCCGTGTTGGAGCGGCTGGCCGCGCAGGACCGCAATCTGCGTTTCCAAATCACGGCCGACGCTCCGGAGATGCTGGCCGATTACCCGCTGTTGTCCGCCGAAAAGAGTTTTTTCGAGGTCTATCCGGTCAAAATCGACGCGGCCAAGGCCTTTGGCGACGACGCCCTGAATTTTTGGAGGAAACGGCTCAAGGACGCGGTGTCCCCGGAGATTCTCCACGCTTTTGATCTCTACGGAGGAAGCCTGCCCGCCGCCGTCCAGGAGGCCATGGGGGAGGCGTATTACCTGAGCATCATGCGGAGCGAACGGGAGCGCGGCGCCATGTCCCTGGCCGCGGCGTTGGCCGCGGCCAAGACCGTTCGCAAAACCGGCATGCCGCTCGCCGCCGCGCCCGGCGCCAGGGTCGTGTTCGTCAACGTCACCAGCCGAACGCTGCTTCGCAAAGGCCTGCTGGACTTTCCCGTCTCCATCGACAACGATACGCCTTTCGAGACGTCCAGGGGGAGCATGCGCCGTCTGTTCGCCGGCAACGCCACTCTTGACGCCGACTTTTACGTCCTGGTGGACACGGCTTCGACCCGTTCGGAGCGCACTATCTATAAAAAGCAAACACGGCTTTCCGAATTCCTGTCCGGAGTGCAAACGGTGGAGAACCGCCGTTATATCGAAGAGAGGGACCGCGTGCTTCGGTTGCGGCAAAAGTACGATTCGGCCGGCGATCATGCGTTGTTCGCTTCCGATCCTTTTGTGCAGCTGTTCGGGGCCGTGTCCCAGTCGCGGTTGGACGATGACTTGGAAAAAGCCGAAGAACGGCTCAAGAATACGCCTATGTATGTGGAGAAGGAAGTGTACAGCGAGTACGCTTATCCGGTTTTCGATCTGGAAGTGGTCAAGCTGGCTACGGTGAACTATTACGTGGTGGACGTGCGGGCCAAGCGATACTTCAAGGACGTCTTCGATGTGCGCGAGTCGCAGAGCTTTTCCGTGGCTTACGGGGTCAATCCCAAGGACCCGCACCGCCGCGACATCCTGGCCGGCAAGGAGACCGAGGAGGACGTGACCGATTTCGAGGACGCTCCGGTTCACGTTCCGCTCTCGGCCATTCTGGAGCAGTTCGCCAGCCAACCCGGAAAAGGCAAACCGCTCGCTTCGTTGGCGTCCCTGGCCGACCAGATTTTCGCGGACCGCAACCGGGCCGTGGAGCTGGCCAAGAAAACCAGGGTGTTCACCGGCGACGAAGGAAGCGACGAGCGATTCAAGGCCGTGGTTTACGTCAGCTTGCCCCGGTCGTTGGGCTCCGGTTTCTACGTGCGCGACGACGTGGTCATGACCAACTACCACGTCGTGGAGGAGTCGGACTTCGTGGAAATCCGCCTCTACGACGGGGCGGAGACGTTCGGCAAGGTCATCGCCAAAGATATCCAGCACGACCTCGCCTTGATCAAAGTCCAGGCCCGCCGCAAACCGCTCAAGTTCTACAGCGGGAACAGCCTGCCGCTGGGCGCGACGGCGGAGGTCATCGGAAACCCCGAGGGCTTCAAATTCTCCATATCGCGCGGCGTGATCAGCGCCGTGCGTCGAGATACGCCCCCGATGGCGATGCAGAGCGGAAAAAATCTGTACATCCAGACCGATGCGGCCATAAATCCCGGAAATTCCGGCGGCCCGCTGTTTCTGGGCGACGCCGTGATCGGCGTTGTGGATTTCGTCATCCGGGAGTCTGAAGGCCTGAATTTCGCCATCCATTATTCCGACGCCCTGGCGTTCATGAAAAAAAGCGGAATCGAGCCCATGTTGGCCAAGGAGGAGGACGTGCATGTCAAGAAGTAGGCTGTCGCCGCGTGCTTTGATCCTGTGTGTTCTGCTCCTGGCCGGATGCCAGCCGTCCGCGCGCCACGGCATGGTGGTGGACCCCGAAACCGGACTGCAGTTCGGCTCCATGGTCAGCGGCTCTCTGACGCTGGATTCCTCGCTGCTCAAGGACCGTCGGTTGAAAATCAAGTTGCGCAACACCTCGGGCGATCCGGCGTTCGATCTCTCGGAATTCCAGAAGGTGCTGGAGGAGGCGTATGCGGCCCAAGGCTACGAGATCGTGCAGGAAGGCGACTTCGGCGTGCTGCTGGACGTGAACGTGGTCTATTCGGGCCAGGCCACGCAGTCCATGGCCTTGGAGTACGGCCTGCTCGGCGCGGGCGGCGGCCTGGCGACGGGATACTACGCCACGGGCGAAGCGCCCGGCCGAGACGCCAACACGGCCATCGGCGCCGTGAGCGGCGCCGGCATCGGCGCGATTCTGGGGAGTTATGTAACCGACGAAACCTTCGCCGCAGTGTCCATGATTAGCGTCGCCATTCCACGGTCCAAAAAGGAAGCGCGCGAGTCGGATATTTACTTCAATGAAAGCCGGCGCCGCATCAAGGAGCAAGAGCGGCGGGTGCTGCGGCAGTACCGCTATAAATACGATATGCAAGCCGCAGTCTACGCCGGCGGCGGGAATGTCGACCAGTCCGACATCGCCGAGGCGGTCAGAAAGCGCCTTTACCGCATCGCAGCCAACATCATGTAAAACCCTCTCCTGACCCGCGCCCCGGCCTATGGAAGGGCGCGGGCGTACCTTTTTCACTACGTCTGAATCGCCATTCGACGGCTGCCGGCGTCGCCGTTGTCGTGTACCTGTTCGTGACCAGGACCGTTGAGCGCTTTTTCATCCGCTGGAAGACGTCACGGGAGACGTCCCTACGGCGAAGGCGGCGGAGCCGTCGACCCTCGCCGCCGCTCCAGCCGCGCTGCATGAGCTGGCGCAGCCCCAGGTCGAAGCGGATTCTCTCGCGAACTAGGTGTTTTTACGCTTGAAATGCTTGCTTAACGGCGGGCGTACCGCCTATCAACCTGTCGCAGCAAGGATTTTCGTAAATCCTTGCCAAGCAGTTGGACTTTTTCAAAGTTAACCTGCTCTCATCCGCAACGAACCGATGTTTTCACAAAGAAGAACCGTCCGTCGGAGGAGGAGGGTTTCGTCGTCGGCTTTGTTTGGGCGGTCTGGGGTGGGACTCCGGATCAGTTCGAAATTATTTTACATGGCCGCAAGGTGGTCCTTGCGCCAATCGCTTTATTCGCCATTGGTTCTTTCGCCTTTCTCTTGCTCCTGGGAATCACAAGAAGACTTCTCGCCAGCAACTTTTTTTCTTTTTCGGAATGCTTTCAGCAATGCGACGGTTCTCTCGGCGATATGCGCTTCGCTCTCCGCAGATGGATTCCACCCTTTGAGATTTGCAATCAAATGTTCGATCCATTCGGGGGCAAAACTATCTGCGGAATTCTCGATGATCCTTGTAGCAATGTCGAAAGTTGACTCCACATTTCCGGTGAGGGAAACAGCAGTGGCATACTGCAGCAGGTCCGCCAGCTGGCGTGGTCCGCATAGCGCCTCTCCGAATCCGTTATCTCCGAATATGCCTGCAAGAACGCTATCCACAACCCAAGGATGTGCGTAGGTCATGCAATGATTTGGAACATTCGGTATGCAGTCTATTTCTGTATATGGAACTATATAAATGTGATTTCGTGCATTTTTGTACGACAATGTTGATAAATTAGAGTGAAAACGTCCCGTCTCAAGCTCGATGATCGTCGGATGTTCTGCAAAGATGCAGCTCGCCAGTGCAGAACCTTCCTCGGCGGCAATGATATCGGCTCCCGCCGCCAGCTTAAATTGTTCTTCGAAAGACAATGCTTCGGGATAAACGATGGAAAAACCTCGCGCCTTAAAGAGCTCTTGAATCTGTTCGCCATTGATGAGCCTGCGGCCTTTAAAGCGGCTTCGGCTCAGGAACAGGCGCTTCATTGTTCCTTTTTCGTCGCCGTAAAGCCCGTTGAATATGTGGCGCGCCACGTCAAAGATGACGTTGTCGCAACCCATGGTGTAGACATTCGGCGGAGTCGGCGCGATCAATTTTTCTACACGCAAGTTTCTGTCGACAAAGACCAAATCGTCCACGTTGATCCCATAATGGGCGAAGGCGAGTTCGACAAATTTTTTGAACGAATCGTTGGACGTCCTCCACTTTTCGACCAAGCCCGGTTCGGCCACGAAAAGCAGCTTGCAGTCGATACCGTCCACTAGGCTCAAATGAGACAAGCGCGGCAGCACTTCTGTCAGGAAGTGGCCGAAGTAGGGGGAGAACCAACCCATATAGAGATAGGCGCCGTTCAATCGGTCGAGGTCGCCGGCGGGACAGACCGCCGATGATCCGGGTTGTCTTCTTTGAGGAAGATCGGGGATCGCTCGACCGGAACTGTCGAAGACATGCCAGAGAAAGGGCCACTTTTCTTCATTTTTTATGCAAGGAGTCACCGTGGCGTCATTCAAGACATACACTTTTTCCTGCGGTGAATAGATGTTCCCGCCTGTGTTGCACAAAACCGTCTTACGGTAGAGGACGGGTGGGAAGTTCGAATGGAATTTCGTCTTATCGATCCACTCGTATTTTTCCTCCTTCATCAGCCACACGCCGTCGTTGCGGGAGTGGGGGTGCAGCATGGACCGAAACGCGTCCCGCGAATCAATAATTCGTCTGCGATGCTGGTCAATCCCTTCAGGCAACGGCGTCCGCTCCGCAAGAGATTGCTTGAGTAAATCGAGAATCCGTCCCTCTTCCGGGGGCGTCCGGGCTAGGAACCGGTCTCCCATTTTTTCCATGACATCATAGCTTAAATCTCTGATTTCCGGTCTCCAGGCCGCCTCAAAGCGCTGGGATTCGTCTTTTTTCCACATCACCCCCACGCCGGCGTCGCTGTCCACCACGAAGTAACCGATATCAGGATGGTTTTCCCAGGTGTCGAAAACCACTTTCCAGCCATCGCCGTTCCATATATGGGGCGAACGGTCTCTTTCGGCCTGGGTCCGCTTCGAGGGGATGAGATCCGGGACAACCACGAACCCCCGGGGATTTAAGCAATTGAAGCCATTCAGGATGTCCTTCATCGTTTGTTCATAGAGGTGGAGTCCATCCACGAAAATAAGATCGAACATCCGGTTGTTGTAAAAAAAGAAATGGTCGCTCTCCGACTCTTGCAACTCGACCCCTTCCAGGCCTTCGCGCGTCGCCTGATCCATCGAACGATACCGGGGGGACGGGTCGACGCCCACGCGGTGAGGCGCCTCGACCCTCGCCAGAGTGTTTCCCTCTGCAATCCCGATTTCAAGATACCGCTGGACGTTGATTAAGCGGACGATCATATTCAAAAGAGTAAGGCGGGTCATCGCCATGGCGTTCTTCAAACCCCGTAGACTGGTGAAATGTGGTTGTCGAGCTGATTCAAAAAAGAGAAATTTCCGTGTGCAGGAGACTGCGGCATGATGCAACAAGCATCATATCTTCGGAACAAAGTTGTAACATTATCTCTGGCGGCGTTTCTTTTAATTCCATTCGACGACATCGTCGTCTTGCAATTGCAAGATGCATTGAAAGTATGCACGCTGTATAGCTCGCCAACATAGGCAAAGCAACCCATGCAGGAAGTGCTGCGCTCAACGAATATTCAGCCGTCGCGTCGCAAGCCATGCTCCTTGAGCAGGGCGTACAGACGTTGCCGCGACAACCCGGCCGTTTCGCAGGCCGCGGGAACGTCCCATTGCGTGTAGGCCATAAGCCGCGTGAGGTACTCCCGTTCGACCTCGGCCAGTATTTTCGCCCGGTAATCCTTCAGGGGCGGCAGCGAGCCGTCGTCGAAACGCATGGCGTCGCTGGACGCAGCTTTGGCCGCCGGGGGGGCGTTGCGTCGGAGCGAAGGTTCATCCTGTGGCCGGCCATCGGGAGATTCGGCCAAGGGCGCGTCTTGTGGCGGCAAGGGAGTTTCCGCCTGTCCTGCGCCGGAATCCGTTTCCTCCAGCTGGTTGCGCGCGAGCCTGGCGCGGATGTCCACAGGCAGATGCCGCGGGTAGAGCAGGGGATCGTCCGCGGCCGAAGCGGCGGCCAGCGCGTGCTCCAGGGCGTGGATCAATTCGCGCACGTTGCCTGGCCAGTGGTAGGCGGCCAGGGTTTCGAAGAATTCGCTGGAGAAGCCCTTGCGGGGCAGCGTCTTCTGCTGGCAGAGGACGTCCATAAAATGGTAGGTGAGGGGTTTGATGTCCGAAGGCCTTTCCCGCAGGGGCGGCAGTTCGATGGCGATGGTCCGCAACCTGAAGAGAAGGTCCTGCCGGAATTGCCAGCGTTGGACCATTTCCTCCAGGTTCCGGTTGGTGGCGGCTGTCAGCCTGAAGTCGCTTTCAACCTCCTTGAGGCCGCCCACGGGCCGGAAGCGCCGGGTTTGCAGCACCCTCAAAAAGGCCTTTTGAATGGCTAGCGGCAGTTCGCCCACTTCGTCCAGGAACAGAGTGCCGCCGTGGGCTTGGCGGATGAGCCCCGGGGTGCTGCGGTCCGCGCCGGTGAAGGCGCCGCGTTCGTAGCCGAAAAGCACGGACTCCACCAGGTTTTCCGGCAGGGCGGCGCAGTCCACCACCACGAAGGGCCGGTCGGCCCGGGGACTGTTGTCGTGGATGGCGCGGGCGAAGATTTCCTTGCCCGACCCGGTTTCTCCGGTGATCAGCACGTTGGCTTCGGTGGCCGCGGCCTGGGCCACCAACTCCAAGCTTTGCTGCAAGGCGCGGCTTTCTCCGACAATGGCCTCGCGCCGCAGCAGCATGGGCGGTTTTTGGGCCTTTTTCTTCTCGTGGTACTCCACTGCCCGCTGTACGGGCAGTTGAATCTTGTTCAGGGTCGGCGGCTTGGCGATGTAGCTCCAGGCCCCGCTGCGAATGGCCAGTTCGGCGCCGTCGGGGTCGCTGTTGCCGGACAGGATGATGACCTCGGGCTTGTACTCGGACTCCCGGATGCGCGGCAGCACGTCCAGGCCGTTGCCGTCGGGCAGCCGAATGTCCAGGATCACCACGTCCACGGGACTCCGGCGCAAGATATCAAGCCCTTGCTCCAGGGAATGGGCCGAACGCGCCGTATGCCCCATGCGGGCGACCACGAGGCTCAACGCCTTGCAGAGCTGAACATCGTCGTCGATGATGAGGATGGCGGCCATGCCTGCTCCTTGGCTGATTATCTTCGTCCGCAAGCTGCGAGCAACGCTTGTTGCAGTTCCTCCGGCCGGGGCGGTTTTGCGATCACCGCCGCGGCGCCGCACGCCTTGGCCCGTTCGTTCATCACGGCTTCCGAGGCGTTGGAGAGAAGCGCTACGGGCATGTCCGGCCGGCTGAAATGGGCTTCCCGGGCCAGATCGAAACCGCTGAGTTCGTTCAAGGCCTCCTCGGCCAGCAGGATGTCGAAACATTCCGGACATTGCCGGAAAAGGGCCAGGGCTTCGTAACCGTTGCGGCAGGGCGTGACGTGGTGGCCCATATCCTTGAGCAGCTGGCTGACGCCGTGGCGCATGTGGGTGTCGTCGTCCACCAGAAGAACGTTCAATCCCTCCCCTTCCTTGCGTGGTTGGTCGCGTAGGGGCAGGCTTGCGAGGTCTTCGTCCATGTCGGAGCAGGGGAGCAGCACCGAAAACAGACTGCCCACCCCGACTTCGCTTTGCACTTCAACCCCGCCGCCCAGGTGGGTGACGATGTTCTGGACCACGGCCAGCCCCAGGCCGGTTCCTTTTCCGTCCTTTTTGGTGGTGAAGAAGGGATCGAAGATGCGCTCCAGGTCCTTGACTGGAATGCCGTGCCCGGTGTCGCGCACCTCCAGCCGCAGATAGCGCCCCGGACGGACGTCGCGGTGCATGGGCGAGGCCGCGTCCACGGTCTCCTCTCTCAAGGATATCTCCAGTACGCCTTCCTGCCCCATGGCGTGGGCCGCGTTGGTGCACAGGTTCATGATCACCTGGTGGATCTGGGTCGGATCGGCCAGCAGGGTGTCCGACGAGGCGTGATTCTGGAAGACGATGTTCAAAGACGTCGGCAGGCTCGGTCTGAGCAGTTTGAGGCATTCCTTGATGATGCTGCTGAGGGTGAAGGGCACGGGTTTGTCCTGCTCTCGCCGGCGCGAGAGCCCGAGAATCTGCTCCACAAGGCTCCGGGCGCGGGACGAGGCGTCGAGTATTTCCTCGAAATAGGGCCGGAGCGGATCGTTTTCCTCAAGTCCCTCCAGGCTGAGTTCGGTGTACAGGATGATGGGGCCGAGCACGTTGTTGAAGTCGTGGGCCAGACCTCCGGCCAGGGCGCCGACGGCTTCCATTTTCTGGGCTTGGCGAAGCTGGCGCTCCAGGGCGGCCATCTCGGTGACGTCGCGCCACACCGAGACGAACCCCAGCGGTTGCCCGCGCCGACCGCGGATTCTGGAGATGGTCTGTTCGCACTCGAAGAGCGCCTTGTCTTTTCGGGTGTTGTTGGTCCTGCCGGCCCAACTGTCCGTGTACTCCAGGCAGCAGGCCACATTCTTGAGCACGCGCTGCTGGTCCTCGCCCTGGTACAGGACGTCCACCTTGGCGCCGCTCATCTCGTGCAGGCCGTAGCCGGTCATGGCCTCGAAGGACTGGTTGACGTATTGCACGGTCCAGTCGTTGTCCAGGATGAGAATGCCCTCCAACGCCTGTTCGATGGCGTTGGCCAACCGGATGCGCTGCTCCTCGGCCTTGCGGCGTCCGGACACGTCCTGGATGGATATGACCAGCATGGCGAGTTCGCCCTGGTCGGACAAAACCGGCTCGATGGCGCCCTCAAACGGCAGGCCGCTGCGTTCGGCGTCTTCGAAGTAGATTCGTTCGCGCAGCCGGACGGCTTCTTGAAGCAGTTCGCGGCGACGCTCGGCCGTTTCTCCCGGGAAGAGGCTCAGGACGTTCACGCCGAGAAGCTCATGCTCCGGCTTGCCCAGCCGGGAGCGCATCGCCTGGTTTGCCGCCAGGATGGCGCCGTCGGGAGCGATCACGAGGCAAGGCTCGATCGAGGCTTCCAACAACGCTCGGTGCAGATGGTCCATGGCGCGGCCTCCCGAATCTTGGCCCGGCGATATGGCGGCCGAACGCGCTCAGGCTGTCTTGTCCGGCGAGATTCTTTGTCTCTCAGCTGCAATTTGCCGAAAAAACTGTTGATTCATTGAAGAAGTCCGGCCGGATGAGACGCTTTCATCTCCTATTTTAGGAAAAGTCTCGTCTGGCGAGACATTTTTGGTTCAGCATACGCCTTTTCGTGACAGATGCAAGAAAAGTGCTCGGCTAACGGGCCTGATATGCTTCATTTTTCCGATAGGCACGAATTTTGTTTTTTTAAGAGAGAACCAACGGCGGCCTTGGCGAAAGCGCCCGCCGCTTTCACCCAAACCGAGACCGTGGGACGCACCCATGAAGACCTTCGAAGACCTCATCCAGGAAGTCCAGAAGCCGGGACTTTGCCGCCAGTGCGGCGGGTGCGTCTCCTTTTGCAGGGCGGCGCATTACGACGCCCTGGAGATGGGGCCAAAGGGGGAGCCTCGCTACAAGGACGTTTCCAGGTGTTCGGAGTGCGGGTTGTGCTACCTGGTTTGCCCCGAGGTCAACGAACTGGTGGAGGAGACCAGAGCCCGGTTGTCCTGGGCCGAGCCCATCGGTTCGGTGGACATGGTCTGCATGGCCCGGGCCAGGGACCCGCTGATCCGGGAGTTGTCCACGGACGGCGGAACGGTCACGGCCATGCTCCTGCATCTGCTGGAAACCCGGCGCATCGACGGGGCCATCGTGTCCCGCCAACCGGGTCCGTTCCAACGCCTGCCGTTTCTGGCCCGCACCAAGAAGGACATCCTGCTTTCCGCCGGGGCCGTCTACGCCGCCGCGCCGGAGGCTTCCTTCCGAGGCGGGCGCTGCTCCACGTACGTCTCTTCGGCCTCCAGCCTGCCGGAGCTCGAAGCTCGGGGCGTGGCCCGGGCGGCCATGGTCGGCGTCCCGGACCAGATACTGGCCATGCGCAAGATGGAGACCATGCACATCACGCCGTCGGACCGCATCCAATATTATTTCGGCCTGTTTTGCTCCGGAGGGTTCGAGTTCGGCCCCCGACGGCGCGCCAGACTCGAGGCGATGGGCGGATTCTCCTGGCCGCAGGTGGAGCGGGTCAACCTCAAGGAGCGACTCCAAATCCACCTCACCGGCGGCGAGCAGGCGGATATTCCCCTGGAGCGAATGGATTTCATGATCCGGCCGGCCTGCAGGTATTGCAGGGACTACTCGGCCGAGCTGGCGGACATTTCCATGGGCGGGCTTGGCGCTCCGGAAGGGTGGACCACGGTCATCATCCGCAACGAAAACGGGAAAAAGGCCTACTTCGAGGCGCGGGAGGCCGCGCTGGAGGAAATGGAGCCGTCCAAAATGGCGCCGTTGCGGACCACCGCCTTGGAGCTCATCCGGCACTATTCACAAGCCAAGCGGCGGCGCGGAGTCAAGCGCCGCGCGGAGCTGGAGGCGACGGTGGCCTGAGAAGAAATAAAAGGGAAGGGGGCGTGACATGGCCAATCGGATCGGCGTTTACATCTGCCACTGCGGGACCAACATCCACCCCAAGGTGGACACCGAGCAAGTGGCCCGCTTCGCCAAAGGACTCAAGAACGTGGTCGCGTCCAAGGACTACAAGTTCATGTGTTCGGAGCCGGGCCAGGACATGATCATCCGGGACATCCGGAGCTGGAGCCTGAACCGCGTCGTTGTGGCCTCGTGCTCCCCGCGCATTCATGAGAAAACCTTCCAGAACGCCTGCCTGCGGGCCGGGCTGAATCCCTTCCTGTTCCAGATGACCTGCATCCGGGAGCATTGCTCCTGGATCACCGAGGACTCGGAGGAGGCCACTCTCAAGGCCATGCACCTCGTGGCCGCGGCCGTGCAGCGGGTCAACTACCACGAGGAGCTGTACTCCCGCGTCCAGACCGTCCACCCGGACGTTTTGGTGGTGGGGGCGGGCATTTCCGGCATCCAGGCCGCCCTGGACGTGGCCAAGGCCGGGCTCAAGGCGCACCTTGTGGAGCGCGCGCCGTCCATCGGCGGTCACATGGCCCAGTTCGACAAGACGTTTCCCACCCTGGACTGCGCGGCCTGCATCTCCACGCCCAAGATGGTCGCCGTGGCCCAGGAGCCCAACATCAACCTCATGACCTACTCCGAGGTGACGGACGTCAACGGCTTCGTGGGCAACTACGAAGCCACCGTACGCATGAACGCCCGCTACGTGGACCTGGACAAGTGCACCGGCTGCGGGCTGTGCCTGGAGAAGTGTCCCACCAACGTGGACAGCGAGTTCGAGGAGGGGCTGGCCAAGCGCAAGGCCATCTATCGCTACTCGCCCCAGGCCGTGCCCAACAAGCCGACCATCGACAAGGACAGCTGCCGGGTGCTCAACGGCAAGAAGTGCGGGGTTTGCGAGAAGTTCTGCCCTTCGGGCGCCATCGACTACAAGCAGGAGGACGTCGAGGTCAAACTGCAGGTCGGGACCATCATTCTGGCCACGGGGTTCGACGTCTTCGATCCCACGCCGTTGAAGCAGTACGGGTTCGGCCGTTATCCGGAAGTCTACACAGGTCTGCAGTTCGAACGGCTCAACAACGCCGTGGGCCCCACGGGCGGCAAGATCGTCAAGAAGGACGGAACGCCGCCCGAGAGCGTGGGCATCATCCACTGCGTGGGCAGCCGGGACGCCAACCACCACCCGTACTGTTCGCGGGTTTGCTGCATGTACGCCTTGAAATATGGCCACCTGATCATGGACAAGATTGGCCATCACGTAAAGATCCACAATTTTTATATCGACTTGCGCTGTTTCGGCAAGGGATACGAAGAGTTCCTGCGCCGGGTTCAGGAGGAGGGCGTCAACTTCGTGCGCGGCCGGCCGGCCGAGGTCACGGACCAGGCGCTCACGCCCGAGGAGCAGGGCAAGTTGATGGTGGTCTGCGAGGACACGTTGCTTGGCCGCAACCTGCGCGTACCCGTGGACATGGTGATTTTGTGCACGGCCATGGAGCCTCGGGCCGACGCCGCGGAGGTCGCCCGTATCTTCGGGATCAGCCAGGGGCTGGACAGCTTCTTCCTGGAGGAGCACCCCAAGCTCGGACCGGTGTCCACGGCCACGGACGGCGTGTTTCTCGCCGGAACGTGCCAGGGGCCCAAGGACATACCGGACGCGGTGTCCCACGCCTCGGGCGCCGCGGCCCAGGCCATCGCCCTGGCCAGCAAGGGCGAAACGGCCATCTCCCCCACGGTTTCCTACATCGACCCGGATATCTGTGTGGGCTGCAAGACGTGCATCGGATTGTGCGCCTACTCGGCCATCGAGTTCGACGAGCGCCGGAAGATTTCCGTGGTGAACCAGGCCATGTGCAAGGGGTGCGGCTCCTGCGCCGGGCATTGTCCGAGCGGGGCGGCCCAGGTGCGGCATTTCACGGAGAGGGAGATATTCACCGAGCTTTCCGGCCTGCTCGATCCCCTGGCGCCCAGGTCCGTGGTTTCGACGGAGGCCGAGCCGGTTGTTTAGAGCAGTTTAACTTCAAGCGTAATATGCCCTAGGACGGAAAAAAGCGAGGAGCAGACGCCATGGAAGAATTCGAGCCCACCATTGTGGCTTTCGTGTGCAACTGGTGCACCTACACAGCGGCCGACCTGGCCGGTACGGCCCGCATGGTCCAGTCGCCCAACGTTCGGCTGGTGCGGATGATGTGCACCGGCATGGTGGACCCCAAGTACGTGATCAAGGCCCTGTTGAGCGGCGCCGACGCCGTGTTGATCAGCGGCTGCCATCCCGGGGATTGCCATTACATCAACGGCAACTACAAGGCCCGGCGCAGGGTGAAGCTTCTCTCGGAGATTTTGACCACCGTGGGCCTGGACCCCCGCCGGCTCAAGCTGACCTGGATCGGCGCCAGCGAGGGCAACGAGTTCGCCGAAACCGTCAACGAACTGGTCCGGGACATCAAAGCCCTGGGGCCCAGCGAGGCGGCGAGCCTCGGGGCCATGTAGGCGCATCAGGCCGGGGCGAAGCGCCCCAAAGGAGACGCAGATGGCTACCACCTCGCGTATAGAAGTCCGGCAAAACGGACCGTTGGCCGCGATCCGCGAATTTCTCGCCAAGGTCCTGGCCGACGAGGAGATTGCTTCGGTCATGGCCGTATCCAACGTCCGGGGCGCCATGATGCCCACGGTCGTCACCGATCCGGAGAAGCTGTCGGCCGTGGACCCGTTCGCCCCGGCCTTCCACCTCAATGCGGCCCGGCAGGTGGCCCGGCTCACCCGCGGAGAAATGGAAGGCCACATGGCCGCGGTGCTCAGGCCGTGTGAGATTCGCGCCTTCACGGAGCTGGTCAAGCTCAACCAGGGCAGCCCCCACAACATCGTACTCATCGGCGTGGACTGCTACGGCGCATACGCCAGCAGAGACTACCACGCCATGACTCGGGCCAACGGGAGCAAGTCCCCGGACGAGCGCACTCTCGAATTTATGGGCAAGGCCCCGTCCGGCGGCCTGGAGGACCCGGCCGCAACGCCGCCCGTGGCCCAGGCCTGCCGGGTGTGCGAGCATCCGTCTCCCGAAGGGGCGGACATTATTTTGGGCCTGTTCGGCGCGGA
This sequence comes from Desulfovibrionales bacterium, assembly GCA_030156255.1. Classification (GTDB taxonomy): domain Bacteria; phylum Desulfobacterota; class Desulfovibrionia; order Desulfovibrionales; family Desulfovibrionaceae; genus JASGMV01. The sequence continues at coordinate 74,022 of JASGMV010000005.1, forward strand.
CGCTTCCAAGGAAATGTGGGCCATCGCCAAGACGCCCACGGGGGAAGGGCTGCTCAACCGACTGGGTCTGCCCGACGCCGATTCCCTGGAGGCGCGCGACCGGGCGGTGGAGGAAATGGCCGCCCGCCGGCTGGCCGCCTTGGAGATCATGAACGCGCAGACCGCGGAGAAGATTTCCACCCCGGAGAAGATGGCCGACTACCTGGCGGACTGCGTGAATTGCTACAACTGCCGGGTGGCCTGCCCGGTCTGCTACTGCAAGGAGTGCGTGTTCGTCACGGACGTGTTCGAGCACGAGCCGTGGCAATACCAGGGCTGGGCCAGAAAGAAAGGCGCCTTGCGCGTGCCCGTGGACACCATGTTCTACCATCTCACGCGCCTGGCGCATTCGTCCACGGCCTGCGTAGGCTGCGGGCAGTGCTCCAACGCCTGCCCCAACGACATCCCGGTCATGGAGATGTTCCGTCTTGTGGGAGGGAGAACGCAGGCCGCCTTCGGCTACGAGGCCGGACGCGATCCGGACGAGCCGCAGCCGCTGTCCGTGTTCCTGGAGAAGGAGCTGGCCGAGGTAACGGGCGGAGTCGACTAAGGGGGAAACCATGACAGCGACGTACGACGCATTGGTGGTCGGAGCCGGGGTCGCCGGAATCCGCTCCGCCCTGGATTTGGCGGGGACGGGGCAGAAGGTCGCCTTGATCGACCACAGCCCGCATCTGGGCGGATTGCTGGTCCAGTTGGACAAGCAGTTTCCCACGGACAACTGCGGCATGTGCAAGATGCTGCCCCTGACCGAGCGCGAATCATCCTCCCAGTTCTGCATGCGCAAGGGGCTCTTCCATAGCAACATCGACATTCTGCTCTCCACGCGGCTTGAATCCCTGGAGGGCGATCCCGGGCAGTTCCACGCCGTCTTGCGCAAGCACGCCAGCTTTGTGGACCCCACCCGGTGCATTGGCTGCGGCAAGTGCGCCGAGGTCTGCCCGGTGGAGGTCAAAAGCGAATTCAACGCCGGCCTGGAGGCCCGCGGAGCCGCCCACCTGCCCGTGCCCCAGGCCATTCCCAACCACTACGTGGTGGACTTGGACAACTGCGTGCGCTGCTGGCGATGCTACGACGCCTGCCCCACCAAGGCCATCGACTTCAAGTTCGCTGAGCGCGAGTCGTTCAACATCCTGGTCGCCGACCCCGATCCGCAAACCACGGCCGACCTCGCCGAGTGGCTCAAAAAGCAGAAGTTTCCCATCGAAGGCCCGGTGGACGGCAATAGCGTGCTGGAGCGCGCGGCCGAGGGCAAGGACGTGCGCCTGCTCATTTTGGACATGAGCCTCAGCGACGTTTCTCCCGAGCGCGTGCTCTCCCGCTGCCTGGAGCTCAATGCGCGGCTGCCGGTGATTCTCACCGGAACGCCCGAACAGGCCGAGGCGGCCCGGCTGCTGGAGCAGGGCGCCCTGGCGTTCGTGGAGAAGCCCCTGGATCGGGCGAAGTTCGTGCCGTGGCTGGACAAGCTCTACATGCGCATCGTGTCGGACGAGATCATCGAAATCGACGCGGCTGCCGTTGTCCTGGCCGGGGGTTTCTCCTGCTACGACCCCAGCGAAGTCGCCGACGTGCTGGGTTACGGCCGTTCGCCGGGCGTTGTCACCTCATTGGAGCTGGAGCGGTTGGTCAGCTCCACCGGCCCCAAGGGGCGCGGTCTTCTTCGGCCGGACGGAAGGCCCGCGCGCCGCATCGCCTGGTTGCAATGCGTCGGGTCCAGGGACCTGAAGAAAAAGGCCGACTTCTGTTCGTCCATCTGCTGCATGATCTCCATCAAGGAGGCCAATATGGTCCGCCGGCTCACGGCGGAGCAGGAGGGCGGGCCGGCCGAGACGACCATCTTCTCTATGGACCTGCGCGTGTTCGGCAAGCCGTTTCAGTCCTATCTGGACGAAGCCAAGGCGTCCGGGACGCGGTTCATCCGCAGCCGCATCCATTCGATCATCCCGGATCCTGCGGACCCGGGCGCGGTGCGCGTGGAGTATCTGGACGACGCCGGCGTTCTGCAGGTGGAAAGCTTCGACCTGTTCGTGCTCGGCGTGGGCGCCAGGCCTCCGGCCGGGATGAACGAGCTGGCCCGGGCCGCCGGGATCGAGACCAACGAGTGGGGTTTTTGCAAGACCATGCCGTTCGAGCCGGCGCGCACCAGCCGCCTGGGCGTGTTCGCGGCCGGCTCCTTCTCCGGTCCGCGGGACATCTCCGAAAGTTTGGTGATGGCCGACGCCGCGGCGCTGGGCGCCTCCCGATTGGTCAACATTTACGCGCCGCTGCGGGAGCGCCGGCCCCAGCCGGAGCCCGAATTTCGGGACGTGACCCGCGAGAGGCCCAGGGTTTTCGTGGCGGTCTGCTCGTCCTGCCCCATGGTGGAAAGCCGCTTGGATACGGACGCCCTGACCCGGCGCCTGCGCGCCATGTCCGGGGTGACGGGCGTGGCCCTGGTGGACCGGGCCTGCACCAGCCAAGGCTGGGACCGGATCATCGACAAGGCGCGGGAGGTCGACCCCAACCGGGTGGTCATCGGGGCCTGCATGCCCTACGCCTACGTCCCCCGGCTCCATGAATTGGGCAAGGCCTTGAATCTCAATCCGGCCCTGATGGATGTCTGCGACGTGGCCACCCTGACCGCCTTGGGCGGCGACGACGGAGAAGGAACGGATTCCGAAGTATTCTCCAGACTGCGCATGTCCGTGGCCAAGCTGCTGGGCGCGGACCCGCGGCCCACGGCCCAGGCCCGGCCGGCCAGTCCGGTCGCGCTGGTGGCGGGCGGCGGATTGGCCGGGCTCACCGCAGCCTTGGCCGTGGCCGACCACGGCTACGAGGTCCATCTGGTGGAGGAGCGCGAGGAGCTCGGCGGGCTGGCCATGAACATCCGCCGCACCCTGGACGGCGAGGACCCGGTCAAGCACGTGGAGCTGCTCATCGACCAGGCGGGCAAGCATCCCAACATCCGCATTCACACCGACAGCCGGGTGGCGCTGCATCTGGGCCGGGCCGGCCGGTTCTTCTCCGTGGTCAACACTCCGGACGGACCGGTTCCCGTGGAGCACGGCGCGGCCGTCCTGGCCACGGGAGGCGTGGAGTCCAAGCTCTACGAATGGGGTTTTCGGGTCCACAAGAACGTCATGACCCAGCAGGAGCTGGAGCAGAGGCTGGCGGACGGAACCGTGGACACGGCCGGCCTGAACGCCGTGGCCATGATCCAGTGCTGGCGCTCGCGGGACGAGGAGCGCAACTACTGCAGCCGGGTCTGCTGCCAGCAGGCCGTCAAGAACGTGCTGGAGTTGAAGCGCCGCAGGCCGGAGTTGCCCGTGTTCGTGTTCTATCGGGACATCATGACCTACGGCTTCATGGAGCATTTCTACACCGAGGCGCGCCGCACGGGCGCCCAGTTCATCCGTTTCTCTCCGGACAACCCGCCGGCCATGGAGCACAGGGACGGCAAGACCATCGTCTCGGCCTTCGATCCCGTGCTCGGCAGGAACGTGGAAGTCCACGCCGACCTGCTGGCTTTGGCCAGCGGAATCGAGCCGGCGGACCACTCTGAGATCGCCGAGATGTTCGGCGTGGAGATGGACGAACACGGCTTTCTCAAGGAGGCGGAATACAAGTGGCGGCCCGTGGCCAGCACGAAGTACGGCGTGTTCGTGTGCGGGTTGGCCAAGGGGCCGGCGAACATGGAGGAATCCATCGCCCAGGCCCAGGCCGCGGCCCAGCGGGCCGTGCGCATGCTGCACGAGAAGCATCTGGCCTCGGGGGCGGTGGTGGCCGAAGTCCGGCATTCGTTGTGCTCCCTGTGCGGCAAGTGCATCGAGGTCTGCCCGTACGAAGCGCGCCGGCTGTCCCCGACCATGGACAAGATTCAGGTGGACGAACTGCTGTGCCAGGGGTGCGGCTCCTGCGCCGCGGTTTGCCCCAACAGCGCGACCATCCTCCGGGGCTACAGCGACAGGCAGGTGCTCTCGGTCATCGACGCGGCGCTGGAGGAGACGGTCTGATGAACACGCACGCGCAAGCAAGGGGAGGGTGAGGTCATGGCGACGAGCGTAAAGAACCCCGCGCCCCAGGACGAGGCGTCCCGGAATTTGAAAGCGATCCGTGAGATGGTCGCGGCCTGCATGCAGTGCGGAACCTGCACGGCGAGCTGCCCCAATTATCCGTCCATGGACCTGGCCCCGCGGCGGTTGTGGCGGTTGGCGGTCATGGGGCTGACCGAGGATATTTTCGCCTCGCGAACGTTTCTGCTTTGCTCCAACTGCTACGCCTGCACGTTGCGCTGCCCGCGGGGACTGCCCCTGACCGAGGCCATGGCCGCGCTCAAGCGCATGGCCGCGGCCAGGGAGACGAAATGGGGCGGCCGCAAGACCCAGTTCTACCGCACCTTCCTCGACAACGTGCGCCGCTGGGGCCGCGTCCAGGAGACGGATATGATGATGCGGTATTTCCTGGACATGAAGGACCCGCTTTTGCCCCTGCGCTACACCCCGTTGGGCTTTCGACTGTTGCGCAAGGGGAAGATCGGTCCGCCGCATTCCGCACAGTCCGGCCGGCTGGCCGGTTTGTTCGAAAAGGTCAAGGAGATGGAGGCAAGGCCATGAAGTACGCATACTATCCCGGCTGCTCCCTGTCGGAAACGGCCAAGGAATTCGACGTCTCCACCCGAAAGGCGCTGGCTCGGCTGGGCGTGGAGTTGGCTGAGATTCCCGATTGGACCTGCTGCGGCGCCAGCGCGGCCGAGGCCGTGAGCGAGCTTTTGTCCCTGGCGCTGCCTGGAAGAAATCTGGCCCTGGCCGGTCGGGAGCTTCCCGGCCTGGACGTTCTGGCGCCGTGCAGCGCCTGTTACCTGAACCTGTTGCGGGTGGAGAAGAAGACGGAGCGGGACCCGGATGCGCGCCGGCGGATCGACGAGGCCCTGAGCGTCCAGAACCTGGCGCTGCCCGGGACCATGCGCGTTCGACATCTTCTGGACGCGCTGGTCAACGACGTGGGATTGCCCGCCATCGCCGAGAAGGTCGTCTCGCCCCTGGAAGGGCTCAAGGCCGCCCCGTATTACGGTTGCCAGATATTGCGCCCTTATGCGGAATTCGACGACCCGGAGCGGCCCCGGACCATGGCCCTCGTTCTGGAGGCCCTGGGGGCCGAGCCGCTGGATTGGCGATTGTCGGCTACCTGCTGCGGCGCCTCGCTCATGGCTTCCAAGAAGGAGGCGGCGTTGCCGTTGGTGGGAAACATCCTGCGGGCGGCCCGGGATGCGGGCGCCGACGTCGTGGCCACCGTGTGCCCGCTGTGCCAGATGAACCTTGAGGCCTACCAGTCCGAGGCCGACCCCAAGGGGCCCGTCCCCCTGACCGTGGCCTATCTGCCGCAGTTGATGGGGTTGGCTTTCGGCATGGACCCCGAGGAGGTGATGTTTGGGAAAAATATGGCGGTGGCGCCGGGCTTCCTGGCCGGGGCGCCCGCCCTTGCATAGATCCCTTTGCACCGATCAAACCCAGGAGGTGAGCCATGTTTAAGGACATCGTGTTGGCCATCACCCCGTCCGAGATATGCCAGCACGCCGCGGAGAAGGCCTTCGAGTTCGCCAAGCGTTTCGACTCGAAGCTGACCCTTGTCCACGTCACCGGCATGGAGCAGGGCTGGGGCCAGATGGAGTATCTGGACCGCAGCGGCGAAACGGAGCGGATCAAGGACAACATTTGCGAGTTCTATCAGGACAAGCTCGACGCCGCGGTCCAGTGCGACGTCAATGTGTTGGCCGGGATTCCGCATAACGAAATCCTGCGGGTCGCCCGGAAGGTCAACGCCGACCTCATCGTCATGGGACCGCACACCCGCGAGTACGTGGAGAAGCGCTCCAAGATGTGGGGCATGGCCGGCTCCACTCTGGAGCGGGTCAGCCAGAAGGCGACCTGCCCGGTAATGATTGTCACCCGGGAGGCCCGGTCCGAGCAGCGCTTCGAACGAATCGTGGCGGCCACGGACTTCTCCCGGCAGGCCGAATGCGCCGTGCAGTACGGCGGCCAGCTTTGCCGCCACTATAAGGCCGACTTGAACGTGTTTCACGTTTTGGGCGAGGAGGAGGGGCTCACGCAAACCGAGATCGACGAACAGGCCGTCCAGGCCAGGCAGCGTATGCAAACCGAGTTCGGACCGCTGCTCAAGGGCATCGAAAACGTCAAGTTCGAGTCCTGGGAAGGTAAGCCGGCCATGGAGATTCTCAAGCTGGCGCGCCAAAGCGAGGCCGATCTCATCATCATGGCCCACCATTCCAGGGAGAAGGACCCGGAGAAGGCTTTTCTCGGATCCGTAGTCGCCCAGGTGGCCCTCAACGCGGTCTGCCCCACCATGTCCATCAACCGCCACTTCGATTTGCGGTGCGGCATGATGTACGACCAGACCGGAGCGGTCGTGGAGAAGGAGGCCCAACGAGAAGAAGAGGAGGCGCCGGCCTGAGTGCAACCAATCCGGCGAGGCCGCCCGCTCATGGCGGCTTCGCCTTCAAGGAGGCCCTTATGGAAACGCCTGTCCGGGAAACGGACCTTCCCCCGGTGGTCATTTCGGGCCCTCCCAAGACCGGAGGGTTGCGGGATCGGCTTCTGGAGCTGTTGCCGGAAGGAGGAAACCTGAATCTTTGCCTGACCTGCGGGTTGTGTTCGGCCGGTTGCCCGGCCACGGGCGGCGAGGATATGGACCCGCGGAAATTCCTCAGGCTTGTGAGCCTGGGGCAGGAGGACGAGGCCGCGCGTTCGCCCTGGGTCTGGCAGTGCACCATGTGCCAGCGTTGCATCTACGCCTGCCCCATGTCCATCAACATTCCGCAGTTGATCTACTACGCCCGCGAAAGCTGGCCCCGCGACGAACGGCCCAAAGGTATTCGCGGGTCCTGCGACCAGGCTTTGAAAACCCCCACCAATTCGGCCATGGGCGTGCGGCCCGACGACTTCACCTTCGTGGTCGAGGACATTCTGGATGAAGTGCGGGAGACGCAGGACGCCTGCAAGGATATGGAAATCTCCATCAACCGCGAGGGCGCCGAATACTTCCTGAACCAGAACTCCCGCGAACCGGCCACCGAACCGGACGAGATGGTCCCCTTGTGGAAGATACTCAAAACCGTGGGCTGCGACTGGACCTACTCGGACGTCGGTTGGGCTGCGGAGAATTATTGCATGTTCCTGTCCGACGACAAGGCTTGGGAGGACGTCGTCCGCAACAAGGTGGAGGCGGTCGAAAGACTTGGCTGCCGATACTGGCTCAACACCGAGTGAGGGCACGAACTCTTCGCGGTCCGGTACGGACTGCAAAAGTTCGGGATCAAGCCCAAGTTCGAAATCGAATCCGTCATACGCCTGTACGCCCGCTGGATACGCGAGGGCAAGCTGCCGGTGAGCTCCGATTGGAACAAGGAGCTCAAGGTCACGTTCACGGTTCAAGACCCCTGCCAGCTGGTGCGCAAGTCCTTCGGCGACCCCGTGGCCGAGGATTTGCGGTTCGTGGTCAAGTCCGTGGTGGGCGAGGAGAACTTCATCGACATGCATCCCAACCGCTCCAACAACTATTGCTGCGGCGGGGGCGGCGGATTTCTCCAGTCCGGATACACCGAGGCAAGGCGCCATTACGGCAAGCGTAAGCTGGAGCAGATTCTGGCAACCAGAGCCGACTACTGCATCACCCCTTGCCACAACTGCCATTCCCAGATTCACGACCTGTCGGAGCACTTCAAGGCCGGTTTCCCCGTGACCCATCTATGGACGCTGATCTGTCTGTCCATGGGTGTGCTGGGGGAGAATGAACGTGAGTATCTTGGAGACGATTTGAAAGAGGTCGGCTTGTGAGGCGCAGGAGGGGCCGCGGTCGTCGCGACCCCTCCCGGAAACGCAGCGAAGTCGCTGGATTGAGGTCCTCCCTTTTTCTTCGAGCCCGTACATGGCGTCGGCCTCCAACTCCTGATCCTGCGAAAGATCGTCCTTCCCGTCTTGCACTCGAGATCTCTTCACCGTTTTGTTGACAGGTATGGTGTTGGAAAATGCATGATTGGATCGAGGAAACTGTCGTCGTTTTGCAAGTCCGATGCTTTGTTTCTGGACTTCATTGCTTATATGGTCGTATAATAGATAGCATCCCCTTGCCCACCTGACGGCAAAGAGCGGTTGGGAAGTCCGGACTGAGTGAAATGATGGAATGAAAGCGAGGTGATACATTGCCGACAGTGACAGCGCCTCGAGCAGAAACTCCGTGTGGTTCGCAGGCGGCGCGAGGCCAAAGACTCAAAGGCCTTCATCGGTTTCTGGCGGCGCTCGGTCTTGCGGTCTTTTGCATTTGTTGCCTTGCGAATACGGCGTTCGCGTCCCCGAAGCGGGTGCTTTTGATCAGCTCCTACCATCCGGGTTTCCCTACTTTTTTCAAACAAATCCAAGGCCTCGAATCCGTACTCGCGCCGGCGGGCGTAAGGCTCGACGTGGAGTTCATGGACAGCAAGCGGTTTCCCGATTCGGAGTCCTTGAAGCTTTTTCGGGACAATCTGGCGTACAAGCTGTCCAGGTTGCCGCCGTACGACGTCATCGTAACCTCGGACGACAACGCCCTTCATTTCGCCTTGGACAACCGGGACGAGCTGTTTCCGAATACGCCGGTGGTGTTCTGCGGTGTGAACAACCTGCCTCTCGTCCGTTCGTTGAATGCGGACGACCGCGTGACCGGCGTGGCCGAGGCCGTTTCGCTCAAGGAAACCCTGCAGACCATTTTGGAGCTTTTCCCGAAAACGAAGTCCATCGACGCCATCGTGGACGCCACGCCGAGCGGACAGGGGGATTTGAAGTCTTTCAATGCGCTGACGGGGTCTTTCCCCGGCGTCCGCCTCGGGACGCTCTCCCTGCAGGACGTTACCTGGGAGGAGTTGGCGGCCGAACTCGACCGGCTCCCTCCCGACAGCGCGCTGCTTCTGTTGTCGGCCTACAGGGATGAGCTGTCGTCGACCAAGACCTTTGAAGAAAGCCTGGCGTTGATCCTCGACCATGCTCCCGTTCCCGTCTTTCATTTGTGGGAGCACGGCATGGGCCTTGGCGTTCTTGGTGGAAAGCTCATTTCGCACTACGAGCAGGGCCGCTCCGCCGGGCGCATCGCCTTGGACATCTTGAACGGAAAGCCGGTGAAGGACATCCCTGTGACGCCGGGCGAAGACGTCAACGTCTACACCTTCGACCATAACGTGCTGGAGCGGTTCGGCGTGCGGGATGCGCTTCTGCCCGTAGGAAGCGTTATTCTGAACAGGCCGTACTCTTTTTACCGAAACTACCGGCTGGAGGTATGGACCGTTGCGGCGGCGTTGGCGTGCCTTCTGGTCCTGCTGGCGTTGTTGAGCAGAAACGTCGTAAAAATCCGTCGGGTTGCGCAGATTCTGCGCGAGGAAAGACGCCGCTACCGCATCATTTTTGAAAAAACGCCTTCCGGAGTCGTTCATTTCGACGATCAGGGAGTTCTTCGCGACTGCAATGAACAATTTGTGGCTCTGATAGACGCGAAGCTCGACAGCCTTGTGGGATTCAGAGCAGCCGATCAGACGTCCTGGTTGATGCGGGAGACCTTGAAAAAGGCCTTGAATGGAGAAAGGGCCGTTTTCGAGGATATCTACACGACGGTGACCAGCGGAAGGACGCTCTTTCTACGCATGATCTTCAATCCGGTGACCCCGGAGCAGACGCCTTCGGAAGTCATCGCCACGGTGGAGGATGTCACGATGCGCAAGCAGGCGGAGGCGCAACTTGCAAACCAGAAGAAGCGCCTTGATTACGTTTTGAGCGGGACCAACGCCGGTATCTGGGAGTGGAACATCCAAACCGGAGAAGCAATCTTCAACGAACGCTGGGCCGAAATCGTCGGTCACACCCTGGCGGAGCTTGCCCCGACCTCGGTTGAAACATGGAGGCGCCTCGCCCATCCCGACGACCTGCAGAAGGCGGAGCGGTTGTTGCAGTCTTGTTTCGACAGAGCACAAGAGTTCTACGAGTTCGAATGCAGGATGCGGCACAAGGACGGCTCTTGGGTTTGGGTGCTTGCTCGCGGCAAGGTCGCCACCTGGACCGAAGAGGGCAAACCGGAATGGATGTACGGCACGCATCAGGAGGTAACGGAGCGCAAGCGAGGCGAGGAGGCGCTGCTCCAGGCGAAGATCGAAGCAGAGGCCGCCAATCGGGCCAAGTCCGAATTTTTGGCCAACATGAGCCATGAAATTCGCACCCCGCTCAATGGCTTGATGGGCATGCTCCAGCTGATGCGGCTCACTTCCCTTGACGCCATGCAAGCCAAATACGTGGAGACGGCCCTTCAATCCGGCAGGCGCCTGACCTCTTTGCTTTCGGATATCCTGGATCTTTCCCGGGTCGAATCCGGCCAGGTGCAGGTCGTCGCCGAGTCCTTCGATTTCAGGGACGCCATGGACGCGATTGTTCAGCTTTTCGATCCGACCGCCAAAGAAAAGGGCCTTGCGCTGCGGCATTACATCCATCCGAACATTCCCGGTCGTCTGCTCGGCGACGTGACCAGACTGCAGCAAGTGTTGAGCAATCTGGTCGGCAACGCCATCAAATTCACCCGGGAGGGGCGCGTGGACATCGAGGCCCATCCCCTGCCGCCCAGAAATCCAGGGGAGTACAGAGTGTTGTTCTCCGTTGCCGACACCGGCATCGGCATTGCGGACGACGTGCAAGGCAGTCTGTTCTCTCCGTTCACTCAGGCGGTCACGGGGTATCAGCGCCAATATCAAGGGGCAGGCCTCGGATTGGCCATTTCCAAACGTTTGACCACGCTCATGGGCGGGACTATGGCCGTGGAGAGCGAAGAGGGCGTCGGAGCGACGTTCTATTTTTGCATCCCCTTTCAACTGGTCGATCCGAAAAACGTCGGACAAAGGAAGGCTCCGCAAAAGATCTATCGGCCGGGCCTCGACGTGCTGCTTGTGGAAGACGACCAGGCTTCCGTCTTGTTCACTCAGAATTTGCTTGAGCAATTCGACCATCGCGTGCAAACGGCGGAGGACGGCAGAGCCGCCTTGGACAAGCTGAAAGAGAAGGATTTCGATCTGGTGCTGATGGATATTCAATTGCCGGTGATGGACGGCGTGGAGGCCACGCGGCGCATTCGCAACGGCGAGGCCGGGGAGGATCGAAAGGACGTTCCCATCGTCGCCATGACGGCCTACGCCATGGCCGAAGATAAAAACGTTTTTCTGCAGGCCGGGATGGATGAATACGTATCCAAGCCCGTGGATCTGGACGCACTCCAGAGAACGATGAGCAAAGTGCTGGGCAAGGGGGCACACTCCGCTTGACGTTCCGGCGCTTGCGCGCCGCATGCAAAGGAGCCGCACGGCTTTCATCGTGTTTCCCGTCAGCCGCCGGGCGCACGGCGGAGGCTGGCTTCGTTTTGGCGGGAATTCAGCGTAGTTCCTCCACCCGATGCAGTGACTCCTCCCGAACGCGCTTTCAAATTTTTTTGGAGTGAAGCATAATTTTTGCAGGTCGAAAATCCGTTGGCCTCGTTGTGGACGCTATGCTCGATCTGTTGAATTTTCAAAGTAGTAGCGGACGATAAAGAAAATACGCCACCGACGCGTCCCGCGCTCTAAAGATGATAGATGCTGCGGCGTTATCGCGCGTCTTCTCAAAAAACGCTCCATCGCTTCGCCGTCTTCTGGGGATCATATTCGACGAGCGCCGTTTCTTCGTCAGAAGCGATGGCAGGCGGTCTGTGCGCGTCGGAGTTGGACTCGACCCGGCTTATTGACGCGCGCATGGACGAGTGGGTATCTTACTCGGTTGGGAGTGAAAAGCGACTTTACTTTTCGGTCCGCTTTGGTTTATCTCTCATGCCTTATCTTTGAGGATGGACGACGCGCTCCCGCCGAGGGGCCATCGCCCACACGGCGAGGCGTCGTTCCAGGAGGGTTTTATGGAATTGCACGATCTCGAATATTTCCGCGAAAGCCTCACGAAGATGCTGAATGACATTCTTCGAAAAGGCGAAGACACCATCGCGGACATGACCGACGACAGCGAGGTCTACGCGGATCCTGCAGATCGCGCCACGGCCGAGTCTGATCGCGCTTTCGTCTTGCGATTGCGGGATAGGGAGCGCAAGCTGATCAAAAAAATTCAGGACGCTTTGCAACGCATCGACGACGGCGAGTTCGGCGTATGTGTCGATTGTGGTGAAGAAATCAGCGTAGCGAGGTTGAAGGCCCGTCCCGTCACGCAGCTGTGCATCAATTGCAAAAGCAAACAGGAAGAGGACGAACGCGTCCGCGGAGACTAGTCCGTAGCGTCGGCTGCGGATTGCGACAACGATCCCGGATTGGTTTCCGCGTCGAGGATCGGCATGGAAGCCGCTTTCTTCCGTCATCTCGTCATTGAATTGGCCCAGGCGATTCCCTTGCGCCGCATCGAGACGGTTTACGAACCGGCGCCGGGGGTGTGGACGTTGCGTCTCGGCGCGGGCCCTGTCGGGCGTTATCTGTTTTTCCGCCCCCACCGTTCGGCCGGGTTGCTTTTTCTTTCCGGCCAGTCGCCCGAAAATCCGGCGCAACCGTCAGCCAAGGCCATGTGGTGGCGCAAGCGCGTCAAAAATCGCCGTATCACGGCGGTGATTTCCGATTGGCAACGGCTGCGCGCCGCCCTGGTCCTGTCCGGCTCCGCACAGGAATACATCGTGCTCGACATGCGCGGCGACATGGCGTTCACCGAAGAACTTGCGGCCGATTTCGGACAGTTGCCCGAACAATATCCGAATGTCCGCCAAATAGTGGACGATCCGGACATCTTTCGCACCATCCCCCAGGCCTCTCCCCCTTTGCGGCGCCGTCTGTCCAATCTGCCGCCCGAAGAAGGCCAACAGTTGCTGGATCGATTGAATAGCGGACGGCCGGAAGCGTTTTTCATTCATTTTACGGGGCAGGGTGAGGGAAAGGCCTTGTGTTGGAAGCCTGAAGACGTTGCGAGCGAGCGTTTCGACTCCGCCTTGGCCGCTGCGGCCCGCATCGGCGAGAAGCGGGTGTTTTCCCTCGTCGAGCACCGGCGAGAGGCCGCGCCGCGCACCGAAGGCCGCCGCAAACTCAAGCGTGCGGCCCGGACGCTCGAACGCTTGAAGGCCGAAACGTCGCGTCTTGAAGACATGCTCGCGGAAAAGGAGCTGGGTATGGTCCTGCAGGCCAATCTTTACCGGCTGGAGGGCGCGGAGGGCCTCCGGTCGGTTCGACTTCCCGGGCCCCGGGGCGAGGAACTGGACGTTCCGTTGGACCCCACCCGAACCCCAACGCAAAACATGCAACATTATTTTCATCGTGCAAGCAGGGCGGCGCGGGGGCTTGAGCGGTTGGGCCAACGCATGGCGGAAGTCTCCAAAGATTTATCGCAGGCCGCGGCCACGGAGGGCGCAAGCGAGGAGCCGGCGCCCGAGCGCAGGACGGAGCGCTCGCCCGTGCCCGCCAGATTTCGCGGCATGGCCGTGGCCGTATTCGACTCCAGCGACGGTTTTTTGATTCTGCGCGGCAAGAACGCCAAGGCCAATGATCAGTTGGTGAAACGGGCGAGCCCCTTCGACTACTGGCTGCACGCGGCCCAGGCGCCCGGGGCGCATGTGCTGCTGCGCCGCGACCATCCGTCCGTAGAGGTGCCGGAGCGCAGCCTGCGCGAGGCGGCGGCGCTCGCCGCGTTACGCAGCGACTTGGCCGGCGAGGCGGCGGCTGATGTGCTTTGCGTCGAGGCCAGGCATGTTCGAAAACCGAAAGGCGCGGCCGCGGGCGCCGTGGAGGTGGACTCGTCCCGCACCTTGCGGGTTGCTTTGGACCCCGATTTGGAGAAACGCCTGGCCCGAGGATGATGGCGAAAATGGCGGAAACGGCAAGGATGGAGGAAAGAGTGGCTGATACCGATACGCAACGCTCCGGAATGGATATCCATGAATTGATGCAGCAGGCTGGCCGGAAGTTCAAGGTGGACTTCAAGTCCGTCAAATCCGGCGACCAGACGATCGAGGTGCTGCAAATCCAGAACATGACCGACTATCTGGAGCGTTTGGCGGCCAGGTCCGACGGACCGGTCGATTTGCCCTTTTGGGCCAAGATCTGGCCCACCTGCGTGTTCGCTGGATATTTGCTGGGCAGTACCAAGGGCGCGGGCAAGTCTCTGCTGGAGGTTGGCGCGGGCGTGGGCGTTTGCGGGCTTTTGGCCGCCTTGGCCGGCTACGAGGTTACGCTGACCGACGTTGACGAAGACGCGCTGCTGTTTTGCCGCATCAACATCTTGAAAAACGGTTTGTCCGGCCGGGCCCAGACGGCCAAGGCGGATTTCACCAAGGATCGTTTGGGGCGCGTCTTCGACGTGTTCGTTGGCTGCGAGGTTTTGTATCGGCCACAAAACTACCCGGGATTGCTGGAATTCATGGACCTCCATTTGGCCGAGGACGGCGAGGCCTTTTTCGCCATGGACGATTCGCGCGCCGGCCGGGAATTTTTTCAGGCTGCGAGCCAAGGCTATGAAATTCGAGTCCTGCCCGTTCCGGCGGTCGGCAAGGGAGAGACGAGGCGCAGCGTGGTCTACCGCCTGAGAAGGAAATCCTCGTGATTCGCTTCGTCACTTGCCCCAAATCGGATGCATCGCCTTTGGACAAGGCTCTGGCGCCGGCGGAAACCGTACGGCGGGCCAGGGAGGCTCTGGATCGTTTGGGCGGCGTATTGGCCGAGACCGTGCGCGTGGACACCGGCAGGCTCGGGATTCCCGTATTCATGAGCGTGGCCGGCCCTCGCGCCAGGAAACTGTTGCCGGGACGCAAGCAGATGGGCAAGGGATCGAACCCGGAGCAGGCGGAGGCCTCGGCCCTGATGGAGCTGGTGGAGCGTTACAGTTTTTTCAGCCTGTTCAACAACTCCGGCCGGAAGCTCGCCTCCATGCGCTGGTCCGAAGCGGAAGGCCGTCGTCCGGACGGCGTCATCCCCGTGCAACGGGTGCTGCAGGCCGTAGGGGATGAAGGGCTTTCCCCGGACACGGCCCGACAAGTTCTGGAGCTTGTCCCGTGGCGTTTTGCGGAAGTCCTGGACGCGTCCACCGGCCGTTTCCTGCTCGCCCCCGTCGATCTGTTCAAGGCGCTGAACGAATACAACGGCGCAAGCGCCGGAAACACGCCGGAAGAGTCCGTGCTCCAGGGGGCGTGCGAGTTGGTCGAGCGCCACGTTTCCGCTCTGGCGGAGCGCGATAACCAGATTTTGCCTACCATCGATCCGGCAAGCATCGGCGATCCGGTGTTGCTGAGGCTGCTTGAGGCGTTCGACTCCAACGGCGTGCGGTTGGTCCTCAAGGACATGTCCCTGGGCCTGCCTGCGCCCACCGTGGCTGTTTTGGCTTGGGACCCGGCGACCTTTCCGGAAAAAAGCGAAATCGTATTCACGGCGGGTACGGCCGCATCGCCCGTCAAGGCCGCCATTCGCGCCGTGACCGAGGCGGCGCAGTTGGCCGGGGATTTCGAGACGGGCCGGGTGTACGAGCCGTCCGGTCTTTCCAAACCGGCCAGCCTGGAGGCGGCGGCCTGGATATTGGAAGGTCCGCTCACGCGGATCGAAAACCTGCCGAGCTTGTCCTGTGGAGACATTCTGGAGGAATTGAACCGGCTGGTCCGTGGGTTGGACGAGTTGGGATTCCGGTTGTACGCGCTGGAGACCACGGATTCCGAGTTGGGATTGCCGGCGCATTACAACATCGTTCCCGGTTTTTCGTTCCGGGAGCGCACAGCCCGGGGACTCGGCCCGCTGATAGGACGCCGTTTGTCGGAGGAGGGGGACCCGGTGGAGTCCCTGGCCGCCATGGAGCGCCTGGCCGAACTGTTGGGGCCGGCCCCGTGGCTCGACTTCCAGCAGGGGCTTCTCGCGTTGCGCCTGGAGGACGTCCCCCGCGCCGAAGCCCTGTTTTCCGCATCCTGGGAGAAGCAGGTTTCGGCGCAGGACAAGGCGCTGGCCGTCTTCTATCTCGCCTACGCCCAAAGCCTGCGACAACGCTGGCCCGAGGTGCGGAAAAATGCGGCCCGGGCCATCGGCCTTGATCCGACAAGCCAAGCCTACTTCAATTTGCGGGGTGTTTCGTTGTTCCAGACGGGGGAATACGAATCCGCGGTCCGCGACTTCGAATCCGCGCTGGCCTTGGACGCCGGTTCGGCGTGGGACCTCGCCAACCTCGGCGCCTGCCTGCACCGCATGGGACGCGACGACGAGGCCGTAGCCAAGCTTGCGGCGGCCCTGGAGCTCGACCCGGACATGGAGTTCGCCCGCCGCCACTTGGAGGATATCCTGGGGTGAGGTCCGTGATGGAGGCCGAGCCTCGGGGGAGAAATTTTTTCAAAAAGTTTCTCCCCCGGAAAAAAAGAAAAAGCCCGGAGGCGCCGTCCGGCCACTTGGGATGAACGCGTTATTGGAGGATTACGTTCGCTCCCTGACCAAGTGACCGTGACCTGCGCTCCAGGCTTCATTAGAAGTAGCAATTCAGGCCAACAGGTCAAGGCGTCGGCGTTATTTTCCCATAAACTTTTTTACAACCTGCAGCGCGCCTCCCGGGCCCGGGAAAACCGGCGGCGGGAAAGACCGCCGTCTTGTGCAGCCGACGCCGTGACGGCGTCGGCTGCGTCTTTCTCTTGTATCAGTTTTCCCCTTCCGTTTCGGACATTGTTTTCATAACGTTATCCAGATTCAGAGCCAGCTCCGCCACTTTCTGGACGGCCTGGGAGGACTCCTGCATCGCTGTCGACGTTTCGGTGGAAATGCGGTTGATTTCCTCCGTTGCGCGGTTGATCTCTTCACTGGTCGCGGACTGTTCTTCCGAAGCGGTGGCGATGTTGCGCACCTGGTCCGCGGCGGCCTCCATATAGGAGACAATCGTTTGCAGCACCTCGCCGGACTTATCCGCCAATTCCGTGCTCCGCGCCACGGACTCGACCGCCCGGTTCGTGGCTTCGATGTTTTCCGTCGTGACGCTTTGCATGTTGGAGATCGCCTCGCCGACCTCCTTGGTGGCGTTCATGGTTTTCTCCGCGAGCTTGCGCACTTCGTCGGCCACTACGGCGAATCCCCGTCCGGCCTCTCCGGCTCTCGCGGCCTCGATGGCGGCGTTCAAGGCCAGCAAATTGGTCTGGTCGGCGATATCGCTGATGACGTTCAAAATGTCGCCGATGCCGTTGGCCTTGGCGCCGAGTTCGTGCATGGACTCGCGCAATTGCTCGGAATGGGACTGGACTTGCCCGATGGACTCGATCACTTCCGCGACGATTTCGGAGCCCTGCTTTGCGTTGGAGCGGGCCTCGTCCGTTCTTTCATAGGCGGAGCCGGCGTTTTTGGCGACCTCCAACACCGCCGCGTTCATCTCGTTCATGGCTGTCGCCGTCTCCGCGACCCGCTGCTGTTGCATGTCCGACCCCTGGGCCGCCTCGTTGATTTGCTGGGTGAGCTCCTGCGCAGCGGTCGACAGCAGGTGGGCGATGTCCTCGGCCTGCGCCGCGGCGTCCGCGATGCGTTCGTTCTGCTCCTGGATCACCGCCTGTTGTCTGCGAATGTCCGTGACGTCGATCCAAATCGCCAGGGAACCCAAAAGTTTCCCGTCCATATCGAATACCGGAGTAATCGATCCTTTGATGTTTTTCACTTTTTGGGAGCGCGTGGTGTACTCCAGCTCCTGCTCGATCTTCGTATTGCCCCGGATGGACTGGTCGGTCAACGTTTCGCGGCTGGAGTCGTTGTAGAAGAATTCGCCGGAACTCTTGCCGAAATAGTCGGTGATTTTCTTGTTCTTTTCCAGCAGGTCGCCCATATAGTCATTGGCCCAGAGAAGTTTGGAGTCCGGGCCGGCAAGGGTGCACGGCAACGGCAGAGAATGGAGCACCCCTTCGGAAAAGCTTATTTTCGATTTGAGCTCCGCCACCATGGCGCCAATATTCTCGGAGAGGATCTTCAATTCGTATCGGAAGGTTCCGGACAGGGCTGCGGAATAATCTCCGGCGGCGATTTGGGACGCGAACGTCAGAATGCGTTGCGTCGGTTGAATGATGTTCCGTCGGACGATGAGGACGATGATGGCGATCAGGATGACGGAGGCCGCAACGCCTCCGATAATCAGGATGCGTTCCTGGGCGACCGCGATGGACGCAAGATCGTCTTCGTAGGCGCTCATCACCATCGTCCAGCTATTTTTTTTGCTGGTCGAAAAACTCATGAGTTTCGGACGGCCTTGCCAGTCATACCTTGCCGAGCCTTCCTTCTGGGACAGGATGGTTTGGATGAAAGCCTGATCCGACTGGTCTTTCAATATCAAGGTCTTGTCCGCCGCGTGGCCAAGGATGATTCCGTCTTCGTTGATGATGAACCCGTAACCGCCGGCGCCGATCTTGATGGGGTCCAGCAGGTCCTTGGTGAACCTCTCCCAATTGGGGAATATTCCGACGCCCCCGATGGTTGTTCCGGCGGCGTCCTTTACGGCGCAGGCCACGGCGAAGATGTAAATGCCGCCGCCGCTCTTGGACACAAGGATTCCCTTGGACAGATAATGGTCCTGTCCGGACATAACGGCCTTGACGTACTCCCTGGAGGCTCTGTCGGCGCCCACCAGGCTGGCGCCTTTGGCGTTTCTGCCGGCAATCACCTTTCCAGAGGAGTCGAAAACAAAAGAAGCCCAGAACTCGGGGTAGCTTTTCATGAGCGAGACGAAAACGCCCTGCGCGTCGCCCGCTGATTCGTTCTGGATGGCTTTCACCACGCTGGGGAGGCTGGCCACCAAGTCGGCCACGGACTGCGTCTGGTCGAGATACAAATCCAGCGCGCTGAGGCTCTCGTTGACCATATTGTCCATCGCCGCGCTTTGCTCCTTGAGGACTGCGGAGTAGGTGCTGTTGCTTGTCCACCACACGCCGACGGCGAAAAACAGCAGGACCATCAAAGTAATGGATGCGCCGATGACCGTGTTGACGCTTTTTATCCACGTAAACATGAGAGGCTTCCTTTTATCGTTGAGTTGTTACCGCTGAAAAAACCGGCTTATTCGTTGGCCACAGATCGCCTGATAACATCTTGTTTTTGCTAGTTATCTTCCGTGTCACGGCGGAAGTAGGACGACCGATCTTTTACTCCGATAAAGTTGAAGATACTAATGAGAAGATCCGCTGCAAGGAGGGCGTTTGCCGGCCTTGCGGCTTTGCGGCTCATCGACACGGCTTCCGTGCCATTAATGCGAATGTGAAGGGAAAGCCAGTATAAATTTCAGGAGTACTTGCTATATCGTTTTGTGTGCTTGGTGCGCAGTAAGCAATTACTCCGGAGAGCGGCAGGGAGGATAAGACGGATATTGGAAATATATCAGAGGCAGTGGAATGCTGCGGACCTTGTTTCGTTAACGCGAGAGGTCTTCCAGATCAGAATACGATGAAGTTGTAGTCGAACAGCAGGCGAACATCATTATAGGTTACCCCCCCGTAGACTTTGTCCTGCTGGACTTCCGCGTAACGGGCTCTGAACGTCAATCCTTTCAGGTAGGCGTCTTCGGGAAAAATATCCGCGAATTGGTAGCGCAGTTCGTAATCGAATTCCCGCATGTTCGGCGAGGCCGCGCTACCGGCGTTGGGCGTAACGGACTGCACGAACGTGAAATAGGCGTGAAGCCCCGTGAGGTCGACGCCGCCCAGGTTGTAATGGACCGACACACGCCCGGAGTTTTCGCCGGCGCGGTTGAAGTCTTCCTCCATCACCGAGTTGTAGCCGGGATAGCAGCCGTCGTAGGGATCGACGATGTCGTGGTTGTCGTCCGTGAAGGTCGCGGCCAGCTCCACATCGAAGTTCTTGTACTGTGCGCCGACTTTGGCGCCCGCCGCCCCGGTGTTGAAGGTTCCCGCGATGGCTTGGCCCGTGTCCTGTTGCTGGAGGAATTGGACGCCGGCCCAGGCCTTGACGCCGTCGGACAAGTCCCATGAGCCGGTAAGCTCCGCGTAGACGGAGTTCATCATCTCCCAGGAGTAGTATTCCCAAGCCGTGGCGGAGTAGTTGTCCAGAAAGTCGTACGTCGCGCCGATCAGGCTCACGGGTTGGCGTG
Source organism: Desulfovibrionales bacterium (assembly GCA_030156255.1). Classification (GTDB taxonomy): domain Bacteria; phylum Desulfobacterota; class Desulfovibrionia; order Desulfovibrionales; family Desulfovibrionaceae; genus JASGMV01. Next base: position 94,160 of record JASGMV010000005.1, read on the forward strand.
CGGCGTAGCCCGCCGCGGACGACATCTCCACAAAGGTGGTGGAGGTGCGGTCCTTCATTTTCGTGACGTGCGACGCCAGAATATTCAAATGCTTCACCGGGGTCGAACGGATGGTGTACGCCTCGAAGGTGACGGGCGTCATCCTGGAATCGTTGGGATTGATGAGAAACGGTGTGTCCAGCTCCTGGCGATAGAATTGCCCCGTGCTGTTGAACGCCTTGATCTTTATGTAGGCTTGGCCCAAAGCCGAATAACCTTCCTGCTTGCTGTCCAACAGACCGGCGCCGGCGCGGCTCTTTTGGTCGATGAAAAAAGGCTGGGAGGTGTACCCGGCGATTCCCGCGGAAACGTGCTTGTACCAGGCGGTCTCGTAATGCAGCATGCCGCCGATGGCCATGGACTCCTGGGTGGAGCCGAGCTGCGTGTGCAGCTTCATGTAATAAAGCCGGGCGTATCCTTTCAACGTTCCGTTGCGCAAAGCGCCCCAGACGGAGTCGGCGTCCTTTTGCTCCGCAAAAACCGCGTTTGACGCCAAGAGCATCAGGCACAAGGCAAGTCCGGCCAAGCGCCCAAGTTTGAGAAGAACAGGCATAGACGCAGCTCCGCGGGGTTAGCAGGCCGCTCCAAAATGGCTCTTAGTTTCGTCAGCGAAAAAATCCAAATCGCCTATGATTACGAATTCACTGCGCGGCCCGGATTTTCACCTCCGCGCATCACACCATCTTGAACGGCCTGCATTCAATGAGTTTTCCAACAGTCCGTTAAAAGTTTCCCTTCTTATAGAACAGGTAGTTAGCGAACTCGGCGGAGATAACATAAAGGCCGACGATGATCCACATGGCAATGAGGAAAGAAGAGGGCAGGGGCTCGAACCCATGACGCCACTGGGCGCGCAGGCGTTCAGTCAAGACCGCTCCGCAAAAATTGCGTTTTCAGCGGAGCGGTCTTGTTTTTCGGATGTGCTGCACCGGTTGTTCGTGTACGCAACGCGTGGAGGCGACGCCGACGCCCGGATCAACTGAGCGAGAGAAGAATTTGCGCCAATCGGTCGGCCTGAATGTACGGTTTGCTGTCGGGGTCCACGAGCTTGCAGCAAATGGCCCGGACGCCCATGGACTCCAGAGCCCCGATGTCCAGACCGGGGTAGAGGTTTTCGTCCTCGTCCAGCAGGACGAAGTTGAGCACGTCCTCGGTTTTGATTTCGCCCGGATCGTCCTTTTTGAGATGTTCGATGATCAAGGCGACCTGTTTGTTGACGTTCAACCCCATGGCCTCGGGGTCCGCAGCGGTGTTGGGGACGTACACCTTGGGGCACAGGGCTGCGGCCACGGCCCTCCCCACTCCGGAGGGCAGGAAGTTGGCTATGAGGCTCGAATAGAAGCTGCCGATGGGGTAGACAATGAGATCGGCCTGTTTGATGAGCTTGCGCATCTTATTGCGGATGTCGACATTCGCCGGGGTCGGATCGTCCAGGCTTTTGACCAGCTCGAACGAGACGATGGGGGCGTCGATGGGGGGCGCCTCTTTGCCGGTGAGGTTGTGCTGCCCCACGATGCGCCGGCCGTTTTCCAGGATGGCGGCCATATGCAGGTTGGAGTTGACCGTGGGCCGCACCGTCCCCCGCGCTTGGACCAGTTTGGAGAACATGTAGATGACCGGGTCGAGATGCCGGCGGTAGGACAGAAACCCTCCCGTGAGCACCAGATTGCCGATGGAGGCGCCCCGAAGGTTGAAGTCCTTGGGCATGCGCTCCCGGAAATCCAACAGGTGGTTGCGGATGATCTTGCGCATGGGCGCTCGGATGGCGCCCACCAGCGGATGTTTGCCCCCGCCCATCTCTTTGAGCTCCGTAAACAGCTCTTCCTGGGATTTGGACTTGGACATGCGGTAGACGAAGAGCTCGTAAATTTCCGGATAGCCATGCAAGCTTTGGTCCGCCAGCGCCATGAGGCGGTTGCGGATGTCCCCTACGGCGAGCATGTCGAAGGCTTTGCGGATTTCGGCCGACGACCCGCCCGAGTCGAAGGGAGTAATGATGTGGATGGAGTTGTAGGTGTAGTGGATCAGCTTTTGCGAAAACGACCTGAGGGCGGTTCCCCCGCTGAAAAAGAGCAGTTTGGGTCCCAGGTCCGGGCGGCTTTGAAATCGGGCCAGCCGGATTGGATTCGGTATTTCGACGTCGCGGGTGATGCGTATACGCATGGATACTCCAGGGTCGACTTAGTCGGGAATGGCCGAAGGGCCTTGCTCCATGAAATCCATGCACGCCTGGGCGGCTTTGTCGAAGTCCACGCCGCCGCTCATTTCAATGACCGTGCACAGAGAGAGGAATTCGACGTAGTCCCCGATGGGGCGAAGCGGAATGGGGTCGTTGTGTCCGGGGAGATAGAACAGGCCGGCCGACTTCTGGATGGCCTCCAGCAGTTCGAACCGTTCGGCCGGGTCCACTTTGCGGATCGAGACCGGCTCGCCGTTTCGTGTCCAGTTGAGGATCACCAAGGCGTCCATGGGGGCGTCGATGACGAACCGGCCCTTGCCGAAGCACTGGTCGATGAAGACGTCGTATTTCTCCTCCAGCCCCCAAAGTTCGTCCACGGGCATGGAGCGGTAGCGCGCGATGTCCTTCTGATCGAGGATCTTGATGAGGTCGGGGTTGTTGAGGGCCGTGCCGGGATTGATGCGGGGCAGTTTGGCGACGCCGTGCATGGTGAGCTTTTGGCTGTTCTTTTCGATCATCACGCGGTCGTTGGAGACGAAGTTCGCTCCGCGGCTCATGACGTGCAGGGCCAGCGTGGATTTTCCGGCGCCGGAGAAGCCGGCCAGGCAGACGCCTCGGCTTTTCCAGATCACGCCGGCGGCGTGGCCGAGCAGGCAGCCTTTCTTGAGCATATGCTCGATGTGCAGCGCATTGATGAAGTTGATGACCTGATTGGAGTTCTCAAGGCAGGGGCCGATGGCCAGATAGTCGTCCTCTCCATAGATGAAGACCATGCCGGTGGTGATCTTGCGGAGAATGCGCCCGTCCTCCAGGTCGTAGTATTCCTCTTTGAGCTTCGTCTTGCCGGGATCGGGCTGCTTGATCGTAAAGGCGTAAGGGAAATTCGGCGCCGGGGCTTCGTGGGCTGAGACCGTAATGGTCGGGGGCTTGGCGTCGGTGACGAACTCGCCGAAATAGCCGACCAGGTCGGCGGCCAGTTCGGACGTGTTGGCCTTGACCTGGACGACGAACTCGCCGAAGGCCAGATTCAATTCATGCGTCGCCGGGTAGGTCTCCCGGATGCCGGCAATCAGTTCGGTGCGGTTCCCGCTGGTATTGATCATTGCTTCATCCTTTTGATGATGTGGTCCACGTAGAGTTTGGAAGCGTCGATGCCGCGGGCCTCCTGAATGCCTTTGAATCCGCCAAAGGTGGAGACTTCGAAAATGCGGGGGCCGTCCTCGGTCAAGGCGGTGTCCACAACGGCGAACTCCAGGTCGAAGAGGGACTGGGCTTTTTGGGCCAGATCAATGATTTCTTGCGGAGGATCGAAGGACACGTATTTTCCTCCGGCCGCGGTCGTGGTGTTCCACTGGTTCTTGTCCTGTTTGGCGCGGGCGTAGGTGGTCAGATAGTCCCCGCCCATGAAGGCGATGGCCAAATCCATATCGCCCATGTCGATGGTCTTTTGCAGATAGATGGTCCGGTGCTCGCTGTGGTAGTCCTCGATGTGCTCCCGGGCGTCGGGGCCGAACTGTTGGACGAACATGCCTCTGGCCTTGGTGGAGTAGAGCGGCTTGAACACGGCCTCTCCGTAAGCCTCCAAGGCGATCATGGCCTCGTCCACCGACGCGGTGACGGTGGTGGGAGGCATGGGAATGTCGTGGGCCTGGAGGGTGATGGTGCAGGACATGCGGTCCAGCAGGCGCATCAAGGATTCCGGTTTGGAGAAACACTTGACGCCCTGATGGTTGAGAAAACGGAGGATTTCCAGCCTGTCCAGAAGATCCGGAGAATAGCTCGACCCGATTTTTTTGACCACCAGTCCATCCAATTCGGCCAGATTGGCGTCGCCAAACCAGCAGGCGCCGGACGGCAACTCCAGCCGAACTTTATCCATCTCGACCAAAAGGCGATGGCCGGTTTTTTCGGCGAAAGCGTCGACCAGCTTTTCAGTGGACCAGACACCCTTTGTCCCGATAACTCCAATGCG
>JASGMV010000043.1 GCA_030156255.1 Desulfovibrionales bacterium
CCCCAGTTCGCGCCGGGCCGCCTCCGGCCAAGGAGCCGCCATGCTTGAGCGCGTCTTCCAAGCCATCGACAATCAGCGCGAGCTGGTTATCGAGCTGCAAAAAAATCTCGTTTCCATTCCCGCCCTAGGCCCCGACAACGGAGGCGACGGGGAGCGCGCCAAAGCCGACTATTTGCTGGGCCTCCTGCGCGAATGGAGAATTGCCGACATCCGTGAAATCAACGCCCCGGACGACCGCGTCCCGGCCGGCCACCGTCCCAACATCGCCGCCGTCATTCCCGGCCGAGATACAGGCAAGACCTTGTGGATCATCGGCCACATGGACGTGGTGCCTCCGGGCGAACGCGCCCTGTGGGATTCGGCCCCTTACACCCTGCGAGTGGAGGGAGACCTGCTCATCGGCCGCGGCGTGGAGGACAACCACCAAGGGCTGGTCATGGGGCTGCTCGCGGCCAGAACCCTGCTGGACTTGCGCCTCACCCCCAGCGTCAATCTGGGCCTGCTCTTCGTCTCCGACGAGGAGACAACCAGCCGATACGGCCTGGAGTACGTTCTGAACCACGCCCCCGGGCTCATCAAGCCCGAGGACCTTGTGCTGGTTCCCGATTTCGGCGGCCCGGACTCCGAAATGGTGGAGATCGCGGAAAAGACCATCCAGCACTTCAAGATCACGGTGCACGGCAAGCAGTGCCACGCCTCGACGCCCGACGGCGGCGTCAACACCTTGCCGGCCGCAGCCGATCTGATCCTCAAAATGCACGGGTTGTACAACCTGTTTCCCGAGCGCAACGAACTGTTCGACCCGCCGGTTTCCACCTTCGAGCCGACCAAGAAAGAGGCCAACGTGGAGAACGTGAACACTATTCCCGGCCGCGACGTGTTTTACGTGGACTGCCGGGTGCTTCCCGAGACGGACCCCGATGAGGTGACGGCGAAGGTGCGAGAAATGGCCGAGGAAACGGCCAAGGCCTACGGCGTCACCGTGGACGTGGAAATTCCCATGCTGCAGCGGGCCGCCCCGCCGACCTCCGAGGACAGCCCCGTGGTCCAAAAGCTGATCAGCAACATCCGCCGCGTGTACGGCAACAATCCGAGGCCCCAGGGCATCGGCGGCGGTACGGTGGCCGCCTTCCTGCGCAAGAAAGGCATCCCGGCCGCGGTCTGGGCCACCTGCATGCACAACGCCCACCAACCCAACGAGAAGATATACCTCCGCTTCCTTTTGAACGACGCCAAGGTCGCGGCCGGCATGCTTCTGGACTGACGCCCGGCCGCCAGGATAACCTACCTCCATGCGCTACGACCTCATCGTCGCGGGCGCCGGGCACGCCGGCTGCGAGGCGGCCTGCGCCGCCGCTCGCATGGGCCTCGAAACCCTGCTCATCACCATCAACGTCGACCGCATCGGGCATTTGTCCTGCAACCCGGCCATCGGCGGGCTGGCCAAAGGCCACATGGTCCGGGAAATCGACGCCCTCGGCGGTATGATGGGCCTGTGGGCCGACGAGGCCGGCATCCAGTTCCGGACGCTCAACACCCGCAAAGGCCCGGCCGTGCGCGCAACCCGCGCCCAGATCGACCGCGACGCCTACCTGCGCGTGGTCCGCAAGAGCGTCTTCGCCCAAAAGAATCTGCACGTCTGGCAGGACATGGTCGAAGAGCTCATCGTCAAGGACGGCCGGGCGGGCGGCGTTGCGACCAGGCTGGGCGAAACCTTCGAGGCCCGCGCCGTGTTGTTGACCACCGGCACCTTTCTCCAGGGACTGGTCCATGTGGGGCTCAAAAATTTTCCGGCCGGCCGCTTCGGTGATCCGGCTTCGGTCGGCCTGTCCGGCAGCCTGCGCCGAGCCGGAATCGAGCTTGGCCGCCTCAAGACCGGCACCACCCCGCGGCTTTTGCGCTCAAGCATCGACTTTTCCCAGTGCGAAGAGCAAACCGGCGACGACCCGCCGCCCCTGTTCAGCTTCCGCTCGAAGCGCGCCGCTCTGCCGCAGGTGAGCTGTTATCTGACCTACACCAACGAAAAAGCGCACGAGGCCATTCGGCGCGGATTCGACCGCTCGCCCATGTTCACCGGCGTGATCCAGGGCACGGGCGCGCGCTACTGCCCCTCCATCGAGGACAAGGTCGCCCGTTTCCCGGAAAAAACCCGCCATCAAATCTTCATCGAACCCGAAGGGCTCGATTCTCCGGAAGTCTACCCGAACGGCGTCCCGACTAGCCTGCCCCTGGATATCCAGCGGGAGATGCTGGCCGCCGTTCCGGGGCTTGAGCGCGCGGTCATCGTCCGGCCCGGCTACGCCATCGAATACGACTTCGCCCCGCCCACCCAGCTTCTGCCCACCCTGGAGTCGAAAATCGTCCCCGGCCTGTACATGGCCGGGCAGATCAACGGCACTTCGGGCTACGAGGAGGCCGCGGCCCAAGGCCTGTGGGCCGCGGTCAACGCCGCCCGCGCCCTGCGGGGCGAGGCGCCCTTCCTGCTGGGCCGGGACCAGGCGTACATGGCCGTGCTGGTGGACGACCTCGTGACCAAGGGCACGCAGGAGCCGTACCGAATGTTCACCTCCCGGGCCGAACACCGGCTGCTGCTGCGCGAAGGCAACGCCGACCGCCGGCTCACGGCCGTCGGCCGGGAGCTGGGCCTGGTGGACGGCGACCAGTGGTCGATGTTCCAAGCCAAAGAACAAAAACTTCAGGCCGTACTCGAAGGACTGCGCGAACGGACCATCAAGCCGGACGAAACCACGGTGGAGAAGCTGGCCGCCATCGGAGCTACACCCCCGGCCCGCGGAATCACCTTGGGCGAGGTTCTGCGCCAGCCGCCGGTGTCCATCGCCGATCTGCGCGTGTTCTGGGACGAATTGCCGGACTTTCCGGAAGACGTGCTGGCCGAGGCCGAGTGCGAGTTGAAGTACGAGGGGTATTTGAAACGGCAGCAACAACTGGTGGACCGGTTCCGCGAATTGGAGAACGTGCGCCTGCCCGAGGACATCGACTACGCCCAGGTGGCGGGCCTGACCCGCGAAGCCGTGGAGAAGCTGACCAACATCCGCCCCATGACCCTGGGCCAAGCCGCCAGAATCTCGGGGATCACCCCCGCGGCGGTGGGGTGTGTCGAGATTTGGTTGAAGAAAAAGAGCCTTCCAAAAACTCGGGGCAACCGGTAGGCGCAACTGTCGGGTCCCGGCCAATCTGTCCGAAGCATCTTCCCCTATTCTCCCAGCATCGCTTGACGATATGGATTCGGCAAGTTAGCATTTCGTAAAAAGTAATCTGATAAAAATTCTAATGCTCCACCTTGCGGGAGGCGACCATGAAGAAGAACATGCTTGTCGTGTACACGCTGGTAGTGTTGCTGTTGGGCGCTTGCCTGGGTGGCGGTCTGGCGTGGGCGTATGGATCTGAGAGCCATGTGGAAATGGACGGCCAGGTGGTGGCGATTACCATGTTGTCAAAGCATAGCGCGAGGGTGGAAGTTCTTGGCGACGGCGCTAGAGTTGACTTCATCAGTAAGGCGGCCAACCAAGTGTTTATTATGTTCGAACGGCCCTAGAGTTGAGTTCGTTAGTAAGGCGGCCAATCAGGTGTATATGACGTTCGAATAGTCAGGCGACTTTCTCCAGCCGCTGAATGCGCGCAGCGGCGGACAGCTGCTTTCTTCGGTAAAGCATGGCCAAGAAGATGGGCGTTTTGCACCTGACTTCCGCCTTCCTTTCCCCGCCAAAGCTTTGTATACTACTTTCATGCCATTGACCCTCGCGGCCCGGTTGGGGCGTTCTTTTCTGGACAGCGCAAGCGGTGTGAAGCAGGCCGTGTCCATTCTGGACGACTCCATGGCCGCGGTGCTTCGGCTGGCCTTTCTCAACCACGCCGTGGCTTGGCAGACGGCTAGGCAGATCGTTTTCACCGGCGTGCAGGCCATTCCCGTGGTCGCGGGGCTCGGGCTGGCCATCGGGTCCGTGGCCGTGCACTTCATTCTCCGCTATCTCACGGAATTCGGCGGCTACGACTACGTGGGCAAGGTCCTGACCACCAGCGTGCTGCACGAAATCGGCCCCCTCACCGTGGCCACGGTCCTTTTGCTGCGCTCCGGCGCGGCCGTCATTTCGGAAATCGGCATCATGCAATTGCGCGGAGAGATGAACACCCTGGAGGCGTTCGGGGTGGACCGCACGCGATTCATCTACGTCCCGCGGTTGTTGGCGCTTTCCCTCTGCGCCCCCTGCCTGACCTTGATCTTCAGTCTGGTCGCGCTGGTCGGCGGATTCTTCGTCCTCGGGTATCTGCACGACATCACCTTCGGCAGCTACCTTGACCAACTTGTTCAGGCCGCGACCTTGACCAGCCTGGGGATCGTTTTGTTCAAACCCATGTTCATGGGAGCGGCCGCGGCCGTCGTCTGCATTCGCCACGGCGCGGGCGTGACCGGATCGCAGGCCCAGATCCCCATGATGCTCATCCGCGGCATGATGCTGGCCATGCTCGCCATTTTGGCGATCGAAATCGCCTTCACATTCCTCCTCTCCGTCTGATATGAACTTTTCCTACTGGCTCAATCTGCGAGAACATCTGCTCATCACGGCGGACGACGAGGCGACGGGCAAGGAGTTTCTGGCCAAGGTGGGGCGCTTCCACCATCAGGTGGGCGTGGCCGGCGAAAATTTTCCGCTCCTTGCCAACCTTTCGGTTTTGGAGAATATCACCGTCATGCGCATGTACCATGAGAACGAGTCGCGCCGAAAGGCGTTCTCGAACGTGGAGGCCTCCGTGAAGGCGCTGCACATGGAAGACGCCTTGCACAAGCGGGACGGCGAGCTTTCCCACGCCGAAAGGCTCAAGGCCTTCGCACTGCGCAGCGCGGCCAAGGGCGACATCATCCATCTGCTGGCCGAGCCGCGCATTTCGGACGTTCAGATCACGCTGCAGGCCGTGGAAAGCCTGCCCAAGCCGTTGCGGCTCTGGGTGCTCTGCCTGGCGGACGACGCGGCCATGTACCAAAATTTCGATCTGCGCCGCATCGAGGTGAGGGCCTGAATGCCGCTCCCCGCCGACAGAACGGGCCTCAAGGCCGGCTTCTTCCTGATCTTTAGCCTGGCTGCGGCCGTGGCGGTCATCGGCTATATCGGGGTCAAGAAGCAGCTCTTCGCGGAAAAAGCCGTTTACAGGCTCATCAGCCCCACGGGGGAAAACATCGAGCTGGGCATGCCCGTGAAGCTCCAGGGCTTCAAGATCGGCCAGGTGGACAGCGTCCGGCTGCTGGATTTGAACGTGGTGGAGGTCGACGTCTCCATCCTCAAGGAATACAAAAAATGGTTCACCTCCGAGGCCAAGTTGTCCTTGGAGAACTCCCTGATCGGCGGCTCGTATCTCAAGCTGGAGCCCGGGCCCAAAGGCTCGCCCGTCATCAGCGAGGGCGCGAGCATCCCCTTGGCCATCGCCGAGAATCTGCAGGACGTGCTCAAGCGGGAAACCGAGAAGGTCCTGGCCGACGTGAAGATCATCGTGGCCAACGCCCGCATCATTTCCCAACAAATCGTGGATCCGGACGGGCCGATGCAAAAAATCCTGTCCAACGCCCGGGACATCAGCGGCAATCTGGCGTCCGACCGCGGTTTGCTCAAATACCTCGCCGACGACCCCCGGCCGGCCCGCGAGATCAACGACATCCTGGACAAGGCCGACGCTTCCGTCGCCAGCCTGCATCAACTGTTGGAGGGCCTGAACGGACGCGTGGCCAACATCGGCCAACTCCAGGAGCGCATCGAGAGCCTGGTCGAGACGTTGACCCAGGTCGTGGCCGAATACAAAGGCCTGCGCGAAGACCTGGGCCCCACCCTGCGCAACGTGGAGGCCATCACCGGAGAGGTCCGCAACGCCACCACCGATTTGTACACCCTGCGCAACAAGGCCGAGTACGGCCTGCGCCTGGGCAACGAAGTCCTGCTACGGTTGAAGAACACCTGGCCCCTGAGCGGAGGGGCCCCGGAAAACCAGCCGCGCCGGCACCCCGAGCCATGAACCAAGCCGTCGTCCGCCTCGTCATATGCCTGCTGGCGGGAGGGCTGCTATGCGCCTGCCACATGCGCTCCCAAGCGCCCTATCCCGAACCCGAAATCGGCGAGGTCGCCCTGGACAAACGGTCGGAGTTCGTGGAGGCCTTTTTGCGGGGCCGATGGTGCGAGGCGCAATCCCTGTTCAAGTCCTCCACTGTGGACTTCCTGCGCCAGGACGATTTCTGCGCTGCGGCCTACAACTACCAGTTGGCCTGGCGGCTCACGGCCTATCTGAACATTCCGGACGACTCCCTCAAGGCGAGGGCTGAGCGGCTCGCCGCACTGGGCCTGGACTGCGGAACCGGCCGGGACGGTCTGGCGCAGGGATTCGTCGGCCCGCAGGACGCCCCTTGGGAGCAACTCGTTCAGGAAGGGCGGTTCGAGGAGCTGGAGGGCAAGGTCCGCTCGGAGCCGGACGCCCTGTACGCTTCGGTCTACGGGCGCAAAGGCGCCCGGGCGGCCATGGACCAAGGCCGGATCGAAGCGGCAAGGGATCTTCTGGAGACGGTGCGCCGCCGGGACGCCGACCTGGGATGGCTGCTGTTCATCATCGAGGATTGGAAGCTATTCCAGGAGCTGGAAACGGATTTTGCCCGCAAACAGCTTATCCAGGAGCGCATCAACCGCCTGGAGCAATTGGTGGAGCCCTGTACAGCGAGCCTGCCGGAGCTTGAGCGCCCCTGACCGTGATCAACGGCTTGACAAAACTCGCCAAATGCGTATTGACAAATCACGGCGGACTGCATACACCTCTGTATAGAGAAAATCAAATTTTTTCACATGGATACTCAAGAGGCTCCCACCCATACGCCTTTGTCCGCCATCCTCGTAACATCCAACAAGGAGTTCCAGTTTGGACGACGGCTCCGAGGGACGATTTTGGTCCCTGCTGCGCGGCATCTTTCGTAAAAGTGATTTGGAAGAGCACATCCGAGAGGCCCAGGACGAAGGAGAGCTTGAAAAAGACGAAGTCTCCATGATCCTGAGCGTATTGCGTCTGGATGAAACCAAGGTTCATGAAATCATGACGCCACGGCCGGACATGATCTGCGCCGAGGAGTCTTTATGTTTGGCCGACGCGGGGGAGGTGGTGATGGAAAGCGGCCATTCCCGGCTGCCGGTCTACCGGGGCAACAAGGACCACATCGTCGGCGTTCTCCATGTTAAGGACCTGCTGGGTTCGTTGCTCGAACCGAACGAGCAGCCGGCCTCCCTCAAGGATATCATGCGCCCGCCCTATTTCGTATCGGAAAATGCGACGGTGCATTCGCTGTTGTCGACCTTCAAGTCCGGCACGCACATGGCCGTGGCCTTGGACGAATACGGCGGCACGTCCGGACTGGTGACGCTGGAGGACCTGCTGGAGCAAATCGTGGGGGACATCCACGACGAGCACGACGCCCTGGAGGAAGAGGAAATCCGGCCCATGGAGAACGGCGGCTTCATCGTTTCCGGCAGAGCGCTGCTGGAGGACCTCAATGAAGAACTCGGCCTTCATTTGGAGTCCGAACAGGTGGAGACCATCGGCGGCTACGTCACCGAGCTGGCGGGCCGCGTGCCCGAGCCTGGTGAACGATTCGCCATCGACGGCCGCCAGTTCATCGTGCGCGAAGCCGATCCCCGGCAGGTGGGCTCCATTATCGTCCAGTCCGTCAAGACCGTCCAGAAGACTGAATGACCTCCTGCCGCCTGCTGCCTTACCTGCTGTGCGGCATCGGGGCGTTTTTCGGATACGCCAACACCATTCTGCACGTTCCCCCGCTGGCTCTGGGCCTTCCGGCCTCTCTGGCGTGGCTGGCGTTCCGGTCCGGTTCCTTCAAGCAGGCCTTCAAACGCGGCTGGCTGTGCGGCGTGGTCGGCGGCGTCGCCTGCCTGTACTGGATCGTGACCCCGGTCAACGTCTACGGCGGCGTCCCTCTGCTCCTGGCCCTGCCCTGCCCCGTGCTGGTGTCCATGGTCGTGGCGCTCTACTACGCCTTGTTCACCGCCGTCCTGTTCAAGATCGCGCAGCGCCTCTCCCCTACGTGGATCATCGTCGCCGTGGCTCCACTCTGGTTCTGTATGGAATCCCTGGCCGGCTATCTGTTTTCGGGATTCCCGTGGATGAATCTCGCCTCCGCGTTTTCACTCTGGCCGGCTTTGGTCCAGACCGCCTCCCTGACCGGCGGCTATGCGCTTTCCGGGCTTTGGGCCGCCTTGGGCGTCGCCTTGCTCATGGCCGTGACCCTCAAGGCCCCGCGCCGGGCGGTTATCGTTCTGCTGGCGATCCTTCTGGGGCCGTCCGTCTGGACGTTGCGCGCTCCTGCGCACAGCGACGCGGTGATCACGGCGGGGCTCGCGCAAGGCAACATCGACCAAAGCCTCAAGTGGGACGACTTCTACCAGCGCAGCACGGTCCAGCGCTACATCGACCTGAGTGAAAAGCTGGCCAGGCAGACCAAGCTGGACCTGCTGGTCTGGCCGGAAACCGCCATGCCGTTCTATCTCCAGGAGGCGAGCCCCATGTCCATGCTGGCCCGGCGGCTGGCCGCGGACATCAAGACCCCCCTGCTCGCGGGCTCTCCGGGATATCAACGCATCACGCCGCAAGACTACATTCTGTTCAACCGAGCCTATCTCATCGGAGCCAGGGGGAACTTGCTGTCGAGCTACGACAAACGGCATCTGGTGCCCTTCGGAGAGTACGTCCCCTTCAACGGAATTCTCCCCCTGGACAAACTGGTGACCGGCGTCGGAGATTTCCATTCGGGCAAGAGCAGCGCGCCCCTCGCCTACGGCCGCATGTCCCTGGGCGTGCTCGTTTGCTACGAAGCCATTTTTCCGGAGCTGGCCCAGGATCTGGTGGAGCACGGCGCCAACCTGTTGGTGAACATATCCAACGACGCCTGGTTCGGGGATTCCTCCGCCCCGTTGCAACACTTGAGCCACGCCGTGCTGCGAACGGTGGAGCAAGGACGGGCCATGGTCCGCGCCACCAATACCGGCATATCGGTGCTCATCGGACCGCGCGGCCGCATTCTGAAACGCGCGCCCCAATTCCAGGCCTCGGCGCTTTCCGGCCAGCTGCCGTTGAGCAGCCGCAAGACGATCTATCATCGCATCCGGGGCGTCGAGCGGCCGGCGTTGTTCGTCCTGGCTCTGCTCTTTATAGGCGTCTCATTTTCTGGTAGAAGATCCGCCTCTAGGTTCTAAAAGACAAAAGGATGTGATTCGACCATGCTGCAATATGCCGAACTCAAAACCCGCAGCGCCTCGCTTTTCGAAAAATTCGACAGCCTTTGGGGGCGTCTTTGACGTCGCGGGCCTGAAAAAACGTATGGAAGAACTTGAGGCGGAGCTGGCCAAGCCCGAAGCCTGGTCCGATCCCGAGGCCATGACCCCCCTTCTGAAAGAGAAAAGCCGCCTGGGCGGACGAATTGAGAACCTCGACAGCCTGGGAAAAGCCAGGGGCGAGGCTGAAGAGTGGCTGGAAATGGCCGAGGACGAACAGACCGAAGAGCTGCTCAGCACCCTGCACGACCAGCTCGACGTCCTGGACGACCGGTTGACCAAGACCGAAATGGCGACCCTGCTCGGCCAGGAGGAGGACGCCTCCAACGCCTTGCTGGCCATCCATCCCGGCGCCGGCGGCGTGGACGCCCAGGACTGGGCCGAAATGCTTTTGCGTATGTACCGCAGATTTTGCGAACGGCAAGGGTTCGAGGTCAAAGTCCTGGACATGCTGGACGGCGAAGAGGCCGGAATCAAATCCGTCACGCTCCAGTGCTCCGGAGACTACGCCTACGGCCTGCTCAAGGGGGAAACCGGCATCCATCGGCTGATCCGCATCTCTCCCTTCGATGCATCGGGGCGGCGCCATACGGCCTTCGCCTCGGTGGAGGTCCTGCCCGACGTGGATGAAGACATCGAGATCGAAGTCAAGGAAGAGGACCTGCGCATCGATGTTTTCCGCTCCTCGGGACCCGGCGGACAGCACGTGAACAAGACGAACTCCGCCGTGCGCATCACCCACCTGCCCACGGGCATCGTGGTCTCCTGCCAGAACGAAAAGTCCCAATTCAAAAACAAAGACATGGCCATGAAGATCCTCAAGGCCAGATTGTACCGGGCCAAGCTGCAAGAGATCGAGGACAGCAAGCGCGCGGCCCACGCCATCAAGGACGCCATCGCCTGGGGCAGCCAGATTCGAACCTACACGCTCCAGCCGTACCGGCTGGTCAAAGACCATCGCACAAATTGCGAAATCGGCAACGTGGACGCCGTGCTTGACGGAGAAATCGATGAACTGCTGCGAAACTATCTGCTGACTTTCCATGCCGGAAGCGAATAACCTCGACATGCTGAGGCAAGACGCCGGAGTCGACGAGGTCGAGCCGGAATCCGAAGCCGTCCTGGAAGAGCTGGCCCAAGAACTGCTTTCCATTCAGGAGCGCTTTCGGCTGGGGGCGAAACCCGCGTCCAGCGGAGGACGGGCGCTGGCGCTGCTGCGGTTGTGCCCCGGCTTGACCCAGGAGCAATGGACCGAGTTCAGCGAACGGCTCGGGCTGGAGCATTGGATCAGCATATCCTTGGGGGCCAACACCTATCCTCAGGCGCGTCGGCTCCAGCAAATGCTGGAGAAACTGTCCTACGATTCCGACCACGATCCCCTCACGGGCCTGGCCAACCGACGGGCCTTCGACCGGGCCCTGGACATGGAGCTCGAACGCTCCCGCCGGCACAATTCCCCCCTGGCCCTGGCCATTCTCGATCTGGACAACTTCAAATCAGTGAACGACACCTATGGCCACGCCATGGGCGACAAGGTCCTGGAGCGCCTCGCCCAGGTCATGAACGACCACAAACGGCGCTACGATACGGCCGGCCGGCTGGGAGGCGAAGAATTCGCCCTGCTGTTGCCCGAAGTCGGCTCCATCAAGGCCGAAAAAATCTTGAATCGCCTGATTCGGTCCTTCCGGGAGCAGACATTCACGCATGAAGGGCGAGCGCCTTTCAGCGTTACGGCCTCCGTTGGCGTGGCGAGCTGCCTGGGACGCCTGGAAATCGCCCCCCAGGCGATGGTGGAGCTGGCGGACCAGGCCTTGTACCGGGCCAAATCCATGGGAAAAAACCGCGTGGTCGCCGCCCCCATCCCCGATATGGAGCGGGTGTCCGACAAAACGCTGGTCCACGCGGAAGAGAAGCGCTTTCTTTTCTCCGCCTGATAGTCGATTGGAGAGATACGCATGTTGCTGAATCCCAACAAGACCTTGAGCCTAGCCGTCATGAGCGGCAAGGGCGGCGTCGGCAAGACCAACCTCGCCTTGAACACGGCGTACGCTCTGCATCACGCCGGGAAACAAGTCCTGCTCATGGACTGCGACCTCGGGCTGGCCAACCTGGACGTACTGCTGGGCCTGTCCCCGGAAAGCAATCTTCAGGATATTCTGCGTTCGAACGTCCGGGCGAGCGACGTGGTCACGGCCATCGAAAACAAGGGCCTGGACTTGTTGCCCGCGGCGTCGGGCGCGCCGGAGCTGGTGGAGATGGACGACGACATGCAGGAGCTGCTGTTCAACAAACTCGTCGATCTGGTCAGCCGGTACCACTACCTGATCCTGGACCTCGGCGCCGGCATCAACAACACCGTGATGTCCTTCGCCTCCATGGCTCAAATGCGGTTGGTCGTGATCACCTCGGAGCCCACCTCCCTCACGGACAGCTACGCCCTGATCAAAGTTCTGTCGTCCCAGCACGGAGTGGACGATTATCACGTCATCGTCAACGAGGCGGAGACGCCCGCCGAGGCGAAACAAACGTTCAACCGGCTGGCGGCCGCCTGCGACAAATTTTTGGGAATCCGGTTGAAATTCATCGGAACCGTGCGCCAAGACGATCATTTGCCGGAAGCCGTCCGGCGACAAACGCCGCTTCTCAAGCTGTCGCCCAGTTGCAATGCTGCGAAAGATATCCTATCATTGGCCGCAAAAATTCAAAAATACCGTCTGGATAACATGGAAAAACTGGCCGGCTCCCCGATAATGCGGCATTTTCCCGACATGGAAGGCAATTAAGGCTTGACGAAAAATAGTGTTTTTCGGCATGGTTGACATGCTGTCCACAGCCACGCCGCGTGGTGTGGCGATGTGGGACATGTTTGCAAAGTTTTCCACAACCGGCGGAGGCGACGATGAACAAATCTGAACTCATCAAGACCCTTGCAGAGCGCAAGGGGCTGCATGTAGATGAATCCGCCAAGATCGTAGGCGCGTTCATGGACGCCATCAAGGAGGCCCTGCTGCAAGGCGATCGGGTTGAAATCCGGGGCTTTGGCAGCTTCAAGCTGAAAAGCTACAAGGGCTACCAGGGACGCAACCCCAAAACCGGCGACATGGTGGAAGTCCAGCCCAAAAATCTGCCGTTTTTCCGGCCGGGCAAGGAGCTCAAGGAGTACATCAACAGTTAATGCCGCGGTTTTCCTTTTTCGCGCTCATTCTCGCATTGCTGTTGACGGCTGCGGGGTCGGCCGCAGCCCGGACGGTTCATCTGACCATCCTGTTCTCCGGCGATACGTACGGAGAAATCGCCCCCTGTCCGACGTGAGGCGGCAAAACCCTTGGCGGGCTGGCCCGGCGGGCCGGCTATCTTCGCGATCTCGACAGGGATCGAAAGGGAAAGGCCCCGATGTTGGTGATTGCGGGCGCCAACGAGTTCCTGCCGCCCGGAGCGCCTCCGGCTTCGGACGCCAAAGCGCGGGGCATGGCCCAAATATTTTCGCGGATGGGCTACGACTTGGGGCTGCTCACCCCGGAGGAGGCCGGCATGTTCGACATGCTGCACACCGGACCGGGGCCGGCCTTCAAATCGCCGCGCGCGCCCGAAGCGGCGATGTTCCCTTTGGGGAGCAACGAAACCGCGGCCGTGGTGATGTTTCCCGCGCTGCCGCCCGGCGAGAAACAACCGAGCCTCGCGATGATCGACGCCGTGGACCAGGCCGTGTCCGAAGTTTCTTCGAAGGCGACAATCGTGGCGGGGCTCAGTCCGTGGGGATATTTCAACGAAAAGGATTATCTGAATCAGGCCCGAAATCCGGTGGACGTTTTATTGGGCTCCGGGCCGGGGCTGGCCCTGTCGGGAAAAGTTGCGGCCGGCGGCCGCACCGTATGGGTCCGCCCGTATTCACGGGGTAAAACATTGATGAAAATCGAGGTGCTGCAATGGCCGGATCGCAGCCGAGGTTTCCAGTGGTCGAAGGAGTCCGTCCGCGTGGTTTCCGACCCGTTGGACGACAAGGTTCGCCCGGATCCCGAAACCGCGACCATCCTGGCGACCACACCTCAAGAATAGAGCCGTCCAACGAAACGGCTCCAAGGATTTGTTCGCAAATCCTTGCCGCAAAATGCTTGCAGGCGGGCTGCGTCCGCCCTTAAACAGGCATTTCAAGCGTAAAATGCTTAACGTTCCGAAGGAGGACGACATGACGTTTCGGGGCGCGTTCACCGCGTTGGCGACGCCGTTCAAGAACGGCGAACTTGACGAAGACAGCTACCGAGCATTGATCGAGTGGCAAATAGAGGAGGGCATCCACGGACTGGTCCCTTGCGGCACCACCGGCGAGGCCGCGACCATGACTCACGCGGAACAGGGCCGCATGATCAAAATCTGCGTGGAGCAGGCCAAGGGCCGCACGCCCGTCATCGCGGGCGCCGGCTCCAACAATACCAAAGAAGCCATCGAACTGACCATACTGGCCAAAAAGGCCGGCGCCGACGCCGCCCTGCAGATCACGCCCTACTACAACAAGCCCACCCCTGACGGCTTGGTGGGGCACTTCAAAGCCATCGCGGCGGAAGCGTCCATGCCGCTCATCGTGTACAACGTTCCCGGACGTACGGGCCTCAACTGCAAACCCGACACCATCGCCCGCCTGGCCAGGGAAATCCCGGAGGTGGTCGGCGTCAAAGAGGCCACCGGCGACCTCCGCCAGATATCGGATGTTCTCGAAGAATGCGGGCGGGACTTCACGCTGCTGTCCGGCGACGACTTCACCGTCCTGCCCACCCTGGCCCTTGGCGGCGACGGCGTCATTTCCGTCATCTCCAATATCGCTCCCGGCCTGATGGCCGGCCTGTGCGACGCCTATTTCAACGATGACATGGAGAAAGCCCAGGACATTCACTACCGGATGCAGCCTTTGAACCGGGCCATGTTCCTGGAAAGCAGCCCCCTGCCGGCCAAAACCGCCCTGGCCATGATGGGCAAGCTCCGCAAGGAGTTCCGACTGCCCATGTGTCCGATGACCCCGGCCAACGAAGCCGCGCTTGCGGACATCCTCAAAACGGCCAAGCTGATTTAGATGCAACGGGAGGCCCCATCCGGGGCCTCCCGCCAAAAATTCTCCAAAGGGATTGCCACGTGGCCCGCCAACCAGTGTCCACAGGCGCCTTCACCCTCCATTTGCAGGACGGCGATTGGCGGCTTGCTTTTGACGCCTTTGTCCACGACCGCCCGGGCGAACTCGCAGAAATCTGTTCGTTCATGGCCGAGCGCAACGCCAGAATCACCCGGTTCGATTTCAACCGCTCCGAAGACCCCCACATGGTGGAAATGGAAGTGGCCCTTCCCTCTGCCGAGGCGGCCGGCCCTCTCGCCCGGGACGCGTCGAAAGTCCAACGCCTTTTCTCCGACAAGCTGGCGGACAAGAACCAGGATGTGAAGGGGTTCACCGAACCTGAAGGCCTGTTGCGCCTCAAGGTCCAATTGAAGGACTCCCCCAACGCCATGGGCGCGCTGGCCGAACTGTGCCGGAGCCATCACGCCAACATCATCCACATGGTCTACCGCGAAGAGGAGAACCCGAATCTGCTGGCCATCTCCGTAGCCGCGGATTCACCGGAGCAGGCCGCGGCCCTGCTTCGAGACATGAACGAACGGGACCTCGCCTACCACGTCGAATGGACCGGCAAGCAAGGCGGAGACATGGGCCGCATCCTGGGCCTCAACGAGGTGGAAAGCTTCATGGTTCGGCTCAAGACCATTTTGCCGCCGGACAAGCACGACGCGGCGGAGGACTTGCTCAACTCCACCAGCGATCTGCGCAGAATCCTCTCCGAATTCCGCCGCCAGGCCGGAGAAACCGGAGAATCTCTGGCCGCATCCGAGGTCTTCACCAAGGCGCTGCAACTCGCCGCGGCGTCGGCCACCAAGACCGGATCGAGGTTCGCGCTGACCTGCACCGGCCCTCTGCGCATCACGCAACGGCTGCGACTCTCCCGGCTGGCCTGCCCCACCGGCGCCAACGGTTACCTGATCACGGATGGAAACAGCCATCTTCTGATCGACTCCAGCTACGGCTTGTTCTACGCCGACGCCATGCAGAGCCTGGTCAGCCAGGGCGTCGATCCTTCCCGAATCGAGCTCATGCTTTTGACCCACGCCGACGCGGACCACGCCGGCTGGGCCGCGCCGCTCCAGCGGGACTACGGCGTACGCATCATGCGCCATCCCCACACCCAGGCGGTTTTCGAATCGGAAAACCGGGCCGAAGGAGCCCATACCCGGCTCTGCGCGCTGAACCGGGCCTACACGCGGCTGGTTAATCGATTCTCGGACCTTCAGGTGCCGGAGAGAATGGAGGACTTTCCCCCGCATCCCCAAGGGGGAGAACTCGGTGGGTTCCCGGTCATCGGACTGGTGCGTTTTCAGGATCTGGAGCTGACCGTTCTGGAGTCCCTGGGCGGGCATGCGCCGGGCAACGTGTTTTTCCTGGACGCGAGGCGCGGACTGCTGTTCAGCGGCGACTACCTCATCGACGTGGCGAGCCTGGCGGATCGGGACAAGGAAACCCTGTCGCTGCCGCGATACCTGATGACCAGCACCAACGCCGACAGCCGCGTCTTCAGCAAGGAAATGGACATGCTGAAGGCGCTGATGCGCGGCCTCGCCAAACATCGCGCGGAGCAGGCCATCCCTCGCGTATTTCCCGGACACGGCGCCTTCTACGCCGTGGGCGAGGCCAACTGGTAGGATGCGGCTTATCGTTTTGCAGGCTCCGAGCCCGTTTTTTCCGTGTCGCCTGGGGCGCGGCGGCTTAAGAAGGTCTGACTTCGAGAAAGTCAGACTGCTCTGCAGGAATTGAGAGCAACTCCTTGCAGCAAAATACTTGCAGCCAAGCTGCGCCCGCCGTTCAGCAAGCATTTCAGGCGTCATTGCTCTATAGTTCCAGACCGTCTTTTCCTCTCTTGCGCGGCCGCTTGCGGCAAATCCGTTGGAAGTCCTCCTAACGGCCTACGAACACTACCTTTCCCAAGCGGGCACTCCGTCTTTTTGGTGGACTTTTGTTTGTAACAATGGAAATGTTACAAACCGACGCCGTCTTGTGACCATGCCGACACAAAAACCAGGGGAAAAAGCTTTGGTCGCCGATTCACTGCGCGCGCGTTTTTTGCTTTGGACGTGGGGCCTGCTCCTGCTGGCCTTGGGCGCTTCTTTTTGGAGCGCTTCCGACGCCGTGGAGCAACAAATGGTCCGCGAAACACAAGAACGGGCCGTCGCGCATCTCGATACGATCATATGGCTGCTGCAAAACGCCCAGGAATTCCAAGACCTGGAAGGCTTGGACAAGTGGACCTCCGATCTCGGGAAACGCATGGGCGTGCGCATCACCTATATCCATAACGGCCGAGTGCTGGCCGACAGCTCCGTGCCTTTTCCCAGGCTGCCGAGTCTGGAGGACCACTCGGCGCGGCCCGAAGTGGTTGCGGCGAACGAGGGAAAACTCGGAGTAGATCAACGGGACAGCCCAACGCTGGAGAAGGAGATGATCTACGCCGCCCGATTGGCCCCGGCTATCGCCGGACTCCCGAGCGGGGTGTTGCGCGTCGCGGCGCCGCTGTCGCAGGTGTGGAAGCGTTCGGCCACGCTGCACAAAAGATTCATGGTCATCTTCGGTCTGACCCTGGCCGCCTCCGTGCTGCTCAGTCTGCTGCTGTCCCGAAGGATCAGCAAATCCGTACGCATCTTCTCGAACATGGCCCGAGCCATCAGCAAAGGTGAATTTTCTAGGCGCGTGGGCCCCATACCCGGCGGAGAATTCCGCGACCTCGCCGAGACCATCAATCATATGGCGGAAAGCATCGAAAGCCACATCGCGCTCATAGAAAACCAGCGGGGACAGCTGGCGGCCGTTTTCGAATCCATGAGCGACGGCGTCATGGTGCTGGACGAGCAAGGACGCATCGAGGTCGCCAACCGAACCTTGGGCGAAATGTTCCCCAATGTCGCGCAACTGATGGGAAAGACGCCCATCGAGGCGCTCCGGGATATGGAAGTGCAGCACGCGGTCGACGTCATGCGGACTTCGCCGGAAGACAGGGAGAAGCTCACCCTGCGGACCAAAACCGCGGACGGGCGGCCTGTGGAAGTGGAATGCGCCTCCATCGCAGCGCCCTCGGGCTCCGACCGCAACGCCCGGCAGTTATTCTTTCTTTTCCGCGACCTCAGCTCCTTTCAACGCAACGAAAAAATCCTCAAGGATTTCCTGACCAACGCTTCCCATCAACTCAAAACGCCTTTGACCAGCATCCGAGGTTTTTCGGAGACCCTGCTGGAGGCGCCGCCGGCGGACCCGGACAAGGCCAGAAACTTCCTGGGGCGCATCCTCGACAACGCCAACCGCATGGCCTCGATCATCAACGGCCTGTTGCAGCTCGCCCGGTCGGAGCGCCCGCTGGCCCGCACCGAAGTGGAGCCAGTAAGTGTCTCCAGGGTGTTGCAATCCGTTCTGGAGAGCCTCGCCTTCCCCATTCAGGAAAAAGACCTGCATATCCACCAGGATGTCGATCCTGACATCATGGTCCAGGCGGTCCGGACGGACCTGGAGATGGTTTTCACCAACCTCATGGAAAACGCCGTGCGAAATTCACCGCGAGGCGGACGTATCGTTCTGCGGGCCAAATCGTCCGGCGATCTGGTCGAGACGACCGTGGCGGACGACGGGCCCGGCGTGGACCCAATGATCCGTGACCGCATCTTCGAACCCTTCTTTCGCGCCAACGCCAATCCGGTGGGCGGCGATTCGGGCTCGGGGCTTGGCTTGGCCATTTGCCGCAAATCCCTGGAGCGGCTTGGAGGGAAGATCAAACTGGCCCCCGGCCGGATTGAAACACAAGGCGCAGCCTTCGTGGTCATCCTTCCGACACCCTCCTGACCATTATCAATAGACGCAATCATGACCATATACGACACATTCTTCTTTCTCTCGTTAGGAGCCGGGTTGCTCATGGCTTTCAACCTGGGCGCCAACGACGTCGCCAACTCCATGGCCTCGGCCGTGGGGGCGCGAGCCATCACGGTCAAACAGGCCGTTTACATCGCCGGCATCCTGAATTTCGTCGGGGCGGTTTTCATGGGCTCCCATGTCACCGCCACGGTGAGCAAAGGCATCATCAACACGGCGAGCATCAACGACCCCAAATTGATCATGATCGGTATGTTCGCATCCCTGCTGGCCGCAGGAGTGTGGGTGTTGGCGGCGACGCTGACCGCTTTGCCGGTGTCCTCCACCCATTCCATCGTCGGCAGCATCATGGGCTTCGGCTTGGTGACCGGCGGTCCGGACGTGGTCAACTGGCTCACCATGGGCGGCATTGTGCTTTCGTGGATCATCTCTCCGTTCTTCGCGGCGGCCCTATCGTTCCTCATCTTCACCCATATCCGGCGCCACATTCTGTACAAAAAACATTTTATCCGACAATCCATCCGCTGGGCGCCCGTCTGGATGGCCTTGACCGTCGCTCTGGTGCTGTTTTCCTTTCTGTTCAAGACCCCGGTCGGAAAACAGCTCCATCTGAGCTGGCCCCAAGCCGGATTGCTGGCTCTCCTGTTGAGCCTGCCCGTCTGGCTCGCCATGCGCTTTTTGATGCGCCGAATGATCAAGGATGTCGAAGTCGGCGCCGAGGCGGTGGAGGACATTTTCCGCAAAATGCAAATAGGCACGTCCTGCTACGTGGCCCTGTCCCAGGGCGCCAACGACGTGGCCAACGCCATCGGCCCGGTGGCGGCCATCTACGTCATCGCAAGGGAAAAAGTCCTTCTCGCCCAGGCTCCGACGCCCATGCCGATTCTGATTCTGGGAGGCGTCGGCATCGCCTTGGGCATCACGGTGTTCGGCCACAAGGTCATGACCACGGTGGGACAACGCATCACGACGTTGACCAACACGCGGGGGTTCTCCGTGGACTTCGGCGCCGCCAGCACCGTGTTGCTGGCCTCCAACCTGGGCCTGCCCGTCTCCACCACCCACGCTGCGGTGGGCGGCGTGGTGGGCGTAGGCTTGGCCCGCGGCTTCAGCGCCGTAGACTTTCGCGTGCTCGGAAAAATTGTTGTATACTGGTTACTCACGGTGCCTATCGCCGCGTTGACCAGCATCGTTATCTTCACCGTGCTGAAGTGGACCTGTTATTAAGGAAAAACCAGGAGAGACGCCATCATGTACAGACTTCCTTTTTTTGGCCTGCTCTCCCGCAGATCTCCCATGGAAGGCCTGCTGGAGCATTACGATAAGATTGCAGAATGCATAGCGATCATCGACGAATCGTTGCAATGCTATGTTTCCGGAGGCGCTTGCCGTGACTTCAGCGAACTCACCAAGGCCATCGACCAGGTGGAGGGCCATGCGGACAAAATCAAACGCAACATCCGCAACCATCTTCCCCGCGGCCTGTTCATGGCGGTGGATAGGACCCTTTTCCTCAACTACACCAACAGCCAGGACAATATCCTGGACGAAGCCCAGGAAGCGCTCAACTGGCTTGGCGTCATGTCCGTCTCCATCCCCTCGCATCTACAGAGGCAGTTCATCAACCTGTTGGAGGAGGTTCGAAAAAACGCCGACCAACTGGGGCCGGCGTTAAAAGCTACGATAGCGATGTCGCACGGCGGCGCCAACACCGAACGGGAGGGAGCGAAAAACCATTACCGGGCCGTTCGCAGACAGCGCCAGGTCGTCCACAAGCTCAAGACAGATCTTGTCCGCGGAATCTTCGAAATGGAAAAGCCCTTCAAAGAAATTTACCTGCTCATGCAATTTGTGGAGTGCCTGGACAACATGAGCCACAACTGCGAAAAGTGCGCTGACAGCCTCCGAGCCATGATCGCTCGGTAAGACCCTAAGTTAGCGTGATAAAAGCTGGGAAAAGGGGAAAACCCCTTTGAAGAAAAACAGGTTTTCCCCTTTTCCCAGACTGTTATACCCTTTCCCCAAAACTTTTATGAGGGGCGATCCGGAAAGAAAAGCGAAACGCTTCTCCGATGAACGTCGCTTTCGTATTAAGCGGAGAACGAGTCGGAAATCGGAAATACGGCTGGTTACAAAAAATCCGGGTCCACGGCGGCCCGGCCGTTGGCCAGCATAATCTTCATGAATCGCACGGAGCTCTCCTCCACCGGCACGATAGGGAAGGCCCGGCCGCAGGCGTCGCACTGGGCCATGGCCGGTTGGAAAGGCGCCAGTTGCGGGACCTCGCGATCGCAGTACGGGCATGGATAAATGTAGATGATCTCCATGCTCTTCGGTTTGACGGGGGTGATGGGTTTGCGGGAATCGCTCATGTCCTCTCCTTGATCAGGCTTTCTCCGGTCATTTCCTTCGGCTTCTCCACACCCCACAAATCCAGAATAGTCGGAGCGAGATCGCCGAGTTTGCCGCCGTCGCGCAATGTGACGGAGTCCGAATCGGCGGCGATGTACGACAGCGGCACGGGGTTCATGCTGTGCGCGGTGTGGGGTTCTCCATGTTCATCGAGCATCTGTTCGGCGTTGCCGTGGTCCGCGGTCAACAGCACACGGCCTCCCCGTTGCAATACGGCGTCCACAATGCGGCCGACACACCGGTCCACGGCCTCCATGGCCGAGACGGCGGCCGGCAACACCCCCGTATGCCCCACCATGTCGCCGTTGGCCAAGTTCACCGCAGCGAAGTCCACATGAGGCCAATGCGCAAGAAATTTCTCCGTCACCTCGTAAACGCTCATCTCCGGTTTCAGGTCGTAGGTGGCGACGTCCCGGGGAGACTCCACCAGCACTCGATCTTCGGAGACGAAAGGCTCTTCCTGGCCGCAATTGAAAAAGTAGGTGACGTGGGCGTACTTTTCGGTCTCGGCCAACCGGAGTTGCTTGAGCCCAAGCCGCGACACCACCTCGCCCAGGATGTTCGAATAGCTTTCATGGCCGAAGGCCACCGGCACGGGGAAGTCCGCCTCGTAAGGCGTCATGGTCGCCAAGCCGCAAAGCCTGGGCCATTGGCCCCGGTCGAACTCGGAGAAATCCGGATCGAACAGGATGCGGGTCAGTTGCCTGGCGCGGTCGGCGCGAAAGTTGAAAAAAAATACGCCGTCACCGTCGCGAAGTCGCCCAACGGGTTCGCCGTCGGCGCCGACCAAGATGCGCGGGGAGATGAATTCGTCGGTCTCGCCGGCCTCGTAGGCCGCCTCCACGGCCTGAACGGGGTCGGCAAAGGTTTCGCCCTCGCCGAAGGCCAGCGCCCTGTAGGCCTTTTCGTTGCGTTCGTAATGCTTGTCGCGGTCCATGGCCCAATAGCGTCCGACCACCACGCCGACCCGGCCCGTTCCGATCTCGGCCAGTTTGCCCTGAAGAGCCCGAACGTAACCCGCCCCGCTCTTCGGCGGCGTATCACGGCCATCCATGAAGGCGTGGACCACGACGTCGGAAATCCCCTGCTCGCCAGCCAAGCGCAATAAGGCGTAGAGGTGGTCCAGATGGCTGTGCACGCCTCCGTCGGAAATAAGCCCCATGAAATGAAGACGCCCGCCGGCGGCCTTGGTCTTGTCCATGAGCGAAAGCAGAGTCTTGTTGGCGAACAGGGAGCCGTCCTCGATGGCCATGTCGATTCTCGTCATATCCTGATAAACGACCCTGCCTGCGCCAATGTTCATGTGCCCCACTTCGGAGTTGCCCATGAATCCCGGCGGCAAACCGACTTCCCGGCCGGTGCAGGCCAACCGGGTGTACGGCCTGCTCGTATAAATATCGTCGAGGTTGGGCGTATTGGCGAGGCTGACGGCGTTTCCCGGTCCGGGGGGGGCGTAGCCCACGCCGTCCAGAATCAGCAGCAGTGTCGGAGTGTAGTCGCTCACAGACGGCTCCTCGGAAAGTCCACTCGTTAACTCCGGCTCCAGTCGATGTTCTTGGCCTCGGACCACAGTCCTTCGAGATCGTAGAGGCGGCGGGTCTCGTCCTGGAAAATGTGGACCACCACATCGTTGCAGTCCAGCAGAATCCATTCACCGCCTCGAAACCCTTCGATCCCCAGGAACTCCAGATTGTGTTCGCTGAACAGCTCGGTGAGACGGTCGGCCAGCCCCTTGGCGTGCCGCGCGCTGGAGGCCGTGGCGATGACCATGGCTTCGGCGATGGGGCAGACGCCCTCCACGTCTAGGGCGACAACGTTCGCCGCCTTGGCCTGGTCCAGCCAGTAGGCCGCGAGCTGCGCCTTTTCGCGGGTGGGCATGATGTCTTTTTTGGGTTTGGCGCTGGGCCGGGAATTCGGAGCAGGTTCTTGCGCCGCGGGTTGCAGGCCCTGTTCCGCTTCCTCCGGCGCTTCCTCGTCCATATCCTCGAAGTAGACGGCGCGAACCACTTCCTCCAGGGAGCGCTTGGGGGTATGGTGCACTCCTTGTTCATCCCGGTAGTAGCGGATGTCTCCGTCGCGGACTTCCTCCAGCACCACGGTTTCGGCCGGCTCGCCAAGGGCCGCCACCAGCAGGATGCTCAATCCCTCGGGCAGCTCCAATATCTCGGCCAATCGCTGATGCTTGATGTTGCCGAAGATGCAGCCTCCCAGGCCAAGTTCCGCCGCTCCGAGCATGATGGTCCACGCCGCGACGCCATGGTCGCAGTCCACCTTTTTGGCGATGGATTCATCCTGGAGAATGACGATGTAGCCCGCGGGACGCTCCCCGGGCTCCGGGCCTGGCCAATCCTTCAAATACGCCGCCCAGCCGAGGGTGGAGAAAATCTTTTCATTCATCTCCGGCTCGTTGGACAGAACGTATTTCAGCGGCTGCAGGTTAGCGACCGAGCAGGTCTGGCGGGCCGTGTCCACCAGTTCTAGCAAAACGTCCCCCGGAATCCGGGAGGTTTGGACGAATCGACGGCGGGTCCTCGTCCGGCAAACAAGATCATAAAAGTCCATAGGCGTCTCCTGCACAAGTCTGTAATGCATTACGGACCGCTGGGCAACGCTTCAAACGACGCCTCCCGCAGCAAGGCGCCCCACGGCTTGACGCCTACCCGGCCTTAAGGCATAGACGAAGAGAATTGATTATCTCGCCCAGCAAAAAACTATGTAACCTATTTTCAACAATTCGGCCTTGAATCAAGGCCGGCGTGATCCGTTGTTAAGGAGTCGCACATGATTTTCGACGTTGAAATGGAGACCTTGCCTCGAGACGAGCTGGAGGCGCTGCAGCTCACCCGCCTGAAACGGCTGGTGGACAAGGTCTACCACAACGTACCTTTCTACCGCCACGCCTTCGACGAGGCCGGGGTCCGCCCTGAAGACATTTGTCGCCTCAGCGATCTTTCCCGGCTGCCTTTCACCGAAAAACGAGACATGCGCAACAACTATCCCTTCGGGCTCTTCGCCGTGCCCAAGGACAACGTGGTGCGCATCCACGCTTCCAGCGGCACCACCGGCCGCGCCACGGTCGTAGGCTACACGGCGCGGGACGTAAAGAATTGGGCGAAGCTCATGGCCCGATCCTTCGTCGCCGCAGGCGCAACCCGCCGCGACATCGTGCACAACGCTTACGGCTACGGGCTTTTTACGGGCGGACTTGGCGCCCATTACGGCGCGGAGGAGTTGGGGGCCGCCATCGTGCCCATCTCGGGCGGAAGCACCCGCCGCCAGGTCGGTCTGCTGCACGACTTCGGCCCCACCATTATTTGCTGCACGCCTTCTTACGCTCTCTTCCTGTGCGAAACCGCCGAAGAGATGGGCGTCGATTTCAAATCCCTGCCCCTGCGCGTCGGCATCTTCGGCGCTGAGCCTTGGACCGACATCATGCGCAGGGAGATCGAGAATAAACTCGACATCAAGGCTATCGACATCTACGGCCTGTCCGAAATCATGGGACCGGGTGTAGGGATCGAGTGTATCGAGGCCCAAAGCGGCCCGCACCTCATGGAGGACCACTTCCTGGTGGAGGTCATCGACCCCGAGACCGGCGAGCAGCTGCCCTACGGAGAGACCGGCGAGTTGGTCATCACCACGCTGACCAAGGAGGCCCAGCCGCTGATCCGCTACCGCACCCGGGACATCACCTCCCTGGACCCCACGCCGTGCCGCTGCGGACGGACGTTCCTGCGCATGAAGCGCGTCACCGGACGCACCGACGACATGCTGATCATCCGCGGCGTCAACGTCTTCCCGTCCCAGATCGAGACGCTCCTCTTGGAGACGGAGGGTGTGGCTCCCCACTACCAGATATTCATCAAACGCGAAGGCAATCTGGACACCATGGAAATCCAGGTGGAAATCGACGACAAACTCTTCAACGACCAGATCAAGACCCTGCAGCGCCTGGAAAACAAAATCCAAACGAACATCAAAGAATTCCTTGGCGTCACGACCAAAGTCAAACTCGTGGAGCCGCGCTCCATCGAACGCAGTTTGGGCAAGGCCAAGCGTGTGGTGGACTTGCGCAATCAAGGCGCATGATCCTCTACTCTCAACCCAGCGAGGAGAACCATGAAAGTCGAGCAACTCTCCATATTTCTTGAAAACCGCTCCGGCCGCCTGGCCGAAGTGACGAAAATTCTGCAAAACAACCAGATCAATATCCGGGCCTTGTCGCTGGCCGACACCTCGGACTTCGGCATCTTGCGCCTTATCGTCTCGGATTTCGAAAAGGCCAAGAGCGCCCTTAAGGAGCACGGCTTCACCGTCGGCAAGACCAACGTGGTGGCCGTGGAGGTCCAGGACCAGCCCGGCGGGCTGAACACTTTGCTTGAAATGCTTGAGGAGCGTAACGTCAACGTCGAGTACATGTACGCCTTTGTCCACCAAAGCGGCTCCAACGCCGTAATCATCTTCCGGTTCGACCGTACTGATCAGGCGATAGAACTGCTCACGGAGAAAGGCGTCAAAATCATATCCGGCGAAGATTTATACAATTTGTAGGCAACCTGCGGCGAGGCCTTCGCCGGGCCTCGCCCTTCGGAGCGCGACAGGAGGTTGATGTCTGCGTGACGCAAAAAAGACCGGACATTATCCACGACCAGGTCGACGGCGTTATCAGCCAAACCTGGCTCAACACCATGCTTCCTTCCAGGCAGGCGTTCGTTCGCCGGCTGTTCTCCGTGTTTATCCGCGAGGAGCCCAAGCGGGTTGAAAACCTCAAAGACGCCATCCAGAATGAAGACATCGAGCGTATCAGATATTTCGCCCATTCCCTGAAAGGCGCCGCCGCCACCCTGGGATGCGAAGCGGTGCAAAAAGCCTGTTTGGAAATCGAGAGCGCGGCGAAACAAAACGATCTTGCGAACGCTCCGAAGCTGCTCGAAAAACTTGAGCTGGAAATGGACCGGGTTTATCGGGCCATGGAGCATTTGATCCAGGGAATGGAGTGATCGGCAAGCGCGCCCTTCGCCGCAACCGCCAGAATTGCAAACAGCGCCTGTCTGGATAGTCCGCCTCCCCATTCTCCTCTATCAAGCTCCGCCGCCGACCGGCCCTGATCGCATGGCCAGAGATCGTGAAATTCCGAAACGCATTTTGCGCCCGTCAAACTCGCCCGTACGGGCAATGAATTTCCGCTTGTTTTCACTGAAGCACCGTATGCTTGCATTGCTCCAGCGGTCCGCGCTCAGAGGAATCGGCTGAAACATTCCGCCTCCCGGTGATCACCATAAAAAAAGGGGCCGCCGTCCTTCCGACAGCAGCCCCTACGTAATCCAAACTCTTTCACTCAGGGATCGGCTCGGGGCGGTTGCTTTTCGTACATCGCCTCGGCCAAACGCATTTGCGCATCGCTTCCTTCCAAAGCGGCGCGCAGCGTTTGCACTTTCGACGAAAAATCATCCATGCGTCCAGCCTGCACAGGCTCGCAGCTGGGAGATTTGACGGTGCGCGGGTTGATGGGTTTGCTGCGGTAGTACATCCGGAAGTCCAGGTGCGGCCCCGTGGCGTACCCCGTCCTGCCGACGTAGCCGATGACCTGCCCTTGCCGCACCCGGTCGCCCGGCTTGATCCCGCGGGCGAAGCGGCTGAAGTGGCAATATTGAGTGGTGTAGACGCCGTTGTGCCGAATGCGGATATAGTTTCCGGCCGATCTGCTGCGGCCGCGCGTCACGACAACGCCGTCGCCCACGGTCCAGACCGGCGTACCGGTGGGCGCGGCGTAGTCGACGCCGGTGTGGGGGCGGTAAATTTTCAAAACAGGATGGAGCCGGCGGTAGGAAAACCCCGAAGAGATTCTTCGGAAGGACAACGGCGCCTTGAGGAACACTTTGCGCAAAGATTTTCCTTCCGCATCAAAATACGAAGGAGTTCCGTTCTCGTCAGGATACCGGAAGGCCTCGAAGGTCTCTCCCTGGTTGACGAAACGCGCGGACAAAATGGAGCCGTAGCCCACCAGAATCCCGTTGCGATAGCGCTTGGAAGTCAAGCACGTGAAGGAGTCGCCGGGCCGCAGATCGCGACAAAAGTCCACGTCCCAGGCGAAGATGTCGGCCAAGCCGAGGGCCAAAGCGACATCCTCCCCTGCGTCCAGCATAGCCTGGATCAGGTTCGTGTCGACGCGTCCCTGCACCACCACCGGCTTGACGTCGTAAACGATGGGCTCCAGCCGGGCTGTGGCGCCGTCGTCGCTCAACTCCACCACCAGACGCTGCTCCGAATCCGTTTCGTAGTCGAACGCTGCAAGGCGATCTCCCTGGACGGTCATGCAATACGGCTGCCCCGGCCGGAGGCGGCGCAAGGAGTACACGTCCTTGCAGACTTCGGCCATCTCCGCAATCTGCGCCGGGCTCATCCAGGGGGAAAACAAAGCGCTGGCCGTATCTCCGGATTGTATGGCGCCATGAATGAAGCTTCGGCTCGGAGCCGAAGACTGAATCATTCCCTGCGCCAAAGCCTGATGGCTCAACACTGGGTTCTCGTCCGGATCGACGGCCACGGGGGAGGCCTGGGCTTCGCCTTTGGAGCCTGGCTCCGTATGCAAACTCCACAAGACCATGCCCAGCAAAAATAACCCGCACGCCAGCAACAAGGCCGGAACGCCGGCTTTTTTCCGAACAGCCTTCCGACGCCCGCTCATAAACAACTCCTCAACATAGGGAGGCTTGGCTTCAAAGAGAAAGAAATCATGCTAGGAATCCTACAGGGCCCTCTAGAGAAAGTCTACAAGGAATTAAGATTTCCGGGAAGTAAAATATGGATGGGAGCGACGACATGGCAAAAAGAATTTCTTGAACTTCATGCTCGCGAGACGCTCTGCGTAGAATCCAACATGCCGAATTATCTTGCAATTCATCCAGAACCAAGGGCCGCGCGGTGGAAAAGACAATGCACAAGGGGCTTGGGGAAGTCAAGGCGGGATCAAAGGCGGTTCAACGAACCAAGGGAAAAAACGCCTTCGGCGTCAATCGAAGGCCGGAGTCGTCAGCTCCGTGTCGATGTCGTCCGGGTCTTCGGCGTGGAGCTGCACCAGTCGGCGCAAATGGTAGAAGCTGTCCGCATCCATTTCCTGGAAATCCACAGCGGTCAGGTCCTCGGTGCATCGGGCCGCCACCCCTTTGATGCGCGCCTCGACGCCCGGTCCCGGAGTAATGGTCACCACGCAGTTCATGCCGGGAGTCACGCCCTTCACCGCGGGACAGGAAAGTCCTTTAAGGCTGACGTCGCGGATGGCGAGTTCGATCGGTTCTTCGCCGAGTTCAGAAACCACGAGCTGCACCCGTATGGAGCCGACTTCGACGCGAGTGCGCCGGCGCTTATCCTGGTCCATCATCGCCTGCCTGTTGACTGTCGCACGAGGAAGGGCCTGTTGTTTATTTCACCCGAAAACGACTGCGAGTCAAGAGCTTACCGCCCTTATTGAATTTCTTCCGGAAAGGCGAAGTAGAACTCGACCCGGCGGTTGATGCGCCGGTTCCCTTCGGAATTGTTAGGCACAATGGGTCTGGAGTCGGCGTATCCCACGGCGATGAGCCGCGAAGGCGGAATCTTGGAATGTCCCAAAATGTAGCGAATGCAGGCGGCGGCCCGCGCCGAGGACAGAAGCCAGTTGGAGTTGTACAGTTGGGAGGTGGTCTCGGTGGCGTCGGTGTGGCCGCGCACCAGCAGCACGAAGTTGCTCTCGTTCAATATCTTGATGGCTTCGTTGATGATCGGCGCGGCTTTGGGATTCAGGTCCGCGGAATTCTGCGGAAAAAGAAGATTGTTGTTCACTCGGAGCATCACGCCGTTGCCGTAGGAGGAAACCTTGGCCTCATCCTTGAGATTGGCGTCCTGAACGAATTCGCGCAGTTTGATGTCCAGCCCCATGACCTGCTGGGACTTGGATTCATCCTGGCCGGAGGCCTCCGTGGGCGAGAGCGACGTCGCGGCGTTTAAATACTCGGGATTGACGTTCTGAACGCCGAAGGACTGGGCGCACGATCCCTTCAGCTTGTTGAACGAAGACATCTCCATGGTGGCGAAGGACAACAGCAAGACGAAAAAGCACAGCAACAACGTCATCATGTCCGCGAAGGTGGCCATCCAAGCCGGCAGCCCCTCCTCGGGAGGCGGAGGAGCCGGCGCCCGGCCCTCCACGGCTTCGGCGGCTTCGAGCTTCTGGTTGTTTTTTTTATCTTTGAGTCCGGGCTTCTTCGGCGGCACGGCCGTACTCCTGGCGAGTGATCATTCACCGGAGCTCATCCTACAACTACTTGAGATGGATGCGCAAGTTCACTCCTACCCGGCCCGGGAATTTTTTCCCATGTTTTTCTCGGGAAGACCTTTCTAAACTCTTCCCTTGAGCCGATCCGGGACCTATTGTCACATCACTAGCAAGACCATCAACTTCACCTTGTTAAGGAGACTAAAATGGCTGATCAAGCGGCGACCGTAACCATGAACGGCAATCCTCTCCCCTTGTGCGGACCCGCTCCCGCCGTGGGGCAAAAGGCCCCCGACTTCGAAGTTCTGGGGAACGACTTGTCCCCCGTCACCTTGAAAGATCTCACAGGCCAGGTCCTGGTGCTGGCTTCCGTGCCCTCCCTGGATACGGATGTCTGCTCCCTGGAGGCCAAACACTTCAACGACGAGGCCGCCAAACTCACGAACACCAAGCTGGCCACCATCAGCATGGACCTGCCCTTCGCCCAGAAGCGCTGGGCCGACGAGAACGAGGTCTCCAGCATCCTCACCCTGTCCGACCACCGCGCGGCCTCCTTCGGCAAGGCCTACGGCGTGCTGATCGAGCCCCTGCGCCTGCTGGCCCGGACCGTGTTCGTGCTGGACAAGGCCGGCGTCGTCCAGTTGGTCCACATCGTCCCCGAAATCACGGACGAGCCCGACTACGAGTTGGTGCTGAACAAAGTCCGCGAGTTGGCCTGACTGGACGTTACCCGGAAAGCGCCCGGGGAAGAAAGAGCGTTGCGGGCCCGCCCCGCTTCCTTCTCCGGGCCTTGGGCTGAAGCGAGCGCATCCCTGCGCCAAAAGCCGAGCCGACGCGGATCGACCGCGCCGCGGCGTATCCAATAAACTCGAAGAGGAGGACTCCATGCCAAGTGTCGGTGAAATCTACAAATGCGAAATCTGCGGCAACGTTGTGGAAGTCAAAGAAGCGGGCGGAGGCGAACTCGTCTGCTGCGGCGAGCCCATGCAGCTGCAAAAATGACAGGCGCTTCATCCATTGATTGAGCATCCTGCCGAGGGCCGTCCCACTGAGGGCGGCCCTTAATTTTTCCCCCGCTTCTTTCCCCGTTCAGCCAATGGACTCCCCGCCAAAAAACGCTGGCGCAGTTGGGAGCGCAGTTTGCCCACCGAAAAATTCTCCAGAACCTCGGCCGAGCGCCGATTTTCGCAATCTGCTATGCTCGGCGGCGACAAAATCCGCCCTACACGATGTCGTCCACCACGCCGCCGTCGACGCGTAGCGCCGCGCCGCTGGTTGCGGACGCCTGCGGCGAACATACGTACACCACCATGTTGGCGACCTCCTCCACGCTCGCGGCCCGCTGAAGGACCGAACTCGGCCGGTGGGCCATCACGAATTCCCGGGCCAGTTCCTCTATGGATTTGCCGGTGCGGGCCGCCTCATCGGCCAGCATGGCTTTGAAGCCGTCGGAAATGGTGGGGCCGGGCAACACGGCGTTGACCGTCACCCCGCTGCCGGCCATGCGCTTGGCCAGACCACGGGACAAGGACAGCAGCGCGGTTTTGGACACTCCGTAGTGGATCATCTCCGCGGGAATATTCCGGGCGGACTCGGAGGAGATGAACACCACCCGTCCCCAGCCTTTTTTTCCCATGCGCGGCAGATAGGCCCGCGACAGGCGCACGCCGGACATGACATTCGTCTCCCAGTAAACATCCCACTCGGCGTCGCCGATTTCGAAAAAGTCCTTGGCGCCGTAAACGCCGGCGTTGTTCACCAGGATATCGACTTCGGGCGCAGCCTTGAGAACAGCGTCGCAGCCCGCCGCATTTGAAATATCGGCAGCCACGGTCTCCACTTGCGCTTGCGGCTGCTCCGACAGAAGCCCTTCCTTGGCCCGGGCTGTGCTTTGTTCGCTGCGTCCGTTCAAGACGACCTTGGCGCCGCAGGCCGCCAAACCGCCCGCAATGGCTCGCCCGATGCCGCCGGTGGAGGCCGTAACCAGCGCTGTTTTCCCCTTCAAATCGATCAACATGCTTCATTTCTCCCTTACGTTTTTGCTTTCCCGTCAAAGACGAAGCCAGCGCAAGCACGGAGCGCCGCGCCGTCGAGCCGCCGGAGTCTCTGCGGCCGAAAAACAAATCCCCGCCGAGCGTTCGGCGGGGATTCTTCTCGTTGTACGGTCATGGCGCGGGAAACAGCCTGCTTTGCGTCGCAGCGGTCCGGGCGTTTACTCCCGCCATCTAGCGTCGCCCGTTAAACCTTGCGTGTCAGACCAAGCGTGCAGTCCCGCCGCAGCAGTAGGTTTCGATGAACCGCTCGATCTGGCGGCTCAAATCCTTGCAATCCACGCCACTGAGGTAGTTCTCCGCGTCTTCGGGGTCGATGTAGGTGGTCAACAAGTGATTTCCGGAACTCAACACCACGGACCATGCGTCTGCCTCTTCGTCGAACTCCAGACTGAGGGCGAGGCCGCGCCGCTCGATTTCCGGATAAAACGACTTGATCTTTTGCTCCAGCTCCAACTTGTCCACACGCATCAATCCCTCCCGGCAAACACGACGCCTCCTCAAACGTCTGTGGCTGTTCACGTTGGTCTCAGCCTTACGACACCTTGATTTCTTTGGAGCTTTCCCAAAGGCCGTGAATGTTGCAATAGGCCGACGCCACCAAGGTTCCGGCCTTTTTCGTCTTCATGGCGCAGGTCACGGCGTGGTGCGTGGTGACGGAGCCCTCGTTGGGGCCGGCCGCGGCTTCGGCGTGGGCGCAAAACTCGAAGGAGCCGACCTCCACCGCAAATTTCTCCCCTTCCGGCTTGAAGTAGAGTCGAATCCAACGGATATGGTGCTCCGTTGTGTTGGGGTGGGCGATCTCCTTGCCAAGGCTGACCTTGACCTCGAACAACTCGTCCGCGGCGACGCTGTCCGGACATTCGATAACCGGCACGTGTTTTTCGCTCTTCCAA
Organism: Desulfovibrionales bacterium; assembly: GCA_030156255.1. Lineage (GTDB taxonomy): Bacteria > Desulfobacterota > Desulfovibrionia > Desulfovibrionales > Desulfovibrionaceae > JASGMV01. Next base: position 31,887 of record JASGMV010000043.1, read on the forward strand.
TCCGCACTCTGGAACAGTTCTCCTACTTGCATTGTCTCACTCCTGGGTTTGAAGGGTCCTGCGGGCTCCTGAACCATGCGCCCGCGCACAATTACCTAAAAAACAGAGGGCCGTTAGCGGACTCCTTCCAGAGTCTGGGCCCGAAGATGGTTCTGCAGCTTGGCTTTGAGCCGCACCTCCACCTGGCGGATGCGCTCCCTGGTGACCCCGTGGCGCTCCCCGATCTCCCGCAAGGTCGTGCCCTTGTCGGTCAGCAGCCGCTGGCGAAGGATGTCGCGCTCCTTGCCGTCCAGGCGCGGCAGGAAGGCCTCGATGCGCTCCTGAATCACCTGGCTCATCTGTCGGCGCAGCACCACGCTTTCAGTAGGTTCGTCCTGGGACGGGAGCAGCTCCAGATAGGCGGTGCCCGAGTCTTCGCTCACCGGGCGGTCCAAGGACATGTCCGGTCCGCGCAGCCGGCCGTCCATGTCCACCACGTCCTGGACGTCGACGTCAAACTGTTCGGCCAGCTCTTCGGGGGTGGGTTCGTCCCCGTTGGCCCGCATCCGGTCCTGTTCGCGCTTGAGGTTGTAGAACAGCTTGCGCTGCTTCTGGTTGGTGCCGAGTTTGACCAACCGCCAATTGTCCATGATGTACTTGCGCATGTGGGCTTTGATCCAATAGGCCGCGTACAATCCGAAACGTACGCCGCGATCCGGGTCGAATTTTTCGGCCGCTCGCATCAGGCCCATGTTACCCTCCTGAATCAAATCCAGCATGTTCTCGCGAAAACGGCGTTGAAACGACCCCGCAATCTTGACCACGAGCCGCAAGTGGGAGGTGACCAATTGGAACCGGGCCTTGGGGTCGTCCTGTTCGACGGCCCGCTTCGCCAGCTCCTGCTCGTCCTCGGCCGAAAGCACGGGATAACGATCGATCTGCTTGTAATACAACTGCAAGGAATCCTGAGAAAAGGAGTCCTTCTGCTTGCCCTTGAGTTTAAAAACGGATTTCGCCTCTTGTCCACTGAAGTCTTCAATATTCTTTGCGGTGTTCATGGACCAGCTCTCCACGCGGCCCGGTTTGTCCGGACCCTTTAGAGGTTGTCTTCCGCGCCGCTCGCCGACGGCGCCCGCGATCTGCGATAAATCTCGCCTTGAAGTCTCTTCCAGCCAGGCGCCCGATCCAACGCCGGGCCGCCGTTCCTTTTTCATGCTGCCATACTGTCGAAGCCGACCGTCGATCGAAAGGTGGGAGTTTGGTGATTCTTCGGGGATACGAACCTACCCGACGCCGACCGGAAGCCGGATCGGCGACTTCGCGAACCGGGACATGCGATTTTTTGCGAAACGCCTTGATTCTCACCTTGCGCAGACCATTCGGTTGTGTATGTAATGCCGGACCATACGCCGCATTTCGCAGGCAACCGCCGGGTATCACCCCGATTCGAAACTTCCGCGGAGGAGATATGTTTGAACATCGTTGGAGGCTGTTTCGGCTTTTCGGATTCGAGGTGTCCATCGATCCGAGCTGGATCTTGATCGCCCTGCTGGTGACATGGTCGCTGGCCGAAGGATATTTTCCAAGCGCCCTGCCCGGACACGGCAAAGGGCTTTATTGGATCATGGGCGTGATCGGCGCCGTCGGCATGTTCGTGTCCATCATTTTCCACGAATTCTGCCACTCCATCGTGGCCCGCCGCTACGGGCTGCCCATGAAAGGCATCACCCTGTTTCTTTTCGGCGGCGTGGCCCAAATGGGCGACGAGCCCAAAAGCGCCAAGGTCGAAATACTCATGGCCGCGGCCGGCCCCGCCGCCAGCATCGTGTTGGGAGGGATTTTTTTCGCGTTTTTCCAGCTGACGCGAAATCTGAGCGGCGCGATACCCGAATTGCTCGCCTTCCTGGCGGTCATCAACTGGATTCTGGCCGCCTTCAATCTGTTGCCGGCCTTTCCCCTGGACGGAGGACGCATCCTGCGCTCCATCCTGTGGTGGACGAAAAAGGACAAATCCTGGGCCACGTCCACGGCTTCGGCCATCGGCGTGGGCTTCGGCTGGGTCTTGATCATCCTGGGCGTGCTGCACATGCTCAAGGGCAATTTCCTCGGCGGCGTCTGGTATGCGTTGATCGGCATGTTTCTCGGCGCCGCGGCCCGTTCCCAGGGCGCGGTGCAAGAGGCCCGCAGCCAGTTTCAAAGGCGAAAAGTATCGGACCTCATGACCGATGACCCCGTGGTCCTGCCCGCAGACGCCACGATCCGGGAAGTATTGGAAGACCATCTGCTCAAGCAGGATTTTAAATTCTACCCGGTCGTGCAGGACGGACGTCTTGCCGGCTGCATTTCCACCAAGACCATCAAACAGACGCCGCCCGAGCAATGGGACGCAACCAAAGTCATGGAGAGGGCCCAATCCTGCGGGAGGTCCAACGCCGTGTCTCCGGACGCCAGCGCGGCCGAGGCGCTGAAGACCATGCAAGACAACAGCCTGCGACGTCTGCTCGTCGTCCGGGGTGAAAAGCTGGAGGGCGTTGTCACCCTGCGCGACATCCTGGGCGAAAAGGCGTGGATCGAGAAAATCGATGGCGTCGCGGATTGACCTTTCCCGCAGGCGCCTCGCATCGAGCAGTCGTTCATTCCGCAGATAGCGATGTTGCGACTCCTCCAAGACGCCGCTGCGCCTTCCAATAAAACAAAATTGAACGAAAGGCGCGGCTGCGCATTTTCACGGACGCCGTGTTGAAGCCGGGGAGGGGACCTCCCCGGCCAATCACTGCTTCATCCCTATTGCTTCGCGCCATTCGTATTCCTATCTTCTTTCGAGCGGCGCGGCGTACGCCGCAAAGCAACGCCGTGCGCAAACTCAGCATGAGACGAGGAG
>JASGMV010000044.1 GCA_030156255.1 Desulfovibrionales bacterium
CTCGTTTTTCTTTTCCTCCTTCATCCGAGTCCCGCAGGGGCAGGTGGGCAGGCCTGCCGCGATCCATTTGGCTGTGGTGCGCACGGTGTAGCCGCATTTCGGGCAGACGACCTTGCGCAGGCGGGTGGTTTGTTTGCGTTTGCCGGTGTGGAGCGGACCGGGGCAGTGGTTCGGGTACGCTCCCAGCTCGGCGACGATCCGCGAGAGCCGGGCTCGTAGCTCCGAGCCGGCGCGGGTGGAGCGCATGGGACCGGTCAGGCCGATCCGCGTCGCCACGATCCGGAACTCCGTGCCGTGTCCCGCCTCCAGTCCCACGGCGGCGTGCACCAACTCGTGCGCCAGAGTTTCGGCCACGGCCAGCGAATCCTTAACCTGAGGTGAAATGAAAATTTCGGTGTGCCCGTCCCGTCCGGGGCTGGTGCTCCAGCACTCGCCCAACGCGCCGTCGCCTCCGGTGGTGAGTCCGCACGAGACGCACAGCCGCTCGGGCAGCGCCACGCCGGCGCGCTCGAACTCCAAGCGCAGCCGGGCGGCGAGCCTCGCCAGCCATAAATCCCGTGTGGTGTCCTCCATCGGAGCCGTCCATGTTTTGGTGTTTGGCGGGCGATGCGCGCCCGTGACACCGCGATGATGGGCGATCGGCCTTCCAGCCATGATCCGGTGGATAGCGATTTGCTGGGATGCGGCCAATACAAAGCGTTTAAACGCTCCGTGTTGCAGCAGTGAATGCGATGCTGCATGAAGTCATGAGCGGAGAAATATGGAGTCATGGGCAGCAAGGAATCTTCACGAGTAAATCTCGCGTGTGAATGTCAACGTAAACTTCACTCATTGCAGTTGACACAAGATGACATTGAGGTGATTTGCATTGACTTTTCATTTCCATCTGCTAGCATGCGGTACGAGGAGAGGTCTCTCCTCCGCAAGAGCAAACCAACACACATTTTCATACCGGCTGGTAAAGGCCGCCGGAGCAGATAGATGGCGCACACCATCCTGCTCCGGTGTTCGGAGCGGGTGACCAAATTTCACCCCGGCTCCGAGGGAAGCGGAGCCAAAGGAGGAGCATCATGGGATACGCAGCAGTCCGGAGCTATCAGAGCCCGCAAGCATTGAAGAGGAAGAGGGTTCTGCAATTTGGCGTTCCGGCCATTCTGGCCGCCGTCGCCTTGCTGGTCTTCTGGGGCGTGGACTGGCAGTGGGGCAGAGACTCCGAAGCCGCGCCGCATCTGGAGCGGAGGGAGCAGAATCTGGCGCAGGAGATGGTGCAAACGCCCGCGGCGCCGACGGTCAAGGTCTCCGTGGGTGGGAAGATGGGACCGGTGGGCGTCGAGGCCAGCAGGCAGATGACGTCGGAGGAATTCGCGAAGGAGATGAAGGGGCTCGAACGAGCCGTCAAGTTCGACGTCTCGCTGGCTAGGAATCTCGCTGCGCAGGCCGATCCGCGGATGAAGAAGCACAACCAGTGGGCAATAGAAATTGAAAACCAAGGACTGATTGGAAGGGAGTTTGATTATGTCTTGCGAGGCGGGATGAAGGCCGACTTTCGTCGCCTTGATATAGCAAAGCTCCTGCGCGGTTTGCCTTCTGAGGAGCGCGAGTTGCTATATGACGACTGGCTGGATCAGCGCGGGATTCTCAAAGCCAAAAAGGAAAGCTCCATTCCCATTCTGGAGGATATCTGCCGCCGTTATCCGGATAATCCGGCGGCGCAAAAGATCATGGCGATCGTGGATTACTCGAAGGAAAACGGCTTGTTCCTATGAAGCCTCTCACCAGCACGGATCACCGGAAGAGGCGGAACCGCAAGGTATCCGCCTCTTTTCTTTTGAAAAAATACCGGCATCTGCTATAATGAAACGAGGTGCATTCACCAAAACCAAGTGCTCCGCCCAATACAAAAAATACTGGTCATACTCCTGCTGGCGCTGGGCGCGGCGGTGGCCGCGCCGCACGCCGCGCTGGCGGACGATGATAACAAGTCCCCGCTGGCTCAATACGAGGGCAATGTCTGGCGGGTCTATTTCAACCAGATGGATTCTGAAACAGGTGGAACAACTTACGCAATTGAGCTTTGCGCAGAAGATAAAACAAATAATCTTTGCCGCCAATGTGAGCCCGACTACTATCTCACCAAAGATAATACTTGGGAAAAATACAACCCGGAAATCAGCCGCTACGTCTGCGTGAACTGGATCGGCGATGAAGACGCCGACAACGTCGTTGACTCGGACGGCAGCTGGCTCGCCCAATCGCTGACCGCGCTGACGCTCAACATTACGCGGGTGATGCGTCTGGTCGTCGAAATCTTCACGCCCAGCGTGGAGCGCATTTTGGACTGGGCTTTTCGCATGCCGCCCGAGCTGCAGGGCATCTGGAACAAGGTGCTGGCCTTTTCCAACACCGTGCTGGTGCTGGCCGCAATGGCGGTGGTGGTGCTCAACCTGCTGGGCATCCAGATGAGCAACTACGCCTTCAAGACCTTCGCCCCGAAATTCATCTTCGCCGCCATCGGCGCCAACCTCAGCTGGGTCATCGCTTCGCTGGTGCTGGACATCGGCTAGATCGCGTACAACGTCATGCTGAACATCGCCGGCCGGGGGGATTCAGCCATCGGGATCGCCTACATTCTGGACTACAACTCCTACCAGCAGCTCGGCCGGCTGGCGAGCGGCACGACCTACGGCATCAACGACTGGATGCTGTTTCGCGGGGCGATTTTCGACCTGCTGCTCCTGCTGTTCCTGATCGTCCCCATCGTGACCATCTGGGGCGCCTTCATCGTGCGCTACGTCTTTCTCATGGTGGAAATCGCCGTCGCCCCGCTGGCCTACATCGGGTTCGCCCTGAAGCCCGACCTGTTCGGCAAATACTGGAATACTTTTCTCGATCACGTCTTCATGCCGGCCAAAGTGGCGTTCTTCATCGCCATCGGCGTGCTGTTCAAGAGCGCGTACATCAGCATGATGGCCGGCGCATCCGGCTCCAGCGCCGGCGCGGTCAGCGTCAGCCAGGAGCAATGGGCGCAGGCCGCGCAAGGCGGTAGTTTCGTTGACTCCATCATCTTTTTCGCCGTGTCCGCGGTGTGCATCTTCATCGCCACCAAAGCCGCCATTTCCAAGACGGCCTACATGGACAAGGCGATGGGAGCCATCACCGGCCTCGCCAAGATGTGGAACAAAGTACCGGTGGGCGGGATGAGCTGGCTGGCGAAGAAAGGCTTCGGGGCGACGAAAGGAGCCGTCAAACTCAGCGGCAAGGGCGTCGGTTGGGCTGCGGACAAGACCGGCGTCACCGAAAAACTGCGCCAAGCCGGCGCGGGGACTGTGGGTCAGCATTACCGCGACACCAAAGCCGCCGCCAAAGACCTGTGGAATGATGAAACCGTGAAGAAAGCACGCACGAAGGCCTCGGGCGCCGGCAAGTGGCTCATGGGGCAGACCGGCGATCTGGGGCGTGACATCGCCCAAGCGGACAGCATCACCGGCGGCGCCAAAATGGTCTGGGAATCATGGAAAGGCAACATGGACGATCTGGAGAAGGAAGGCCAGCTGAACTGGGCCAAACGCTTCGCCAACGTCGGCCATGTGGGCGACATCGCCACCGGCGGCGTGCTCAAGGGAACCGGATTCAGCGTGGGCGGCATCAAGGCGTCCATCCAACTCAAGCTGGACAACGAATACTCCAAACACATCCGCGACGAGAAATACCGCGACCGCCTCCAGTACGGCACGCGCCAGCAGCTGATCGCCGGCCTCAAAGAGAACGTCGCGGACGCCCGTAAAGGCGACCGCTACGCCATGATCGCCGCCGAGCACCATCTCGAAGCACTGAAAAAACACCTCGGGTACATGGGCGTGGACGAGGCCGAAGAGATGAAAAAGGTCTGGGCGGAAATCATCGGCAACGAGAAAGGCAAGAACCCGGAGCAGAACATCGTGCGCCGCAGCTATGCCGGCATTTCCGGCGACTATCTCGGGCAAGCGCGCGCCGATAACGTCAACTTCGCGGACATCAAGCACGGCGCCGACGGACAAATTGAGGGCTTCTACCGCGCCGACAAGGACGGCAATATCTCCGCCATGCTCGATCAGCTCTACAAGGACGAGTACAAGGGCATGGATCTGAAAACCGTGTACGACGGCAGCCGGTTCAGCATCAAAAGCAGCAAGGGACAGCCGGCGCCGAAAGTTTTCGAACGGATCGCCAATGGCGAAGCCGTGCTGCATCCGGAGTTTAACATCAACAGCGCCGTGCTGAACAACATGTCCGATCCGCACCAGATCGCTTTCAATGAGGTGCCGGACGGCAACGTCGCCGCCTTTGCCGAGATGACGGAGCACCGCAATCTCGCCAATATTTCGATACTCCAACGCAGCATGACCGAGCTAGACAGTTCCATGCGCAAGACCATGAATGTCGAACTGCGCAACGCCATGCAGGAGAAACACGAAGCCATGGCGAAGCTTCTCGAGGTTTACAAAGATGACGGCCTGATGAAGAAGATCGACGAAGGCCTGAGAAAGATCACCAAAGCTGACGACGAGAAGGCCATCGACTTCGCCAAGCGGCTGTCGCAGGAGGTCAACAAGATCGTGGCGGATTACGAGAAGAAGGACGCCGCCGGCGCCGTGACCGACAGTGTGAAGGATCGAATGCAGGCCATCAACGCGGCTGACGCCGAAATCCGGAAGGCGCGTAAGGCGAGCACGTCGTCATCCTCTTCCTCCACCACGCCATGACCCTCCTCTCCGCCATCATCCATCACCGCCCCGAGCAGATCACGGCCGACGACCTGGCCGAGGCCGCGCCGGACGACCTGCTGGCGGCCATCGCGGGCGTCGATGAGGTGCTGCGCAGCCCCACGCTCTCCGAAGACATGACCGTGAATGACGCGCGGCGCATGGTGGATGCGATGGGCGAGCTGAATACCTTGCTGGAGCTGGCGTATCATCTGGCCGCCAGCCCGGAGCAGCTGGAAACCAAGGAGCGGGAGTGGGAGGCGGCCGCGCAGCGGACGGCGGAGGCGTTGCGGAGCAGGAGCGCCGATTCCCGCTCGTGAATCGCCATTTTTCACTCTTGAGCCATGGCGCAGCAAACCAACGAAGAGCGCGACCGGCTCGGCAAGGCGCTGGATGAGGTTTTGGCCGACGCAGAGCCGCCGGAGGCGGAGCCTCCCAAAGAGAAAACCTCGAAGCGCGTGGATATCAAGGCGGATATTTCGGAGCGTGGGCGCCCCGTTTTCGACGACGGCCGGGTCAAGGTCAAAGCCGAGTTGGACAAGCGGCCGGCGGCGGATGCCGGGAAATCATCTTTGAAGGCGCGCGCCACCGCGGACGGTGAACCGCTGGACATCGAGCTGAAGCGGCAGCCCGCGCCGGCCGGGACTCCGCCGGTCGCCGGCGAATCGACCTCGCAAACATCGGCGAAAGAGCGAACGGACGCCATCCTGCCGGCGGATGCCGCGCTGCCGGCGCATCCCGAGCCGAAATCCGGCTCCCGGCCAGCGGAGCAAGGAAGCGGCGGCTCGCCGGTGACGGCCCAATCCCGTTCCCGTTCCCGTCGCGGTCGCCCGGAGACGGCGGCGGTGGTTCGTGGGCGCACCGATCCGGCCGTCGGCGTTCATCGCGAGCCGGGGCGCGCACCGCGATTCAGCGGGCGGACGCGCGAGGATTCTCTCGGGCGGGCGGGAGAATACGGCGCGGAGGTGGACCGGCTGGCCGAGTACGAGGAATCGGGCGAGGCGCGCCCCGGCCGGGAGGAACAGAAGCGCGAACGCCGGGAGAACCGCAAGCGTATCGGTGAAACGGCGGCGGAGTTGGCCAAGTCGGAGGCCGGGCGGCAAGCCCGGCGCATGGCGGGGAAAGCCGTCGGGAAAGCGGCCAAGGCGGCCGGCCGTAGCGCACTGGCCGCCATCGCGGAGACCGCGCCGGTGTGGGCGCCGATTCTTCTGGCAGCTATTTTGTTGCTTTGGTTTGTCATCGTCATGATTAACGTCGGCAACCAGAAGGTGACCGTCGATTTGCCCGGAGGCGGCCATAAAACGGTCACGCTTGCCGAAAGCTACGGTTAGACGGATAAAGCCGGCCGGCAGATGATCTACGGCGGGTCCGCCTACAATGCTCGCAGCTACACCATACCCACGACCTCCACTGGCGGGAGCGGCGTCGCCACATCCTCCGATTAGGAGGGCGGTTCCGATCTGCACAAGAAGAACGCTCTTAATCTTGAGGCGGCCGGCGTCACCATCAGCTCCACCGCCGGCTGCGCCAACGAGTACAACAGCTCCTGCACCAGCCTCGACGGGATGCAGCAGGCCACCCTCGACGCGGCGGTGAATCTGGCCTCCGAGATCGGCGCCTTCCGGCTCTCCGGCGGCACGGAGTGCGGGCACTCCGGCTGGGCGTGCGACGAAGATCGCCCCACCGAAGCCGAATGCTCCGGCGTGGATTCGCACGCCTGCGGTGCGAAGTTTGACGTGGGGGTGGGGAAATCCGGCGATGTGTCCGTGACGAGCAACATTCTGTTCATTCTGCAAAACTATCCCAAAACCACCTCCGGCGGCTACGACATCTACCGCGGCGTGCAAATCGGCGGCTACACGTACGACATCATCGACGAGCGCACCTCGCCCGACGGCGCGCATTTCGACTTCGCGCCGCAATCGAGCGGGGGATGATGTTCGCCTGTGGCGCGGATGTGCTACAATGACCACAATTCACTGCCCGTATGTCCTTGATCGACTCGTTCGTCGCCCGGCAAAGCGCCAACCACCAGGCGCTGACCAGTTTGCTTTACGGGAACGTGTTTTTGGTGGGGGTGTTTTATCTGGCTGCGTTCGGAGCCGCTCTGGCCGTGGTCATCCTGCTGGAATGCGGCGTGGTCTGGCTGGCGCGCCGTCGCGGTTGGTCTGCTTCGGCCGCGGCCGCCAAATCGGACTCCAAGATGTGGCGGCGCATGAATGAGCGCTACGACCGCCTGACGGCCTGCGGCGCCAAGGCCAATGGGGAGCGCCTCGGCCGGTGGGTGTTCCTGCTGGTCATCACCGTTCTGCTCGTGGTTTTTCGGGAGAACGGTGGATATTTGGCGTACGTGCTGCCCGGGCTGTATCTGATTCTTTTCGGGTGGAAGGCCTATTTCGGCGCCCGCCACGCCAACTACGTGCGCACCGTGATTCTCTTTCTGGCCTTTTTGGTGACTTTGACCATGCAGGGCTGGCTGGCGGCTGTCTTTGCGCCCGCCATGTTTTTCATTCTGATGAGTCCGCTGGCTGAGGATGAGGGGGAGGGGTGATTTCGTGGGTGGCGGGAGAGAGATTTGGTACAATGTCTTCGGAGGTTTTGAGCAAAAAGGTTCGAACTTCTTGCAAGAGGCTCCACCAGAAGGAACAACCGGAACCGGACGCCCCCCTGCGCCTTGCCGCAATGCGGATTTGGGCTGGTTCGAACCGGGGCGTTTCGTCGGAATTTGCTTTTTGCGATTCTTGGAAGACTCGAAAGCACGAATGCAGCTCCACATGCAACTTTCGGTCTTTCAGGCAGAGGTTCGAACCGAGCGCAGACAAGATGCGTCGCCGGGTTTCGATATCGCCATCGCGAAAAACAAGGCGAGCGTTGCTCGCGAAGTCGAAAAGGCGTTCAGCCTTCGTTTGCAGGTCCTCTCCGTTTTGGGTGTCTCGCTCAAGCGCCAAATTCAAACTTTGGCGTTCTTTTTCGTACGCCTTTTGGCTGGACTGGTACGCTTGGTCGGAGATGACGCCGGAAACCAGTTTGTCCGTCAAAGTGGCGGTCTTGGCATCCAACCGATTGATCTGTTTCTGGATTTGGATGCGTTCATTGGCGAATGTCCTGTCGTTCTCGGCCTATGTCCGCTGCAATTTTTCCAAAACCCAGTCCGCGAACTCCCGGGGAGGCTGGATGGACGCCAATAATTCCTCCATCTGCCGCTCCAACTCGGATTGGCGCAGATATGGTTGGCCGCACCGGATGTTTCTGTTTCTTTTTGTGCAGCGCATGTAATGATAAACATGGCGATTTCCGTTCTTTTGCACCTTCACCTTGGGTGGTTCAGACGTGATCATGCAGCCGCACTCGCCGCAGCGCAGCAGTCCGTTCCAGAGCGGCCGGAGTTTTTGCTGCCGAGCGCGTTTTCCCGTGATGATGCTCCCGGCGCGGTCGAGCTCGGCCAACGAGATCATCGGCTTGTGCCGGCCGTGAACACGTTGGCCTTTCCACTTGAACCACCCGGTGTAGAACGGATTACGGAAGATTTTATGAACAACGCTGAGTGACAACTCGGCTCCATAACGGGTGCGCAGCTGCAACTCGTTATTGGCAATGTTGCGAAGCTGGGGGACGCTGTACTCACCCGTCAGCAAGAGATCCCAAAGCCGGCGCACCTTGCTCCACGCGGCCTCATCGGGGAAGATTCGCCGGTCGCCCTCGAGGCCGCCCGGATCGTTGCGGTATCCCAGTGGAGCCATGCACGGCATCCAGCCGCGCTCCACTTTGCGATCCATTCCTCGGCGTATATCGCGGCTGAGGTCGAGAGAGTATTGCGTGGCATTGGCGAATTCCAGTCCCATGATCAGCAGGTTGTCGCCTTTGTTGAATCTCCGGTCCGACGTCAGGATGTGATCGATGTTTCCGTGAGTGAGGGCGTACTGGATCGCTCCGGCGTCGAGGGCGTTGCGCGCCAGCCGGTTGACCTTCCAGCACAAAACGCCCACTGGCTCTTCTTGCGCTGCGATGGCCGCCATCAGAGCGCCGAAGCCTTCTCGGCCGGGTTTGGCGCCGCTCCCGGTGTCGCTGAAGACATCGATGATCTCTAGCCCGAGATTGACGCGCATCCTCTCTGCCCATTCCAATTGGCTGGGGATGGACTGAATCTGCTTGGATGCGTCTTCCGTGGATTTGCGGGCGTAGATGAAGTAGCGCATGTCGCGGGAAGAAAGTCTGGCGGCGCCTTTGTAGTTTACCGGACCTCTTCATCGGCGCCTAGTTTTTCGATACTTTTTGAAGAAATTTTGATTTCGGCGTGAACCACAGCATGGCAGAGCCGCAGAAAAGCCGTCGCCTCATCCTCCGCCTGTTCGGGCGTGAGGCGACGGCCGGTGTGAACCCGCATCAGCTCCGAAAACTCCGCCACGTCGTCCGGTGACAGGCGCGGCGGAGCCTCGGAGAATGGGCAAATGTCACTCCTCATCCGCCAGAATGACGTCATGCACGTAATTGCGGGCCAGCTTGCGCGCCAGATGCGCGGCGCTCTTCTCGGACAGGAACTCGGGGACAGACTTGCGTTTCTCACGCATCAGCTCCGCGAACTCCCCCGGATGAACCGCGATCCAGCCGTCCACCGCCTTGTTACGCCTCGCGTTCTCGGCGCGAGTCCGCGCCAAGTCCTGTTCGCGAAGCAATCGCGCCCGCCGCTCGCGGCGAAGGATGCGGCGGATCATAGCCTTCTCGGCCGGGGTGAGTTGGGACATGGGATATGGTGAATGACGGCCCTATGATGGCGGGTTGGCGTTCCAAAACTGATCCGAGGCGCGCCGGATTGTTCCGGATTCCGTCGCCCCGCGGTTTTCGATGGCGCTCATGGCCGCTGGCTCAATTCTTTGAGCTGGCGGAAGTACCGGTAGTGCGTCGATGCCCGCCACCTCTCCAGCACCTCGTCCCGATCGTTGAATTCCAGCGCTAGCGGTCGGGCGTTGGTTCTGATGCGCCCCTTCTTCTGCGCCAAGATGGCCTTCATGCGAATGTTGACGCCGGGGAACGTTCCTCTCGGCAGCCGAACCTCCGCGAGCGAGGAGAAGGCCGCGTCGAAAAAGCGCCGGGTTGCGGCGTTGACCAGCCATCGTGCGTGGTAGTCCGGGCAGATGAAGGCGATGAAGCCGTCCGGCCGCAGGCTTTGCTCCGCGCGCTCCAGGTAGTAGCTGACGGCCGAGACCATGCCCGGCTCGTCTCCCAGCGGGTGTGAGCGCACCGCTAGGTTGACGAACGGCGGGTTGCCCAGGATGTAGTCGCAATCCGGGATCGGCTGCATGGCGCGCATGTCGGCGCATTCGATGCTGGTGGAGGGGAAAAGCCGAGCGCAGACCCGGTGCGCCATCGGATCCTTTTCCACGCCGTGCAGCTCGCAGCCGTCCAGATAGTTGAAGAAGGAGCCCTTGCCGCAGCAGATATCCGCAACGCGCGAGCCGGGCTCAACCTCCAGCATCTCCACCAGCGTGCGGCACAACTCGTCCGGGGTGAAGAATTGCCCCTGCTCAAATCGACGCTTGGCGCGGGTGTACTCGCCGAAGTCGGCGAACTCGGCCCGGTTGAGTTGGTGCAGCCCCCCGTTGCCGGTGTAGTTGCGGTAGATGAAGTGCGGCTGCGAAGACTACACGGCCAGCTCGTTGTATTTGCGGCGGCCGTCGTGGTCGCGGTGGATGGTCGTCACGGGATAGCGGACGCGGGCGGTGTAGCGCCCGGTAGTGATGTTGTTCATCGTGATGGTGAATGGTGAAATGGCGGGATTTAGCCCTCCCGCCGGGGGCGTGGTGCTTTCTCCTTCAGTACTGTTCAAACGCTCCAAAGTGGAGGCGAATAGCCCGCCCTGGCCGTAGCTCATATGGACGACCATCCGTCAGCGTGAATACATAGGCTTGCTTGCTGGCATTCTTGATGAAGATCCAATCCGACTCCCAACAAAACACTCCGACCGGTCGGAAGTAACTGTCTCTGAAGTTTAGGCTGCCGCGCAGTGTCTCAAGCGGATAGTCTTGCACCGCCTCGCCGGGAGCTATGGTGTAGCGGAGACTATACTCATTGAAAAATCGCACCTTCGTGTCGAAATCCTCCTTAGTTCGCACGGATTGCAACATGTTCCATGCCAAATCTCCGTGACCGCGAGGGCCAGGATACATGTCGCCATTGAACTCTATGGATTGATGAAACGAATCGTCAGTGATGAGGTATAATGTTCCTCTGGTCATGTGTTGTAGTGAATGTTGAAATGGCGGGATTTGCCCCTCCCGCCAGGGGCTTTTGCGTTCAGTCGGCGAAGGTGAAGTACTTCATCTTGCGTGTGCGCGAGACGGCCTCGGGCAGCCGAACCCACAGGCCGTCCATGACGGGGTGGACGCCGTCCCATTTTTGGGCGCCGTTGCCGCTCCAGACTTGGGTCATGCCGTCCCGCGCCTTAATGTCGTGTTCCAAGTCGTCGAGAGTGAGGTCCGTCTCAATGGTGTTTTGGCCGAGAAAGTTGCGCCAGACGCTGTGCAGGAGGTGCTCCCGCTCCATCTCGTGAACGCGACCCCGACCCCAGCCTTGCAGTTCATCGCAGATCACTCGCAACATGGTTTGCAGCCAACTGGTGTCGATGACCGGCTCGGTCAGCAGGTGCACGCCTTCTTGACGCGTCCCGGCGATGAAGCATGTCGTCCGGCGTTGGAGGGTTTGGCCGATGAGGCCTTCAATGGCCGGGGTGGCAAGCCAGCCGGAGCAGATTGCGACCCTTTCCTCCGGGCTGCGAAAGTCCCAGACCAGCTCCAGTTTCCAGCTCGCGAACTCGGGAATGCCTTGCGACTACATGATCCGCTTGAGTTCGCCGTGCAAAGCGTCATCGAATCGCTTGCGCGTTTCGGCGTTCCAAAATCCGCCAAGCGCTTCGACCTTGGCGATGTTGGACATGGTGAATTTTTTCATCTGAGTGAAAGGAATGGTTAAAATGGCGGGATTTTCCCCTCCCGCCGGGGGTTAGGTCAGGAACACCAAACCGAAGTGTATCCGTCGCCATCTTTCTCAATCTCTCGGCGGAGGCTGGTGATGATCTCACGGGTTTGATCGGTCATCTGGTCTCCGAGGTCCTTCTCGACTTGATCGAGATTTGCTTCCCAAATAACAATCTCTCCGTATTCATCGTTTCGCTGATCATCCCAGTAGTTTTCCGCGGCCTCGACAAACTGCTAGTCGCGCCACATATTGAAAATTTCGTCATGCAGATTTAACTCGTAAGTGTACGCTCGAACAGACATTGTGATGTGGTAAAGGTTGAAATGATGCCGGTATTGCGCGACCGGCGGCGCGATCATTTCGTCAGCTCGCGGAGAGCAGATAGGATTTCGCCCGCGAAAGCCTCCCAGCAAAGACACTCGCCGTGATAGAACAGCGCCTCAATTCTGCTGTCTTCACGCGCGATCTCCTCAAACCCGAATTCACCAATCCAGCGCTCCGTCCATTCGATAAAATCTCGCGCGTTGTTCCATAAGTCATCGGAGCCGTCGCTTGTTTGTGAGTCTGCCCACTCCTCCACGATATCGCGCCAGCAGTGTCCTTGCTCATCCCTGTCGCTCCGAAAGTCGTTTCCCTCACGTCCCTTCAGGTCTTCAGCCTTGAAGTTGATGTCACAGAGGAAATCTTTGACCGCCTCGGAATTCTCAAAATCAGCGCCCATGCGCTCGGTGATTTGTGTGATGATGTTTTTCATTACGAAAACAAAATGATGTAAATTTGGCGGGATTTAACCCTCCCGCCGGGGGCGTGGCGCTTCAGAAGGCCACGAACGATAAACCTTCCTGGCCTTTTTCCATGGAGTGCAGTATTTCCTTGAGGATGAGCTTGCTTTCTTCTTCCTGCACCTTGGACAAAGCATCTTCAAGCTCCTCCTTTTCGAGGTAGAACTACCCGCCGCAATCGTCGTTTAGCTGCGGGTAGATCGAGTCACCCAGGACATCCATGATCTCCGTATCGCACGTGAGATTGAATGCTGGGGACGACTCATATTCCAGCGTGATGATTTTGTAGGCTCGAATGGACATAGCGAATGTGGTAAGATGTAAGTGAATGCGAAAGGTTCGGGAGTTCTTCTCCCGGCCTTTTTCTCGGGCGGGTCTCTGCTCATGTTGAAAATGAAAAGAAAGAATCGAAGCGGATAAACACTTCACCCCCCACATAGCAGCTGGATGCCGCGGTCAAGTCCGAACATCAAATAGAAGCCTTCCGCTCGCCGCGTGCAGTCGCGGCGGGACTTGAGGGCCAGGCATCCCTGGCTGCTACAATGTGGGGACCCTTAAACGGTCCAGAAGGCAACGGGGGTACGGCAACCGGCTGTCCTTTCCGGACAGCCGGTTGCCAAAAAAGACGCTTTTCAATTGTCACATTTCAGTCAGGCGCCCCTGGCAGTATTCCCGTCTGTCGACGACGCTTTTCTTCAGCATATCCCAGTTGGCCTCATTGAGCGCCCATTGCAAAAGGTCTTTGCCTTTTCGCGCCTCGGTTTCGTCTGCATAGGCGTCGTTTTCATGCAGCCGGATGACGTAATCCGTGATGGCGTCCCGGATTTTCCAATAAGTCGGCTCCTTGTGTTCGTTGATGCGATCCAGTCGTCCCGGAGCGTCATTTTTGATGATGATGTCGACGATTTTGTACTTGTTCGTGGTTTTCAGGTAGGCCGTGACGTTGTCGAACACCGAGACGTCAAGGATTTTCGCCTCGTTGATCATATAGTCGGCCATGGGGATGATGTTGGTTCGCCCGTTGTGAACCCATGATTTCATGACCCGCTCGGAAACCAGGCCAACGAGAGATTGCGGGTCTTCCTTGAACAAGGCGATTGCATGTTCTGTCGCCTTCGCACGATAGCTTTTGCCCATCTCCGACAGGCGATGCAATCCTTCCTCCGACACGTCGTCTTTCAAATACGTCTCCACGCAAAGCAGGCGATAGCTTTCCGGGTTGAGCTGCTCGCAGGCGTAGTCGAGCAGGAACGCTTGGTCGAAACCCTCGGCCGCCAGCAACTCGGCGCAACCGTCCAGACCGTACAGTTCGGACAGCAGTCGCTCGAAGTCCTTGACCTTCTGGGGCCGCAGGTCCACGCAGGCGTGGCTTTGGCGCTTCTTCAGAATCCCGAGAAAGGTTTCGTCACTCAAATTCTCATCGGTGAAATGGGCCGGATCCATGCCAAAGGCGTCGGCCACGTGTTTCACGCGGCGCAAGGGCACGCCCTTGGTCTCCCAACGCGAAAGCGTCGTGATGTTCGAGATGATGGGAACCCTGCTGTCCGGAATGCCTTTTTGGCTATGGACATACGACCACCGATCCCACCCGAGCAGGCTTTCCGCAGTCATGCCAAGATATTCCCGAGCCAGACTCAACCGCCTTCCCGCTGTTGCGGAGACCTTTTCCTTTGATCTCGCCATGAGGCGCCTCCATAAATGCAGAATTAAAACAAAATACAACACATGGGCTTCCGCGCCGCGCCGGGGATAGAGCTTTCAGTCATGGGCGCGGAAAACACGGCCGGAGCCGTCCCGGCGTACTCGACCCCCATGGGCTCCCTGCAAGCCCTCATCCTGATGCTTTCCGGCGCGGGAGCGCTGGCGGCGTTGCACGCCGATCCGGCGATCCGCTCCAGGCTGCGCATCGAAGACGTGGCTCACATTATTTTGGAGCTGCATCCGCAGCGCGATTGCCCTTTGTGCGGCCAGACGCGCGTCAACCGCGGCCGGCCGTGCCCTTGTTGCCATGGTTTGCAGCGTCGCTTCTTCAATCCGAAGCAGAGGCTGCACCGATGTCAGACCATGCTGATCGCAGGTCTAGGTTATTTCTATAGATTATCTAGAAGAGTGAGTAAACCACTTTCCGCAGATTTGCCGCAAGAAAATAATGTGGCCGATGACAACCACCTTTAAACAGGAGGAACGCTATGTCTTCGCGTTCGAAGCGCCGCCCGAACCGGGCGGCCAAGGACCCCGAGACCGTGGTCTGGGACGTGGATCGCCGCGCCGAGACCTTTCCCGTGGATCACGACCATCTGGCCCGCGCCCTCAAGGGCGCGGGCGCGCCGAAGGATAAGGACGTCCCGTACAGCCTGTGCCGGGACATCGAGGCCTACGCCCGCGACAAGTGGCGCAACTGGTGCGAGGAGAACGTCCGCGGATTGAAGCAATTGGCGCTCACGGCCGGGGCAAAGATCGCGTCCATCGCGGACCAGCGCGAGCTGCTGCTGGACCGGCTGCGGTCCGCGCCGGCGACCGTCCCCGTCCCCAACGCCGCGGCCGAGCCGTGGACGTCGTGGGCCGTGGGGTGCTTGGTCGCGCTGCTGGCCGCGTGCGGGCTGATCCTTTTTCTGGACGCCGTGACCATCGAGGACATCCTCGTCGCCACGCGCGCGGCCTACGCCGAGCGGCCGTGGGTGGCCTGGGTGCTGTCCATTTTCCTCGGCCTTGTGGCCTGCGCGCTGAAGGTCGGGGCGCACCACGTCCCGTTTTTCAAGCGGCACGAGGGCGCGTTGAATCTCGGCTTGAGCATCGCCGGGGCGGTCTGCCTGCTGGCCGGCGGCGGCATGACCCTGCTGGCCGAACTGGGCGGCGCGCCGGGCGCCGACTCCATGGACATTTTCGCCGCGGGCGCGCCGTCCGCGGGCATGGGCGCGCAGGCCGTCATCGGCCGCTGCCTGCTCATCGTGGCGGCCATGTGCGCCGTGGGACTGCTCACCTCGATGATCCACCGGCTGGTGTCGAGCCACGGTCGGCCAACCCGCGACAACCCCGAATTCCTGGAGCTGAAGCGCCAGCTCCGCGATCTGGACGAGAATCTGGCCCACGCCCGCCGCGAGTCCGCGGTGGTGGAGCCGCTGGAGCAGGCCATGCGCCGCGGAGAGGACAACTATGCCCGCCGCACTATGGCGGCGCTCTACGAACTGCACGTCAAAACCCGCTAACCAAGGAGTAGCCGATGGCTCCCCGTTTCTTTGCCGTGTTGATACTGCTGGTCTTGACGTTTCCCCTGTCCGGCTGCGGTACGGAAAGCCGGGCGTCCGACGACCGTCCGGCCGCGTTCTACGTCATCGCCGCCCCCTCCGGGCGGGAAAAGACCTGCCGGGCGCAGGCCGAACTGCTGCAACGCGTCCTGCTCTCCGCCATGCGGCCCGGCGATTCCCTGCGCTTCGCCGTGGGCCGCAAGGACGTGGCCGACTTCGCCTTCGCGCCGGACGTCGAGCTGGCCTCGGCCGCGCGGCAGGACAAGATTCGACCCGGCTGGGCTCGCGTGAAGCAGCACTATCAGGCTGCGGCGCAGTTCGAAGGGCCTGACCGTCCGCTGGACGTGGCCGCGGTCCTGCCCCAAGCGGCGGACTGGGCCGAGGCCCGGCCCAAGGCGCTGAAGATCATTGTGCTGGTCGGCCAGCCGGGTGAAGTCCCCCAACTGGCTCCGAGTCCGCGCGAGCAGGCCGCCTTGCAGGGCGCGGTCGTGCACATGATCCAGCCCACCGGCGAGCTGTCGCCCGAGGAGCTGCATCGCGGCCGGAGCGAGTGGGAGCGGTTCTTCGCCGCGCGCGGGGCGCGTTTGATGACCTATTCGGCCAACCCGTCCGCCTGCGAGCGGCTGCGCCCCGAACTGGCCGCATCATTGATGGCCGAGGCGCCCCGGTCGGCGACGTCGGAAATTGAGACCGCGCCTGCGCAACCGTCGATGGCCGCCAAGGAATCCGAGCCTGCGTCGTCCGAGTCCGTACTCCCCGAAACCGTCGCGGCCGAGTCGTCGCCGCGGCAGTGGCGGGTGCGCATCCGCTGGCAAGACCGGTCCTCGGACTACGACCTGCACGTCCTCCAAGAGCTGGGCGGCGTGACGCACCGCAGCACGTCGGCCAACTCCCACCAGCGCCACCGCCTGCCGAGCAACTGGGAGGAGGTGGAGCTGACGGCCGTCTCCGGCGCCGAGCTGGTGGAGCTGATCCACTGCGCCGGCCCGGCCGACCCCGGTCTGAAGGTGGAGGTTCGCGATCCGTCCGGCCGCCTGCTCCAAGCCACGGACGTCGGCTTCCTGTTTCGCGACGCGCGCGGGAGCGGCCGCAATCCGGATCGCAAGACCGTGGTCATGATGGACCTGCTGCCGCAGCGATAAACCCCAACCCCGGCCGGACGATCTCCGGCCGGGCACAGGAGAAGCACCATGCCCGATGCCCCGACCCCCGACACCCAAACTCCCGAACCCCGGAATCAGGAACTCGCCACGGCAGCCCAGATTGAAGCGATGGAAAATCTTGATATCGACTTCGATTTGCCCATCACCAAGCGCGAGGCCTCCGAGAAGATCGAAAAGGCCAAACTAAAGCTGGACGCCAGGGACCTCGCTCGGATGCAGTCCAAAGTAGACATGAGGCGCATCGCCTACGATAGCTTGAAGCTCAACCACGAAATTGCGGAGAGCGGCTTTGGTGACGAGATTGAGGACGAACTGGCCCAATTGCGCCAGACCGGCCGGTCCGCCAAACGCCAGAGCAAGCGCAGCCGCTGACATGCAACCCCGCGCCGCCCCGGATGTCCGAGGCGGCGCGCAACCGAAGCGAGGCCCCATGAGGAGAATCATCGCCCTCCTGACCAAAGGCATGGATGAGGTTCCCACTAAGGTTCAAATTTCTGATCTGAAGCGCCTCGGCGTCCGGGTCCCGCTGCTGCTGACGCGCTCCGCAGCGAAGGAGATTGTGGATCGGGAGCTGGCCGTCCGAAATCTCAAGGACCTTCAGCTCATCCTGGCCAAAAAGAGCGAGGCGAGGGAGCAACAGGAAAAGATCGCCGCCATGCGCAAGGCGTATCAGGGACAGGAAGCGGAAAAGCGTCGTGAGGCCGTTTCGAAAAGCACCGAGTTGGCCTCCATTGATGAAGAGGAACTCGCCCGACTGCGGCGGAAGTACGGAACCGACCGGCGCATCGGCCGCGGCCGATAAACCAAGGAGCACGCCATGATCGCTCAACTCTTCGGCTCGATTCAGGAATTCATAGCCCTGGCCTTCATCATCGGCACGGTCTGTCTGATGATCGGCCTGAAGGGCGCCGGCAAGTGGCTGATGTCGCTGGTGGGACTGTCCGTGCTGGCGTCCCTTCTGTTCGGATTTGTCCGCGAGCATCCGATATTTTTCGGTGTGGCGGCGATTCTGGCTCTGCTCGGCGGGCTGGCTTTGCTCTTCCGTCGTAGAAACAGGACGGAGGTCTGAACCGATGGAGGCCATACTGCTCACAGGCTTCGTCGCGGGCTGTGCGGCGCTGCTGGGTCTGTTTCTCGTCTTGAACAACGCATTCCTCATGTCCGGACCTTTCAGCTTCATCTTCGCGCCGCTGGCCCTGGCCGCTCGGGGGGCGCTGCTCGTCGTGCAGACGGGCTGGGTGTTTTTGACCTGGCTGCTGGGCCTGCGCCGCAAACCGCTGGGCGCGCGTTGGGCTACGCGGCGGGAAATTCGCAAGATGCTGCACCCCGACAATCCCGGCTGGCGCATCGGGCCGAAGATGAAGCTCGGCCTGCGCCAGAGCTACGCCCACCTCGCGATTGAAGCCAAGACGAGGGTTGGCAAATCCACGAAATTTGCGATTCCCACGCTCCTCGAAAGCGACATGAATTTTCTGGTGACAGACCTCGCCAACGAGCTGTTCACCCGCACGGCCGGCTGCCTCACCAAGCGCGGCTACGCCATCCAGGTTTTCCATTTCGACCACCCCGCCAAGTCCTGCCGCCTGAACCCGTTGGCTCTGTGGCGCGACGACGCGGACCAGCTCCAGAACGTCTTCGCCACCATCGTCGGCAGCAGTGTCTCCTCCGGCGACAGTAAGTCGAAAATCTGGGACTCCTCCGCGATTGACCTGTTGTCGCTGTTCGGCGCGGCCTTGGCGGAATTCAGCCGGGCGCGGGGCTGCGATGGCTACCTGACCTTCCGCAACGTACAATTCCTGCTCTCCAACCTTGGCCTGCCACCGGACGAGGGCGAGAAGATCACGCATCTGGACCGCTTCATGGCCCGCTACCTGCGCCATGACCCGGTGCGCCTCGCGCTGTACAAGACCGTGGTCTCGCAGCTGTCCTCGGGGCACGACGGCCCATGGGCGTCAGCGCAATTCACGGCCCAGGCGGCTTTGAAAGACTTGGTCCGCGCCACGCCGGACTTCATCCTCTCGGGCAACGATTTCGATTACGCGAGCCTCCGCCGCGGCAAGAAATCCGCCGTCTTCCTGATCTGCAATGAGGCCGACACCGACAACTACCGCCTGCCCATCAATCTGATCTTGAGCGCCATCTGCGAGCGGTTCATGCGCGAAAGCCAGGATGACGAGACTTTGCGCCCCGTGGGAATTTTGATCGAGGAGGCCGGCAACATTTATTTCCCCAACCTCGCCAAGCTGGCCGCCACTCTGGGCAAACGCCACACCTCGCTGGCGATGATCTTCCAGTCCATGGAGTCACAGCTGGAGAACCTCTATGGCCGCGAACAGGCGCATACCATCCTGAACGGAGGTGTGAATAATTTTCTTTATTACCGCGGGCTTCCGGCCTCGGCGCGCGACCGCGTAATCCGTGAGCTGGGCCGCAAGGTCGAAGCCAACCCATCCACGGGCGCGGTCCGCGAGTCCGACCTCATGTCCAGCGTCGAACTCAAGCACCTCGGCGACGGCGCGGTCTTCCTGACCACGGACGCCCGCCCCGTGCGTATCAAAAACATCCCACCGTACTTCAAGGACAAGCGGCTGGCGGCGCTGGCGAACCTGAAGCCTCCCAAGCTCCCCGAATGTGCATTTCAACCCTCGCCGCTGCTGACGTGGGACATCGCGCTGGGCCGGCCGACGCCTCCGCCGGTGCCGGAGCAAGAGCAGGAGCAATCCCCGAAGCCGGATAACCGCCAGGAGAACCAAACGGATGCCTGATCGCACCGCACCGCTCGCCAATCTGGGCCGCAAGGTCGAGCCTTCTGAAGTGGCCCGGCTTTTCGAGGTTGCGCAGTCCACGGTTCTGCGTCATCCTGAGCGGTACGGTGGGGTCAGGATTGGCCGCCAATGCTTGTTCTTTGACAATCTCATAGGCGAAACTGTCAGGAGTTATCATGCCGCACAAGTTCAAGCGCAACGGCGCATGGACCAAGCAATGGTACGGCCAGGTGAAAGTGAACGGCAAGAGGTTTCGGGGGCCGCTCATGGCGACGCGGGCCGAAGCCGTGGAATGGGAGGCGGAAAAGCGCAGGCGGTTGGCGACCATGCCGGAACAGGAGATTGTGGCGAAAACCGCCACGGTCTCCTTGATTGAGTGGGCCAACAAATACCTGGACTACGCCTTCCGGTACCAACCGAAGACCTACAGCGAAAAGAAGCGAGTCTTGGCCCGGGCGGTCAAGGCTCTGGGCAAAAACACGCCCGTGACCGCTATCAGCCCGGGCGTTGCTCTGGACTATCTGCAAGGGCAGTACAAAAAGCGCTCAGGCCACGCCGCGAACAAGGAGCGAAAGAACCTCGTGGCGGCCTGGCACTGGGGCGCCAAGTACATGGACGGCTTCCCCGACGTGAATCCCTTCAAGGCCGTGGAAAAATTCCCCCACGACAAGCAGGAGCGATACGTTCCCCCGGAAGAAGACTTCTGGGCTGTGGTGGACAAGGCCAAGGGACAAGACAGAGTGATGCTGCTCACCATGCTTCACACCGCCGCTCGCAAAGGCGAGGTCTTTCGACTCCAGTGGTCGGACGTGGATTTCAGCCGGCAACGCATCCGGCTGACCACGCGGAAGCGCATGGGCGGAAGCATGGAGGCGGACTGGATTCCCATGACGGACGATCTGTTCAATGTGCTTCTTGAGCACAGGAGATCGGCTGTCAACGAATGGGTGTTCGTTCAGAGCGTGGGGCGCCACAACGGCAAGCCATACAAGGAAAACCGCGGATTCCCCCAGGAACTCTGCGAAGAGGCGAAGGTCAAGCCCTTCGGCTGTCACGCGATCCGACACCTTACGGCGTCCATCCTGGCGCGCGCGGGTGTCCCCATCGTTGTGATCCAAGGGCTGCTCAGACACAGAAAGCTCTCGACAACCGAGGGTTACATACACGGCCCCGAACATTTGCGCCCGCACCTTGCCGTGCTGGAAGGCGGCGCCAAAGTCGGGTCCAAAGGAGTCGTGCGTATGGGGTGTAAAAACGAAGGGTCCAACAGCGGGTCCAACAAAAGAAAAACGGGCTCAGGAGGGACAATCTCCTAAACCCGTTTTCTAAATAAAACCAGCCTATTGGCTGTTAGTTGGCTGGCGGAGCCGATGGGACTCGAACCCACGGCCTCCGGCGTGACAGGCCGGCGTTATAACCAACTTAACTACGGCTCCGCATTTTCCTGGTGGGCGGGACAGGGCTCGAACCTGCGACCCCCGGCTTGTAAGGCCGATGCTCTCCCAGCTGAGCTACCCGCCCGCCGAAACAGCGTCCTTAACCGGTTTTGCTCCCGCTTGTCAACTTTATCTTGCAGGAACCCGGTCGCTTGCGACCCATGTCCACCGTCAGGAAGAGAATATCTACTCATGAGGGCCCGGCTTGTCAATTTCTTTTTTCAACCCGGACCCTTTTTTCTTCAAAGGGCCAGCAAAGCCGATTTCCCTTTAAAACACCACGTTACACCACCTTCGGGTCCAGTTCGCCCTTGGCGTAGCGGGCGGCCATGGCCTCCAGGCCGGTGGGTTTGATCTTGTCCGCATGGCCCGCCGAACCAAAAGCTTCGTAACGCGACACGCAGATGGACTTCATGGCGTCCTTGGACACGCCCAGGTACTGGCGGGGGTCGAACGCCTTCGGGTTGTCCACGAAGAACTTGCGGATGGAGCCGGTGGAGGCCATGCGCAGGTCCGTGTCCACGTTGACCTTGCGCACGCCGTGCTTGATGCCCTCCTGAATCTCGGGCACGGGCACGCCGTAGGTCTGCCCCAGGTCTCCACCGTAATCATTGATAATTTTAAGCCACTCCTGAGGCACGCTGGACGAACCGTGCATGACCAGATGGGTGTCCGGGATGCGGGCGTGGATTTCCTTGATGCGCTGAATGGAGAGCACCTCGCCCGTGGGCGGCTTGGTGAACTTGTAGGCGCCGTGGCTGGTGCCGATGGCGATGGCCAGGGCGTCCACCTTGGTCTGTTTGACGAAGTCCGCGGCCTGCTCGGGGTCGGTCAACAGCATGTCGCGCGTGAGCTTGCCCTCGGCGCCCACGCCGTCCTCCTTGCCGGCCGTGCCGGTCTCCAAGGAGCCCAAAACGCCCAACTCAGCCTCCACGGACACGCCGCAGGCGTGGGACATCTCCACCACTTTCTGGGAGACTTCAACATTGTATTCGTAAGTGGACGGCGTCTTGTGGTCCGGCATGAGGGAGCCGTCCATCATGACCGAGGAAAACCCGGTCTGGATGGACATGGCGCACACCGCGGGAGAAGCGCCGTGGTCCTGGTGCATGCACACGGGAATGTCCGGCCAGTCTTCGATGGCGGCCAACAACAGATGCTTGAGGAAAGCGCCGCTGGCGTATTTCCGGGCGCCGGCGGAAGCCTGCAGGATGACCGGGCTGTTGGTCTGCTCCGCCGCCTCCATGATGGCCCGCACCTGCTCCATGTTGTTGACGTTGAAAGCCGGGATGCCGTAGCCATGCTCGGCTGCGTGGTCCAGAAGCTGACGTAAGGAAATAAGGGCCATAGTGACTCCTTTGGTTGAGAGGTTCCGACGAAACGCGCCGCATCAACCCTTGGCGCGCTCTTCGAGCATGGACACCACCGGGAGCTCCTTGCCTTCGAGGAATTCAAGGAACGAGCCCCCGCCTGTCGAGATGTAGGATATCTTGTCCCCAACGCCGTATTTGGCCACGGCCGCCAGGGTGTCGCCTCCGCCGGCCAGGGAAAAGGCGTCGCTGTCCGCAATGGCCTGGGCCAGGGTCTTGGTGCCCTCGCCGAACTGGTCGTATTCGAATACGCCCACGGGCCCGTTCCAAACAATGGTTCCGGCCTGCTGCATGAACGTGGCGTACCGGGCCGCAGTCTCGGGGCCGACGTCCAAAATCATGTCGTCGTCGGCCACGTCTTCAACCTTCTTGACCGTGGCCGGGGCGGACTCCGAAAGCTCCTGTCCCACCACGACGTCCGTGGGGATGGGAATTTCCGCTCCGGCCTTCTTCGCCTTTTCGATCAGCTTTTTGGTTTCGTCCAAAAGCTCGGGCTCCACCAGCGACTTGCCCACCGGCTTGCCCGAGGCGAGCAGAAAATTGTTGACCAAAGCGCCGCCCACGATGAGTTGGTCCACCTTCTCCGAAAGATTGTTCAGCACGGTAAGCTTGGTGGAGACCTTGGAGCCGCCCACAATGGCCACCAAGGGGCGCTTGGGGTCTCTCAAAGCCCGGCCCAAGGCGCTCAATTCCGCGGAGAGCAACGGACCGGAGCAGGCTACGGGAGCGAACCGTCCCGCGGCGCAGGTCGAAGCCTGGGCGCGGTGGGCCGTGCCGAAGGCGTCCATGACGTAGACGTCGCACAGGGCGGCCATCTTCTTGCCAAGGGCCTCGTCGTCGGCCTTTTCTCCGGGGTTGAAGCGAACGTTCTCCAGCAGCACCGCCTGGCCGGGCGCGACCTCCACGCCGTCCAGGTAGTCCTTGACCAGCGCGACCTCCTGGCCCAACTCCTTGGAAAGATACGCAGCCACCGGCGCCATGGAGAATTGCTCGTCGTAGACGCCTTCCTTGGGCCGGCCAAGGTGGGAGCAAACCATGACCCGGGCGTTGGCCGCCAGGGCCATACGGATGGTGGGAAGCGACGCCTGAATCCTGGCGTCGTTTCCGACCTGTCCGTTCTTGATGGGAACGTTGAGGTCCTCGCGAATCAGCACGCGCTTGCCGGCCAGATCCAGGTCGGCCATATTCAGAACGTTCATATTTCCTCCTTCACGGATGTCGTTCAAGGCTCGATGACTGTTCCTACACGAGCCAAGACAACAGGTCCACTCCCTTCCGCGGATTTAACGGATTGGCGCCAAAATTTGCGATGATCCGAGCCGCGCCGCCACACAGGAGTCGAAGAAGGACAAACGCTATACGTCGCCAAGCATCTCCAGCACATTGCGCACGGCGTTCTCCAC
This sequence comes from Desulfovibrionales bacterium, assembly GCA_030156255.1. Lineage (GTDB taxonomy): Bacteria > Desulfobacterota > Desulfovibrionia > Desulfovibrionales > Desulfovibrionaceae > JASGMV01. The sequence goes on from JASGMV010000044.1 coordinate 23,879, forward strand.
CGTAAAGCCGAAACGCTCGAACAGCGCCTTGCCCGGTCCCGAGCAACCATAGCGGTTGATGGACATGATGCGCCCCTTCGGGCCGGCGACGCAGCGCCAGAGATATGGCGCAGCCGCTTCGATCACCAACCGGGCCGTGACGGCCTCCGGCAGAACGCGAGCCTGATACGCGGGGTCCTGGGCCTCGAAGCGATCCATGCACGGCATGGAAACCACGCGAACCCTGTGTCCGCGCTTCGAAAGCTCCTTGGCGGCCTCCAGGGCCAGATGGACCTCGGAGCCCGAGGCGACGGCGATGGCGTCGATTCCACCCTCCGGCTCGTACACCACGTAGCCGCCGCGCCGCATGTCGGCCCTGCTGGACGGATCGGCCTTGAGCGGCGGCAAGCCTTGGCGGCTCAGCGCCAAGCAGGTCGCTCCCTGGCGACGCAGGGCCTCGCCCCAGGCCACGGCGGTCTCCAGGTCGTCGGCCGGACGCCACACTTCAAGCAGCGGCATGACCCGCAAGGCGGCCAGATGCTCGATTGGCTGGTGCGTGGGACCGTCTTCCCCCACGCCGATGGAGTCATGGGTCAGCACGAAAATGGAGCGTATTCCCATGAGCGATGCGCTGCGAAGCGCGCTGCGCATATAGTCGGAGAACACCAGAAAAGTTCCGCCATAGGGAATGAAGCCCTTGTGCAGGGCAATGCCGCTCATGATGGCGGCCATGGCGAACTCGCGCACGCCGTATTCGATGTAATTCCCGCCATAGTTTTCTGCGGTTACGGCGATGGAAGACTTCGTTTTGGTGTTGTTGGACCCCGAAAGATCGCACGAACCGCCGGCCAGCTCCGGCAGAAGCTCCACCAGCTTTTCCAGGACCATGCCCGAAGCCTTGCGTGTGGCCACGGGTTTGTCCTGCGCGGCCATCTCCTTCAGAATCGCCTCCAGCCCGGCGTCAAAGCCGTCGGGCAATTCTCCGGCCGTGCGGCGGGAGAACTCGGCGGCCAGCTCCGGATATTGCTTCGCATAGGCGTCGAACAATTTCCGCCAGGCGTCCTCGGACTCGGCGCCCTTTGCCCTGGCGTCAAAAGACCGGTACACGTCTTCGGGCACGGCGAAGGGCTCCTCGTTCGCCCAGCCAAGCGTCCTGCGGGTGTTCAAAATCTCTTCCGACCCCAGCGGCGAACCATGGCAGCTCGACTTGCCCGCGGCGTTGGGCGCGCCGCAACCGATGGTGGTCTTGCAGCAGATGAGGCTCGGCCGGGACGCGTCCGCGCGGGCCTCGGCGATGGCTCGCCGCACGGCCTCGGCGTCGTGCCCGTCAACGCTCCACACGCCCCAGCCGTAAGACTCGAACCGCTTGGGCGTGTTGTCCCGGAACCAGCCATCCACCGGTCCGTCGATGGAAATGCCGTTGTCGTCGTAAAGAACGACAAGCTTGCCGAGCCTCAAGGTTCCGGCCAGGGAACAGGCCTCGTGGCTGATGCCCTCCATGAGGCAGCCGTCGCCCACGGTGGCGTAGGTGTAGTGGTCCACCACCGGGAAATCCGGCCGGTTGAACCGGGCGGCCATCATGCGCTCGGCCAGGGCCATGCCCACGGCGTTGGCGACTCCCTGGCCCAAAGGCCCGGTGGTGGTCTCGACGCCAGGAGTGTGCCCGTATTCGGGGTGCCCCGGCGTTTTGGACCCGGGTTGGCGGAACTGCTTGAGGTCCTCGATGGACAGATCGTAGCCGGTGAGGTGGAGCAGGCTGTACAACAGCATGGAGGCGTGGCCGTTGGAAAGGACGAAACGGTCGCGGTCGGGCCACTGCGGATCGGCGGGATTGTGTTTCAAAAAGTCGCTCCACAAAACTTCGGCGAAATCGGCCATGCCCAGAGGCGCCCCCGGATGTCCTGATTTTGCCTTATCAATGGCGTCGATGCTGAGGACGCGGATAGCGTCGGCTCGTTCTTTCCGGGTAGACATGCGCTCTCCTTGGCTGTGTGGCTTCATGGCGTCGAACGGCTCCGCTCGCCGCCCGCTCGGGAAGGGGATATCTCACTTGAAGCGATAATATGTCAACATGGTTACAACAGGGACAATGAGACGGGAACGGGCGGGAGTAAAGCGCTTCGGAACACGCCGGTGAGAGATTCCGGCCGACGCTGTGCGACGGTCAACGCATGGCGGCAAGCCTGTTTTTCAGGCTCTGTGCTTCTCGATCAGAAGGATCATGTCCCGGGCCGGCGCGAAGTCGGGATTGAGTTTTTCGGCCTTGCGCAGGTGCTCCAACGCCTTGTCGTAGCTCCCGTCGTCATAATAGATGCGCGCAACGTTGAAATGCAGATGCTCGTCGTTCGGATCGTACTCCAAGGCCTTGCGGTAATACTCCAGGCCTTCCTTATACATATGGCGCTTGCGCAGCTTGATGCCGAATTCGTTGAAAAGATGTTTGTTGTCCCGGGCGAAGGCGAAATCCAGTCCGATGATCTTTTCGAAGATGACGCCGGCCTTTTCGAGCTGGTTGGAGTCCAGGTAGGTCACGCCCAAACCGAAGGTGGCCCTGAGATTGTCCGGGTCGATGGACAAGGCTTCCTGGTATTTGTTCTCGGCCAGATTATGCTTGCCCTTTTCACGCAGCCTGTCGGCCTTTTCCAAATTATGGTTCAAAGACTCGAGAGCCGGCTTGACCTTGTTGAAATAGATGAGCGGCTCGGGTTGAAAACGGGACAGAAAAACCTGCTCCTCCATGGGCTGTTTGGCCCCGGAGGGCAGATAATCCCTGTTCAGAGGTTGGAGAAAGATGTCGCCGCTATCCGCTTTGCAGGCATAAAAATAGATGCAGGGCTCGCTCCCTTCCATGCTCTCGCCGGGAACCAACCCGCCGTCCTTGTCCGAAACCACGATTTCGAACTGTTTCGACTTCATAGATCCGGCCAAAACCACCTCCGCAACCCAGGGGTGAAGAGGATTCATCCAGCCTGACTTCTAGAATAACGGATACCCCGTCTTTCGCCTGAAATCCAGCCGGAAGCCCGCCGAAAAGCGTCGCAGTCCGGGTTCTTCTTCATAACGTCCCGAAACTGGACGAAAAAAAGTAAAAAAAATTTCGGCGAAGAAGGAAGGGTGCGATGGGTTTATTGGCTTGCGGCGTTCGGATTCGGCTCGAAATAGTCTACAAAATTGTCGATAAATCTCGCCAACTCCTCCATTTCCATGGCGATTCTATCGAAATCTTCGACACTCAAATTTTCTGGTTCGTTATGCAAAAAAAAGTCCGCACGCTGCCGCAACGCCAAGCAGACTGTGGCGATGTCCTTCAGACACTGCTTGCGATTCATGCTCTTCCCGTCAGAATTTTCATCCATAGAAAAGATGATAGCTGATTTAAAAAACCAAGGCAACCATCCTCATAACGCAGAAACGCGAAAACGAACAGGTCCAGCGCTCCGGCCCGAAACAGTTTTCTCCAAAGGCGCCGCATAAAGTCGGCCGGAATGGACGCTTCAAAGCCCACAAAACGAACTCTTACGAAACATTCCCCGCGCTCATCCTGCAACTGTCCGACAGCCGGCGGCGTGGACTTGTTGATCCGGATACAGTAAAGACGATGCGCTGCATTCCATCGAGGAGCTGGCGGTGATCGACTACATTACAACGGGAACCGTGTTGGGGTTATCCGCAGGTCTCGCCCCCGGACCGCTTCTGGCGCTTGTCATCTCCGAGACGTTGCAGCGCGGGGTCAAAGCGGGCGTCGGCGTCGCGCTTTCCCCGATCGTGACGGATCTTCCCATCATCCTGCTGACGTTGCTCCTTCTGGCGCAATTGTCCGGATTACACGATGTGCTGGGAATCATCTCACTCCTCGGCGGCGCCGTCATTCTGCACATGGGGATCGACAGCCTTCGCCCCAATCCCACGGAATGCGTCGGCTCGGGAACGGGGCGGCGGTCGTTGATGAAAGGAGTGCTGGCGAACGCCTGCAACCCCCATCCCTATCTGTTTTGGCTGAGCGTCGGGGGGCCGATCATGAGCAAGGCTCTGAGCCAGGGAATCGCCGCGCTTGCCGCCTTTATCGGGTGCTTCTACCTCTCCCTGATCGGGGCCAAAGTTCTCCTCGCCATTTTGGTCGGCCGCTCAAGAAATTTCCTGACCAGCGCGCTGTACACGTATATCTTGCGCTTCCTGGGCCTGGCGTTGTGCGTCCTGGCCTTTTTCCTCTTTCGGGAGGGATTCTATCTGTTGGGAATCATGCATCGGGGGTAGCCCGCAGTTGTGCGGCGCGGAGAAAACGCGGCCGGACGGCAGGCGCGAGGGCCTCTCCCCGCGCGTTGTTTCATCTTCGGTTTCATGTTACGTGAAACACATGAAACGGCTGCAAACGCCCATTCCCCCGGAACTCATCCTCGACCACCTGGCCGTGGGCGTCTTCACCGTGGACCCGGACTTCCTCATCACGTCGTTCAACGCCCAGGCCGAGGAGTTGACCGGCTTCACCCGAAAGGAGGCCCTGGGCCGGCGCTGCTACGAAATCTTTCGCGCGGACATGTGCTTCGAAGGCCACTGCGCCCTGCGCAGAGCCATGGACAGCAAGTCCAGCATCGTCCGGGAGCGGGCCAACATCCTGGACAAACGCAACCAGGAGCGGCCGGTGGAAATCTCCGCCGCCGTGCTGCGGGACAAAACCGGGGCCATCATCGGAGGGGTGGAGACCATCCAGGACGACTCCAACCGGGCCGCCTTGGAGAAACAGGTCAAAGCCTCCTACTCGTTCGGGGACGTCATCGGCAAAAGCCCGGCCATGCAGACCCTGTTCGAGGCGCTGCCCGTGCTCTCGGCCACGGACTCCACCATGCTCATCCTGGGCGAAACCGGAACGGGCAAGGGACTCACGGCCCGGGCCGCGCACAACGCCAGCCCGCGCCGCGAAGGGCCGTTCGTCAAGGTCAATTGCGCAGCCCTGCCCGCCCCTTTGCTGGAGTCCGAACTGTTCGGCTACCGCAAGGGCGCCTTCACCGACGCGCGATCCGACAAACCCGGCATGTTCGAACTGGCCCACGGCGGAACCATCTTTCTGGACGAAATCGGGGAGATGGACATCGGGCTGCAAGCCAAGCTGCTGCAAGTCCTGGAGGACAAGGAGTTCTACCCGCTGGGCGGGGTCCGCCCCGTCAAGGCGGACGCGCGGGTCATCGCCTCCACCAACCGCGATCTCGCGTCCATGGTCCGGGAAAAACGCTTCCGGGACGACCTGTACTACCGGCTGCAAGTGGCGCAGTTGGAGCTTCCGCCCTTGCGCGAGCGCCGTGAAGACATCCCGCTGCTGGCCGCCCGCTTCCTCCAGGAGCAGGGCGCGTTGGAGGGCCATACGGCCCGGGGACTCAGCAGCGCCGCCCTGAAATTGCTCATGGAGTATGGCTTCCCGGGCAACGTCCGGGAGCTGCGCAACATTCTGGAGTACGCCGCCGCCCTGAAGCCGGGCGGACGCATCGAACCGGCCGACATGCCGCGCTATCTGCTCCGGATCGACTGCCCGCCGGCCGGAGCGCAGCGAGCGGCCGCGGCGGAAACCGCGCCGCAGTCCGATTCGACGCCCGATCCGACGCCGGAGCGCAGCGAAACCGAGCGAAAAGCCGTAACGGACGCCTTGCACCAGGCGAAGGGCTCCCGCAGCGAGACGGCCAGACTGTTGGGGATCAGCCGGACCACGCTCTGGCGCAAGATGAAGCAATTGGGCCTGGGCTGGTGAAACACTTGTTAACATTTCTAAACAATTGTTTCAACTTGTTTCAAAAATTCATATACAACGACGCCAAGCAAAACTCCAACCATATGAAATACATGAACATAACAGTCTGGAACAGTTCGTGCAGACTTCCGCCCGAGGTGGCGCTGTGAAGACGATAGCAGCCCTGTGCCTGTGGGAAGAGCGCATCGCTCCCCGCTACGACCGCTCCCAGAAGGTTCTGGTCGTCCATCTGGACCACGGGAAGGCGGTCGAAGCATCGACCATCGCCGTGGAGCATCTGGACCGCGAAGAGCTGTGCAAGACGCTCATTGCGATGAAGATCAACACGCTCATTTGCGGGGGCGTGGTCGATCCTTGCCGGCGGACCTTGGAGCAGGCCGGCGTGAAGATCATCGACAACGTCATCGGCAGCCCCCAGGCAGTGCTCTCGCGCCACCTCGCCGGCGCGCTATCGTCCGGGACGGTCGTGGACTGACCGAAGAACCGGACGGCGGCGTCTCCGGCGGGAGCCAGGGCTTACGCATGCAAGGAGATCGCCATGAAGTTGACCCGTCGAGGATTCTTCGCATTGGCCGGAGCGACCGCGGCGGCGGCCGCGCCCGGCGCAGCCTGCGCCTGGGAGTCCAAGGCGCCGGAAAACCCCTACAGCTGTCTGGTGGACATCACCCGCTGCATCGGCTGCCGCAAGTGCGAGCAGGCCTGCAACGAGGTCAACCACCTGCCCCCGCCCGCAACCCCGTTCGACGACGCCCGGGTCTTCGACGCCCAGCGCCGGCCCGACGAAAAAACGTACACCGTGGTCAACCGGTTCGAGACCGGACGGCTCGACGAGCGCGGCCAGTCCGCGCCGGCTTACGCCAAAATCCAGTGCATGCACTGCCAGGACCCGGCCTGCGCCTCGGCCTGCATCACCGGCGCGCTGTCCAAAAAGGACAACGGCGCGGTCCATTACGAGGTCACGCGCTGCATCGGTTGCCGGTACTGCATGGTGGCCTGCCCGTTCCAGATTCCGGCCTACGAATACCACAATGCGCTCACCCCGGAGGTGCGCAAGTGCACGTTCTGCTTCGAGCGCATCACCAACGAGGGCAAGGCGCCGGGCTGCGCCTCCATCTGTCCGGTGGAGGCCATCACCTTCGGCCGGCGGGCCGAGCTGCTGGAAACGGCCAAGGAGCGCATCCGCAAGGACCCGGCCCGTTACGTGGACCACGTCTACGGCGAGCATGAGGTGGGCGGAACGAGCTGGTTGTACGTGTCCGGCGTCCCCTTCGAGCGCATCGGCTTCCAGAAGCTGCCCGCGGCCCCGCCGCCCAAGACCACGGAGACCATCCAGCACGCGCTGTTCAGCTATCTGTGGTCGCCGGCGCTGCTGTTCGGCGCATTGGGCGGGGTCATGGCCCTGACCCATCGCGGCGAAGACAAAAACCAACAAGACAAGGGGGAGCGGTCATGAGCCAGCATCCCGCGCCTGTTGCGCGGCCGTTCTGGACGCCCGGCGTCCTGGTCATGGTCGGCTTCATGATCGCCGGCGGGCTTGCGCTGCTGTACCGCTTCACCGGCGGGCTCGGAGCCGTAAGCAATCTGGACAACGCCTATCCGTGGGGTTTGTGGATCGGCGTGGACGTGGCCTCGGGCGTGGCCCTGGCCGCAGGCGGATTCACCACCGCCTTTCTGGGCCACATTCTGGGCCGCGAGGCCTATGAACCCGTGGTCCGGCCGGCGCTGCTCACGGCGGCGCTGGGCTACACCTTCGTGGCCTTCGGGGTGTTCGTGGACATCGGCCGCTCGTGGGCCGTATGGAAACCAATCATCTTCCAGAACCACAACTCGGCGCTGTTCGAGGTGGCCATCTGCGTCATGACCTACCTCTCGGTGCTCTGGATCGAGATGATCCCGATCATCGCCGAACGCTACGGGAAAAAGATTCCCTTGCTGGGCGCGTTGGACCGCGGTCTGTCGAAGTTCATGTGGGTGTTCATCATCCTCGGAGTGGTGCTTTCCTGCATGCACCAGTCCAGCTTGGGAACGCTGATGGCCATCGCGCCCACCAAGGTCCATCCCCTCTGGTACACGCCGTGGCTGCCGCTTTTGTTCCTGCTCTCGGCTTTCGCCGTGGGCTACCCCATGGTGGTCGTGGAGACCACCATCGCCACGTCGTCCCTGAAGCTCGAGTCCGAAACGCCCGTGCTCTCCAGGCTGATCCGGTTCACCATTCTGACTCTGGGGTTGTACATGGCGATCAAATTCTGGGATCTCGCGGACCGCGGCGCCTTCATCTACCTGTGGGACGGCTCGGGCCGCTCCATCGCCTTTTGGGCGGAGGTCGGGCTGGGCGTGATCCTGCCGTGGGTCTTGCTGCTCTTCCCGGGGGTGAGGGCCTCGCGCCGGGCGTTGTTCACGGTTTGCCTGTTCATCGTGGCCGGGGTGCTGCTGAACCGCATCAACGTGTTCATCACCGCCTTCGCGCCGCCCTTCGCCAATCACAACTATTATCCGGCCATGGGAGAAATCCTGGTCACGGCGGGCTGCGCGGCGACCATCATGTTCCTGTACCGCATCGGCGTGACCTATCTGCCGGTGCTCTCGGCCCGCAGGATTGAGGAGGTGGAGTCATGAAGCGCCAGACGATCACCACCGGGTTGGCCTTGGCCGCCCTGCTCGCGGCCCTGTTCCTGCTGCTTCCGGAGGAGGCGCGGGTGTCCGCGGCCGCGGCCAAGGAGTCCAACCCCGCGGAGAAGGTGCGCACGAACCGTTTCGCCGCGCCCCCGGGCTGGTCGGCCGTGGACCAGGACAAAGCCGTGGAGCGCGCCAAGACGCCGGCGGCGCCGGTCAAGGAGGTCCATCAGGAGGACGCCCTGCTGCGCCAGCAGCGGCTGCGCAAGCTGGGGTTGACCACGGCGGACATGCCGGCCAGCTACATGCTGCTGTCGAGCCCGCTGGTCAACACCTACGAGGACAAATACGGCCCCGTGCGCTTCATGCACGCCAAGCACGCCGCGAGCCTGGACAACAACTGCGCGCTTTGCCACCACTACCAACCGGCGGGCGAAAACGCCCCGGAGACCGTGGCCTGCCGCGCCTGCCACCGGGAGGCGTTCAACAGCACGGCGGCGGGCAAGATCGGGCTCAAAGCTGCCTACCACCAGCAGTGCATCGGCTGCCACCAGGCCATGCGCAAAGGCCCCACGGACTGCGCCGGCTGCCACGCCAAAAGCCATGTGGACCACAAGGACCTAGTCCAGCTTCCGGACGACCCCACGCCCCAGCAGGTCACCAAAGAGTGCCTGCGCTGCCACGAAGAGGCGGGGCGCGACATGCTCAAAAGCGCCCACTGGTTGTGGCGCGGCCCCTCGCCCTTCACCGTGGAGCATCGCAAGGAGGTCATGAGCGGCAAGGCGACCAACACCATCAACAACTTCTGCATCGCCGTGCCCTCCAACTGGCCGCGCTGCACCAGCTGCCACGCGGGCTACGGCTGGAAGGACGCATCCTTCGACTTCAAGAACGAAAACAACATCGACTGCCTGGTCTGCCACGACCAAACGGGCAGCTATAAAAAAGCGCCGCCCGCGGCCGGCATGCCCGATCCCAAGACCGACCTCGTGTATGTGGCGCAACACGTCGGGCCGTCCAACCGGGCAACCTGCGGCGCCTGCCACTTCAGCGGCGGGGGCGGGGACGCCATCAAGCACGCGGACATGTCCTCCCAGCTGCTGCACCCGGACCGCAACTGCGACATTCACATGGGCGGCTACGACTTCACCTGCGTCGAATGCCACACCACCAACCGGCACAAGATCGCGGGCCGATCGTCCTCGGTCCCGGTGGCCGAAGGGTCGCGCTCATGCACGGACTGCCACAGCGACAGCCCCCACTACGGGCAAACCCTGCTGGACCACCATTTGAACATGCATTGCAAAACCGTGGCCTGCAACACCTGCCATTCGCCCATCTACGCCAAGTGCAAGCCCACCAAGACATGGTGGGACTGGTCGCTCGCCGGCAACAAGTCCTACCCCGTCGCCAAGGACGAGTTCGGCATGCCGGACTACAACTGGATGAAAGGCGAGTTCCGCTGGAAGGAGTCGGCCAAGCCCGAATACGCCTGGCACAACGGCTACATGGAGCGGCTGCTCATTGGCGACGTCATGAACATGACCGGCGCCGTGGTCGACAAAAACGATTCCTACGATCAGAAAAGAAACGGACGCTACGTCCACATCACCGAGCCGTTGGGCGATATCACCGACCCGGCTTCACGCATCGCGCCGTTCAAGATCATGCGCGGCGTCCAGCCCATGGACCCGGAAAACCGCTATCTCCTGGTTCCGCACCTGTACCCCCTCAACAAGACCGACGCCTACGCCTACTGGAAGAACCTGGACTGGCAAAAGGCGTTCCAGGTGGGTATGAAGGCCGTGAACCTGCCGTACAGCGGCGCATACGGCTGGGTGCGCACGGACATGTATTGGCGCATCGAACACGAAGTCATGCCCAAGGGAATGGCTCTGTCCTGCGTGCAGTGCCACGAATCGCTCAAGGGCGAGCGGACCTGCGACCGCTGCCATCAGGACAACCGCAACGTGGACTTCAAGAAACTGGCCCACAAGGGAACGGACTTCTCCTGGCTGGCCTCCCGCGGCCGGGACGTGCGCGGGCTGGTCAACGCCACGGACTACATCGACTTCAAGGCCCTGGGCTACAAGGGAGATCCGATCCTTTACGGAGGGCGCTTCAAGAAACTGCCGCTGGGGTATAACGCGAAACAATAACAACCGCCGCCTGCGGGGCCGGGGCGCCCCGGC